>NZ_CP063849.1:8797034-9476802 GCF_015277775.1 Paludibaculum fermentans
GGCCGCCGCCACGTTGGAGGTGAGCGTCCACGGAGTGGTCGTCCACACCAGCAGCGCCGTCTTCTCCTCGCCCAGGATGGGGAACCGCACGAACACCGACGTGTGCTGCGTGATCTTGCGCCCTTCGGCCACTTCCATCTGCGAGAGACCGGTGCCGCAGCGTCCGCACCACGGCATGACGTCATGGCCGCGGTAGATGAAGCCCTCGGAATTGCACTTCTTCAGGAACGACCAGATGGTGTAGTTGTTCTCATTGGCGAACGTGAAGTAGCTGCCGCCGTACTCCGCGCTGCCCAGCTTGCCGATGATCTCGCTGGCGCGGGCCGTCACTTCCTTGCCGCTGGGCATGGTGAAGGTCACCACGCGGTCGCCGTCGGCCAGCGCGTCGCGCAGGCCTAACAGCACTTCCGGCTTGTCCCAGTCGCACCAATAGCCCAGGCGGATCGACTGCTCGGTCTGCCGCGTGGCGAAGGTCAGCACGCGCTCCTTGCAGGCGCGCACAAACTTGTCCATGCCATAGTCGGCGATGTCGCGCTTCGTGCCCAGGCCCAGGCTCTTTTCCACTTCCACTTCCACCCACAGGCCCTGGCAGTCGAAGCCGTTCTGGTAGCGCAGTTCCTTGCCGTTCATGGCATGGTAGCGCTGGTACATGTCTTTCAATGTGCGGCCCCAGGCGTGATGTACGCCCATGGGGTTGTTGGCGGTAATCGGCCCGTCCAGAAACGACCACTTCTCCTTGCCGGCATTCTGCGCGCGCAGCTTGGCGAACGTCTGGTTCTGCTCCCAGAAACGGAGCACATCCCGCTCGAGAGCGGGGAAATCGGGCACCTTGGGTACGGGCTGATACATGGTGTTGATGACGGGCCTGAACTTTGGCCCTTCTTCTATTTCAGCACGCCTTGCGGGAATCCGGCCCGGTTGGCTCCAGGCGATACAATATTTGTGGTCGCAAGGAGACCCCCATCATGGACTTCAGTCGTCGTGGATTTCTCGAAATGAACGCTGCTCTGGCCACGTCCATGAGCGCGCAGGTCGCCCCGAACGACCGCATTCAACTGGCCTGCATCGGCTGCGGAGCCCGCGCCCACGAGTTGATGGCCGGCGCCATGGCCCACCCCCAGTTCGAGATCACCCAGGTGGTGGACGCCTACACCGGCCGCACGGAACGCGCGCTCGACCGCATCAAGGAGACCCGCGGCAACACCGCCAAGATCCGCCGCGACTACCGCGAAGTCATCGCCGACAAGTCGGTCGACGCCATCATCTGCGCCACTCCGGACCACTGGCACAAGCAGATCGTCGTCGAGGCCATGAAGGCTGGCAAGGACGTCTATTGCGAGAAGCCTCTCACCTATAAGTCCGCGGAGGGACTGGAGATCATCGCCACGGCCAGGGACACGGGCCGCATGCTGCAGGTGGGCTCCCAGGGCATGAGTACGATGTCGCAGGTCCGGGCTAAGCAGATGATCAAGGAAGGCAAGCTGGGCAAGGTGACGATGATCCGCGCGGCCTACAACCGCAACTCCGCCTCCGGAGCCTGGATCTACCCCATCCCGCCCGACGCCAATCCGCAGACCGTGAACTGGGACATGTTCCTGGGGTCGGCTCCCAAGCACGGCTTCGATCTGGAACGGTTCTTCCGCTGGCGCTGCTATCGCGACTACTCCGGCGGCATTGCCACGGACCTGTTCGTGCATCTCTGCACCACCATCCACTTCCTGATGGACGCCAAAGTGCCGTCCAAGGTGATGGGCATGGGCGGGCTATATCGTTGGAAAGAATCGCGCGACGTGCCCGATACGCTCAATGCCGTACTCGAGTATCCGGAAGGATTCACCGTGAACCTCAGCTCGACGTTCAACAACCAGTCGAGCTCTGAGGCGAGCTTCATGTTCCTGGGTACCGAAGGCACTTTGTCCGTCGGCTGGGGCGAGCTGAAGTACTGGCCGGAGCACATCGGCGAAGACAACCGCTGGATCGTCGAGTCGTGGCCGAAGAAGCTGGAAGAGGCTTATTACAAAGACCCGAAGGTCCAGAAGGAAGAGATGCCGTCGCTCGCCAAGGCCCATCTGGTGGAAGGCGGCACCGAGTGGCGCGAACAGGGGCAGGACGCCACCATCATCCACTTCTGGCACTTTCTGAACTCAATCAAGACCCGCAAATCCTACTGGGAAGACGCGGTGGCGGGCCATCATGCGGCGGCTTGCGCCCACATGGTCAACCAGAGCGCCCGCGAGGGCCGCATGGTGCAATGGGACTTCGCCCGGGACGACGTTAAGGCGTAAGTCCCCAGTTTTCATTGAAGAAGCCGGCCGTGACCACCTTGCCCGGAGTGTGTTCTTCCGGCGGTTGGGTGGTGTCCAGGATCGCCCAGTCGGGCAGCTTGGGCACCTGGCGGGCGTTGTTCAGGTTGTCGAACTCGCGGAACGTCACGCCGCTATTCAGCACCACGTACTTCTTTGGATTCAAAGGATTCGGAAAGATCAGGACGGGTACGTGGGTGGCTGCCGGGTAGCGCCGGCCCTGGAAGACCACGGCCTCGGCGGTCCACTGGACGGGCAGCTTGTCGAGGATGCGGGCCAGGATCCGGTTGCTGTGCGGGTCGCCCCACAACACCAGGTTGCTGGACGCGATCACGTCGTCGGTCACGGCGGAGTCGTCCAGGACCTGGGCGTCGCCCCGGAACTGACGCCGCCACTCGCGGATGGCCCGGCTGAGCTCACTGGCCGTCCACTCGCCCGTCTTTTCCGACAGCGGCGTCCCGCTCGGTTTAACAAATACGAACGAGTCAAGAAAGGCGTCGTCGATAGGACCCTGGAGTCCATGGACTTTGTGGAGTCCGGGCTCCTCACCACCGGCCACCGTCCACCGCCCGGCGGTTTTGCGCAGTTTCACCGTCCAACTGCGGTCGGTTTGCGGTGAATTCACCGTCAGTTTCTGACCGTCCACGGTGACGGTCCGAAAATCGGGCTTCGCGCCGCCCGGCCCGAACTCGAAATTGAGTAAAACAACACCTGTCGTTTTGGCCTCGACGCCGGTTTCCGTTTGCTGGGCGTCGACACGGGCGCGCTGCCAGTGCTTTTCAAGCCCTTCGACCACCACCCACTTCATGCGGTTGTACGAAAGAGTCCAGGTTGTAAAGCGGATCCTGGACGGATAGGGATCGCGGGTCGAGTTGGCGTCCACGATCGCGTTGATTTGTGGTTTCGAATCAGGATGATAGCGGTGGCCAGTGTTGGGACCGTAGACCCGGCTCAACTGCATCCCTTCCAGCTTGAGCTCGCGTTCCATGACGTCCGCCGCCTGTTTCTGCGGATCGATGTCGCCGTTGTAGGCGACCACCGGTAAGTTATAGAAATTAGAGGCGTAATCGGTGGCGTTGTACATGTGCCAGAGCGCCTTCTCCCACTCCGGTGTGGCGGCGATCTGCTCCGGCGTCAGCTTGAGGAATTCCGGTGTTTCGCTAAACCCGGCGCCAGGCGCGGCGGCGGCCCACAATCCGGCATGGTGGGCGGCAATGTGCCAGGCCGCGGCTCCGCCCATGCTAAAGCCGCGAACCACGATCCGGTTGTCGTCGATGGGGTAATGGCGCTTGACGTCCGCCAGCGCCTCGAAGAGATCGACTTCCCCCGCTAACTTATTGGCATTGCAGTATCTTCCATACAGGAACAGGACGATGGAATCGGGCGGTGTGAACTCGCCCACGCTGTGCTCGCGCTCCCACAGGAAGTTCACTTCGCTCAGGACTTCGCTCCGCCCATGGAACCAGGCATCCAGCCGCCAGCGCCGGGGTCCGTTGGGCGGGATGTAGAGCCCATACGGCTGGACACTTTTGTCGATCTTCGAGACGTAGCCGCGCACGACCAGGCCGGTCGCGGTGGTCCAGGGGGCTTCGCCTTTGAGGAGTTGATCAGCCCGGACCTGGCCTTCGCGCAGCAGTTCCTTGGCCTTGAAGATCTCCTCGGATTTGAAGAACTCGTTGTACTGCAAGGCGTAGCGGGCCGCCTCGTGGTAGATCTGCACGTCCGGCAGCAGCGGATTGCCCTTTAGTTTTTCGAGGGACGAGTGCAGGCGTTGGAGGCCGGCCTCGAGGTCCTTGCGGTCGGCGGCGGGAACGTCCACGCCCGGCGGCGGGACGGGGCGGACGGGCTCGGCTTGGAGAGCGGCGGCGAGGATCAGCAGTAGACGGAACATGGGCGTTCCGCCATCTTAACCCGCATGTACGAATTGATGCACACGACGGAAGTACTTCTGGGCGCGGGTGACATCCCTGATGATCTGGGTACGCAAGGCATCGGCGGAGTCGAACTTGCGCTCGGCGCGGAGGCGGAAGAGGAATTCGAGCCTGATGCGGGCGGGGGCAAGGTCGACGAACGGGCCGAACAGAAACGTCTCGATGGTCAGGTGCTGGCCGTCGAAGGTGGGGCGGAAGCCGATGTTGGTGACGGAGTCCCAGCGGCGGCCGGAATCCGGGTCGGTCGTCCGGGTGATGTAGACTCCGTCGGCGGGCAGGGCGGAGGTCGAGTCTTCCAGCGAGCTGGTTTGGAGGTTCAGGGTGGGCACGGTCTGCTTCGAGCCGCGGCCGTCGCCGGGCACCACAGAGCCGGTGATGGAATAGGGGCGTTCCAGCAGGCGATTGGCCTTGTTGATGTTGCCTGCGGCGAGCAGGCCTCGGATTTCGCTGGACGAGACCGGGATGCCGCGCCGGATGAGCAGCGGGACGATTTCGGTCCGGAGGCCAGGGCAGCGGCGCAGGTCCCCGATGGTGCCGGATTGCTTGCGTCCGAAATGGAAGTTGTTGCCGACGATGACGGCGCGGGCGCCCAGGATGTCGAGCAGGACGCGATGCAGGAACTCGTCCGGGGTGAGGTTGGCCAGTTCGCGGTCGAAGGGCAGGATGAGCACCTGCTGGATGCCGTCGGCGGCCATGAGGGCGCACCGTTCATCGGGGGTGGTGAGCAGGCGCGGCGCGCGTTCCGGAGCGACGATCGTGGTGGGGTGTGGATGGAACGTGATGGCCGAGGGCTTCACTCCGAGCTCGGCGGCGGTGGTCAGCGTGCGGCGCATCAGTTCACGATGGCCGGCATGCACGCCGTCGAAGTTGCCGATGGTGACGGCGGAAGGCGCAAAGCCGTGGCGCGCTTCATCGAGGCCGCGAAAGATGCGGATGGGCGTCGTCATGAGTGTGGGTTCAGGCTTCTATCGCGATCTGCAGGCCGTCGTAGGCGAGGTAGACGTGTTCGGGCAGCAGTTCCTGGGCCCGGGCATGGAGCAGGTCGTGCGAGATGTGCGTAAAGTAGGTCGCTTTCGGCTTCAGGCGGGCCACGGTTTTGAGGCTCTGATCCACGGTGGAATGCGTGGGGTGCGGCTTATAGCGGAGGGCATCCAGGAAAAGCACATCAAGGCCTTCCAGCAGGGCCATTGATTCCTCGGGGATCTCGCTGTGATCAGTGAGGTAGGCGGCGCGGCCGAAGCGGTAGCCGTGGCATTCACCGCTGCCGTGCTTCACCGGGATGGGCTTGAACTCGATGCCGTCCACCAGGATGGGCGTGCCGTCGAAGACGTGGGCCTCGATCTTGGGCCGCGACGATTCGGTGGGGCCATCGTGGAAGATGTAGCTGAAGATGCGGCGGATGACCTCCATGGTGAACGCCGAGGCGTAGATGGGGATGGGCTCCTTCTGGCGGTAGTTGAAGGGGCGCAGGTCGTCGAGGCCGAGGATGTGGTCAGCGTGCGGGTGGGTGTAGAGGACGGCGTCGAGCCGGTCCAACTGATGAGTGAGCGCCTGCTGGCGAAAGTCGGGGCCGGTATCGATCATGACGACCCGCTGGTCCCAGCGGACGCACACGGAGGGCCGCAGGCGCGTATCGCGCGGATCATTGGACGTACAGACTTTGCAGTGGCACCCGATGGTGGGCACGCCCACACTGGTGCCGGAGCCGAGGACGGTGAGGGTGAGACTGCGAGGGGCCTCAGCCATTGGCCGGGGCTTCCGCCGTCTTGGAGGCTTCCGCCGCCTTTTTCCCTTCCGCTTCAAATGCCTGCAGATAGCGGAACCTGAGTTCCGTGACCGTATTGTCGAGGTTGCGCTGCTCTTCCAGCAACAGGTTGCCCTTGGTCTTCTCCTGGAGCATGGCGAGCAGGTCGATCATCTTGCGTGCCATGGGGAGTTGGACTTCGGCCGGCTGGTCGCCGCGCGGGTAGAGGCCGAGCTGCATTTCCGCGTCGGCACGGAGAGACAGAACGAGAAAGTCGAAATCGCTCATCGCTCTCCATTGTACGGAGAAGGAGCAAGAAAAATGAAGCACGGTAAGGTTTACATCCGCTTGGGTTGACATCCGACCCAAGTCAGCCAATACTGATGTCGGATGCCTACCCAAAAGCCTGACGATGATCGCATCGCCCTGTTGCAGGGCACGCTCGACCTGCTGATTCTGAGAATGCTCGTTTTGGGCCCGCGGCACGGGCAGGGCATTGCGCGGCATATCCAGCAGACCTCGGAAGACACCTTCCTGGTGGATCATGGGTCGTTGTACCTGGCACTGCAGAGGCTGGAGGATAAAGGCTGGATCAGTGCGGAGTGGGGCGTATCGGACAACAACCGCAAGGCGCGGTTCTATTCGCTTACGGACGAGGGCCGGGCTCAATTGGCTGTGAAGGCCAGCCAGTGGCGGCGGCTGGCCCGGGCGATCGGGCTGATTCTGGGACCGGAAGAGCAGGAGGCATAGATGGCCATGTTCTGGCGGCGCAAACGGAGTGTGAACGACTTTCAGGAAGAGATCCGGGCGCACCTGGAACTCGAGGCGGAGGCCTTGAAGCAGGAGGGGCTGTCCGAAAGGGAGGCGCGGCTGGCGGCCAAGAAGGCGTTCGGCAATGTGCTGGGCGCCGAGGAACGGTTCTATGAGAAGAACCGCCTGCGCTGGCTGGACGAGTTTTCACAGGATTTGCGGCACGGGCTGCGGATGATGCGGAAGGCTCCCGGATTCACGGCCGCTGTCGTGGCGACACTGGCGTTGGGCATGGGTGCGAATACGGCGATCTTCAGCCTGATCGACGCGGTGCTGCTGCGGTCGCTGCCCGTGCAGGCGCCGGAGCAACTGGTGTTCCTGGCGGCTGCGGGCCCAAAGGGCCGGGGGCCGGCTCCGCCCTATCCCTGTTTCGAGCGCTTCCGGACGCAGACGGCGTCGTATTCGGGCATGGCCGCGTTCACGAACACCGATGTGGGGATCCGTTTCGACGGGCCCATTGAGCAGGTGGATGCGGCGCGGGTCTCTGGCGATTACTTCCGGCTGTTGGGCATCAAGCCGGCGGCGGGCCGGCTGTTGACCCCGGAGGACGCAAGACTGGATCCACCTGTGGCGGTGATCAGCTACGACTTCTGGCAGCGCCGATTTGGCGGTAGCCCGAGTGCGATCGGGCACACCTTCAAGTGGGACGGGGTGATGGGTGGCCAGTTGTTCACGATTGTCGGCGTGACCGCCGCGGAGTTCCGTGGCTTGCTGCCGGGCCGTACCGACGATCTCACCATTCCCATGTCATTGACCGACGAGATGCTGAAGGACACAGGTTCCTGGTGGTTCAGTGCGGTGGCTCGGCTGAAACCGGGGGTGAATCCGGAGGTGGCGCGCCAGGAGACAGACCGCATCTTCCAAACCTTCATGGATGAGTTCCCCGTTCCGGCCGAAGTAAGGCGCAACAATTTTCACCACTTGGAACTGGCGCCTGCCTCGCAAGGCCTGGACCAATTGCGGCGGCGATTCTCGAAGCCGCTGTGGGCCCTCATGGTCGTGGTAGGCCTGGTGTTGTTGATTGCGTGCGCCAACATCACGAACCTGCTGCTGGCGCGATCGGCGCAGCGGGCGCGCGAGTTCGCGCTGCGGGTGGCGATTGGGGCCGGACGGGGGCGGCTGTTCCGGCAGTTGTTGACGGAGACCGGGCTGCTGTTCGCGGCGGGTGCGGTGACCGGCCTGCTGGTCGCCTTGTGGGCCGTGCGCGGGCTGACCTCGTTTTTCGCCGGCGGCGCAAGACCGATTCAATTGGAGGTTCATTGGGATTGGCGCGTGCTGGGCTTCACGGTGGGCGCCTCGCTGCTGGCCTCGCTGCTGTTTGGTGCGGCTCCGATGCTGCGTGCGCTGCGATCGGATCCGAACGGCGCGATGAAGGATGGCGGACGATCGACCATGTCGCGCGGCGGCGGGCGCCTGGGGCAGTTGCTGGTGGCCTTCCAGGTGGCGCTTTCGCTGATCCTGCTGGTGGGCGCGACCCTCTTTCTGCGGACCTTGCAGAATCTCCATCGGCAGGACATGGGGTTCAACGTGAGCCGGGTGGCGCTGGTGGGCGTGCATCTGCCGCATGATTCCTATCCGGAGGCGGAGAACCGTACCGCTTTGTGGGACCGGCTGCTGCCGGAGGTGCGGTCGTTGCCAGGCGTGGAAGCGGCGGCCTTGTCGTCCATGACCCCGTTGGATGGGAACGGGCGGGGTGTTGCGTTCGACGCTCCAGGCTTCCAGTCGGAGTCGCGTGAGGCGCACAGCATAGGCCTGATCACCGCCAGTGACGGCTACTTTCGGACCTTGGGAATCCCGCTGTTGCGCGGGCGTGACTTCACGGACCGCGACCGGGCGGGGACGCCGTACGTCGGCCTGATCAACGAGAGTGCGCGCAAGCACTTCTTTGGCGACAAGGATCCGATCGGGACGGATGTTGTCATGAACAAGAGGACGGTGCGGATTATCGGCGTGGTGTCCGACGTGATGCAGGAGGATCTGCGGAAGGCGCCGCGGCGCTTCCTGTACATCTCGATCCGCCAGCCGATGGACATGGGCGCGCGGCAGACCTTAAGCGTGAAGACCGCCGGAGATCCCGAGCTGGTGCTGCCGGCGGTATTGGCCCGTTTGCGAGGCCTGGGTCCGGATGTCCACATCCTGCGCAGTGGGACACTGGCCCGGCAGATGGATGAGTGGCTGATCCAGGAGCGCCTGATCTCCACCCTGGCGACGGCGTTCGGCCTGCTGGCGCTGGTGCTCTCGGCCGTGGGCCTGTATGGAGTGCTGTCGTACTCCGTGGCCCGGAAAACCTCCGAGATCGGGGTGCGGATGGCACTGGGCGCGATGCCGGGCCAGGTGGCGTGGTCGATCCTTCGCAGGACCATGGGCGTGATCGCGCTGGGCCTGGCAGTGGGGATCCCGGTCTCCGTGCTGGTGTCGCATGCCGCGGAATCGATGTTGTTCGGCGTCACGCCGGCGGACGGAGTATCGCAGTTGATTGCGGCGGCGCTGCTGGGCTTGGTGGCCATGGCCGCAGGTTATCTGCCGGCCCGGCGGGCTGGACGGGTGGATCCGCTCACGGCGCTGCGGCACGAGTAGCGTGCTAGCCGAAGAGTTTCACGGGCCGCTGATCGTAGGCCTTGAGCGCTTCGGCGTAGCGGACGCCGCAGGTGGCTCCGCGATAGGCCGCAATGGCGGTCTTCAGGTCGACGGCGGAGTCGCGCTGGGCCGGGTCGTAGGCCTGGTTGCGCATCAGCGCCATGAGCTTGGCCAGCCATTCGCTGGCTGCGGCCCACTCCGCCGTCACGTCGACAAAGGTGTCCGGTTCAAAGCCTCGGGTGTGGCGCGGGCCGTTGTCGTAGTAATAGATCTGGCGGGGCGCGACCGCATCGGTGCGGCCCAGGATCTGGTTCGCGTTCTTCACGGCGATCTCGCAGAGCGGGGAGGCGACACGGTGGTCGTCGTGGGTATCGCTATGCCAGAGGATGATCGCCATGTCAGGCTTCACGTCGGCGACAAGCTCCGCCACCTTCTGCTTCGCGGGGGTGGTGACGTCGAACATGTGCGAGGAGAAATCGAGGAAGCGCATCTCGGCGCCGTAGTGGTGCGCGAGCTCCTTTGAGCCGTCGACGAGGGCCTTTTCACGGCCCTTCACCGGAGCCCAGTTGGTGTAGTCGCCGATGAGGGCCGCGATCACCACACGCCAGCCTTGCTGAATGGCCTGGAGCATGGTGCCGGGCACTCCAAAGACACAGTCGTCGTAGTGGGCCCCCATGGCCAGGAGAGTCTTTGGCATTGGAGACAATGCTAACTCAGAAAGGCGGACTGGCGCGCCGGCCGTGGTGAGGTTTGATTTTCTTCGCTCAAGGCATGCGCCACGAAAGGAGTAGGATGTGGGCAGGCTAAACATGCGATGAATCAGCAAGCGAAAACTTCGGAAATTGTACGCATTCTCGGATTTGCGGGCGGATTGGTGGCCTGCGGGGTGATATCAGGCAATGTGTTATTCAAATCGAAGGAGGTGGGTACATTTCTGGTGCCGATTCCTTTCGCCGTGCTCTGCGGAGTGGTATGCGTGCGGCCTTGGCAGCGGCTGCTGCCGGCCGTGCTGCTGGTCTGCCTGGCTTGGCACCTGGCGTTTTCCGTCGCAATTCGGGGCGATCAAAACAGCCACGCAGCCATCGGAATGTATCTGGCCGGTTTGGTGGGTGGGCTGGTTGTGGGCCTGGGCATGGCTGTGGGGTGGGGCAAGGGCGGCTGGGTGCGCATCAGCGCGATGACCGGCGCCGTGGGCCTGGTGTCGGCCTGGCCGTTTACCCTGCGGTGGCCGGAGTATGGCATGAGCCTCTGCTTCGTGGTGTGGCAGGTGTCGGTGGGCATGTGCGTGTACGCCTTGGCGAGGCTGGCGAGGTGGCGTGGAGAGACTGGTCTCCAAAGCGCGGAGAAACTGTCGCAATAGCCTCTGAATCTCGATCTCCGCGCCCACGCCGCTTCGACGGTGAAGCGGAGTGGATCATCCGTGGCGTCACCCGCTCAGCGCACGACGACGTGGACCGGCCGGAGTGCGTTGTTGCAGTAGCCGAAGTGGTTCCATTCCGGCGATTCCGGCTGGACGCGGCCGTCGAGGTCGGCGGCCCGGGCTCGGATGACGCAATTGCCGGGCACTTCCACGCGGGTCAGTAATTCCCACCACTGCCAGCTATGCCGCTTTCTGTCGCCCAGCAGGCGGGCCTCCAGCCACGGGCCTTCGTTCAGTTTCACTTTGACTCCGGCGATGGGGGCCGCACCGGACCACGCTACCCCGCGCACTACGAGTTCGCCGCGCTCGACGGACGAGTGCGGCGCCGGCTCAGTGATCAGGCTGCGCACTCGTTGCAGCCGGACCGGTTCCCGCTCCACCCGTCCGTCGACTTGGTGGTCGATGTAGTAGCGTTCGGTTTGATAGAAGGCCTCGAAGGGCCGGTCGATGACTTCAATTTCCGTCAGCCATTTGACCGAGGCGACGGCGTACCAACTGGGCACGATCACGCGCAAGGGAAAGCCGTGCTGCAGGGGCAGCGCCTCGCCGTTCATGGCATAGGCGAGCAGGGTTTCCGAGAAGCGAGCCTCGTCGATGCTCAGGCTGCGCTCGAAAAGGACCGGGCTGGAGTGGCCATCGACGAGGCCGCTATCGGCGCCCCGGAAGACGATGTGCTGCGCGCTGGGCTGGACGCCTGCGCGCTGGAGCACCTCCAGCAAAGGCACGCCGGTCCATTCCGCGGTGCTGACGGCGCCGAGGTTCCATTGCTCGCCGCTGGTTTTGGGCTCCATGGTGGAACGGCCGTTGCCGGCGCATTCCAGGGTCACCAGCCTTGACTGCGCGGGCAGGTTCGCGATGTCCCGCCAGGAGAGGCTGAGGGGGTTGTCGACCAGGCCGTGCACGCGGAGCCGCCATGTTTCGCGGTCGAGTTTCGGAATCTGAAAGTGGTTGCGGATATAGAACCGGGCGTTCGGCATGACGATGCCGCCGATGAGATCGGGGATGGAGATCTCGCCGTTCAGCGGGTGAGCACGATGGACCACCAGGCCGTCTTCGATTGCCTGCTGGCAGGCCTCTTCGGGATCGAGCGCCGGCATAGCGTCATCCTCGGGGGCATCCGAGGCCCCGCATCCGCCTCTTGAAACGACACCGGCGCAAGTGGAAGCAGGGTAGACGTCCAGGCTGCCGGCGAGGGCGAAGGGCGCCATGAAGTCGAGAACCTGATCCTGGCCGGCCGCTTCGACGATTAGGTAAACGGTGTGTTCCCCACGCACCACCGCTTCAGCCCGCATGGTGACGCCGTGTTTGCGCACATTGGGGCGGCTGAGGTGGTTGAGGAGATCGGCGCCATGATCCGGGTCCGCCGCAGGGCAGGTTTCGGGAGCGTGCTGATGTCGAACGATGAAGAGAGGCATAGGGATTGGCGGCGGCCAGGCGCCACGGGCCGCTGCGTTGCCTCCACCGGTCTTTCGGGCGGCGGAAGCGGCAGCGGCCCCCGTGTCGAGATTATTCCGGCTGGGGCACGATCCTCAGATACGGTTTGAGCGTCTTCCAGCCGTTGGGGTACTTCTGTTTGGCTTCCTCGTCGGACACCGCGGGGACGATGATGACGTCCTCCCCCTGCTTCCAGTTCACCGGAGTGGCTACTTTGTGAGCGGCGGTGAGCTGCATGGAGTCGAGAACCCGCAGCACCTCGTCGAAGTTCCGGCCGGTGGTCATGGGGTAGATCAGCATCAGCTTGATCTTCTTGTCGGGGCCGACAATGAAGACGGTGCGGACAGTGGCATTGTTGGCGGCGGTACGGCCCTCCGATGTGGTTCCGGCCTCGGCGGGCAGCATGTCGTAAAGCTTCGCGACATTGAGTTCCGGGTCGCCGATCATCGGGTAATTCACGGCGTAGCCCTGGGTCTCCTCAATGTCGGCGGCCCACTTGCCGTGGTTGGTAACGGGATCCACGCTCAACCCGATGACCTTGCAGTTTCTCTTCTCGAATTCAGGCTGCAGGCGAGCCACATAGCCGAGTTCGGTGGTGCAGACGGGGGTGAAGTCCTTGGGATGGGAGAACAGGATCGCCCATCCATCTCCGATCCATTCGTGGAAGTGGATGGGTCCCTGCGTGGTTTCAGCGGAAAAATCGGGGGCTACATCGTTGATGCGCAAGCTCATGGCTAGTCTCCTATTTCGGTTGGATATTCGTGGTGCAAGGCGTCAAAGCACGGCGGGTGCGAGTTTCAGGCTGGCCGCTTCCCAGGCGGCGAGACCGCCGGCCATTTCTATTAAGAGCGTAATTCCATTCTGATGCAGGATGCTGGCGGCGATGGACGACCGGTAACCGCCGGCGCAATGGACCGCGATGCGGCAGTCTCGGGGGATCTCCGAGAGGCGCTCCTGGAGATGGTTGAGAGGCACGTTCAGGCTGCCGGCAATGTGTTTGGCCGCCCACTCGCGCGGGTTCCTGACATCGAGAAGAAGAGGCGGATTGTTGCCGGCCAGTTCTTCGGCGACGACGGGGGCGCTGACGCGTTCCGTGGGCCAGACTAGGTCTGGTCGACCAGCCAGGGCTTCCATTCCACTGCCGAGGTAGCCTTTGACATGATCGAAGCCGATGCGGCCCAGGCGGAGGGCTGCCTCCTGCTCCCGGCCGGGCTCTGAGATGATCACGATTGGTTTGGAGCGGTCGAGCACCGTGCCGGCCCAGGTGGCGTACTGCCCGCCCAATCCGATGTTGATGCTGCCGGCGAGGTGGCCTTTGGCATACTCGGCCGGATCGCGGACATCGAGAATCTGGGCTCCGGCATCGCCCATGGCAAGGACCTCGTTGAGATCGACGGGCTGCAGGACTCGTTGGAGGTTGCGGTCCAAGGTGGCGTGCTCGCGGGTGTTCAGGATGGCGTCGTAAGTGAAGTAGGGAGGGGCGTCGGGCTGGTCTGCCGTGACAAGGCGAATGAACTCTTCCCTGGACATGGGCTGCAGCGCATAGTTCATGCGGCGCTGCGCGCCGAGCGGAGAGACGGTGTCAGCGGAGAGCGATTTGCCGCACAGCGAGCCGGCGCCATGGGCGGGGTAGACTAGCGTTTCGTCGGGCAGCGTGAGGAGTTTGCCGTGCAGGGAGTCGTAGAGGTGGGAACCCAGGTCGTTGGCGGTCCAACCGAGAGAAGCCCGCAGGTCGGGGCGCCCGACGTCTCCAATGAAGAGCGTGTCGCCTGTGAGGACGGCGTGGGGCTGCGTCGCGTCCTTTTGGAGATCAAAGACCAGGATCGAAATCGACTCGATGGTATGGCCGGGTGTTTCCAGCACCTGCAGGCGTAGGCCAGGGAAGTCGAGCGTGTCACCATCGTGCATTGGCTGGAAGGCGTACTCCGCCTGTCCGCGGGCACCGAGATGGATGGTAGCTCCGCATTGGTCGCGCAATTCCAGGTGGCCGGCGAGGAAGTCCGCGTGGAAGTGCGTCAGGAAAACGTGGCGGATCTGCAGTCCGAAGGCCTCAGCGTCGGCCAGATATTTTTGGATGTCGCGCTGCGGGTCGACAATGATAGCGGTGGTGCTGGCCTCGTCTCCCAGCAGGTAGGAGGCGTGCGCGAGGCAGCCCAGGTAGTACTGTTTCAGGATCATAGGGTTCCCAAGAAAGTGTGTGCCGACCGCCTGCCGCGCGATCCCCTCCCCTTTCCCAGAGAGGCAGGGGATCGCAGCGCTCGCCCCAGGCGCTGAGCACCTCCGCGCCCGTCACTCGAAGGCGCGGCAGCTCGCGCCGCGGAGCTAAGTGGTTTGAACCAGTTGGTCATTTACAAGGCGAAATCCCTCCGGTAGCTTGCCTACGATGGAGGAGAGTTGCGCGAGTACCTGGCAGAAGGCCTTGTAGTCCTGCTGCTGAAACATGTTCCGGATGTAGACGGTGCTGTCACCCAATGCGCCGGTGCCGGCGAAGCCATAAACATCCTTCCAGTCCAGCGGCCCCAGGTGTGCGATCTCCGCTTCCTGCTTCGTGATTCCGCCTTTGCCGGACTTGATCAGGAAACCGGATTCGATCCTGAGCGCGTAAACCCAATAGCCCAATGTGACTTCGCGGGCATACTCCATGAAGTCCTGATTTCTTGGCTTAGCGTGAGCGCCTCCGGCGGTCCCGTCGGCAGCTTCCCTCGCCTTTTTGATTTCGCGGGTTGTGGAGATGTAGCCCTTGAGAAACGAGTCGTCTGTCATGCCCTGAAGATGCATTCGCTCATTCGAAAGCACCTGGCGCCAGAAGTGGTATTCGGTGAGGAGCCGGCGGTCGGCTGGGGAAACCTGATTAATCAGGTACCCGGCCATATCATCCTCGGTGGGAATAGTAATGCCCGGAATTGCCCGGCGCTTCAGGTATGCGACAAACTCGGTGGCGATCGCCTTCATGTAGGTGGCATCGGTCCTGGCGGCGGGCGGCTGGAAGCCCCGGGATGCCCGGATCTGTTCCGGTTTCCGGCGGTCCCCGCGGAAGGCGTAGGCACCCACCTGCTCAAAGAGTTGCATGTGATCCCAGGCACTCAACATGCCCGCCGGGCGTTTGAAGCCGGTCCTTAGGGTGCACGGCACTTCCTTGCCGCCGCGGCCCGCCCCGATGGTAACCGCCCTGGGTTGTAAAGACGGAGTGGCCGGACGGGCGGGCGCCGCGGATCTCCAACCATAGTCGATCAGCTTCTGCAGTTCCGCCGAATAGTTGAACTGCTTGACGAACATGCCGGTGATGCCGATGTAACCGTTGTTGCCATCGTGGTGATCCAGCCGCTCGCCCCAGGGTTCCCAAGCGGTGAACTCCCGCAAGTCTTTGTAGAACTTGTTTCTGATCTGCATCGGCTGGGCGGGCGATTGCGTTCGTTGACCGAACCGCGACCTGAGCCCACTGAATGCGGAAGCTACCGTTGCCATGAAATTCCTCCTGCGGTCCGCGCCTGCTCTGAGCGCCCGCCTGGCGCCCCCATCGGCCTGCGCGAACGCTTACTGGTTGGCAATAAGAAGAACGCCGACGAAGGTTACACGCTGCGTGAGAATTGCAGACGGGTTTAGGGGCAACGCAGGTTTGCCGGAGAGCTGATTGATTGGCGTGGCCGGGCTAACGGCTTGAACTCGTCCGCTGTTCGCCCGCGGCGCGGAGCCGTTCGTTGGCGTCGGCCAGATTGTTGACGCAGAGGATCAGGTCGGCTTGGACAGGGCCGGGCAACTGGCCGGACTGCTGGAGTGCGGTCAGAATGGACTGCGCCTCCAGGAAGCAGTTGCGGCTGCGCTGGTAGGCGGAAACGGACTCAGCGCCCCTGGATCCGCGTGCCGCCGCCCGGTAGGCGTCTCCCTGGGATCGCAGGCATTGCGCCAGGCCAAGGCGGTTTGCCGGTGAAGCCTGCGAGGCCGCGACCTGGCGTCCGAACTCCACCGCCTTTGCGGCCGCCTCCAGTCGCCCTGGCACCGGAGCGGCGAAGGCCGCGATGGCCTCCGCCTGGTTTCTCCAACCTCGCGCCAGGGCTGCCGCCATTTGCCCGGCCGCTGGCTTCCCGCCTGGGAAGAACGGGCTGTAGTCGCCTCGATCGCCGGCGAGTTTCCAGAGGACTAGTACGGCATCCGCTGCCGATCCGCTGCCGCGCGCCGCGGTCTCGTGCCGGTAGCAGGATTCCAGGAGGCGAAATGCCTGCCGCGCGTCGCCCAGGCTTTCCCAGAGGAAGGCCGACCCGCGCTCAGCGAGCAGCAGGGTTTCCAGGGCAGTCAGATTTACCTTGTCCTCCGACCATTGCCGCTCACTCTCTCGCGCCGCCTGCTGAAACCCTGCCAGCGCTTCGCGCCAAGCGCTCTGCGCGGCCTGCTGGGATCCCAGGCGGAGGTGCAGGGCGCCGGATTGCGCCAGGTGGAGAGCGCGATGGTAGACTTCCGCCGGGGAGGCCGGAGACTGCTCCCGCCGCAGGCTCTTTCGATTGAAATCAAGGGATTTGGGCATATCGCCCAGACTGAGGAAGACGGCCGCCGCACGGTGGTAGGCGCGTACGAGCGTATCACGATAAAGATTGTTGCCCGGATTGTCGCGTACCATCGCTTCCAGGACGGGCAGAATCCGGTCCAAAATGGCGGCGGCCTCTTCCTCGCGCCGGGCGTTGGTGAAGGCGGCAACTAGGGTGAGAAAACTGGATGCCAGCTCGTTCCGGTAATAGGGCGAGGGCTCCTGCTCAATCGGATAGGAACGCCCGGCGCCCGGAGCGGCCGTGTTCTCATCCAGGATCGGGAGCGCGAGGCGGAAGGCGGCCAGGGCCTCCTCGCGGCGGCCGGACAGCAGCAGAGTGTCCCCCAGGTCCCGGTTCGCCGCCACCCGGCTGATCACACCGGTACGCTGGGTCATTGCGAGTACCTGGCGCGCGGCGGCCAGGGCGCGTTCATGATCGGCCGTTCTCAAATATTCCGTCCGCAGGCACAACAGCGCATTCCGGAGCTCGGTCAGCGCGGACTCATCATCAGGATGGGCGGCTAAGTCGGCTTCGAGAAACGGGCGGGCTTTTTCTGCTGCGGCCACGGCGGCCGGGTAGTTGCCGCTGCCGTCGTAGAGCCGCGCAAGATCCTCCTGGCTGCGGGCGAGCGCACGTTGCAGTCCAGGGCTGCCGGGCTTAGCCGCGACGCGCTGCTCCCAGATGGCCACTGCCGCGCGCTGCTCCTGAATCGCCTCGCTCCACCGTGACATGGCACGGAAGCCGTTAGCCAGCCCCTGGTGCGCCGTCGCCACGGTGACGAGAGACTCTGGCGTATGGCGCGCGGGGCCTCCTGATTGCGCCACCGCGAGTGCCTCACGATAGGTGCGCAAGGCCGCCGGTCCGTCGCCGAGCTCCAGCAAGACGCCGCCAATCGAATCCAGGTCGCCGCGCAACGCCTCCTTGAGTTCAGAACGATCAGGGTACCGTGCCTGCAGTTTGCGGTCGATTGCTTCGGCCTTGCGATACTGCTCCAAAGCGCCAGGGAAGTCCCGCATATAGGTCTTGAACCGGGCAGCGTTGCGATACTGATAGGCGGCCTGGCGCGGGAAGTCGGGGTTATCCGGATGGCGCGCGGCCTGCTCCTCCTGGACCGCTGCGGCGAGCGCGACATTCTCCAGCGCCTGTCCGGCCTGCCCGCTGTCGTAGTAAGCGTTCGAGAGTGCGGCGCGCGCCGCGCTCAGGTCCAGGCGGAAGCTGGCATTGAGGCTGTCCGACGCGGTGAGTTGTTCGAGAATCGAGACGGACTCCCGGGCACAGGCGACCGCTTCCCCCAGCCGGCTCAGGTTCAACAGAACCCGGGTCATCGTGCCCAGAGCGACAGCGCGGTCCCGCCGGTATTTGACGCTGGCGGGTTCCTCCCGGCTCAATGCCTGGCAGGAATCCGCACCTTTCTGGAGCCAGCGCAGGGCCTCACGGCGGTTCTTCAGCACGAGCGAGGAGCCCAGCGCCAGTTCGGCCTGCGCCAATTCCCACCGCAGGACTGGATCGCCCGGGTTGGCGGCCAAAATGCGGCCACGCAGCATGACGGCCTCGGCAAAATCCCCTTTTCCCTGCAGTACTTCACACTCATCGCGCAGCCCTTGCCTGTCATTTGGCCACTGCGCGGTATAGATGCCGGCCGATTTGGCGGCCTGCTCCAGGATCGTTTTCGCCGGTGATTCCGCATCGTCGAGTTGCGCCCAGGAGGAAGCGAATGTGTGCACGACGGAGCCGAAGGTTCGCGCCGCTAACGCCGACTCTTCCAATTGCGCCTGGCGCACGTAAGCGAGCGTCAGTAGATGACGCAGGTGCGCCTGCCGCGGATAGACGGCCACCTCCCTTTCAAGAATCCCGACGCTGCGCCCATAGCTTTGCCGGGCGCCTGAGACATCGCGCAGATTCGATTCGCCCGGCGCACCCTGCAGGTCGCCCACTTTGAGGAATGCCTCGGCCAGCGCCTGCCGCCGGCGCGGGTCGGAGTGTGCCAGTGACGCCTCCTTGTTGAGGTACCGCTGGCCCAGCCGGACCAGCGCTTCACGCGCCTTGGTGCCTCCGGCCAAGTCTTTTACATCGTCATTGATCTCGAACAGCATCGCCTCTGCGAGAGCGTGCACGTCGTTCAGGCGGGTTTCCGCCAGTGTGCGCGCGGCGAAGGCCTCGGTTCGTTCCCGGCGGGCGATGGCCGCTTGCCAGGACGTTGCGACGATGCCGGCCACCAGTGCCACCACGACAGCCGCCGCCGCGATCACCGATCGCTTGTACCGGAGTACGAACTTCCGCGCGTGGTAGATCGCGCCCGGCGGACTGGCCAGCACCGGCTGGTCGTCCAGATGCCGGCGGATGTCGGCGGCCAGTTCGGACGCGGCGGGATAGCGGCGCGCACGGTCCTTCTCCATCGCCTTGGCGACCACCCAGTTCAGATCGCCGCGGACCAGGCGGCGGAGCGTGGCGGGGTCCGTCCGCCGCCGCCGGGCGATCTCAATGACGGTCTCCCTCATCCCCGTAAGCTTCGCGGTCATGGGGATGGCGTCTTCTTCGCGAATGATCCTCAGCAGTTCGGACAGGTTCGCCTTGCGCAGCCGCGCCGCATCGAATGGCACGGCCCCAACCAGGAGCTCATACAGCAGGACCCCGAGCGAGTAAACGTCAGATCGGGTGTCGATGTCGCCAGTGACGAGATCGGCCTGCTCCGGGCTCATGTATTCGGGGGTGCCCATGAACTGGCCCAGTTGTGTGACCCCGTCCGCACCGGCCTGCTGCTGTTCGATGGCCCGGGCGATGCCGAAGTCGATCACCTTGGGTGAGGCTTGCCCGTCGACCTGCGTCACCATCACGTTTGAGGGCTTGATGTCGCGGTGGACGACGCCTTTCTGGTGGGCATGCTGCAGGGCCTGGCAGACGGGGATGAAGAGTTCCAGGCGTTCTCTCGTGTTCAGGCGGTGCTGGTCGCAGTACTGTGTGATGGGCAGGCCGTCGACATACTCCATGACGAAGTACGGCCGCCCCTTCGCGCTGGCGCCGGCTTCGAGGACGTGCGCGATGTTGGGGTGATCCATCAGCGCAAGCGCCTGCCGCTCGTAGTTGAAGCGCGAGAGGATCTGGGCGGAGTTGACACCCGGCTTCACCACTTTCAGAGCAACCAGCCGCTGCAGCGGTTGGATCTGCTCGGCCAGATAGACCCCACCCATTCCGCCTTCGCCGAGGATGCGCAGGATGCGATAGGCCCCAAAGTGATCATCATCCAGCGCGTCCGCCGGATCACTCCCGACGCCGGATCCGGGCTCGTTTCCGCCGCTGTCGGCGCCCAATTCGGGGCCGGTGTCGAAGGCGCCCGCGAGCATGCAGGCCGCACACGTCCCGTCAGGGTCGAGTTCAATGCAGCATTTTCGACAGAGCGCCACTCTCTTCTCCATTACGGCAACGCGGGATGCGCAGTCTTCGAACTCAGGACTTGCCTGCCAGTGCGGCAATCAGGTGGCGCAACTCGGCATCGATGTCGGCGGGATCGGCCACGATGTTGGCGATCTCTGAGCGCAACAGATCGCGGTAGCGTTTTCGAAGCCTGTGAATGCCGACCTTCAAGGCCGCCTCCGTGGTTTCAAGCCGCCGCGCCAGTTCGGCATACGGTACATCGAACTCACCTTGCAGGCAGGGCTTCAAATTGTTGAAATGCTCCAGGCGACCGAGCAGGATGAACTCCTCGCGCAGCCGGTCGACGACCCGGTCCAAGAGAGTCCGCGCCCAGCGGCGTTCATAGATCCGCTCGGGCGTCTCGTTGTGGACCGGCTCGCGCACATACATCTCTTCGCCTTTCGAGAACTCGAAGGGCAGGGTAGCCATCCCGCCGCCGCGCTTCTGGGCGCGGGCCCGTCCGGCTTCGTCGCACAGGTAGTATTTGAAGGAAGAGAGAAGAAACGAGCGAAAGCGGCCGCGGTCCGGATCGGCTCGGTCGAAGTAGTCGCGTTCCAGGAAGCGAGCGAAAAACTCCTGCGTATGGTCCTGCGCCGCCTCCGGCGAATCGCCCCGCCGCCTGGCGTAGGCATAGAGCGGAAACCAGTAAGCCTCGCACAAGGAGGCGAGAGCCTGACGGCTGTCAGGCCCTGCGTGGGCACCCGCAGCCGCAACCAGAGTCCAATGGGTAGTCGGGAAATCAGCTGGACCGGAGCTGAATTGCATCGTTTGGCTTCTAATTGTAGCGTGATCGCCATCCGCCAACCTTCGAGTTCGCCGGGGCAGTTGTGGTTAGCCCACAAGCAGCTGACTCTTTAGTTCCTGCGTGCTGGCGCTACTGTTGGCCGGCCCGCTCCATCGGCGGCGAGTTGGGAGCACGCAGCGTGCGAATGTCCCGCATCGGCGGCTGGCCGAAGAACCGGCTGTACTCGCGGCTGAACTGGCTGGCGCTCTCATAGCCCACCGCAAAGGCCGCGCTGGCGGCGTCCAGACCGTCGGTGAGCATCTGGGTCCGGGCCGCCTGCAGGCGGAGCTGCTTCTGGTATTGCAGCGGGCTCATTGCGGTCAAGGCCCGGAAATGGTGATGCAGGGTTGACACGCCCATGCCCGCCATCTGGGCCAGATCCTCCACACGCAATGGCTTCGCGAAGTTCACGCGCATCCACGCGATCGCCTTCGCCGTGCGATGGCTCTGGTCGCCCAGTGTCGCGATGGCGCGCAGGCGGGCCCCCTCGGGCCCGCGCAGGATCCGGTAAATGATCTCGCGCTGAATCAGCCCGCTGAGAAAGGGGATGTCCGCCGGCGTATTTAACAGTTCCACCAGGCGGCAACACGCACCCAGTAGTTCCGCCGTGGTTGCGCCAGTGGCCATGGCCGGCGTGTCCGGGGGTGTGTCCGGAGGCGGAATCTCATCCCGGCTGAGCATCTCGCGGACCATCGTCATCTCAAATTTCAGGGACAACGCCAGGAAAGGAGCCGCCGCGCTGGCTTCCACCACCTGGCTGGTGATGGGCAGATCGACCGACGTCAGCAGGAATCGCGATTCATCATAAATAAAGGTCGTCAGTCCGAGTTCGACCCGCTTTCGGCCCTGGGCGATTATGGCCACACTCGGCTCGTATGTCATGCAGGCCGGTGCGGTCAACTCCGTCCGCCGGACAAGGGTCAGGCCAGGGATATCGGTCTCCCGTCTCACCTGGGTGCCCACGTAGGCGTCAATCTTCCGGGCCAGTTCGGCCCGCGCCTGGCGCACCGGATCCTCCGGGCCGGATCTACGCACGCTCTGCTTCGACACTGTCATGCGTCGCGCTCCCTCAGCCCCAGAATACATTCCGCAGCCCGGGAAGACGTACTGAATTGCGGCCGGTCGAGAGAAATAGGCAATAAATCGGAAGGATCGGGATACCGCCCGCGCGGCGCCGGCCATAGGCTGGAACCAGGACCTTCGGTTCGTTCTCGGGAGAGCCGGTCTTGGCTGGGGCGGAAGCGAAAGTGGTCCGCCCCGGCGGCCGGCTTCAGGTGTTCCGTCCAGCCTGCCCCGCGCCTCTACTGCTCCATGGCCCAGTAGCCCTTCTTGGCTTGGACCTTCACCCTCTGGCCGCGAACCTGCACCTGGATCGCGCGAAATGTCCCGTCCAGCTTCTCGTTGCTGGAAATGTATCCCAACATGTAATACTCCCGCCCGTCCGCCAAGGCGCGCGTAAGCCCGGCCTGCAGATCGTTGTTGTTGCTGAAGGCGAGGCCGCCCGTTGCCGCCGCGACCTCCAAGAGCGCGGCCCGCAGGTCAGAGGCGCTCTGATTCATGGCACCGAGTACCGCCGGCATCATGGCGGCGCCGCTGCCGCCATTCGAAGCCTGGAAGTAGCCCTGGGTGTACACTCCGCGCGTGTCCACTGTGTCGATCGTGATGTTGCTTCTGGCCGCCAGCCGCACCACCTGATCGAACTCGGCCTGCATTCGATCCACGGTGCCCAGCGCAGCGAACCGGAACTCCGGAAAGTAGGCGTTCAGCAGCGTGCGGGCGGCCTTGCCCGGCACCAGTTCGAATCCATCCGAGATCAGCACCAGAGTCCGCCGGTCGTTGCCGTGAGACAACTGCTCCACAAGGTTGTGCAGTTGCCTGAGAAACAACAGGTTATAGACCCGTTCCTGCGTAGAGATCCGCTCCGCCTCCATCGGCAGGCTTCGTTTGCGCCCCTGGCACGAGGCCGAGCCCGTATCGCAGGCACTGCGGGCCTCGTCGAGCGAGCGGATAAACTGGCTCAACTCGACATCGATGGATCCGCGCCGGCTGTCCATCAAGCGTGCCCGGAACTTGCGCTCGTCCAGTGCCTGCGACACCAGCACCGGATCCCGTGTTGCATTCGCGAGGATCTCCGTGGTGCTCCCCACCGCGGCCAGAATGTACTGCGCATCCCCCGGGCGTTCGGCTCGCAGCACCTTCTCCACCGCGGCCCTGGCATTCGCCAGCCCCTCCATCGATGTATGGAGCGTATCGATGCAAAGGACATAGGTGCGCCGGATTGGGTTGCGCTCCACGGCAGATGCGTTCGAGCTCGGGGCCTCCGTCTTCCCTCCTGACTCCATTTCCGCCCCCACGCTCTCCGAACTGAACGACGTGATCTTCTGTTCCACTCCGTCCTCGAAGACGTGGAAGTCAGCCTGCTTCAACCCGGTCACGTGATGGCCTTCCCGATTAGTGGCGATCACCGGCACCAGCACCTGCCGGACTTCCACCCGCAGCGTATCCTGGCCGCCCGCGCCGGTTCTACGTTCGAGGCGCTCCTGGTGCGTCCTGTACTCGGCGTTGCCCGGTTCCAGCGCCGAAGCGGCCCGGTAGGCAGCCGCTGCCTCCTCGGCCTTGCCCACTTTCTCCAGCACCTGCCCGAGGTTGAACTGCACCACCGCGCTCCGCGGCTGGAGCCGTGCGCTAATCCTCAGTTCTTCGCTGGCGGCCTTCAGGTCACCCTGCTTCATCAGGACCACTGCCAGGAAGTTGTGGGCCGGCCCATCCTCGGGCCGTCTCTTGAGTCCCTCCCGGATCTCCGCCTCCGCTCCGCGCAGATCGCCAGTGGAATTCAACGCCACCGCAAGATGGAACCGTGCCAGGGCTGACTCCGGCTCAAGCCGCACGCTGGCGCGCATCGCCGGCACCGCCTCGGCGGGCTTGTGGGCCTGTTCGAGGCCGATGCCTCGCGCCAGCAGCTCAAAAGCGTCTTCCGTCGCATCCGCAGGCGGCCCAGTTCCCGCCGCTCCATCCTGATCCAGGATCCCGTAATCGCGGAAGCGGTGGATCGAATGCACCTCCCCGCCGGCAAACTGACCGTGCACGGTCGCCCGCGCCGGCAGCCAGGCGGAGCCGCTTGCTCCTGACAGCCCCACTGCCCGGAAGACAACATCAGTGCTCAGCGTTTCAAACGGGAACCCCTCGATCTGATCGGCGAGTTCCGCGTGGATGCGCAGAATCCGGCCGCTCGCCGCATCCAGCCACACCAAGCCGTGAATGCGGGCCGTCTGTCCGGCCGCCCCTGTCACCACATGGCTGCGCAGACTCGATCCCGCATGCTGCGCAAACGCGATCACGGCCACATCCGCTCCCGCCTCCGTCAAGCGCCCGGCATAGCGGAAATCGGACTGGCCGCGGTTTTCCGGCAGCAGGTAGCTGAGCAGAGCCTCGAAGTGTCCCAACAGCAGGAAGCTGCTTTCCGCGGGCGGTGCGGCGCGCGCTCTCGTCGCCGGCACCACTCGGAACTCCTCCAGTACCAGTTCCGCACCACGCGAGGCATCGCGAACAATGTAGCGGTAATCCTCCATCCGTCCCTCCACGCCTCCTGCCCGCTCGAAGCGCAGTTCGTGAATCTCTTCGCCGGCCGAGACCGCCGGCAGGCCCGCCAGCATTCGCTCCAGGCCCTGACCCGCGAGACGAAGCAGGCCCGCCAACTCACCCTCGCCGGACGCAAATTGAATGCCGGCCAGTTCGGGGAACCGGTGTACCAGTTCCGCCCCGTCATATTGCGGGAACGGCTTCACGGGTGTCTGCGCCTGCGCGCCCGCCAGCATCAGCCAGACGGTGAGGATTGCGAGCCGCATGGCCGTCCTAGTGCTCCTTCGCCTTACTCTCCAACTTCAGCGCGAAGCCGCGCGCCAAGACCAGCCTCCGTCCGGAAGCCCGGATCATTGACTCGGGAGTCGCCTCCACGGTCGGAAGGGTTGGCGACCAATTGCCCGGCCCGCTGTTCTGCGAGCCGGAGATGCGCCGCGTTGTCACGATCATCCGGTTCTCCCGGCCGGAGATCTCCAGCCGCTTGCCGTCCCATTCGAAATAGCGGAACCCGAACTCGGCGCAGCGGTGTCCGCCCAGAACACTCAGCAGCTTGATCCGGCCGTGCAGGACGGCGCCCTTCGGAACCACAACACCGGACTTCCCGGTAATGCTCCGCGTCAGCCGCAGCGTCACGGCATCGCCGATCGCCGCCACATCGGAGTCCACTGGTGTCTCCAGTTCGCAACTGGCCTCAAACTGTTCCGGCAAGCCCCCCGCAGCCTCGTTCACGGCCGGTTTCGCCGGCTCCGGTTCCGCTTCTTCAAAGCGCAGGACGCTCTCAGCGGTGTACTCGCGGCACCCCGTGAAGCTGGCCTCGTTGCGAGTCTCCTCGCCGTTGCGGTCGAGGGTCAGGAACTCGGCGCGCGAGGGCAGCATCACCTCGTTCGACCCGATCCGGACCGGTTGGAACTCCAGGTGCCTGGTGACTCTCCGGTAACCGAATTCGCGCGGGATGTAATCGGCCGACATGCCGATGGAGATCAGCCGCAGCGAATCCGGATCCGCCTGCAGCGACCCGGAATAGGCAACCGGCTCTTCCCGCTGCTCCAGCGTGAGCACCCACTCGCTCCCCTCGCGCGGAGAGGAAAAGTCGAGGTTCCACACCGGGCGGCCGCCCAGATCCTTGCGGATGGCTGTCTTGAAGGTGACACTGGGCCCGGCAAACAAGGCCCGCGTCAGCAGCGCAAAATCGCCGTTCGTAATGCTGCCGCCCACGAACCGCCGCAGGTCCTGCTCGCCAATGCGCTCTCCGGCGGGCCAGCCAAACAGTTCGCTCCCTCCGATGTAGGCGATCTCCAAATGGATCCGGTCCACGTTCTCAAAACGGTGCGAGACCGATCGCCGCGCTGACCGTTCAATCACGGAAGTGCAGGTGTAGTTCGGTAGCGTCCGCACATTCTCCAGGGCGCGTTCCCGGATGCTGTCGAGTACCGCGTGGGCGCCGGCGTCTGGCTGCGCAGTCAACCGGGCCTGGGAGCAGAGGAGGAGAATCGCGGCTGTCGCGATTCGGGTACGCCGCGCCGGAACAACGCGTGCGGCGTCACTATCGGAAGGGTCCATACGATCCGTGTACAACTCCGGCTACATTCTATGCCTCCGGATGCTCCGGGAGAACCTGGCTCACCCTACCTGGCAGCAGCGACCGCAATTCCGTTCGCGTCGGGAATGCCGTCAACCGGAGTCGCGGCCATCGTCCGCAGGTCCAGCAGGGCAAGGCCCCCGTTGCGCGGCGCCGCGCCCCGAGGCATCATCTGCGGAGGCACCAGCACATTCGAGATCCACGTGTGGTCACCATCGGGCACGGCCAGCAGCGGGCTGCCCGTCTGGATGCGCTGCGCCACCTCGCCGGTCTTGGCGTCGATCACCAGCAGGAACCCATCCAGCACGGCCGGCGCCAGGATCCAGCGGCCGTCCCCACTCGCCGAGGGATAGAAGATCTGCCCGGTGCCGAGATTGCCGAAGCGCGACTCCACCGAAAGATCGCCCGGATTCAGCAGAACCAGCTCGTTCCTGCCGCCCACGATGAGGCGGCGGCGATCCGCGGTCCAGCCCAATCCTCTTGGCGCTGCGATCTCGGTTTGGGCCAGGATGGCGCCATCTTCCGGGTCCACCTTCAGCACACGGCCAGTCGTTGTGAAGGCAAATAGCGACCGTCCTTCCGCCTGGAAGATGAAGTTGTGGACGCTGGGCGGAAGATCAAACGTGCGCAGCACCATGCCCGACGCCGCATCGAAGACCACCATCGCTTCGCGGCCCACTTCCGTGTTCGTGAACAGTTCCCGGTGCTTCGGCGGACGCAGCTTCAGCCCATGGGGAGCGGTGCAACCCGTGGGCAGCTGAAACCGGGCGTGCTCGAGACCTGCCCGTACGTCCAATACGGAAATGGTGGTGCCCGGAGTCCCAATCTGGTGGTTGACCTCCAGCAGACCGAAATTCGAGACAAAGGCCGTTCTGCCATCCGGAGTCACCTCGATCTCATGCGGCTTCTCGCCGACGCGCACGGCCTTCTTGCGCTCCGGATGGTCCGGCGGAAACAGGATCACTTGCCCCAGGCCCTCCTGCACCACCAGCACTGTCTTCCGCGACGCATTCCCAGACAGCAAAGCGCTAGAAGCGAAAGGCGCCGCCAGCAACCCCAGGCGCAGCATGTCATATCTGGTCATCAATCCGGCTCCAGCCCCCGTGTGTCTAGAATAGCGGCAGGGCGGGCCCCTTTGAATCCACGCCTCTCCTGGATCTCCACCGTCCCACTATAATCATGGTGGCCCACGGAAGGCGGTATTCCTCCGGTGACCGGCAGCAAAGCATCATGCCTCACTCGGCTTTCGGGAATAGAGCGGCGCGCATCTATTACGGTTTCGGTCTGCTCCTGCTCGCGCTTGTTCCGCTTCAATACCTCTACCTCCCCCTGGGGACGAATGTTTCAGACGCCATCGTGACGCTCTGCCTGGCGGCCCTGGCTCTCCCTTTCGCCTCACTCCAAAGCAATCTGGCCGGTCCCATGCAGCTGAGGACGCTCGCGCCGTGGCTCTATGGAGCCGGGACGATTCTGACCATGATTAGCGCGCCCTGGCTGCAGGAGTCCATCACGAAGTTAGGTCGCGATGCCCAGGGGACCTTCCTCATCGGGTTGGTGGATCTTCTCTTTCCCGGCATGATCCTGCTGCCCGTCGCTGCTCTGATCGTGGGGACTCTCCGCCGCAACCGGCAGAGGCCGGGAAGTGGGTACTTGCTGGGAGGGCTCTGCCTGCTGGCGGTGTGCACAGGCAGGATCTGGCTCAACCTATTCAACAATCATTTCGAACTGGCTCCCAGTGCGGACTCGATCATGTCCGGACTGATGTGGACGCCCGCCAGCTTCGTCGTGGCGACTGCGGGCGTGACTCTTGGCAGCCTGCCCCCGGAGTTGCACCTGGCCTCACGCTCTGCTTCCGCCATGCTCCTCTGCTACCTGCTGGCGATTCTTCTGATCCCGCTGGGCGCAAGCACAAGCCTCGCGGATCACGAAACCCAGGCGTACGTAACGCTGCTCCTGATCACGATGCTTGTTTGCGTGCCGGCTTCTCAGCTGACGAGGGTTTGGATCATGTCGAAACCGGTCGGCCGACCTAACTGACGGGTCGATTCACACGCTCCACAACCCCAAAGACGATATACTCCCCCTAAAAGGAATTTCAGATGAAACACTCCGCTTCCCGCCGGGGCTTTCTCGCCACGCCTCTCGCTCTGGCTGCCCCCTTGCCCGCACCTGCTGCCGAGCCCAAACTCACCTACCGCACTCTCGGCAAGACCGGCCTCAAGGTGACAGCCCTCTCCTTTGGCTGCATGACCACCACCGACGCCAGTGTCATCGAACGCGCCGCCGACACAGGCATCGTCCACTTCGACACCGCTCGCAGCTACCAGAACGGCAACAACGAACGCATGGTCGGCGCGGCCCTCAAGAGCCGGCGCGCCAAGGTCGTCATCTCCAGCAAAAGTGGCGGCAAGACGGCCCAGGCCGCGCTAGCAGACCTCGACACCAGCCTCCGCGAGCTGGGCACCGACTACCTCGACATCTGGTACCTCCACATGAAGAACGACCCGGCCGAGGTGACCGGGGAACTACTCGAAGCGCAGCGTGCCGCCAAAAAGGCCGGCAAGATCCGCTTCGCCGGAGTCAGCACGCACTTCAACATGGACCGCATGCTGCCCTACCTGGCCAAACTCGGCCAGACCGATGTAGTCCTCACCACTTACAACTTCGCCATGCGCTCCGTTGCGGCCGGAGCCAACACCGACACCACCGCGGCGAAGACCGACATGACCTCCGCCATTCGCGACGCCCGCCAATCCGGCCTGGGCATCGTCGTGATGAAGACGCTCGCCGGCGGAACCACCCGCGTGCAGCGCGGCGACCGCCTCTACGGAGCCAATCCCCAGGCCCTCTCCCAGCGCCTGGGCCAGCCCGGCGTTCCTCTGGCGGCCATCAAGTGGGCGCTGCGCAACCAGTCGGTCGACACGGCCATCGTCTGCATGACGGACCACGACCAGTTCCAGGAGAACGTCCGCGCCATGGCCGAGCCCTATACGCCCAAGGACGAAGCCCTGCTCGCCGAGCACCTCGCCCGCATCAGCCCCCTCTACTGCCGCATGTGCGGCGCATGCAACGGAGTCTGCGCGAACGGCGTGCCGGTCCCCGACGTCCTCCGGATCCTGACCTACGCCGAAGGCTACGGCCAGTTCGCCATGGCCCGCGAACGCTATCTGGAACTGCCCGCGACAGCCCGGGCCATCCGTTGCTCCGACTGCATCAGTTGTTCGGTGGACTGCCCCAACGGCGTCCGAATCCAGCAGCGTGTCAGCCGAGCTCAGGAACTGCTGGCGTAACTCCACGCCTGGCCCGAACTGTTCACTCAGCTGCTGCGGTCGGCGGGCTGAAAGCGCAACTCGACGCCACTTCCGCGCAAGGCATCCGCTGTTCGCTCGGAAGTAGGCGGCTTTTATCTGCCGGATAGATCAAACGAGAGCCTCTCCTTCGTTGGTACGGCGATCCCGGACTCGGATGCCGTTGGCCGTATGCATTGCGGCGCACCCACTGTCCGGCCCCTGGCCGGTCCCTGTCTTTTGGCCCATTCAGCGAAGATTCGCCCCGGGGACGGCATTGGGTACTCTCCGATTCTGACTTCCGCCGGGTCTCCAGTGATCTCTGCCAGCTCACTCTGACGCGCCCGGTTCACAGGCTGTTTCCAAAGCAGCCCACGTTACAATCGGCTGTGGTCAGATTGTCTCGCCTGCTGCCACGGACAGCATTGCTTCTTAGCCTCACTCTGCCTGCTGCCGCCCAATCAGTTTCAGTCGCCGAGCTTCTCGCCCAGGGCGTGCGCGCGAAGGCCGAGGAGAAGTGGGAACAGGCCCGGGCGATCTACAGCCGCGCCCGCACCGCCGCTCAATCGGCGTCGGACGCAAGCTCTGAGGCAGTGGCTCTCATCGGCATGTCCGAGGCGGAGTTGTCCCTGCTGCACGATCAGGCCGCCGAACAACTGGCCCGGCAGGGCCTGGTCCTCTCCGAACGACTCAACGATCCTGCGCTGATCGTGGCCGCTCTTCGCGCCGTCAGCTCCGTCCTCTATCAGCGCGGCGCGCACCTGGCCAATCAGCCGCTGCTGGAACGCCTGCTTCTCTTGCAGCAACAGCGGGGCGATCGCGAAGGAATTGCCGTGGCGTTCAACAACCTCGGCAACATGTGGCGCATCCTGGGCGACCAATTGAAAGCCATAGACTACCTTTCCCGGGCGGAGAAGACCTTTGCGGAACTGGGAAACCAGGGCTCCCGGGCGGTGGTCCTCAATAACATCGGCTTCGCTTACAGCAGCCTCGGCGATGATGAGCGCAGCCTCGAATTCAGCCGCAAGAGCCTGGCGCTGGCTGAAGGCGTCAAGGACGACATTCGCATCGGGTCGGCCTACAATAGCATCGGCATCACCGAGACTTACCGCGGGAACTACCGGGAATCCTTGCTCGCCTTGCAGAAGTCCCTGGACGCCCAGCGGCGTGCCAAAAACATCTGGAGCCAGGCGGAGGTTGTCAACAATATCGGGCTGCTCTACCATGCGCAGCAGAATCACGAGCAGGCGATCGCCTACTTCAAGGAGGCACTTCGCCTGAATCGCACAGTGGGGGACGGCAGTATTATCGCGGACGCCGAGAAGAACCTGGGCGACGAGATGCTGGGCCTCAATCGCCTCCCGGAAGCCGCCGGCTACTATCGGGCCTGCCTGGCGATCTGCCGCAAGACGGGCCTGGTGTCGTTGGAATCGGAGGTCCTCCGTGGGTTGGCCGTCGTGTTGTCGCGCCAGAACGCCTTCGCTGAAGCCGATCGGGAGCTCCAGCGGGCCGTCGAGATTCAGCGCAGCCTCGTCGACCCGCCGAACCTCTCGGAGACCTATCTCGAACTCGCCCGGTTGCGTCTGCGGCAAACCCGCCCGGAGGAGGCCCTCGCCTTTGCACGGCAGTCCATCGAAATCCTGGCGTCCATTGAAAGGCCTGAAGTCCTCTGGCAGGCACGCCTCGCTGCCGGACTCGCCTTGGAGCGCCTGCACCGTAACGCCGAGGCCGCTCACGAGTTCGAGGCGTCCATTGCCGCCATCGAATCCCTCCGGACCCGGGTGACCGGACCGCCCACCGCCTTGCCCATCTACCTCGCCGACAAGCTGGCGCCTTATCAGGAGCGGGTCGCGCTCGCACTGGCCGGGGGCCGCACCGGTGAGGCGCTCCGGTTCGCTGAACAATCCAAGTCCAGGGCGCTTTCCGACATCCTTCGCTCCGGCCACAAGGTCCTCGATAAATCGCTGACGCCCGGGGAACGCCAATCCGAGCGGGCGATCGAGAAGCGCCTGGCCGCCCTGGACCTGCGCCTCGCTGCCCAGCCTGGCGATAGCAGCCTCAAGTCGGAACGCGACCACGCGCGCCGCGAGCTGGAAGCGCTGCAGACCGGGCTCTATACTGCGCATCCGGAGATGGCCATCCAGCGCGGCCAGTCGCCCGCCTTCGACGATGCGGAACTCGAGCTTTTGGCGCGGGACACAGACGCCGTCCTCCTCGACTACTTCGTAACGCCGCAGAACTCTTACGTCTTTGTCATCAGGCAGGGCGCGCGGCCGCGTGTCGTCGCGCTAGGCGCCGGCCAGGCCGCGCTGCGCCTCAAAGCGGCGGAATTCCACCGCCAGTTGTCCTCCAACGATCTGGCCTACACGGCGTCCGCACAGGATCTCTACCGCCTCCTGATCGCCCCTTTGGAGGCAGACCTAGCCGGAGCGCACTCCTTATTGGTACTGCCCGATGGCCCCCTGTGGGAAGTGGCCTTCCAGGCGTTGCAGCCCACCGGCCGCAAGTTTCTGATCGAACGCATGAACGTCTCTTACGCGCCCTCCCTGGCGGTTCTCCGGGAGACGCTGAGGCTGGCACGCAGCCGCCGCGCCGAGCCGGCAAAGCGCGAGTTGCTCGCCCTCGGCAATCCCGCCGGGCAGCCCCCTCTACCCGATGCGGAGCGGCAGGTTCGAGAAATCGAGAAACTCTACGGAGCCGGCCGGAGCCGCGTTCTCGTCGGCGCTGAGGCCACCCAGGCACGGCTGCGGTCGGACGCCGGAGATTATCGCGTCCTCCACCTCGCCTCTCATGCCGTGCTCGATCCCGTCAATCCCATGTACTCCCGAGCCCTGCTGGCGCGCTCCGGCACGGATCCCGGCATCCTCGAGGCCCGCGAGTTCATGCAGTACAACCTGAAGGCCGAACTGCTCGTCCTTTCCGCCTGCGAAACCGCGCGCGGCCAGGCTCCAGGAGGGGAAGGCATCAATGGCCTGCTTTGGGCCGCCTTCGTGGCCGGCGCGCCCACGACAGTGGCGAGCCTGTGGCGTGTCGAATCCGCCAGCACGTCGGAACTCATGATCTCGTTCCATCGGAATTGGCTGGAAGCGCGCCGGACCGCGCAGCCGTTCGGGAAAGCCGCCTCCCTGCGCAAGGCCGCCCTCCGCCTGATCGCCGGCGGAAAATATGCACACCCCTTCTATTGGGCGGGCATGATCGTGATCGGCAGCCCCCTCTAACGAATGGACGAACTCCTCCATCCTTACCTGAGCGCCAGCGGCCAAGCCTCGGAAGACGAGCATTTGAAGGAGCTGGTCAGCACCTGGGCCGCTCCCATCATTCGCCGCACGGTCTCGTCGAGGCTGTCCGGCCTTTGGGAGGACCTGGAGGACGTCTGCTCGGAAGCCCATCTCGAACTTCTGCTGCATCTGCGGCGCATCAAGGCCAGGCCCGGCGCCCTCGAAATTGACGACTTCAGCGCATACGTGGGCACGCTCGCCCGCAACGCCTGCCACCACTACTTCCGGCGCCGCCGGCCAGGCCGCGCCCGCCTCATTGCCCAGATTCGCTGCCTTCTGCGGGAACCGGAGTTCCGCACCTGGCCGGGGCAGGGAACCACGCTATGTGCTCTCTCCACCTGGTCCCAGGATCTGCCGCCGGCCTCGACCGGCGCCCATTTCCGCGGCGTCGAGGGGCACGCCGATCTGGGCCGCCTGCTCACCGGTATTCTGGAGACCGCCGGCGGTCCCATCCCATTTCAAGTGCTTGTGGATTCCGTGGCCTCCGTCTGGAAGGTCACCGGTGATCAGGAGACCGTCCAGGCCGGAGAAGAACTCGACCTCTATCCTGCGGCTTCGCAGGCGGCTGAGATCACCATCGATCGCCGCCGTTATACCGAAAACCTCTGGCGCGAGATCCGCCAGTTGCCACGCCTGCAGCGCGTGGCCCTCCTCATGAATCTGCGCGACGGCCGGGGTAATTCCGTTCTTTCGATGTTTCCCCTCTCGGGCGTCGCTACTTTCGCCGAAATGGCTTCGGTGCTCGAAATGAGCGAACTCCAACTCGCTGAGCTATGGATCGAACTGCCCTGGAACGACAACACCATCGCGGCGTTCCTCTGCTGCAGCCGGCAGCAGGTAATCAACCTGCGGATGGCCGCGAAGAAGAGACTGTCCAACCGGCTCGGGGCATTGCCGGCATAGGGCCCGCACCTGGAAGGTAATATATTCGTGACAGTCGACTCCAGCTATATAGAAGCCGAACTCCCGAGACCTGCGTGAATCCGAACGACCATCTGAGGCCCGAGTCCATCTTCGGATTTCAGCACCAAATGCTGGAGGCGGAAGAACTGCGTGCCGTCTTCGCCCACATCGCCGCCTGTGATCAGTGCCGCCGCCTCCTCTCGCAGCGCATGGACACGAACGCGATGATCGACGATGCAAAGTCCGCTCTCCTGCCCCCGGCCCGTCCCGGCATGACCTTCCTGCCCAGGTATCTCGCCGCGGCGGCCGCCGTCGTCCTGGTCTCCAGTGGAGCCCTTTGGCTGATCAACCGCGCGCCTGTCGTCTCTCGGGGAACCCCGGATCAGCAGCCGGCCGCCGTGGCCCTGGCGTTGCGCACTGGACGCCTCGATTTCCCTCCCTTTCTCAAGGAGCTTGCCTCCACCCCGCGCACACTCATGGGTGAGGCCGCTTCGTCCGGCTCGCCACTCCTTTCTCCGAAAGCGACGGCCGTTCTAGCCGCACCCGTGGAATTCCACTGGCAGCCCCTGCAGGGATCCTGGAACTACCAGGTCCGCGTCTTTACCCTCTCCGGAGAACAAGCGGCCTACAGTCAGCCCGTCGTCGAAGCCCGCTGGATCTGCGAGACAGGGCTCACTCCCGGCTCCACCTATCAATGGCAGGTTACGGCCAGCCGTGGCGCCGAGCGTGTCACCTTGCCCGGCCCGGCCGAAGCCCCGCCCCGGTTCCGCGTCCTGGAGACCGCCCCCTCAGACCGATTGCGCGATCTCGTCCGCCGTCTGCCGGACGACCACCTGCAACTCGGAGTGGAATACGCGCGCGCCGGCCTTCTCGACGAGGCCCGTCATCACTTGACGGAAGCAGCCCGCCTCGCCCCCCAGCGCCAGGACCTCCGCCTCCTGCTGCAAGCCCTGCCTGAAAAGAATCCCGAACTGGTAAGGTAATAATCCGCTCCACCCGATCCTCCAGTCCCATAGTTTGCGGATTTGACCTGGAGGGACCCCCGGATGCCTGCCCACTCGCCACTCGCGCCATGGATGCGCACCGTGCTGCTGGTCTCGGCGTTGCTTGCCTCAAAGCCGGTGTCGGCCCAGCAGAACTGGTCGCAAAGCGTTACCTCGGCGGCGCCAACCGGCCGCTACGGCTTCGGCATGGCCTACGATCCGGTCCGTCGGCAGACTGTCGTTTTTGGTGGGGAAACCGGCTCTACTGACTTCACGGGGGTCGCCGATACCTGGGTCTTCGATGGCAGCAACTGGGCCCAGAAGTCTCCGGCCACCAGCCCGCCCGCTCGCGGCGAAACCGCAATGGTGTGGGACTCGGCCCGCCAGCAGATCGTCCTCTTCGGCGGCATCGCCCCCAACGGCACGAAACTCAACGACACCTGGGTTTGGGACGGCACGGCCTGGACCCAGAAGGCGCCGGCCACGCTGCCGCCCGTTCGCGGCTATCACGCCCTTGCTTACGACGCCGCACACCAGCAGGTGGTCCTCTACGCGGGTAGCGGCACCAACACCATCCTCAACGACACTTGGGTCTGGGATGGCGTCAACTGGGCCCAGAAGTCGCCGGCCACCTCGCCCACCCAGCGCCTCTATCCCAACATTGTTTACGACGCCGCCCGCCAAAAAGTACTCCTGTTCGGCGGTATGGCTTCCGGCGCCCTGGCCTCCGATACCTGGTTGTGGGATGGCTCCAACTGGACTCAGGCCGCTCCCGCCAATCAGCCCATACCCTCCGATACGACGAGCCTGTCCTACGACCCCATCAGTCAGCGCGTGTTGCTCTTCGGTGGAATCGCCCTGGTCAACGGCACTGTGTCCTTCCTGACAAACACCTGGTCCTGGGACGGAACCAATTGGACTCAACTTGCCCCCGCCGCGCAACCGCCGGGCCGTTCCCAGGCCGGGTTGGTCTACGATACCGCCCGCCAGCAGTTCGTCCTGTTTGGCGGAGCCAATACCGCTTACCTCAACGACACTTGGGCCTTCGGCGGCACCTCGCTCAATTGGGTCCAGCAGGCCCCACCGCTGTCGCCCCCTGCCCGTGGCTTCAGCGCCATGGCCTACGACGCCAAACGCCAGCAGGCCGTGATGTTCGGCGGCGCTTCCAATGTCCAGGCCCACCTCTATCTCGGCGACACCTGGGTCTGGGATGGCGCCGCCTGGACCCAGAAGAGCCCTGCCAATCAGCCCGGAGTCCGCGAACTCCACGCCATGGCGTACGATGCGTCCCGTCAGCAGGTCGTCCTGTTCGGCGGGGTGGATAGCCTCGGCTATCTCTCCGACACTTGGGTCTGGGACGGCATCAACTGGATCCAGAAATTCCCGGCCACCGTGCCCCCTGTGCGCGCCTTTCATTCGCTGGCCTACGACGAAGCCCACCAGCAGGTGGTCCTCTCGGGCGGCAGCGCTTTCGGCTCCTTCCTCAATGACACATGGGTCTGGGATGGCTCCAACTGGACACAGAAGAACCCGGCCACCAGCCCGCCCTACTTCAGCACCTACCTGGCGATGGCCTTCGATTCTGCCCGGCAGAAGACGGTTCGCTACCTCACCACCTACTCCGGATCGCTGGGTTGGAATTCGCAAACGTGGACCTGGAATGGCGTCAACTGGGCCCAATCCGCGCCGCCCAACTCGCCGGAAGCCCGCATCCTGGATGCCTCCATCGTTTATATGAACGGCCTCCAGCAGACGCTCCTCTTCGGCGGGAGCAATGCGACCACCAACACCCTCATCGCCGATACCTGGCTGTGGGGCGGCACGGATTGGACCCAACTCTACCCGCTCGTCAGTCCGTCCCCGCGCCTCGGCTACGCCATGGCGTTCGACACCCTGAACCAGCGCGCCGTCCTGTTCGGCGGGCAAGGGCCCAACAACGTCTACTACTCCGATACCTGGCTCTTTGGCGGCGCCTCCACCTTCCCTGTGAACATCACCGTTCCGGCTGGTGTGCAGTTCACCTTCAACGGTGTCACCTACACCGGTTCGCAGTCGATCAACGCCGCGCCGGGCACCTACACGCTCTCCGCCACCTCACCGCAGCAGTCTGCCGGCTCACAGTTCCTGTTTACCTCCTGGTCCGACGCCGGTGCTATCTCCCACCCCGTCACCGTCTCTTCCGCGCCAGTCAACATCACCGGTGCCTTCAAGACCCAGTTCCTGCTGACAGCGGTCGCCAGTCCCTCCAACGGTGGCACTGTCTCCCAGACCGCGGCCTCCTCCAATGGTCCCTACTACGATCCGGGCACGCTTGTTTCCGTCTTCCAGACCCCGTCCCCCGGCTTCACCTTCACCGGGTGGAGCGGCGCCTGTAGCGGCACCGGAGTCTGCTTTGTCACCATGAACGCCCCTGCCACAGTGACCGCGAACTTCACTCGCCCCACTTACTCCGTCGCCATCCACCTCCCAGCGGGCGTCCAGTACTCCTTCGGCGGCTTGCCCCTCACGGGACCGGCGTCCCTGACCCTGCCCGCCGGCAACTACGACATCGTCATGACGTCGCCCCAGGCTGCCGGCGCCGGAACCCAACTGGCCTTTGTCTCGTGGTCCGACCTCGGCGCAGTCTCCCACACCCTGACCGTCAGTGGCCCCACCACCCTCACCGGCACCTTTAAAACGCAGTACCTGCTCACGACAGCCGCCAGTCCGGCGAACGAAGGCGCTGTGACGCCCGGCGGATACCTCGACGCAGGTTCCTCCATCATCCTCACCGCGACACCCAAAGCGAACTACGCCTTCGCTTACTGGAGCGGCGCCTGCAGCGGGGCCAATCCGCTCTGCTTCCTCGTCATGAGCGCGCCCCTCTCGGCCACCGCCAATTTCACCACTCCTTACCACTGGACCCCCGTCTTCCCGGCCACGCAGCCCGCCGCCGTCGGCTCCGCCCCCGCCGTCTTCGATGCCGCCCGCCAGCAGGTGGTCCTCTTCGGCGGACAGTCCGGCAACGAAACCTGGATCTGGAACGGCGCCCTCTGGACCCGCAAGCTGCCCGCCACCGTGCCCGGCTCCCAGATCAACTCGATGGCCTACGACGCCAAACGCGGCAAGGTCGTGCTGCTCGGCATCTCCGGGACTTATCCCAACGATAAATCCACCATCTGGGAGTGGGATGGCGCGAACTGGACGCTGATCCCGGCCGCTGCGCCGCCTGAGCCGCGCGCCTGGCCCAATCTGTTCTACGACGAGACCCTGCAGAAGGTCGTCCTGTTCGGAGGTGAGGGGCACTTCGGCGCGCCCGTCTATCAGAAGGGTCTCAACGATGCCTGGACCTGGGATGGCGCAGTCTGGACTCCTCTCGCCACGCCCGTCGCTCCCGGACCGCGTGCCGGGGCCTGCGGCGCGTACGACTCGGCCAACCATCAGCTCGTCCTCTTCGGCGGCTTCGATGCGGTAACCGCGGTCAACTACTCGGACACTTGGGTTTGGAATGGAGCCTCGTGGACACAGAAATCGCCGGTCACCAGCCCGCCGAGCTTCTCCTGCGACTCGAATGTGGCCTATCACTCGCAATTGCGCCAAATCATGATCGTGGGTTGGAACAACACCGCCTCCTGGTTCTGGGATGGGACCAACTGGTCTTCGCACCAGTTCCCGGTCCAGCCGCCCGGCGCTCTCTCTGTCTCCTACGATCCGGCCCGGCAGCAGTTGGTCGCTCTCGGCCAGTCCAGCCTGCCGCTCAAACCGGTTTTGTCCGAAACCTGGTTGTTCAACAACACCCTCAATCCGCCTCTCTATCAGTTGACGGCCTCCGTCACTCCCCCAGGTTCCGGCACGCTCGCCGTGAAGGCCTCCGGCCAGCCCGGACCCTCCTACGTGGCGGGCAGCCCTCTCCTCGTTACACCCACCCCTGCCGCCGGCTATGGTTTGAAAAGTTGGAGCGGTGACTGCTCGGGCAGCGGACTCTGCCTGGTCACCCTCGACACCAATCGCAGCGTCACCGCTAACTTCAGCAATGCGCCCGTAAACGTCACTGTCAACGTTCCGCCCGGCATCCAGTTCACTCTCAACGGAGTCACCTACACGGGCACCCAAACCGTCGTCCTGGCGCCCGGCAGCTACTCGCTTTCCACCGCCACAGTGCAGACTCTTTCTCCAGGATCCAGGGCGGTCTTCCTCTCCTGGTCCGACGGCCTGCCCTCGACGCATCCCCTGATAGTCGGCGGAAATCCGGTGTCCATTACCGCCTCCTTCCAGCAGATGTATCAGCTCACCCTGGCCGCCGCGCCGTCCGCCGGAGGCGCCATCACCGCCGCGGGTGGACCCTACTACAACGCGGGCTCGGTCGTCCCCGTCACCGCCACGCCCGCTGCCGGCTACGTCTTCAGCAACTGGAGCGGCGCCTGCAGCGGCCCCGCCGCCTGCAGCGTCACGATGAACGCCCCCGCCACGGTCACCGCCAACTTCGCCGCCGGAGCCCATCCGCTTACCATCAATGTCCCGGCAGGCGTCCCCTACACCCTCTTCGGTTTCCCCTTCGTCGGTCCGCAAACCATCTCCCTGCCGCCCGGCAGCTACCCGCTTTCGGTGAACCCGGCGCAGTCCACCGGGCCCGGCGCCCGGCTCGCCTTCCTCTCGTGGTCCGATGGCGGAGCGGCCTCCCACAACGTTGCGCTCGGCGCCGCCCCGCTCACCGTCACCGGCGTCTTCTCGACGCAGTACCTGCTCAGCTCCAGTGCGGCGCCCGCCAATCAGGGCTCCGTAGGCACGGCCGGCGGACCCTGGTTCGACGCAGGCACTACGGTTACGGCTTCGGCCCTGGCCAGCCCGGGCTATGAGTTTGAATACTGGTCCGGCGCGTGCACCGGGTCGGCCGTCTTCTGCTTCGTGAAAATGAACGCGCCCGCCACGCTCGTCGGGCACTTCAGCGTGCCGGTCGTCGCCAGCCAGCTTCACCCGGCCGCCCACCCCTCGGCGCGCAACGGTTACGGTTTGGCCTACGATGCCGCCAATCAGCAGGTCGTCCTCTTTGGAGGCACGGAGCAGGGCACCAATAAGCTCCTCAACGACACCTGGTTGTGGGATGGCTCCTCCTGGACCCTGCAGTCGCCCGCCCTCAGCCCGCCGCCCCGCTCGCTCATGGGCATGGCCTACCACGCCGGCACCGGCACCGTCGTCATGTTCGGCGGCGAAACCCCCGGTCCCCTGGCCACCCCCAATCACTTCGGCGATACCTGGGTCTGGAACGGCAAGACGAAAACCTGGACTCAGAAGGGCGCCGGTCCCAGCCCGCGCTTCGACTCGGCCATGAGCTCCTTCGGCTCCGATGTGATCCTCTTTGGCGGAGTCTTCGCCCAAACCGCGGCGTTCGTGGTCGTGGACGGCACGGCCTATGGAGACACCTGGCTCTGGGACGGCAATGCGTGGCACCAGAAAGCGCCGGTCCACTCGCCGTCTCCCCGCTTCGCCTCTTCCATCGCCTACGACTCGGTTCGAAACCAGGCTGTTCTCATCGCGGGCATCCTGCCCCTCTCGAAGAGCAATTCGGGCTACACGGACACCTGGGGTTGGAACGGCGCGGACTGGCAGGCCCTGAACACCACCACCCCCTCCGGCTTCGCCGCCGCCTTCGATCCCACCATCCAGCAGGTGATCCTCCTCGGCGTCTCCGGCAACTACCTCTGGGCGTGGGACGGAGCGGCCTGGTATCAGCGCGAAACGCACGACCCCACTCTCAACAACATCGCCTTCGACGCGGCACGCCAGGAACTCGTGGCGTTCGGCAACGCGGGCGCCACCTGGATTCGAGTGGCGCCCAAGGTGAGCCTGGCCGCGGGCGGTCCCCCCTCCGTGGCCATAGCCTCCAACGGCGACTACCTCGTCACGGTCAACATGAAGAACCAGGGCAACATCCCGGAGACCGGCATTCTTGCCACGGCAGCCACAGCGTCGGGGATCTCCGCCAGCGGCTTCACCTCCGCCCAACTCTTCACTCTCGATCCGGGCCAGGGCGCGCCCGTCACCGCACGCTTCCCCAAATCCGCCGGCCCTGGCTTCAAGGTCCTGACCCTGAGCGGCCTCTACAGCGCGCCGCCCGTGGCCAACTCAGCTTCATGGAGCACCTCGCTCCTGGTCAATTTCCCTTAACTCGGAGGAATGAACAATGAGAACAATCAAACTCGCATTTCTGCTGCTGGCCGCCTGCTGGAGTACGCTCTCCGCCAGCAGCATCCAGGTGAACCTGGCGAACCCGTCGCAGACCGGGGCCCCGGGCTCCGTGCTCCAGTTCTTCGGCACCATCACGAACCTGTCCGGAGTGGATCCTGTCTACCTGAACGGCATCAGTGCCAACTCCGTATCACCCGATCTCACCATCGATGTGATCCCCTTCTTCTTCAACCGCCCCGCGTCCCTGGCGCCCGGCGCGACCTCGGCCCTATTCGAGATCTTCGAAGTCACGATTCTGCCCGGCGCTCTGCCCGGCCCGCATGTCGGCAACACCGTGTCTTTCCAGGGCGGCCTCGCCGGGGGGGCGTTCGAAGCTCTGGCGGACGCCAACGTCGATGTGTCGATAGGAGTGTCCTCAATACCGGAGCCATCCACCGCACTGCTGTTGTGCAGTGGGTGCCTCCTGCTGGGGCTCTTGAGAAGGAAGCGCTAATTCAGCAACGGCGACAACCGCCATGCCGCGAACCGCATCGGTCAGGGACTCATTTGGGGGAAAGGGCGCGCCGCACACCGGGCTCGCTCCACCCCGGAATTACCGGCAGAACCCGAAGGTTCTGTCCAGCGATGAGGCGGTAACATACAGCCAATCGCACGGGATTTTGGGATGGAAGCGGTGGACGGGCAGGCCGAAGGCGGGATCGTAACAAACAGAAAAAATGGTGGCCAGGGACGGACTTGAACCGCCGACGCCGGCCTTTTCAGGGCCGCGCTCTACCAACTGAGCTACCTGGCCATCGGCTAAACAGTAGTCTAGCAAACCACGGCCCCCATCCGCATCTTTCGCGCCTGTTATTCGTTCCTCAACGATGTCGCCGGATCGATCCGCACCGCCCGCCGCGCCGGCACCCAGCACGCCAGCAGGCTCACCACCAGCAGCGTCGCTCCGATCGTCGAGAAAGTCACCGGATCGTTAGGCTGTACCTGGTACAGCAGGCTAGACAGGAACCGCCCCAGTCCGAGCGCCGCAGCCAGCCCCACCGCCAGGCCCAGCATGGCCAGCAAAGCCCCGCTGCTCATGACGTTACCCTGCACTTGGCCCGGAGTCGCACCCAACGCCATCCGCAGGGCCAACTCCCGCGTCCGCCGCGCCACGCCATACGCCACTACGCCCGAGACCCCCAGCGCGCCCAGGATCAGCGCCAGCACCGCGAACGCCGCCATCAAGCCTGTCCGCAGCCTCGGCTGCGCGGCATCGGCGGCCACGAGGTCCGACATCGTCCGGATCGCGAACAGCGGCTGATCCGGGTCGATCTTGCGCACGGCCGCTCGCAGCGGGCCTGCCATGGCCAGCGGATCGCCAGAAGTGCGCACCATCAGCACCATCGTCGGCCACAGGCTCCACGCCGAGTGCATATACATGGTTGGCGGCGGATCCTCGCCCCGCCCCTTGTGCCGCACATCCGCCACGACTCCGACAATATTGAACATCTGCCCGTTCCCGAGGTGAACCTGTTGCTGCAATGGATCTGTGCCCTCTGGCCACAGGCGCCGGGCCAACCCTTCGCTAATCACCATGGGCCTCTGCTCGAAGCGATCCGATTCCGAGAAGAACCGGCCGCGCAGCAGTTTCACGCCCATCGTCTCCATGGTGCCGGGCGAAATGATCCGCCACGACGCCTGCCTTCCTTTTTCCTGGGGCTGGGCTGGGCCAGGGCCCTCCGCCACCGACATACTCGTGTCGTCGCCGCTCATTGGGGTCATGCTGGTCATCCCCGTGGATGTGACTCCCGGCAGCGCCTGCACCTCAGGCAGCAGCCGCCGGTAAAACGCCGCGGCGTGGTCCAGCGTCGGATACTTCGACTCCGGCAGGCTGACGGAGGCCACCAGCACGTGATCCGGCCGGAAACCAAGCTCTGAATCCTGCAATCGCGCCAGGCTCTGCAGCAGCAACGCGGTGCCAATCACCAGCACCGTCGCCATCGCCATCTGGACCACCACCAGCGACTGCCGCAGCGGATTGCGCCCCGAGTGCGTCCGCCCCGTCTGCCGGAGCGTCGAATTCAAGGCAGAACGGCTCACCAGCCATGCCGGAGCGAACCCAAACAGCACCGAGGTGGCCAGCGTTACCGCCGACACGAATAACAGCACCGGCGATTCCAGGGTCAGAGTCTCCACACGTGGAGTACCCGCCGGCAACAGCTTCTGCAACCCGGCCAATCCCACCGCCGCCAGCACTAACCCTGCGCCTCCTCCGCACACGGCCAGCACGATATTCTCCGTCAATAGTTGCCTCAGCAACCTGACCCGGCTCGCGCCCAGTGCCAGGCGCACGCTCATCTCTTCCTGCCGGGCGCTGGCCCGGGTGAGCAGCAGATTCGCAATGTTCGCGCAGGCCACCAGCAGCAGCAGCCCTACGGCCGAAATCAGTACCCACAGGCTGGTCTTCAGCTTCGACCCGACAATCCAATCCAGCACGGGCACCATGCGCGCGGCCCAACCGTCGTTCGATCCCGGAAACTCCCGCCCTAACTCCGCACAGACCCGGTTCAGGTCCGCCTGCGCCTCACTCAGGCCGACGCCTGGCTTCAATCTCGCCAGCACCGTCAAATAGTGGTTGGACCGATTCTCCTTCGCCAGATCCGGAGCCAGCGGCAGCCACAACTCCGGCTTGGACGAGAACCCCATCTGTTGGGGCAGGACGCCCACCACGGTGCGCGCCTGTCCATCCACTCGAATGGTCCGGCCCACAATCGAAGCATCCCCACCGTAGCGCCGGTCCAGCAACCCTTTGCTGATCATCGCCACCTGGGTATGGCGCGGTTTGTCTTCTTCCGGCAGGAACGCGCGTCCCAGCAGCGGCTGGATCCCCAACATGGGCACCAGGTTGGCCGAGATCGCCGCCGCTTCCGCATGTTCCGGCTGGCCGTCGCCCGTCAATATCACGGCCCGCGACGTAAATCCACCCACTTGCGTGAAGCCGCGGGTTCGCTGCTGCCACGAAACGAAGTCCGGAACCGAGGCGGTGAAACTGGTAATCCCCAACTTCTCGTACGTACTTAAGATCCGCACAATCTGTTCCGGATTCTGGAACGGCAGCGGTCTCAACAACATCGCGTGCAGCAGCGAGAAGATCACCGTGGTCGCGCCAATCGCCAGGGCCAGCGTCAAAACGGCCGTCAGGCTGAAACTGGGTGTCTTGCGCAAGGTACGCAGCGCATACCGTACATCCTGGTTCAGCGCGGCGAGTTGCTCCCGCGGAGCCTCCATCAACACGCCCGTCAGCGCCTCAAACCAGACCCGCAGCCGCTCGCCCGCCGTCGAGGCTGAGCAGTACCGGTCAGAAAACACCATCGACATCTCCCGGCCATATTCGTCCCGAAACTCAGCGGGGTACAGCCACAACAGGCCGCGGAACAGCGCGTTGCCCGGTTTCTGATTCGTCGGCATCGTGGTCCTCCTTATGCCTCCTGCGGCAGCAACCCGCAGGCCCGTGCATCCGCCAGCAGTTGTTCCATCCGGCGCGCCTCGGCCAGCGCCACCTCGCGCCCCAGTGGCGTCAGGTGGTAGTACCGCCGCCGCTCGTCGTCGTGATCCGGATCCGGCCGCTCGGCCAGTTCCTCGATCAACCCCTGCTCCAGCAACCGTTTAATCGCGGCATACAGCGTACTCGGGCTCAGCCGCAGCTTGCCCGCCGTGCGCTGCTGCACGTCCTGCATGATCGAGTATCCATGCCGGTCGCGATCCGCCAGCGAAACCAGGATGTGAAAGGTGTCCTTATGTAGCGGTAGGAACGCGTCTGCTCGATATTCCATGACTCACTATAGCCGAACCTGCTATAGCCAGAAACCGCACCGTATCCACGCCGATCAGCCGCTTGCCGGTCTCCTTCTTGGAACTGCTCATCGCCCCCTTCACCAGCGCCGCCCGCCCCTGACGCCACTCGCCTGAGGACACAAGTTGGTCCGCATCCGGCGTGAACAACGCCTCCGTGGCCTTGGCGTCGGCGTGGTCGCGCGCCTCCGCATACTGGCGGATCGTGTCGCGAATCGCGGCTTCGTCGGTGGGACTCTGGGCGGAGAGCACCGCCGCAGACATCACGGCGGCGGAAAGGAGAGAAAGAGTGAGGTGGTGCGCCCGCATGGCTCGATTATGGCGCGAAAGGAGGCCAGCGGCGCCGCCGGCCTCCTCTCCGAACAAAACGGACTAGGCTTTCATGGTTTCCAGCACGTCGCCCGTGGCCTGCTCCACCTCGGCATGCAGCGAATTGCCGTGGGCATCCATGGTCACAATCGCCATGAAGTCTTCCACCTTCAGGTGCCACATCGCCTCGGGCACGCCGAAGTCGAACAGGTGGACCCCCAGCACCTTCTTCACGGTGCGGGCATAGAACTGAGCCGCCCCGCCGACCCCGTGCAGGTAAACCGCGCCGCACTCCTTCAAGCCGGCCAGGGTCTTCTTGCCCATGCCGCCCTTGCCGATGACGGCTTTCACGCCGTAGTTCCGCAGCACGTCGGCCTGGTAGGGCTCCTCGCGGCTGGAGGTCGTCGGCCCGGCCGCCTTCACAAACCACTCTTCACCCTGCTTCAACATCACCGGACCGCAGTGATACAGTACAGCGCCGTTCAGATCCACCGGCGGCGGATTCTTCATCAGGTACGCGTGCACAGCGTCGCGGCCCGTGAACATCTCGCCGCGGATCAACACCACGTCGCCCACCTTCAGCTGCCGCATCATCTCCGCGGTCAGCGGCGGCGTCAGGATCACCTCGCGCCCCGTCAGAGGGAACCCGGTCTCCTTCGCCATGCGTTCCACCGGCCGCTCCGGATCCCGGTACAGCCACTGTGTAATCACGCCCGAGGTGGCATCCATCCGGATACCCAGCCGCCGGAACGCCCAGCAATCATAGGCCACCGAGACAAAGAACGACGCGGGCAGCCGGTTGGCCGCCGCTATCTTGCATCCGATCAGCGCCACACCACCGCCCAGGCCCATCGCGCCGATGCCCAGCCGGTTGGCCTCGGCCACAATCTCGGCTTCCAGGGCTGCCAGTTCCGGATTCGGGTTCACGTCGTCCAAGGTGCGGAAGAGCTGCATCTTGGCCAAGTCGTACCCATGCGCGCGGTCACTGCCAATACACACGCCCAGCGCGCCCGGAGCGCACCCCTGGCCCTGTGCCTGCCACACCGCATGCAGAATGCACTTGCGGACACCCGCCAGGTCGCGGCCGGCCTTGCCCAGGTGGTCGAGATCGCAGGGCAGGGAATACTGGATGTTTTTGTTCTCGCAGCCGCCGCCCTTCAGCACCAGCTTCACTTCGATCTCATCGTGCTCCCACTGCTCAAAGTGGATCACCGGAGTCTCTTCGCCCAGGTTGTTGCCCGAGTTCTTGCCGGTCAGCGAATCGACCGAATTCGGCCGCAGCTTGCCCAGCCGCGTAGCCTCCGCCACAGCTTCCTTGATCTTCTTCTTGATCACCAACTGGTTTACGCCCACCGGAGTATGCACGATGAACGTCGGCATGCCCGTGTCCTGGCAGATCGGACCCTGGTCTTCATGGGCCATGTCGATATTAGTGGCCATGATCGAAAGCGCCTGGTGCGACTGTGTGCCCGGGGTCTCCTGTTTCAGGGCGATGCCCATCGCTGCGCGTACGTCGGGGGGAAGATTCGTGGATGTTTGAGTTATTAATTCCAGCAGGCTATTGAAGAGGAATTCCATGACGGTGAGCTCCTAAATGACCAAACAACCATGGTACCCCCCTGGAATGGCCTCCGGGTGTCTGCTACAACGGTGAACATGGCGAAAGCGATCACTGGGGGCTGGCAGGACCGTCGCGCCGAAGGCAAGTCGATTCGCGGGAAAGTGCCGCGCGAGTCTCTGGGCGACTGGGCTCCTTCCGCGCACCGGCCGGATCCGGTCCAACTCATTCTCAAGACCAACTCAGGCCGCCAGGACCGCTACGTCCCCCTCCGCATGGGCCGTATGGCGGAATCTCCCTTCGGCTTCCTGCGCGGCGCCGCCGCCATGATGACCTTCGACCTCGCCGCCGCCGTCAACAGCGGCATCTGCGGTGGCATCTGCGGCGACGCCCACTTCGCTAACTTCGGCCTCTTCGGCACCGCCCAGCGCGACGTCACGCTCGATCTGAACGACTTCGACGAAGCGCGCGTCGGGCCCTGGGAGTGGGACCTGAAGCGACTCTGCGCCAGCATCAACGTCTTCGGCCGCCAGGCCGGACTCCCCCGCAAACAGCGCGCCGCCATCGTCGAACGATGCGCCCGCGGCTACCGCCAGCAGGCGATCCTCCTCCAGGACAAAGGCGCCCTGCACATCTGGTATCTGAATCTCTTCCCCGGGGAAGGCGAACCCCTCGACCGCGTCGATCCCAGCTACCAGGACCTTTTGCGCCGCGCCCTCGACAAAGCGCGCACCCAGAACAGCGACGCGGCCCTCGGCAAACTGGCTGAGCAGGATGCCAAGGGCGCCTGGCATCTGAAGCTGGCGCCGCCGGTACTCAGCCGGGTCGACGGCAAAACCCGGAAAGCCGTCGAGGAGGCCCTGGGCGCTTACGTCGAGTCCCTGCCGCGCGAACGCCGTGGCCTGATGCGGCACTACCGCATCGCGGACGTGGGCCACCGCGTCGGCGGAGTCGGCAGCGCCGGAGTCCGCAACTATGTCGTCCTGATGTTCGGAGCCTGTGCGAACGACGCCCTGGTCCTGCAGGTCAAGGAAGCGACCCCGCCCGTCCAGGTCGACCATCTCCCCGCGTTGCCGCCCGACCTGGCAACTCACGACGGCCGCCGCGTAGTCTACTACCAGCGCCTGATGCAGGCCTCGGGCGACATCCTCTTGGGGTGGACCTCAGTGGGCGACCGGCCCTTCTACGTGCGCCAGCAGCGCAATCTGAAAGGCCAGATCCCGGTGGAGCGTTTCGACGCCGGCAACTGGCAGCGCTACGCCTACACCCTGGGCGGCCTCCTGGCCCGGGCCCACGCCCGAAGCGGCGACATCGCCCTCATCGCCGGCTACTGCGGCAGTTCCTCGATTCTGGACGAAGCCATGGTCCGTTGGGCCGAAGCGTATGGGGACCAGACCGTGATGGATCATGCATTGTTGGTGGAGGCGATCCAGAAGAAGAAGGTAAAGGCGCTGGCGGGGTAGCCCCGCGTCCGCAAGAGGACCCGTTTCCCTCGGATGATCCTGGAAGTCCCTTTGCTTGTGCCGTCCGTGAAGGGCAGCCAGCCGCCCCCGTCACCGCCCCGTCTTCGTCAACCCCCGCCGGATCGCCGAATCGAAGATCTCCTGGATCCGCGCGTTGAACTCCGCGGAAACCCTGGCCTGCATCACGTTCACCTTCCCCTGCTCGGCATTCACCTTGTGTTGTTCCTCATTCACATGGCCCTGCTCCGCGTTGACCTTGCCTTGCAGTTCGTTCACTCGCCCCTGCTCCTCATTCACCTTCGCCTGCTGCCGGTTCACCTCTTCCTGGCTGGACGCGCCTGGCGTGGCCCGCAACTCCTTCAGCAGCGCTTCCACCTTCTTCACCGCAGCTTCGTTGCTCTCCCGCGAACCCGCATCGTGAATGCGGTTGAGCAGATCCTGCCGCCGGTTCACCGTCGCTTGCGCGGCATTGACCACGGCCTGCTGCGCATTCACCTTGTCCTGAACCGCGTTGACCTCATTCTGCCGGCCATTCATCTTTCCCTGTAGCTCGTTCACCGCCGACTGCAGCCGGTTCACTTTCTCCTGCTCCGCATTCACCTTCTTCTGCGGCTCCATCGCCTGTTCAATTTCGTGCAGAACACCTTCATCCGTGATCACATACTCGCCGCCGCTCTGGCGGAACCAGGCGAACCGGTTGCCAAACCGCGACCGCAGATTCTCCGGACTGGCCGGCTCGCTCGAGTCCCAGGATCCGCTCTGCGTGTCGCCCAGGACAATCACATAGCGCCGCAACGCGCCTTCGGATCGCCCGTGCCCAACACGGGAAGACGACGCGGTCGCTTGTTCCGGCGCCACCGCGGCCATCGCACCAGCCGCAATCGAGGTGTTCGAAACAGCACGAACCGTGCGCGAAGGCATCGCCGCCGCCGCCACATAGGCCAGCGGCACCGCCAGCAGGCAGATCAACGCCGCCGCGCCGCGCGGAACCCCCGTCGACAGCAATGTGCTGTTCAGAACCCGGTGGATCCGCGCGTCCGCACTCCCATAGCGCGCCATCGCCGCTCCATGCCAGTTCACTCTCACTCCGCTCTGCATGAACTCCAGCAGCATCTCGGCATAGGAAGTCCGGTCGCGCGTCACCGCCACGGCCGCGTCGTCGCTCACATCCTCGGCCAGACGGACGACGTTCCGGTGCAGCACCCAGCTCAGCGGACTGTGCCAGAGCAGCGCGCGATGCAGCGCCGACAGGAACTGCACCGCCGGATCCCTACGGCGCACATGCGAGCGCTCATGCGCGAGCACGGCATCCAGCTTCGCCGGACCCCACTCGCGCCAGTCCGCCGGCAGCAGGATCACCGGCCGGGCCAGCCCGACCGTGACCGGCGACGCGACTTGCGGTGATTCGCGGACTTCGGTGCCCCCGGCCGTCAGCTCCGTGGCTCGGCTGCGGAGCCTCAACCGGCGCGCCAGCAGCAGACCCATGCCCAGCCGGAAAAGCAGCAGGCTCGCAACCACGACGTACAATCCCGCCAGGGCGCCGCTCCAGTCAATCCTCTGCGCCGCTACGCCGCTGGCGGGCGCGGGCTTGGTCGTTACTCTGGAAACAAAGGCCTCTCTCTGTGGAATGCGATCCAACCTCGCAGCGACAGGAGCCTGCGGGATCGCCACCGGCAGCTTCGGAAGCGCCGCCGTGAACAGCGGCATGGCCAGTGAGCCGCAGACCACGGCAATGCAGGCCGCCAGCCGGATCGAAGGATCCTTCACCCGCAGCAGCCACAGCAGGACGGCTCCGGAGCCGATAAGAACGGAGGAGCGAATCGCCCACTCGATCAGGAAACTTCCGGTGATCATGCTTTCATCTCCTTGCGCGATGCAATCTTTTCCGCAAGCCGCTTCAACTCATCCGGACGCAGCACCCGGTTGTCCACCAGGCCCACCAGTAGCTCCTCGACAGAACCGCCGCAGAAACGGTCGATGAGCTGCCGCGCCGCGTCTACGGCCACGTTGCGCGGAGTGTCGACGGCGCGATACACGAACGTCCGCCCCTCCACCGTGTGCTCGATGTACCCCTTCTCTTCCAGGTTGCGCAGGATCGTCCGGATGGTCGAGTCCTTCAGCACCCGCTGGTCCGCGACACCCTCGCGGCACACTTCCGCCGTACAATCCGGATGCGCCCAGACGTAGTCCATGAGGAACTGCTCAAGAGGAGTAAGCGCGTTGCGCCGTCCGCGAGTGTTAAACATTCTAGTGTTAGAATTTATAACACTTGCGAGAAGCTGTCAAGCCCCGATTCCGGCTGTTCTCCAAAGTTTCTTGGGAAGCCTCCGCTGACCCGTGCGGCAGCTCCACTGATAACGGAAATGCGGCCCGGGGAGTTGTTCCTCCGCCGGGCCGCACACTCCGTCAGGACTTTGATGTGTTCTTACGGGACAAACTTGGTCCCGCCGATGTTGTAGCAGGCGGATGCCACATTGCTGTAGACCGGTCCTGCCTGATTCTTCAACAGGCTGCTGGAGGACAGTAGCGAATCCAGGGAAAGGTTGAAATCGCCCGGGCCGCTGCCGGTCAGCAGGGTCATGAGCGCATCGCTGGGATAGACCTGGCTGACGTAGTCGCTGCCTTGGCTCTTGATGGGCTGCGACAGGACATACAGGTCGTGGATCGTGTTGTCCCCGGTCGTCGAATCATTCAACGTCCCGTAAGTGCGCGTGACGTTCGCCGGGATGCTGCGGGTCGCGTAGTACGACGTGCACTTGTACTCGCATTTTCCGGTCTTGTTATTGCATTCCATCAGCTTCCACGAGCCGACCTGGGAAGGACTCGTGGCCTGCTGGTACAGCCACGCATCCTTGTAGATGAGGGTAGGAAGCGCCTGTAGGTAGGTGCTCTTCTTGGCTGCTGTGTCGAAGGCCGCGACCAGGTTTGGCGAGATGGTCTTCGATGTCTGATACCAGGGACTCGATGTGTCGGCCACCTGCTGCCCGATATAGGACAGCTTGCCCCAGTCGCAGTAGATCGCCTGGACCATCATGTTGTACCCATTTTCCACGTTCACCGCGAACGTCTCCGCCTTGCCGGCCAGGGCGGTCGCCTCGGCGATCGCGGCATATTCCGCGCCAGGCAAACTCTGCGAATCGTCGCCGAACGCGCTGGTCTGCGACGCCAGCGTGAGCGCATCCCCCAGGACGCTGGCCGGATCGTAGAAGTCGCCTAACAGTTCCAATCCCGAGATGGCCAGGTTTAGAATTGCCGACGTGTCGACACGCACCTGCGCCTGGCTGGCACTCAGTTCGGTTTCCGCCAGATCGCCGGCCGCCTGAAACATGCTCAACACCATCGGCGTGGTGCCAGCCGACATGATGCCGCCCACCCAGTCCGGACCCAGGAAACTCTGCACCTGTCCCAGATAGCCCAGTTCCGTACCAATCTGCCCGAGCGCATCCGTCCATTCGGCTTGCGAAAAGCCGTTCGCATTGGCCGGATAAGGGTATTCGTTCTTGTCCAGCTTGTATTCACCAAACTTGGTGGCCTGGCTGCCAAAGTAGTAATACCGGACATCGTACAGATGATCGCCGCTGGGATTGGTCAGCACATTGTTGATCACCTGGTAGCTAAGCTGCTGATAGGCCGCGATGTGACCGGGCGTATCCGTGAGCGGCCATGCTACCGGCTGACTCCAAAGCAGAGGTTCCAGCTCGAACACCCGCCCCTTGCCCTGGGCGACTTGTTCCGCCGATTCATGGGCATACGTCCCGGGGCTGAAGAGGCTCTTCCGGTCGCGCCGCAGAAGCCCTCGGACATACCCGGTCTGCTTCTGCTGCGAATAGACGCTGGTGGAGAAGATGGCCTTTCCGGTCAGTCCCTGCGAGAAATCATCGTCGGAACTCGAGATCAGGGTGTAGGTGTTCTGGACTGATTCCGAAATAACCTTCTGCAGTACGTATTCCGACGCGCCCAACTGTGCCACTGCCTGCCCGAGTTCCTTGTTGGGCAGATAGACGAGTGGCGTGCCGACCGTCGTCAGTACCAACAGATTCCGCGGGCTCTGGTTGGCGCCGGTCAACGCCGTGGCCAGGGCCGTCATCGCCGGATACGCCACGCTGGTATCGTTCGATCCGGTGGGGTAGAACTGCCCACATGTGCCGTCGTTTAGCTTACCGCCATACACGCAAACGCTGCCTCCGCTCCAATTGGAGTCGATGGGCTGGAGACCGAACCGGTCGAGAGTGAGCAGCCAGAAGCCGCCGGCGCCATAGCTCTGATGCGGATTCGTGTAGACCTGATCGTTGATCTGCACCACCGATTTGGAGCGGGACGGATCGTTGGGGGAAACCGTGAACGTGGCCATTTCGCTCGGGTGGAAGGCGTAGTAGTTGTTGTTGTCGTGCAGCAGTATGCCTGTGAGGTATGGCGCGTACTGAAACGGCGCCGCTGCCGTCGTTTCCACGTAATAGTTCTCCGTCGCCTGCCCGGCTTTGGTTTGGCCGGCTCCGATGATCATGTAACCGGAAGGCGAGAGCGTCGCGGGCGTGGCCGAGTAGTCGTTGCCGCCGATGGCGGAGGTGTTCAGACCCGCGGGCGCGGTGCGGCCCTCCATCGTAGTGACGACCACGAGCTCAGCGTTGGAGCGGGCCGCCAGATAGGTCTTCAGGCTGGCGGATTCGTCGAAGCACTGATAGTCCTTCTGCGTGAGTTCGCTGCGATCCAGCACCAGCACCTGCAGCGCGCTATCGCAGTTCGAAGTCTGGATTCCGTCGGCGCCGATTTTGACCACCGGCCCCCCCTTGGTCGGACCCGGCACGACGAAACCCACGGCCGGCGGATATTGCACGGCACTGACGGAAGTGGCGCCCAGCAGCGGCTGCTGCGACCATTCGAAATAGAGCTGTTCCCTTTTCGGCGCCTTGCCGGCCATCAACACCCGCGCTGTCAGCAGATTGCGGCCGGTACGCATTCCGTCGTGGGCGGTCAGCGCATCGCTCTGCACCGTCCGGGTGCGGCCGTTCGGCGCCGAGGACTTGCGCCGCTTCAGCGTGAAGGCATCCGAGATGTCCTTCCCGTTCAGCTTCACCTCAAACCGGGTGCTCTGGTCGTCCGGGATATTGATCCAGACGTGCATCTTGCCGCTCAGCCGCTGGCCCGCGGTAGGAGCTGCAATCACGCTGTCCTTCGACTTCTTGGCGGCTAACTGGCTGTCCGCCGCAAATCCAACAGTGGAGCTCATGGCCAGGCAGAATGACGCCAAAGCGTACATCCGCAGCCGTGAGCGGTTCCCGGGCGCCGCAGTCATGCGGCTCCAAATGTCGTCAGTGAGTTTCTCTCTCATGCCCCTCCAAGTGGCGACCACCTGGAGAAATGTGATCAAAGATCCCGGAGATCGCGGCAACGTGCCGGGCAGCCGTTGAATCATTGAAATTGCGAGGCTTGGGCTTAGATGCATTGAGGGCGGAAAGGACGGGAGGGAGCCATGGGGAGATCAAGACCAACCGGCGTCCGGCCTTCCTCCGAAACGCGGAAAAGGGGAGCCCCGATGGCTCCCCCTCAACCTGGCACGTCAAATTCGATCTTCCGGAATCAGCCGCCGGAGTTCTGTCGTGTCTCTTCCGTCTTCAGATGATCTGTGCAATCAGCTCGCCCGCCGCAAGCGTCTATTCCCAGATTACGTTCCTAAGGATGCACGCGAAGACATTGCCACGCAGCGAGCACCCAGGCGGAGGAACGCCGAAGGGCGCCTGCCCAAGGCCTGCGGATCCCTTCGCCAGGATCCCGTCGCCAACCGTTCACTCCGCCGCGACGGCCGCCTGCTCCCGCATGCGCTTCGGATAGGACGACGTGAAGCGAACCGCCCCATAGATCGCCCCAATCGTCGCAATCGTGCCGACCCCCTTGGGTACGGCTGGAAAGTAGATCCAGAGCACTTCCGCGCAGATACACACCAGGACCGCGCCCGCCCAGGCAGCCGAGATGATCCGATTCGTCTGCAGGAAGCTCGGATTGTTCCACAACTCGGGGCGTACCTCCTCCCGCGCATACTGCAAGGTGAAGGGCTGGCCGATCGCCAGCGAGGCCACGATGATCGCCAGCAGTCCGGCGTCCACCCGCAGGCGAACTTCAGTCACGGTCCAGTTTGCATCGGTGGAATAGGCGGCCGCCGCCAGGCCTGCAAACAGCAGCACGCTGCTCAGCTCCAGAAGTTTGACGGATTGCTTGCCGCTGAGAGCCCTGGCCGCTGTCAGGATAACCGCCGCGATCGCCGCACAGACCAACCCCATCACCGAACCGCCCAGGTTTGAGACGGCAAAAAACACCACAAAGGGCGCGTAGCCCAGAAGAATACCCATAATTGTTGCCTCCAGTGCGCAGCCCCTCCAGAATTCCATCGCTTAGAAGCTGCGCACCGGAATAGTGGTGGCCGGACCCGAGAAAGTGATCATCGCCGCCCTCTGTCGGAGGTAAGGATGGCGTTTCAGTCACTCTGAACTCGAGCGGCCGCTGCTTCACGGGGACAGGCGAATCCACGACACGCCCCGCTTCCAGGATGCTCTGGCCCACATTGCCTCGTCGGGCTCCTGTCGGCGGTCACTTCAGTTGCAGGCCGCATCCGCCAACTTCAGCAACAGAATCCACGGGAAACGCGGCAGCGAAAGTCTTCAGGCCCACAGCGCGTCTCCCTGTCACTCCGCCAACACACCCAGCTCCTCTCGATCCAGATCGTGCACCACCGCACAGGAGTTATCGAAAACCATCGTCGCCCCCTTCTCCAGGGCAAACGCCGGCCACTCCGGCAACCCGCCATGATTCGGATTCCCGCTCCGGGCAAATCGCACCCAGGCGTCGCTCACCTTCTCAGCCAGCGCCCGAGCCGCCGCGCCCCCACCCGTCGCCGGATCGCACCGGTCGGTATTCGCGAACACAAACGGCAGCTCGGCACAGTGGTACGACCGGATCCGCCCGTCCAGCACCGGAGTGTTCCACGCGAACACGTACACATACACCGGAGCCGCCCCCTGCGCCGCTTTGGCGGAAGCCTGCTGGAGAACGCACTGCCGCATGCCCGAAGACTGCCAGAGCGCGAACAGGTCGCAAGGCTTCGCTAATGGATGCCCGCGCCGCAGCGCCTCCAGCACACGCGCCCCTTTCACCGCCCCATGCCCCTTCGTGATCGCTTTCGCCAAATCATCCATCGTGTAATCTTCGAACTCCGGCCAGAGCCAGCCGATCCCAAACTCGGTTCGCGTGGAGCCCACCAACAGCGGGACTTTCGCAGAAACAGCCGGTGCGCCTCGCACAAACGGGGATTCCGGCAGAATCACGCCATCCACCGTCGGGGCCCAAGGCATCAGCTCCGCATGTCTTCCGAACTCGAGCGGCTTCGAATAGTCCGGCGGCGGATACACGGCCTTTGCCGCAGCCAGGCCGGCCTGGATGATCTGTTCGACGGGCAACGTCTGAATGCGAGCCACGTCTGCCGCGCGCAATCCCAACTCCTTCAGCACCGCCTCGGCCAGTTTCGTCGTTTTCTCAGGGCCCGGCATGTAGAGCATTGAGCCGCTCTGCACAATCGCCTTGTGGAACAGGCCCGCGGCGCGCGGCATGGCCATCAGCGCCGTCACCTTGCCGCCTCCGCCGGACTGTCCGAACACCGTCACGTTGCCCGGATCCCCACCAAAGTTCCGGATGTTGGCCCGCACCCACTCCAGCGCCGCGACAATATCCAGTAGCCCCACATTGCCGGACTCGGCGTACGGGGCGCCGCCCAACGCCGCGAGATTCAGAAACCCCAGGGCGCCCACCCGGTGATTCAACGAGACCACCACCACATCGCCCCGGCGCGCCAGGTTCTCCCCGTCGTACGTCTTCATGTCCTGGGCTGACCCGGTCGAAAAGCCCCCGCCGTGCAGCCACACCATCACCGGCCGCTTGCGCCCGTCCAACCCCGGCGTCCATATGTTGACTCGCAGGCAGTCCTCGTTCGGAAATCCGTCGTCCCACTGGTAAACGAAAGCGACTTCATCCTTATCCCAGTGCGGCCTCGGCTCCTGCGGACAGACATAGCCGTAGGTGAGCGAGCTGCGGACGCCCTTCCAGGGCTCGGGTTCGGCCGGAGGCCGGAAACGCCGGGCTCCGCCGGTGGCGGCGCCATAGGGGATCCCTCGAAAAGTCGACACCCCGCGCCGCACAAATCCGCGAACCTTACCCGCCTCGGTCTCCGCCACCGCGGCTCCCTTGGTAGCGACAATCGAATCGCCCTCCGGAACCCGGGAAGCCACCGGGACCGCCGAACCCATCGCCAATCCGCCGGCCGTCTTCAGCCACGAGCGCCTGCCCGACAACATCAGCCACCCCCTTCGGAAAGTCGGAATGGCCGCAGTTTAACACTGCGAAGTCTGAAAATCTTGCCAGCTTTTTGCCTGGCACAGGGCATTCGTCCGCCACCACGCCCCCTAATGCAAATGTCGCAGCTTGTCCGGATTCCGCACCACGTACACCGCGGCGATCTTCCCGTCCTCAATGGCCAGCGCGGTCGTCTGCAGTTCTCCATCAGCCTCCCAGCTAATGAAACCAGGCAGTCCATTGACGAAACAAACGCGGACCAGCTTCGAGTCATTCTTCTGGAACCATCCCGCCAGATACCGGTGTAAATTCATCACGGCCTCATACCCCACCACGGGTTCCATCGCTGCCGGGCGCTTGCCCCCGCCATCCGCATGAACCCTCACATCCTCCGCCAGCAGCGCACCCAACGCCTGCATATCCCCGCCGCGGGAAGCCGTGAAGAACGCCTCCGCCAGGGCGAGACTCTTCTTCTTCTCCACCTCAAACCGCGGCCTCGCCTCACGAACATGGACCCGGGCCCGCGCGGCTAGCTGCCGGCACGCCGCCGGCTCTCTGTCGATCGTCGCCGCGACCTCTTCGAAGCCCAGCCCGAACACATCGTGGAGCAGGAAAGCCGCCCGTTCCAACGGCGAAAGCCGCTCCAACGCCAGCATCAACGGCAAGGTGACATCTTCCACCTCGTCCTCCTCGACGACCGGATCCGGCAGCCACGGGCCAATATAGGTTTCCCGCTGGCGTCGCGCTGACTTGAGCTGATCCAGGCAAACGCGGGTCACCGTGCGTCGCAGGAACGCCTCGGGCTCCCGCACGCTGCCGCGCTCGACCCCCATCCACCGCAGGAAGGTCTCCTGCACCGCATCCTCGGCATCCGCGACGGAGCCGAGCATGCGGTACGCAACGCGCACGAGCTTCGGGCGCAGCGGACCAAAGACCGCCGCCGCGTCCTCTGTACCCGTGCCGCTCATCAGGCGACGGCCTCCTGGGCAGCGAACTGCTGGGCCATGGCCTTGACCTCCGCCGGCTCCGCCCACAATCCGAAGCCGACAACGATCCGGTTCCACCCGTTGATGATATTGATCGTCAACGTGAGCTTCACCTGTTCTTCCTCCGTGAAATGAGCCCTCAGGGCTTCGTAGGCACTCTCGTGCCCCCGGCCCTCCGAGAGCCGCGTCAGCGCCTCGGTCCAGCCCAGCGCGGCCCGTTCCCGCTCGGTGTAGCAGGGAGCCTCGCGCCACCCTGGCAGCACATAGATGCGCTGCTCGGTCTCGCCCCGCTCGCGTGCCTCCGCGGCATGGAGGTTCAGGCAGTTGGCGCAGCCGTTGATCTGTGAGGCGCGCAGCCGCACCAGTTCCGTCAGGCTGGGCTCCAGGCTGGACGAGGCAGAGAGCGAGAGCATGGCTTGTTGCCACTCCTTCACCAGGGAAGGGGCAGCAGCGAAGATGTTCAGTTTGCTTCTCATAGCGGGTCTCCTTTTTGCAACTTCTACCTTCATGACGAACGAGCCTCCGCCGTTGTGACATCAAGCCGCCGGGCCGCGGGCGTCCCCTTCCGGAAGCAAGCTTCTCTCGAAGCAATCCACTCCCCCCCTCCAGCATTCCCCTGGGCATCGCCCAGGACCCGCCGCAGCAAGGAAGACGCCCGCACCACCAGCGACGAACACAGAACCTAACCACCGACGACAATCGCGGCCACCCGCACGACGAAAGGAGGAAGCCCGGCGAACCCTGACAGGCTCCCTCCGCCCACTGTCTGTCACCAAGTCGGGTCCGCCCCGAACGGCCATCCCGTTGCACCGCCCTCGCCCGCCCACTCGCGCGACACCGCGCCAGCGCGGGCGCCCGCACGAACACCCGGGTGTATACTACCCCGTAGCTGGGACGCCGGGAAGAACAACCCCGCCGGACAATCGGAGAAAAGAAAGCAAAGAACTGCCGTCAATTGACCCCGCTGCGCCCCTTCCAGGGTGCGCCCCTGGTGCCGGTTGCACGGTCATGGTGGCAGCCCGTCTCGTAGACGGCGCGGGAGCTGCCCGCATTGCGTGGAACCGCTGATCGCGCGCGGCTCGCGGAGGAGTCTTTGAGAATCCGTATCCCTGCCCTGGCGGCTCGGAGGCCGCGCGAATCCTTCCTCTCATCCCGGTCCCCTGGGTGGATGCTTGCTGTCGAAAGGACAAAGCTGTGTCACTACAATTCACAAGAAGGGCGCTGACGTTTCAGTTAAACAGCGGCGATGCCTTCAAACAGAGCGAATCCCGCACCACACTGAGAATGATCAATGCCTGGTGGGCTGCATACAAGAGTTGGGAGGAGCGCGACACGTTTGAGGCAGCCTTCCGCGGCGGGCGCATGACGGTCCGCCAGGGCACCGAGTCGCAGACTTACGGCGATTACGGAGGAAAAACCGCCGACATCGCTTTCGGCGCGCGCCACGGCGATATCGAGAAGCAACTCTATCCGGCGGAACGCTACCGGACCGGCACCGACAGCCTGAAAGAACGCATGAATCCCGCCAACTTCGGTATGCACGAAGGAGAGCGGTTGAAATACAGACACGGTCTGCACGACCTCAGCGGATCCTTGTGCAGCCCCATGGTGCCGCTCATCACAAAACAGGTCCGTTGGAAATGGGGCGAACTCGCCGTGCGCACCACCATCTTCATGCCCCTCGCCGAGCCCGAAGACATGGCGCTCTTTCACCTCTTGAACAGCATGGCGAAAGCCGAGCGCCTCGCGCGGCCCGAGATCTACACCCGCGTGGTCGAACTGCGCCGCCGCATGACCCGCCTGAAACTGGCCGACTCGGCCGACATCGGAGCCGGCCTCCACAACATTGCGCCCACCGACGATCACGTGAAATTCCGCTACGGGATCAAGCAAATCCCCGGCAAGGATGGACAACTCACCGGCAAGGACAAGGAGCGCTTCAACAAGGCGCTCGATTACCGGTCGATCCTGCCCACCGTGCCCAAGGCGAGCCTGATGAACGAAATCGTGATCTGCTATCGCGAGCACGCCGGACCCCGTTTCCCCCTCTTCACGAAGTGGATCAGCGAGCAGGAAGCTTTCGTCTGCTTCGACAACGAACCCAGTTCCCACTGGATCGTAGGCGGCAAGATCCCCAACAAATGGTCGGATGCCAAAGACCGGCTGCCCATCTAGCCCACCCAACCAAATCAGAGTCTCTCCGCCCCCGGGCCCCTGCCGCTTCACAGTGGGAGGGGCCCTTCCCTCTTCGGGCAGCAAAGCGGGGCAGTCCGTGAGACCCGGCCGTCCGGTCAGCATCCTGCGGCCGCAGGCATAGCAACTGCCCAGCCCCACTCGGGCGGAGCCGGGCCCAAATGAGCTCACCATGCAGGCAATAATGGGACCGTGGCGACCCACACCCTGACCACCGGGGAGAAACCCTGCCTGCAGCCGTTCTGCGATGGCTTGGCGAATCGCTTGACGCGTGCCGCGGAAACCCTGACCGGAACGACGGCCTGGATCGAAGTCTTCGGCTATGACTGGTTCGGAAACCAGCGGGTTAGCTCGGTGTGTCCCTCCGGCCTGACAGAGTCGTCGATCCTGCAGGCGAAGGGCAACTTCGGCACGATCAAACGGCTCCAGGGGAATAGCGCGGTTTACGATCCCGAAGACTCTGGCAATCAGACGGCGGTGGTCAGGTGTGCCTCCTCGTACAACATCGGACAGCGGTGGAAGTCGGCAACGTTCAGAGGCAATACGACGACCTACAGCTACGATGACGGTGACCGGCGTAAGACGAAGGCCTGGCGGGCAGTAGCGTCCGTCTACGTGTACGACCGGGAGAGCGCGTTGGCTGGGAAGTACAACAGCGTGGCTGGTTCGCAGCACCGCACCCCGGCCTCGATCATACCCCGCCAAGACCATCTGCCCAGCGAATCTGAGCTCGCGCCGGCAATCGCGGCGCGCCCGCATTCTTGCCCGGGAGCGGATGCGGTGAGCCACCGGTTCACCGGCAAAGAACGGGATGCCGAAACCGGCCTCGATTACTTCGGGGCGCGGTACTTCTCGGGGGCGCAGGGGAGGTTTACGAGCCCGGACTTGCCCTTCGCTGATCAGAATTCGGCAGATCCTCAAAGTTGGAACCTATATAGTTACGCTCGCAACAATCCGTTGCGATACATGGATCCTACCGGGCGAGCTGTTTGTTTTAACAAGGATCTCGCGTCTTGCTCCGACAGCTCCAATCCGGACGAAGTGCTTAGAGATGAGCCGAAGATTGGACCCTTGCCAATTAGCCGCGGCAATCCCCAGCGTGAAAGGGCAGTTGGCGTAGTGAAGGGATTTCTGACGGATATATTCGAGCTTATGCGATTAGGAGGAGCCCCGGACGCAAATGTTGACCAAGCTGAACATGCTCTAGGGTTGTCACCTTCCTCCAAAAACGAAGAGTTCGGAGTAGACTTGGGCGGCATTCTGGGATTGCTGACTCCAGGCGGAGGCGAACGACAACTGGTTAAAACGTGGGAATTAACTGCGACCCATGAGCTGACCAAGAGTAAGAGGGCATTCAGTGCACTCAAGGAATCGATTAGCAAAGAGGGTATCAAAGAAACCGTCAAGTATGTTGAATATGAAGGAAAGAAGTTCATCGTTGACGGACATCATCGAGTTGAGGCAGCGAAGCAACTGGGCATTCGCGAAGTGCCAGCCCAGCAAGTGACGCTGCCCTACAAAGGCTATCTTTCACCCACAGATTTACATTGATGGAGACGAGTGATTTATGGATACCACGCTTGATCTAGCAATAGTAAGGAATCGGCTCCTCGCAACAAAGTGTGATGCGCGAGATCAGAAATTACTTGTTGAGATTCGACAATCTGCGGCAGAGTCTGTAAACCAAAATGTCTACGCGCGAATACTGATTTGGGCCATCTCAAACGCGCTGGCCGACATAGGGGCTGGGGCCTATGAATTAGCTGCACGTGAACTTGACCTTGCTCACAACATTAGGCTCCAGGGAAATATGTGGGCGCCCCCAGACGAAGCATACTTCATTAGAGGCGTAATGGCGACCTACATGGAGTACGCATCTGTGGACCGAATCAAAGAGCTATTTTCACTTTTCAAAACCGCGTGATAGTCTTCGCCATGGGCAGCTTGTGCTGTATTTACTCAGAACTCACTGCCCCGAGCGGCAGCGGTTCATCTGCCATGCGTGGAAAGGCGACAGCCTGACCCGTCCCACTTCGTAAGTAATTGAACGAACAGAGGTTATGGGAGCTCCGAGCGCTTCGCCTGGGTTTTGGCCTCTACTGCCGGGATCCGTCCAGCAGCCTCGCCAGACGCATAAGTGACACAGCATCAACAGCATCCGGCTCACGCTGCGGCTCAATGAGCAAGTAATTCGACCCAGGCTATCCTGATTCCAGCCATCACAATTGCCGCTGGGACGCATCAGTTCGAACGAAACGCCGGCCACCACAAACCCCTTGATCTGATCCTCTCCGAAGCAGAAACAAACTGACGGGCAGGAGCTGCGCGCCCCCGCCCGGACCCACTCCGCGGCTGACTGGGGGCAACAAGGACCCGCACGTCCTTCGCCGCCCTACGGGCGTCTCGTCCGTGCAAATGGAGCGTCTCTTGATCTCTTCCCCCCGACCCCCTCCTCGGCCTGCGGCCGAAGCGGGGGCGCCCTCCTGCGACAGTACCCTGCGGCCGCCCTCGTGCAGCCGCCCGAATTGACGGCGAGGGCACGCCGGCGGCCGCCTGGACGTCTTCATCTGGGTAGGAGCCAGCCTGCGGCGCAAGGTGGGGAAGATTTACATAATCGGCCGTTATCGTCGGCCGGTTCCTATTTCGGTGGCCTCCGCTTCCGGCTGCGCCTCCAGCTCCGGCACTCCTTCGGCGGCGGCCGATAACGCGCGTTTATGCAAACTTCCCGTCTTTGGTCGCCCCCAGTCCTCGGCCCCCCAGGGGCCTGCGGACAAAATCGATGGCGCCTGCGGCGCCGTCGTTACGCCCCACTGGCGCGGCCCCCCAAGGGGGCCTTGCCCGCGCCGCTATGTCGCAGCCGGCGCCGGGCGGGTGTTCGTTGGTTGGTCAGGAATTGTGGCGGCGCCGGCAGCTCCGCACGGCTGCTCGGAAAGCTGTTTTCTCCTCAGCCGCTACCCGACGACCAGCGGCGGGCCTCGTGCGTCAGAATCATGCTGTCGAGCAGCGACTTGATGACTTTCTTCTCCTCGGCGGAAAACCGCGAGACGGCTTCGAACTGCAAACGCAGGTCGTCATCGGGGCCGCGTTCATCCTTGCCAAACAACAACTGATCGGCCGTAGCGCCCAGAGCGACGGCCAGGTTTCGAATCACGTCCAGGGTGGGCTGAGAAGAGCCCGCTTCGTAGCGTTTTAGCTGCTGTACGTGGACACCTACACGTTCCGATAGTTGCTGCTGCGTCAAGCTCTTCTCTTTGCGGAGAGCCGCTAAACGCTGGGCAAAGCCGTTCTCTGTGTGGCGCGGGGGCACAACCGCAGCATAAGAAACCGGTGAGATCGGATTGACCGCTAAGGATTCCATATGTTACGACAATAGTATCATATGTGTGACTTGACAAGTTTCGGCGTAAAAGGCCGCCAAGCCACAAAAAGGAGATCCGATGGCACGCATCCCGGACTCAGAGCTTGAGCGGCTAAAAAGAGAAATCCCCATCGAGCGGCTGGTGCTGGGCTTCGGAGTGGAACTGCAACGGCATGGCGCGGAACTGATCGGACGGTGTCCGTTTCACGACGACAAGACGCCTTCGCTCGTTGTTTCGCCGAAGACAAACCTGTGGCACTGCCTGGGCGCCTGCAACGTGGGCGGATCGACGCTTGATTGGGTGATGCGGACCAAGGGCGTCAGCTTCCGGCATGCGGCGGAACTGCTGCGCGCCGATCATCCCTCTTTAGCCGCCGGAGACGGCCACGTCGTTCGCAAAGGAACCGCGGTAAAGCTCGAAGCCCCGGTGGCGCTGGACGCCGACGATCGGCAGACGTTGCGCGATGTCGTCAGCTTCTATCACAAGACCCTGGGCGAGTCGCCGGAAGCACTGCGGTATCTGGAGAGCCGCGGCCTCACGCACCCGGAGATGATGGACCGCTTCCAACTGGGCTTCGCCAATCGCACGCTCGGGCTGACGCTGCCGGACAGGAACCGGAAGGCCGGCGCCGATCTGCGCGGACGCCTGCAGCGGTTAGGCATCCTGCGCGAGAGCGGGCATGAGCACTTCATGGGGTCGGTCGTGTTTCCTGTGATCGATCTGGCCGGCAAGGTGACGCAGACCTACGCGAAGGAGATCATCCTGTGCGAGTCGATCATCGACGCGCTGACGTTCTGGTGCGCGGGGTTCCGCAATGTGACGGCCAGCTACGGCGTCAACGGCTTCACGGACGATCACCGGACCGCGTTTCAGAAGCACGGCGTTCAGCAAGTCTGGATCGCGTATGACCGCGATGAGGCCGGCGACGTGGCGGCCGAGCGGCTAAAAGAAGAACTGCTCGCCCTCGGCATTGGTTCGCATCGCGTGCTGTTCCCGAAGGGGCTGGACGCCAACGAATACGCGCGGACCGGCGAGAGCCTGGCTGTGTTGCTGAACCGCGCCACGTGGTGGGAAGGTCCAAAGCCGGCGGCTCAAGAGAAAAGCGCCGAGCCGGAAGTGGAGGCCACGCCGGCAGAAGCACCACCGCCCGTGATTCCTTTCGCCGCTGAGCCGGAAGTCCTCGTCAACGGGGACGAAGTCCTGATTCCACGCGGCGACCGCCGCTATCGCATTCGAGGCCTGGCCAAAAACCTCAGCCCCGAGGTCATGAAGGTGAACGTGCTGGTGTCGAGGCAGGAGGACTTTCACGTCGATACGCTCGACCTGCAGACCGACCGCCAACGTGCCGCCTTCATCAAGCGCGCCGCCGAAGAGCTGGGCCTGAAGGAAGACATCCTCCGCAAGGACGTGGGGCAAGTCTTCCTGGCGCTGGAACGCTTGCAATCGGAGCAGATCCGCAAGGCACTGGAACCAGCGAAACCGGAAGTGGAACTCAGCGAGGAAGAACGCGCCGAAGCGCTCACGCTGTTGAAGGACCCGCGCCTGCTGGAGCGCATCGTCGAAGACTTCGACCGCTGCGGTCTGGTGGGCGAGAAGAGCAACAAGCTTATCGGTTATCTGGCCGCGGTTTCGCGTCATCTGGAATCGCCGCTGGCGGTGCTGGTGCAGTCGTCGTCGGCCGCGGGCAAGAGCACGCTCATGGATGCGGTGCTGGCCTTCGTGCCGGCCGAGGAGTGCATCCGGTTTTCGGCGATGACGGAGCAGTCGCTCTACTACATGGGCAGCATGGACCTGAGACACAAGGTGCTGGCCATTGCCGAAGAGGAAGGCGCGAGCCGCGCCGCTTACGCGCTGAAGCTGCTGCAAAGCGAAGGTGTGCTCTCCATCGCGTCCACCGGCAAGGACCCGGCGACGGGCAAGCTCGTCACGCATCAGTACCGAGTCGAAGGTCCGGTGATGATGTTCCTGACCACGACCGCCATCGACATCGACGAGGAACTGCTGAACCGCTGCCTCGTGCTGGCGGTGAACGAGGATCGCGAGCAGACACAGGCGATCCACCGGCTGCAGCGCGAACAGCAGACGCTGGAAGGCCTGGTCCGCCGGCAGCAGCGGGCCACGCTGATCAAGATGCACCAGAACGCGCAACGCCTACTGAAGCCGTTGTTCGTGGTGAACCCGTTCGTCGACGAGCTGACGTTTCCCGATGCGCTGACACGCATGCGGCGCGACCACATGAAGTACCTGACTCTGATCCGCGCGATCGCACTGCTGCACCAGCACCAGCGCCCGGTGAGGACGAGCCAGGGGCTTTCCTTTATCGAGGTGACGCGGGCAGACATCGCCAAGGCGCAGGAACTCATGGACGAACTGATGCGGCGCTCGCTGGATGAGCTGCCGGCGCAGACGCGCCGTTTGCTGGGCCGCGATGTGCGCGCCCACACCGGCTGGGGCCACACGCAGTTGAAGACGCACCTGCACCGGCTGGAAGAGCTGGAGTACCTGATCGTCCATCACGGCGGACGGGGCCAAACCTTCGTCTATGAATTGAACTGGTCGGGGCTGGAAGAGGAGAAGTCGGGGGCAAGTCGGCCCCAGGTCGGGGTGTTGTCGGGGGCTGGTCGGGCCACGGAAACCCGCATGAATACAGGGGCAAACGGCATTCTGGCGCGAGAACCGCAAAACACCACAGATACCGGGCTGGGAGTCAACGGCGTCGTAACCCTAGCCATAGGAGCCCGGTGAGATGGCCCGCGTGCCCCGGCGCCGGAAGCCGCCAGTTGTGCCGGCGACTCCACTGGCGTCACTGCTGGAGAAGCACTTGGAAGACCTGCGAGTACGGAACTACTCCGAGTACACGGTGAAGAACCGCCGCGTGCACATCGGCTTCTTCCTCGATTGGTGTAACGAGCGCGGCCTGACCGAGCCTGTGGAAGTGACGCGCACGGTGCTGGAGAGCTACCAGCGCCACGTGTTCCACTACCGCAAGAAGAACGGCGAACCGCTGAGCTTCACGGGCCAGCATGACCGCCTGGTGCCGTTGCGGGTGTGGTTCAAGTGGATGGCGCGGCAGCATCACATCCTGCACAATCCGGCCTCGGAGCTGGAACTGCCCCGGCTGGGCATGCGGCTGCCGAAGGCTGTTCTGACGGCCTCGGAAGCGGAGCAGGTGATCGAGCAGACCAACGTACACGACCCGCTGGGCCTGCGCGATCGAGCGATTCTCGAGACGTTGTACTCGACCGGAATGCGGCGGCTGGAGCTGGTGAATCTGAAGCTATGGGATTTGGACCTGGAGCGCGGCACGATAGCCATCCGCCAGGGCAAGGGCAAGAAAGACCGCATGATTCCGCTGGGCGACCGTGCCGCGGCCTGGGTGCGCAAGTACTTGGAGGAAGCCCGCCCGCAATTGGCCACGGAGCCCGATGACAGGATCGTGTTTCTGTCCAACGCCGGCGAGCCATTCTCGCTCGACTATCTCACCGAAGTGGTGCGAGGCTACGTGGAAGCGGCCAATGTCGGAAAACACGGAGCCTGCCATTTGTTTCGGCACACGATGGCGACGCTGATGCTGGAGGGTGGCGCCGACACAAGATTCATTCAGGCGATGCTGGGCCATGCGGACCTGAAGACGACGCAGATCTACACGCACGTGGCGATCCGGCAGCTTCAGGAGATCCACCGGGCGACGCACCCGGCCCGTCTTCCGGAAGTGGTGGAAACGGACCGTCAGGAGCTTCTGAAGGCGATAGAAGCCGAAGACGACGAACCTACCGAATAGGCCCGCCACAGGGCCACCAGAGGGTACACTGGTGGGTACCCGATGCTGGCAGAAAGACAGCGCGCCGCGTCCTTTGTCTTGCCCGTAGCGACCCCTCTGCCCAGGCCCATCCACACATCAACGACAGCGATTCACTTAGCCGGAAACCCGCATCAGGGGGTCTGGAGTTTAGGCACCACAGCCTATAGATGGCAGCCGGCCAGTAACCCGCAGGGCACAAAGGGGATGCCGGTTTGCTTGTACGATTCCGGCAGAGGATCCCATAGTACCGGCAAAGAACGGGATGCCGAAACCGGCCTCGATTACTTCGGGGCGCGGTACTTCTCGGGGGCGCAGGGGAGGTTTACGAGCCCGGACTTGCCCTTCGCTGATCAGAATTCGGCAGATCCTCAAAGTTGGAACCTATATAGTTACGCTCGCAACAATCCGTTGCGATACATGGATCCTACCGGGCGAGCTGTTTGTTTTAACAAGGATCTCGCGTCTTGCTCCGACAGCTCCAATCCGGACGAAGTGCTTAGAGATGAGCCGAAGATTGGACCCTTGCCAATTAGCCGCGGCAATCCCCAGCGTGAAAGGGCAGTTGGCGTAGTGAAGGGATTTCTGACGGATATATTCGAGCTTATGCGATTAGGAGGAGCCCCGGACGCAAATGTTGACCAAGCTGAACATGCTCTAGGGTTGTCACCTTCCTCCAAAAACGAAGAGTTCGGAGTAGACTTGGGCGGCATTCTGGGATTGCTGACTCCAGGCGGAGGCGAACGACAACTGGTTAAAACGTGGGAATTAACTGCGACCCATGAGCTGACCAAGAGTAAGAGGGCATTCAGTGCACTCAAGGAATCGATTAGCAAAGAGGGTATCAAAGAAACCGTCAAGTATGTTGAATATGAAGGAAAGAAGTTCATCGTTGACGGACATCATCGAGTTGAGGCAGCGAAGCAACTGGGCATTCGCGAAGTGCCAGCCCAGCAAGTGACGCTGCCCTACAAAGGCTATCTTTCACCCACAGATTTACATTGATGGAGACGAGTGATTTATGGATACCACGCTTGATCTAGCAATAGTAAGGAATCGGCTCCTCGCAACAAAGTGTGATGCGCGAGATCAGAAATTACTTGTTGAGATTCGACAATCTGCGGCAGAGTCTGTAAACCAAAATGTCTACGCGCGAATACTGATTTGGGCCATCTCAAACGCGCTGGCCGACATAGGGGCTGGGGCCTATGAATTAGCTGCACGTGAACTTGACCTTGCTCACAACATTAGGCTCCAGGGAAATATGTGGGCGCCCCCAGACGAAGCATACTTCATTAGAGGCGTAATGGCGACCTACATGGAGTACGCATCTGTGGACCGAATCAAAGAGCTATTTTCACTTTTCAAAACCGCGTGATAGTCTTCGCCATGGGCAGCTTGTGCTGTATTTACTCAGAACTCACTGCCCCGAGCGGCAGCGGTTCATCTGCCATGCGTGGAAAGGCGACAGCCTGACCCGTCCCACTTCGTAAGTAATTGAACGAACAGAGGTTATGGGAGCTCCGAGCGCTTCGCCTGGGTTTTGGCCTCTACTGCCGGGATCCGTCCAGCAGCCTCGCCAGACGCATAAGTGACACAGCATCAACAGCATCCGGCTCACGCTGCGGCTCAATGAGCAAGTAATTCGACCCAGGCTATCCTGATTCCAGCCATCACAATTGCCGCTGGGACGCATCAGTTCGAACGAAACGCCGGCCACCACAAACCCCTTGATCTGATCCTCTCCGAAGCAGAAACAAACTGACGGGCAGGAGCTGCGCGCCCCCGCCCGGACCCACTCCGCGGCTGACTGGGGGCAACAAGGACCCGCACGTCCTTCGCCGCCCTACGGGCGTCTCGTCCGTGCAAATGGAGCGTCTCTTGATCTCTTCCCCCCGACCCCCTCCTCGGCCTGCGGCCGAAGCGGGGGCGCCCTCCTGCGACAGTACCCTGCGGCCGCCCTCGTGCAGCCGCCCGAATTGACGGCGAGGGCACGCCGGCGGCCGCCTGGACGTCTTCATCTGGGTAGGAGCCAGCCTGCGGCGCAAGGTGGGGAAGATTTACATAATCGGCCGTTATCGTCGGCCGGTTCCTATTTCGGTGGCCTCCGCTTCCGGCTGCGCCTCCAGCTCCGGCACTCCTTCGGCGGCGGCCGATAACGCGCGTTTATGCAAACTTCCCGTCTTTGGTCGCCCCCAGTCCTCGGCCCCCCAGGGGCCTGCGGACAAAATCGATGGCGCCTGCGGCGCCGTCGTTACGCCCCACTGGCGCGGCCCCCCAAGGGGGCCTTGCCCGCGCCGCTATGTCGCAGCCGGCGCCGGGCGGGTGTTCGTTGGTTGGTCAGGAATTGTGGCGGCGCCGGCAGCTCCGCACGGCTGCTCGGAAAGCTGTTTTCTCCTCAGCCGCTACCCGACGACCAGCGGCGGGCCTCGTGCGTCAGAATCATGCTGTCGAGCAGCGACTTGATGACTTTCTTCTCCTCGGCGGAAAACCGCGAGACGGCTTCGAACTGCAAACGCAGGTCGTCATCGGGGCCGCGTTCATCCTTGCCAAACAACAACTGATCGGCCGTAGCGCCCAGAGCGACGGCCAGGTTTCGAATCACGTCCAGGGTGGGCTGAGAAGAGCCCGCTTCGTAGCGTTTTAGCTGCTGTACGTGGACACCTACACGTTCCGATAGTTGCTGCTGCGTCAAGCTCTTCTCTTTGCGGAGAGCCGCTAAACGCTGGGCAAAGCCGTTCTCTGTGTGGCGCGGGGGCACAACCGCAGCATAAGAAACCGGTGAGATCGGATTGACCGCTAAGGATTCCATATGTTACGACAATAGTATCATATGTGTGACTTGACAAGTTTCGGCGTAAAAGGCCGCCAAGCCACAAAAAGGAGATCCGATGGCACGCATCCCGGACTCAGAGCTTGAGCGGCTAAAAAGAGAAATCCCCATCGAGCGGCTGGTGCTGGGCTTCGGAGTGGAACTGCAACGGCATGGCGCGGAACTGATCGGACGGTGTCCGTTTCACGACGACAAGACGCCTTCGCTCGTTGTTTCGCCGAAGACAAACCTGTGGCACTGCCTGGGCGCCTGCAACGTGGGCGGATCGACGCTTGATTGGGTGATGCGGACCAAGGGCGTCAGCTTCCGGCATGCGGCGGAACTGCTGCGCGCCGATCATCCCTCTTTAGCCGCCGGAGACGGCCACGTCGTTCGCAAAGGAACCGCGGTAAAGCTCGAAGCCCCGGTGGCGCTGGACGCCGACGATCGGCAGACGTTGCGCGATGTCGTCAGCTTCTATCACAAGACCCTGGGCGAGTCGCCGGAAGCACTGCGGTATCTGGAGAGCCGCGGCCTCACGCACCCGGAGATGATGGACCGCTTCCAACTGGGCTTCGCCAATCGCACGCTCGGGCTGACGCTGCCGGACAGGAACCGGAAGGCCGGCGCCGATCTGCGCGGACGCCTGCAGCGGTTAGGCATCCTGCGCGAGAGCGGGCATGAGCACTTCATGGGGTCGGTCGTGTTTCCTGTGATCGATCTGGCCGGCAACGTGACGGAGATCTACGCGAAGGAGATCATCCTGTGCGAGTCGATCATCGACGCGCTGACGTTCTGGTGCGCGGGGTTCCGCAATGTGACGGCCAGCTACGGCGTCAACGGCTTCACGGACGATCACCGGACCGCGTTTCAGAAGCACGGCGTTCAGCAAGTCTGGATCGCGTATGACCGCGATGAGGCCGGCGACGTGGCGGCCGAGCGGCTAAAAGAAGAACTGCTCGCCCTCGGCATTGGTTCGCATCGCGTGCTGTTCCCGAAGGGGCTGGACGCCAACGAATACGCGCGGACCGGCGAGAGCCTGGCTGTGTTGCTGAACCGCGCCACGTGGTGGGAAGGTCCAAAGCCGGCGGCTCAAGAGAAAAGCGCCGAGCCGGAAGTGGAGGCCACGCCGGCAGAAGCACCACCGCCCGTGATTCCTTTCGCCGCTGAGCCGGAAGTCCTCGTCAACGGGGACGAAGTCCTGATTCCACGCGGCGACCGCCGCTATCGCATTCGAGGCCTGGCCAAAAACCTCAGCCCCGAGGTCATGAAGGTGAACGTGCTGGTGTCGAGGCAGGAGGACTTTCACGTCGATACGCTCGACCTGCAGACCGACCGCCAACGTGCCGCCTTCATCAAGCGCGCCGCCGAAGAGCTGGGCCTGAAGGAAGACATCCTCCGCAAGGACGTGGGGCAAGTCTTCCTGGCGCTGGAACGCTTGCAATCGGAGCAGATCCGCAAGGCACTGGAACCAGCGAAACCGGAAGTGGAACTCAGCGAGGAAGAACGCGCCGAAGCGCTCACGCTGTTGAAGGACCCGCGCCTGCTGGAGCGCATCGTCGAAGACTTCGACCGCTGCGGTCTGGTGGGCGAGAAGAGCAACAAGCTTATCGGTTATCTGGCCGCGGTTTCGCGTCATCTGGAATCGCCGCTGGCGGTGCTGGTGCAGTCGTCGTCGGCCGCGGGCAAGAGCACGCTCATGGATGCGGTGCTGGCCTTCGTGCCGGCCGAGGAGTGCATCCGGTTTTCGGCGATGACGGAGCAGTCGCTCTACTACATGGGCAGCATGGACCTGAGACACAAGGTGCTGGCCATTGCCGAAGAGGAAGGCGCGAGCCGCGCCGCTTACGCGCTGAAGCTGCTGCAAAGCGAAGGTGTGCTCTCCATCGCGTCCACCGGCAAGGACCCGGCGACGGGCAAGCTCGTCACGCATCAGTACCGAGTCGAAGGTCCGGTGATGATGTTCCTGACCACGACCGCCATCGACATCGACGAGGAACTGCTGAACCGCTGCCTCGTGCTGGCGGTGAACGAGGATCGCGAGCAGACACAGGCGATCCACCGGCTGCAGCGCGAACAGCAGACGCTGGAAGGCCTGGTCCGCCGGCAGCAGCGGGCCACGCTGATCAAGATGCACCAGAACGCGCAACGCCTACTGAAGCCGTTGTTCGTGGTGAACCCGTTCGTCGACGAGCTGACGTTTCCCGATGCGCTGACACGCATGCGGCGCGACCACATGAAGTACCTGACTCTGATCCGCGCGATCGCACTGCTGCACCAGCACCAGCGCCCGGTGAGGACGAGCCAGGGGCTTTCCTTTATCGAGGTGACGCGGGCAGACATCGCCAAGGCGCAGGAACTCATGGACGAACTGATGCGGCGCTCGCTGGATGAGCTGCCGGCGCAGACGCGCCGTTTGCTGGGCCGCGATGTGCGCGCCCACACCGGCTGGGGCCACACGCAGTTGAAGACGCACCTGCACCGGCTGGAAGAGCTGGAGTACCTGATCGTCCATCACGGCGGACGGGGCCAAACCTTCGTCTATGAATTGAACTGGTCGGGGCTGGAAGAGGAGAAGTCGGGGGCAAGTCGGCCCCAGGTCGGGGTGTTGTCGGGGGCTGGTCGGGCCACGGAAACCCGCATGAATACAGGGGCAAACGGCATTCTGGCGCGAGAACCGCAAAACACCACAGATACCGGGCTGGGAGTCAACGGCGTCGTAACCCTAGCCATAGGAGCCCGGTGAGATGGCCCGCGTGCCCCGGCGCCGGAAGCCGCCAGTTGTGCCGGCGACTCCACTGGCGTCACTGCTGGAGAAGCACTTGGAAGACCTGCGAGTACGGAACTACTCCGAGTACACGGTGAAGAACCGCCGCGTGCACATCGGCTTCTTCCTCGATTGGTGTAACGAGCGCGGCCTGACCGAGCCTGTGGAAGTGACGCGCACGGTGCTGGAGAGCTACCAGCGCCACGTGTTCCACTACCGCAAGAAGAACGGCGAACCGCTGAGCTTCACGGGCCAGCATGACCGCCTGGTGCCGTTGCGGGTGTGGTTCAAGTGGATGGCGCGGCAGCATCACATCCTGCACAATCCGGCCTCGGAGCTGGAACTGCCCCGGCTGGGCATGCGGCTGCCGAAGGCTGTTCTGACGGCCTCGGAAGCGGAGCAGGTGATCGAGCAGACCAACGTACACGACCCGCTGGGCCTGCGCGATCGAGCGATTCTCGAGACGTTGTACTCGACCGGAATGCGGCGGCTGGAGCTGGTGAATCTGAAGCTATGGGATTTGGACCTGGAGCGCGGCACGATAGCCATCCGCCAGGGCAAGGGCAAGAAAGACCGCATGATTCCGCTGGGCGACCGTGCCGCGGCCTGGGTGCGCAAGTACTTGGAGGAAGCCCGCCCGCAATTGGCCACGGAGCCCGATGACAGGATCGTGTTTCTGTCCAACGCCGGCGAGCCATTCTCGCTCGACTATCTCACCGAAGTGGTGCGAGGCTACGTGGAAGCGGCCAATGTCGGAAAACACGGAGCCTGCCATTTGTTTCGGCACACGATGGCGACGCTGATGCTGGAGGGTGGCGCCGACACAAGATTCATTCAGGCGATGCTGGGCCATGCGGACCTGAAGACGACGCAGATCTACACGCACGTGGCGATCCGGCAGCTTCAGGAGATCCACCGGGCGACGCACCCGGCCCGTCTTCCGGAAGTGGTGGAAACGGACCGTCAGGAGCTTCTGAAGGCGATAGAAGCCGAAGACGACGAACCTACCGAATAGGCCCGCCACAGGGCCACCAGAGGGTACACTGGTGGGTACCCGATGCTGGCAGAAAGACAGCGCGCCGCGTCCTTTGTCTTGCCCGTAGCGACCCCTCTGCCCAGGCCCATCCACACATCAACGACAGCGATTCACTTAGCCGGAAACCCGCATCAGGGGGTCTGGAGTTTAGGCACCACAGCCTATAGATGGCAGCCGGCCAGTAACCCGCAGGGCACAAAGGGGATGCCGGTTTGCTTGTACGATTCCGGCAGAGGATCCCATAGTACCGGCAAAGAACGCGATGCCGAGACTGGGCTGGACTATTTTGGTGCCCGGTATTTCTCAGGAGCGCAGGGGCGGTTTACGAGCCCGGATGCACCGTTTGCTGATCAGGACCCTGCTGATCCGCAGAGCTGGAACCTCTACACGTACGCTCGAAACAACCCACTGGTCTTTGTAGATCCTAGCGGACAGTACGTTTGTGGTTCATCAATGTCGGAGCAGCAGTGCAAGGACTTTGAAACGTCCCGCCAGAGCGCGCAAGCTAGCGCCAACGCCGTAAAGGACAAGTACGGCGCGGGTTCTAGTCAGTATAAGAACGCACAAGCTGCAATCGATGCGTATGGCGGTGCCGGAAAGGCCAATGGCGTAACGATTGAGATCGGGAAAACGAAGGGTGGAGGGTCAGTAGCACTTGGAGCTCCGGGGGCCAAAACCGGAGACAATCCGACTGGCCAGAACATAACGGTAACGTTCGCCTCGGGTGGTGCTGCTTCGAGCTCAGGACTGATTGCTCACGAGGGTGTTCACGTTGGCGATGCGTCTGCCTGGACTGCTGCGGGTTTTGCGGAGGCGAAACACCCGTTACTCTACCAGAGCGAATTCAATGCCTATCGTGTCCAAGCTTCGATCGTCGAAGGCGACTACTTGCTCGCAGCAGGGCGAGGGGAGGCGAGCGGTTACATGTACCGGCCAATCACGATGGGAGGCACTCCGTATCTGAACTGGTTTCCGGGCTGGCCCGAAGCCAATGTAACGAACTCGATTAACCGGATGCTCGCTGTGCCGCCTGCTGCTGGCGGGCTTTATGGGTTGACTCCCGCTAGCCGGACACGGATGTACTCCGATCCGCGCCGTCGGAGGTGACAATGAACGCCTTGACCAGCTTGTGGATGTTTTTAGCAATCAGCGGCTTGGGTCTATCGGCTGAGCGTTATCCAATCGAACAGACCAGCGATCCGAGAATCATGTTGAGTGTGGTTGCTGTCAGAAGCCACGAGCCCCCGTTTACCGGAGAAGCGCCGCTGCGCGTATTCCTTCGCCTGGCGAATCGTGGTAGCGAGGAGATCTTCGTAGAAGCATTCGATCTCAGCTCGCGACGGAATGACAGTGCTTTGCTTCATGATGTCTTTGAGGACGGCGTGTGTCCGCACAGCCTGACTCCCGCCTCGGCGAAATCGGCCTCAGAGCCGCTGATTGGCTACTCACGGCTCCATACATATTCCGTCGTTCCGATAGCACCAGCCGGTTCGATGCAGTTCAGTGTTCCTGTTGATCACTTGCAGCGTGGTCGTTGCGTGCGGATCAGGTACTGGATAGGTGGCGGCGGAAGCCCCCCGAGTAATGCGTCGGAGTACAGATACTCGTACGTCAAGGCTGCTGGCCACTGGCTTCGCAATGGGGGCCGGGTCGGAAAGTAACGAGAGGTCTTGGCAGAGCCCGCCGCCGAGCAACGAGGCGGCGGCGCTTCGCTGACCGCCAGTCTTCGCGGGTTGGGATAGTGGCGGTAGCGGAAGCCCGAAGCAGAAGAACGATGCTACGCATCGTCTGAAGGCGTGACAAGCCACCCCAGAATGGGTATTGCGTGGCGGATGCAAACAGTAAGCGGCCGTGCGGAGTTGCCGGCGCCGCCACTACACCTGATGAAATTGATGGAGACCCGCCCGGCGCCGGCTGCGACATAACGGCCGCAGGCAAGGCACCCTCTGGGGGCCGCGCCAGTGGGGGCTCAATGACGGCGCCGCAGGCGCCCTCAACTCAATCCGCAGGCCCCTGACAGAAAGGCGACAGCCTGACCCGTCCCGCTTCGTAAGTAATTGAAAGAACGGACTTTATAGATGACTCCGAGCACTTCGCCTGGGTTTTGGCATGTACTTCCGAGATCCGTCTGGTCGCCTCGCAAGGCGCATAAGCCACGCAGCGTCAATAGTATGCGGCTCACCCTGCGCCTCAACAAGTAAGTAATTCGCACCACGCCATCCTGATTCCAGCCCTGACAATTGCCACTGGGACGCATCAGTTCGAACGCAACGCCGGCCACCGCAAGCCCCTTGATCCGATCCTCTCCGAAGCAGAAACAAACTGACGGGCAGGAGCTACGCGCCCCCGCCCGGACCCACTCCGCGGCTGACTGGGGGAGACAAGGACCCGCACGTCCTTCGCCGCCCTACGGGCGTCTCGTCCGTGCAAATGGAGCGTCTCTTGACCTCCTCCCCCCGACCCCCTCCTCGGCCTGCGGCCGAAGCGGGGGCGCCGTCCTGCGACAGTACCCTGCGGCCGCCGTCGTGCAGCCGCCCGGGAAATGCGACAGCCTGAGAGCCTGTCGGAATGAAATCCACCGCGAAACCTGGCCCAGGCGGCGTCCGGGGCGCCTCCCGGCGATCGTTCCTTCCGACAACCGATCCAACTGCGCCTCCCGATGCGATTGAGCGCTAAATTAGGCCGGTGTTTTCAAGAATTCGGGCCCTATCTCAGCCTCACGCAAGCACCACTTGCGGTTGGTGGCGGTGCAGCTTCCACACGTTCATCGCCATGCAGATCATTTGCCACTCCGCTCTCACTTTTTCCAACCCTCGGAACAGAAATCTACGGAAAGGGTCGCGGTAGGGACGGCCATCACTGGCTGCCCCCCGCACAGATCCGTACGGGCGGTATTACCGCATACGGCTCCTACCTCGGATGCCTGTCGTCAAAGCGAACCTCGGGATAGGGATGGTACAACCGGGGCCGGGGCAACCAGCGTTGGAAGAGTCGAGTCATCCGGTCTGCGCCCAGTCGGCCTTTTTGGCTGCGCCGTTTCAGAACGTGCCACCACAGGCGCCCGATTCGTTCGCGAAACCGGTGCAGGCTCGCCCAGTTGCCCGGGACCGCGTGGTATTGGTTGAACCCTTCGACTACACGCTCCAGCCACTCGCCGACGTGCGGCACCGGCTCGTGCATCCGCGCTCGAAGCGTCTGCTTGATTTGCTGCAGCTTCGCTTCCAGCCGCTTCCTCACCGTCTGCCGCCAGATCGTATAGTGGCCGCGACTGGACCGCCCGCAGCGATGCGTGAAGCCCAGGAACGCGAAGCTCTCTGGTTCGCCCTCCCCCCGTTGTCGCCGGTTCGCCTGAGCAAACCTGCCAAACTCGATCAGCCTCGTTTTCTCCTTATGGAGTTCCAGCCCAAACTTTGCCAGCCGCTCCTCAAACTGCCTGAGAAATTGCTCGGCTTCCGTCCGATGCTCAAACCCCACCACGAGATCGTCGGCGTAGCGGACCACGATCATCTCGCCGGTCGCTGCCTTCTTCCGCCAGGCCTCTACCCACAAGTCAAAGACATAGTGCAGATACACGTTCGCCAGCAGCGGTGAAATCACCGAACCTTGCGGAGTACCCACTGCCGTCTCCGACCACTCGCCGTCCTCGCTTACTCCCGCCTTCAACCATTTCTGGATCAGGCGCAGAATGCGCTTATCGGCGACCCGGTGTTGCACAAACTTCATCGTCCATTCGTGGCTCATCCGGTCGAAAAAGCCCTGAATGTCGGCGTCCAAAATCCAGTTCACCTTCTTCCGCAGAATCCCCACACTCAGCGCATCCAGCGCCATGTGTGGGCTCCGCCCTGGCCGGAACCCGTAGCTGAATCCCCGAAAGTCCTCCTCGTAAATCTCGTTGAGGATGATCACCACCGCCTGTTGGACGACTTTGTCCTCCACGGCTGCGATGCCGATTGGACGCTGCCGCCCGTCGGCCTTCGGAATGTAGATCCGTCTTGAGGGTTGTGCCCGGTACGTTCCACGATGGATCCGGTCCTTCAGATCGGCGAGCCGCTCCTCCAGTCCCTCTCCGTACTGCTGCCACGTCGTCCCATCCACGCCCGGTGCCGCTTTCTTCTGCAGTTGCAGATAGCTTTGCCTCAGCAGATCGATGGTCAGATGGTGCAGCAGCGTGGTGAACTGTTCCTGTTTCCTCCCCTTCGCCACTTTGCGCACACCAGCCAGGCCCTGTGACACACCGTACCCGTCCTGTGCCGGTGGTATGTGGTCCTGCCCGGTGTTCTCCTTGGTTGGCGTCCTTCCCTCCACCCTCTCCGCCGCTTCAGCCTGTTGCTCCGTCGCTTTGTTCGAAGGTTTCATCGGTACTACGACACCATCCGACTCCTCACCGCCGTTCACGCCGGTCTCGTGGCTATCGCCTTTCCCGGCCGGACTGCTCCGATGCCGTGCAGCCGGCGATGAGGTCTCCCGGTTCTCGTGCATGCAGTTTCTCAGCGTGCCTGGGGTCTGCGACTACGTGGGATCCGGAGACGGACTCGCGATTTGCGCCCGCTCCGGCATGGCCTTCCCCTTCTGTCCACAGGGTCGGCATCCCAGAGGGTCATTCTCGAAGCTCAATACCCAGCCCACTGATCCCTCTGTCTACGCTTCGGTCCGCGCCTCGCGACGCGCCCCGCAAGACTCGAGGCCAGGTGGTTCGCTACTCCCTTCCTGTAGGACTCTTGCATTCCCTACTGCATGCCGGTTTATCCCGGCGCTCCGACAGCCTGACCCGTCCCACTTCGTAAGTAATTGAGCGAACAGAGGTTATTAGGAGCTCCGAGCGCTTCGCCTGGGTTTTGGCATCTATTGACGGGATCCGTCCAGCAGCCTCGCCAGACGCATAAGTGACACATCCTCAACGCCATGCAGTACACGCCGCGCCTCAATGAGCGGGCAATGCGACCCAGGCTATCCTGATTCCAGCCATCACAATTGCCACTGGGACGCATCAGTTCGAACGCAACGCCGGCAACCGTAAGCCCCTTGATCTGATCTTCTTCGAGGCCAAGACAGACTGACCGGCAGGAGCTGCGCGCCCCCGCCCGGACCCACTCCGCGGCCGACTGGGCGCAACAAGGACCCGCACGTCCTTCGCCGCCCTACGGGCGTCTCGTCCGTGCAAATGGGGCGTCTCTTGACCTCCTCCCCCCGACCCCCTCCTCGGCCTGCGGCCGAAGCGGGGGCGCCGTCCTGCGACAGTACACTGCGGCCGCCGCCGTGCAGCCGCCCGAATTGACGGCGAGGGCACGCCGGCGGCCGCCTGGACGTCTTCCTCAGGGTAGGAGCCGGCCTGCGGCGCAAGGTGGGGAAGATTTACATAATCGGACGTTATCGTCGGCCGGTTCACTTTTTGGTGGCCTCCGCTTCCGGCTTCGCCTCCAGCTCCGGCACTCCTTCGGCGGCGGCCGATAACGCGCGTTTATGCAAACTTCCCGTCGTTGATCGCCCCCAGTCCTCGGCCCCCCCAGGGGCCTGCGGATAAAATCGATGGCGCCTGCGGCGCCGTCGTCACGCCCCCCACTGGCGCGGCCCCCCAAGGGGGCCTTACCCGCGGCCGCTATGTCGCAGCCGGCGCCGGGCGGGTGTTCGTTGGTTGGTCAGGAATAGTGGCGGCGCCGGCAGCTCCGCACGGCTGCTCGGAAAGCTGTTTTTCTTCTCAGCCGCTACCCGACGACCAGCGGCGGGCCTCGTGCGTCAGAATCATGCTGTCGAGCAGCGACTTGATGACTTTCTTCTCCTCGGCGGAAAACCGTGAGACGGCTTCGAACTGCAAACGTAGGTCGTCATCGGGGCCGCGTTCATCCTTGCCAAACAACAACTGATCGGCCGTAGCGCCCAGAGCGACGGCCAGATTGCGAATCACGTCCAGGGTGGGCTGAGAAGAGCCCGCTTCGTAGCGTTTTAGCTGCTGTACGTGGACACCGACACGTTCCGATAGTTGCTGCTGCGTCAAGCTCTTCTCTTTGCGGAGAGCCGCTAAACGCTGGGCAAAGCCGTTCTCTGTGTGGCGCGGGGGCACAACCGCAGCATAAGAAACCGGTGAGATCGGATTGACCGCTAAGGATTCCATATGTTACGACAATAGTATCATATGTGTGACTTGACAAGTTTCGGCGTAAAGGCCCGCCAAGCCACAAAAAGGAGCTCCGATGGCACGCATCCCGGACTCAGAGCTTGAGCGGCTAAAAAGAGAAATCCCCATCGAGCGGCTGGTGACCGGCTTCGGGGTGGAGCTGCAGCGGCACGGCGCGGAGCTGATCGGCACCTGTCCCTTTCATGACGACAAGACGCCTTCGCTCGTTGTTTCGCCGAAGACAAATCTGTGGCACTGCCTGGGCGCCTGCAATGTGGGCGGATCGACGCTTGATTGGGTGATGCGGACGAAGGGCGTCAGCTTCCGGCATGCGGCGGAACTGCTGCGCGCCGATCATCCCTCTTTAGCCGCCGGAGACGGCCACGTCGTTCGCAAAGGAACCGCGGTAAAGCTCGAAGCCCCGGTGGCGCTGGACGCCGACGATCGGCAGACGTTGCGCGATGTCGTCAGCTTCTATCACAAGACCCTGGGCGAGTCGCCGGAAGCACTGCGGTATCTGGAGAGCCGCGGCCTCACGCACCCGGAGATGATGGACCGCTTCCAACTGGGCTTCGCCAATCGCACGCTCGGGCTGACGCTGCCGGACAGGAACCGGAAGGCCGGCGCCGATCTGCGCGGACGCCTGCAGCGGTTAGGCATCCTGCGCGAGAGCGGGCATGAGCACTTCATGGGGTCGGTCGTGTTTCCGGTGATCGATCTGGCCAGCAACGTGACGGAGATCTACGGGCGCAAGATCACGGCCGGACTGCGCGCCGGCACGCCGCTGCATACGTATCTGCCGGGGCCGCATTGCGGGGTGTGGAACGAAGAGGCGCTCACGGCCTCGAAGGAGATCATCCTGTGCGAGTCGATCATCGACGCGCTGACGTTCTGGTGCGCGGGGTTCCGCAATGTGACGGCCAGCTACGGCGTCAACGGCTTCACGGACGATCACCGGACCGCGTTTCAGAAGCACGGCGTTCAGCAAGTCTGGATCGCGTATGACCGCGATGAGGCCGGCGACGTGGCGGCCGAGCGGCTAAAAGAAGAACTGCTCGCCCTCGGCATTGGTTCGCATCGCGTGCTGTTCCCGAAGGGGCTGGACGCCAACGAATACGCGCGGACCGGCGAGAGCCTGGCTGTGTTGCTGAACCGCGCCACGTGGTGGGAAGGTCCAAAGCCGGCGGCTCAAGAGAAAAGCGCCGAGCCGGAAGTGGAGGCCACGCCGGCAGAAGCACCACCGCCCGTGATTCCTTTCGCCGCTGAGCCGGAAGTCCTCGTCAACGGGGACGAAGTCCTGATTCCACGCGGCGACCGCCGCTATCGCATTCGAGGCCTGGCCAAAAACCTCAGCCCCGAGGTCATGAAGGTGAACGTGCTGGTGTCGAGGCAGGAGGACTTTCACGTCGATACGCTCGACCTGCAGACCGACCGCCAACGTGCCGCCTTCATCAAGCGCGCCGCCGAAGAGCTGGGCCTGAAGGAAGACATCCTCCGCAAGGACGTGGGGCAAGTCTTCCTGGCGCTGGAACGCTTGCAATCGGAGCAGATCCGCAAGGCACTGGAACCAGCGAAACCGGAAGTGGAACTCAGCGAGGAAGAACGCGCCGAAGCGCTCACGCTGTTGAAGGACCCGCGCCTGCTGGAGCGCATCGTCGAAGACTTCGACCGCTGCGGTCTGGTGGGCGAGAAGAGCAACAAGCTTATCGGTTATCTGGCCGCGGTTTCGCGTCATCTGGAATCGCCGCTGGCGGTGCTGGTGCAGTCGTCGTCGGCCGCGGGCAAGAGCACGCTCATGGATGCGGTGCTGGCCTTCGTGCCGGCCGAGGAGTGCATCCGGTTTTCGGCGATGACGGAGCAGTCGCTCTACTACATGGGCAGCATGGACCTGAGACACAAGGTGCTGGCCATTGCCGAAGAGGAAGGCGCGAGCCGCGCCGCTTACGCGCTGAAGCTGCTGCAAAGCGAAGGTGTGCTCTCCATCGCGTCCACCGGCAAGGACCCGGCGACGGGCAAGCTCGTCACGCATCAGTACCGAGTCGAAGGTCCGGTGATGATGTTCCTGACCACGACCGCCATCGACATCGACGAGGAACTGCTGAACCGCTGCCTCGTGCTGGCGGTGAACGAGGATCGCGAGCAGACACAGGCGATCCACCGGCTGCAGCGCGAACAGCAGACGCTGGAAGGCCTGGTCCGCCGGCAGCAGCGGGCCACGCTGATCAAGATGCACCAGAACGCGCAACGCCTACTGAAGCCGTTGTTCGTGGTGAACCCGTTCGTCGACGAGCTGACGTTTCCCGATGCGCTGACACGCATGCGGCGCGACCACATGAAGTACCTGACTCTGATCCGCGCGATCGCACTGCTGCACCAGCACCAGCGCCCGGTGAGGACGAGCCAGGGGCTTTCCTTTATCGAGGTGACGCGGGCAGACATCGCCAAGGCGCAGGAACTCATGGACGAACTGATGCGGCGCTCGCTGGATGAGCTGCCGGCGCAGACGCGCCGTTTGCTGGGCCTAGTGGAAGAGATGGTGAGTGGCGAATGCGGGCGGCTCCGGGTGGACCGGAGAGACTTTCGTTTTAGCCGCCGCGATGTGCGCGCCCACACCGGCTGGGGCCACACGCAGTTGAAGACGCACCTGCACCGGCTGGAAGAGCTGGAGTACCTGATCGTACACCACGGCGGACGGGGCCAAACCTTCGTCTATGAATTGAACTGGTCGGGGCTGGAAGAGGAGAAGTCGGGGGCAAGTCGGCCCCAGGTCGGGGTGTTGTCGGGGGCTGGTCGGGCCACGGAAACCCGCATGAATACAGGGGCAAACGGCATTCTGGCGCGAAAACCGCAAAACACCACAGATACCGGGCTGGGAGTCAACGGCGTCGTAACCCTAGCCATAGGAGCCCGGTGAGATGGCCCGCGTGCCCCGGCGCCGGAAGCCGCCAGTTGTGCCGGCGACTCCACTGGCGTCACTGCTGGAGAAGCACTTGGAAGACCTGCGAGTACGGAACTACTCCGAGTACACGGTGAAGAACCGCCGCGTGCACATCGGCTTCTTCCTCGATTGGTGTAACGAGCGCGGCCTGACCGAGCCTGTGGAAGTGACGCGCACGGTGCTGGAGAGCTACCAGCGCCACGTGTTCCACTACCGCAAGAAGAACGGCGAACCGCTGAGCTTCACGGGCCAGCATGACCGCCTGGTGCCGTTGCGGGTGTGGTTCAAGTGGATGGCGCGGCAGCATCACATCCTGCACAATCCGGCCTCGGAGCTGGAACTGCCCCGGCTGGGCATGCGGCTGCCGAAGGCTGTTCTGACGGCCTCGGAAGCGGAGCAGGTGATCGAGCAGACCAACATTCACGATCCGCTGGGCCTGCGCGACCGAGCGATCCTCGAGACGTTGTACTCGACCGGAATGCGGCGGCTGGAACTGGTGAATCTGAAGCTATGGGACTTGGACCTGGAGCGCGGCACGGTAGCCATCCGCCAGGGCAAGGGCAAGAAGGACCGCATGATTCCGCTGGGCGACCGTGCCGCGGCCTGGGTGCGCAAGTACTTGGAGGAAGCCCGCCCGCAATTGGCCACGGAGCCCGATGACAGGATCGTGTTTCTGTCCAACGCCGGCGAGCCATTCTCGCTCGACTATCTCACCGAAGTGGTGCGAGGCTACGTGGAAGCGGCCAATGTCGGAAAACACGGAGCCTGCCATTTGTTTCGGCACACGATGGCGACGCTGATGCTGGAGGGTGGCGCCGACACAAGATTCATTCAGGCGATGCTGGGCCATGCGGACCTGAAGACGACGCAGATCTACACGCACGTGGCGATCCGGCAGCTTCAGGAGATCCACCGGGCGACGCACCCGGCCCGTCTTCCGGAAGTGGTGGAAACGGACCGTCAGGAGCTTCTGAAGGCGATAGAAGCCGAAGACGACGAACCTACCGAATAGGCCCGCCACAGGGCCACCAGAGGGTACACTGGTGGGTACCCGATGCTGGCAGAAAGACAGCGCGCCGCGTCCTTTGTCTTGCCCGTAGCGACCCCTCTGCCCAGGCCCATCCACACATCAACGACAGCGATTCACTTAGCCGGAAACCCGCATCAGGGGGTCTGGAGTTTAGGCACCACAGCCTATAGATGGCAGCCGGCCAGTAACCCGCAGGGCACAAAGGGGATGCCGGTTTGCTTGTACGATTCCGGCAGAGGATCCCATAGTACCGGCAAAGAACGAGATGCCGAGACGGGGTTGGATTATTTTGGTGCCAGATACTTCAGTGGGGCGCAAGGCAGGTTTACCAGCCCGGACCCGATCATGGCTAGTGCCAAGGTGAGCAATCCGCAGAGTTGGAACCGATATTCCTATGCGTTCAATAATCCCCTGCGGTTCACCGACCCGACCGGGATGTACGTATGCGAAGGGACCGCAGACCAGTGCAAGCAGTTTGAGAAGAGTCGTGCGGCGATCCTGAAATCGAAAGATGGCGACGCAGTTCGAGCAGCAAAGGCGTATGGAAAAGCTGGCGAAAAGAACGGTGTCAGTGTCGGGTTCGCTGACAAGCTCAACGACCGGGGCGGGACCGTTTCGCGCGTTGGCGGTGGCCTTGAAGTCGATCCAAACAACGAGGGTCACTTCCGGGCGACGCTCAACGTCATGATCCAAAGCGACAATATCGGAAACCAAGAGACGATCGCTCACGAGGGTAGCCACGTCGCTGACTATCAGGATTTCGTGAAGAGTATCGACTTCGCTGGCAACATGGATCAATCCCTCAACATCACGCACATGGCAACCGAAGTGCGTGCGTATGAGTTGTCTGTTCGCTATGCGCTTTCAGGCAACAGCAGCCTCAACTTCGGTCCATGCGGCGGCGTAGGAGGGGAATGCAAATTCTCGCCAGGCATGATGCCAGCGGTTCGGGATCAGAAGATCATCGACTTGTTGACCGACCCCCGAAACAAGTACACCGGATTGAACACGGTGCTTTACCCCGAATTGCTTAAACCGCAGCAGAAGTGAGGTTAGGGCGCATGAGACGTTTGGTCATTCTCGGCGTAGTCGGTTTCGGATTTGTCGCTGGAGTCTGCTGGAGCCAATCGCAGCCTTCCGGGGCAGTCGATCTGTGCACGGTCGCGACAAACATCCAGGTCTACAGCGGCAAGCCAGTTCGGCTGACAGCGTTTCTTGGGGCAGGAGCAGAGCAGGACGTACTCTATGATCCGAAGTGTCGCAACGGTGAGCCGCTGGTGTACGTTTCCTTCAGCCCCAAGGTAACGGGGCAGATGAAAGCACTCCATCGAATCATCAAGAAAAAGCGTTATGCGCTGGTGACTATCGAAGGTACGATGCGTGGACCTGAACCAGTGAAACTTGATCCCAAGTTACCGGACTGGCTCAAGGATCGCTTCAAAAATGCGCCGAAGCGATACGGCCATCTTGATTCGCTAGAAATGATGATCGAGGTTGGAAGGCTCGTGGATGCTAAAGACGTGGACGACGGCATGAAAGCGGCGGCAAAATAGGGCGCTGCGCTGGTCGCCGACTCGTTCACGAGTCCTGCGGCCCCTGCAACTGCGCTTCGGCTTGTTCGACGGAAAGGCGACAGCCTGACCCGTCCCACTTCGCAAGTGATTGAACGAGCAGAGCTTATTGGGAACTCCGAACGCTTCGCCTGGGATTTGGCATCTATTGACGGGATCTGTCTGGCCGCCTCGCCAGACGCATAAATGCCACAGCATCAACAGCATGCGGTTCACGCTGCGGCTCAATGCGCGAGGAATGCGAACCAGGCTATCCTGATTCCAGCCATCACAATTGCCACTGGGACGCATCAGTTCGAACGCAACGCCGGCCACCGCAAGCCCCTTGATCTGACCCTCTCCGAAGCAGAAACGGTCTGACGGGCAGGAGTTACGCGCCCCCGCCCGGACCCACTCCGCGGCTGACTGGGGGCAACAAGGACCCGCACGTCCTTCGCCGCCCTGCGGCCGTCTCGTCCGTGCAAATGGGGCATCTCTTGATCTCTTCCCCCCGACCCCCTCCTCGGCCTGGGAAAGGCAAACGGCCTGACCCGTCCCACTTCGTAAATCATTGAACGACCAGAGCTTACAAGCCGTTGCGCGCATTTCGCGTGAGTTTTGGCATGTAATGCCGGGAACGGCGACGGAGCGGCGACAGCCTGACCCGTCCCACCGCGAATCACCAAAATTTGGTCTCTGGCTGGGGGAAGTCACCCTGAAACTGGCCGAGAGGCGCCGGTTCCCCTCTGCCGTTCGGTCTTGCCGCCAGACACCGAGCCCAGAAAGTCGGCCCCAGACCGCCCGGAAGTTCCAACTCTGCGCCATATCCCACAAACAGTACCTGAAGGTCTGCAATTAGCAGGGAGAAAACTGCGTTGAGACGGGTGCAACTGTCCCCTGTTCCAAGTCATAGCGCCAGCCGCACTCCGCGGAGCACGGCTGCCGGACATCTCCACACGAAACGCCCGGAAGCGCTCCGCGAAGATCAGTCCCGATCCTCACGAGAAAGCCCTCAGCCGCGCCAAGCCACTCGCCTCAACCCCACCTCTCCCCCAAATCCCACATCGAGGTTTGCTTCATCACCGCATCTGAAACTCTTTTTTGCGTTTATTTTCAACACGCCCCTCCCCAAATCAGCCATTTTCCCTTGACCCCACCAGCTAACCTGGAATCGCGCCGGCACCCACGCCGGCCATTTTCATTTACAAGGAGATTCTCATCATGGCTACCGCAGCTCAGATCAACGCCAACCAGGCTAACGCCAGGAAGTCCACCGGACCCGTCACCATCGAGGGCAAATCGCGTACATCCCAGAACGCCCGCCGCCACGGCTTCACCGCCCAGCACCTCACCATCACGCCCGAAGACCGCGCCGCCTTCACCGCCCTCGAAGCCGCTCTGCGCCTCGACACCCGGCCCGCGAACTGCATCGAGGAAGAGATCTTCCATCGCATCCTCACCCACACCTGGAACCTGCGCCGTATCGAATCCTTCGAATGCATCATCCTTGCCGAAACGGACCCATTGGCCGAAACCAACACCCACGACGGCCAGCTCGAACGCTACGCCCGCTACCGCCGAGACCTGGAACGCGGCCTCTACCGTGCCCTTAAGGAGCTCAGCAAACTCCAAACCGAACGCGCTGCCCTAGCTCAACAACACCCCGATGTCGTCAAAGCTGTCCGCGAAAACGTACCCCTGGCCGAAGTCACCCGCCTGACCAGCAACACCGACGAACTCTTCTTCTATGAAGGTTACGGCCGGCCCCGCCGCGCTCTCGAACACCTCACCACGGGCATCGACACGAACCACCCCGACAACCAGGACCTGATCGCCGATCTCCAGTCGCTCCGCATTCCGCGAAACGAAACCAACCCGATGCGCGAAGACGGTCTGCCCAACCTGAACTACAACTTCTCGGGCGTCTAGTCACCACAGCCAGGGCAATCCCGCCGCGTCGTGACGAAACGAAGCCGCTGACAATCCCTGCCGCCGTTCGCGCCACAAGCCGGAGACGCCTCCGCCACTGTTCCTTGAAATCTGAAACTGTACCCCGCCCGAAGTGTGTCTGCCCTCACGGGGCGGCGCCCTCCTGGCTCGCGAGGCCGCCAGCGACGACGGCCTGAGCACCTCGAACCATCACGTCCAAGGCGGCAGCCCCCCGTTGACCGGCCAATCGGGGGGAGTGCGCCGTGTGCCAACCCCACGATCCACAGAGTCAACCATGGCCCGCCGGCCCGCCAAAGCGCCCGAAGCCGCAACGAACCACGACCGTTAGGGAGTCCCCATGGCCGTGCCGGCCGCCAAAGGCGATGAAGACGCGCCCGGGCAGCCCCTTAGAATCAATAACTTTAATTGCGTCTTCAACGGAGTGGTCCCCACCGCGCTGCGAACCGCGACTGGGAAGGAGTCTCAATATGGCCCTGCAGGCCGCCAAAGCGAAGGAAGCCGCAAACGGAGCCGCGAACGTGAGTGAGCGGATAGGCCGCTGAAGAGCTGCAACGACCCCATCCGGGCGACCCTTTGCCAGCGCGTCTTCAATGGAGCCCCCATTGCCCTCACGGGCCGCCAAAGCCGAGGAAGCCGCAAATTGAGCCGCGAACGTGAGGGACTGTGAAATAATCCCCCTTCTCGAAAATGGGCAAAATTGAGCGCGAGAATGGCCTTGCCAGAGGCCCGAGGAGCGATCGCAGCGGGCCGCCCAATGGTTTGCGTACCATCCTGCGGGGGACTTGATTGCGCGTTTTTGATTTTTCCACAGTCCCGTGAGTGAGCGGATAGCCCGCTGAAGAGCTGCAATGACCTCATCCGGGGGACCCTTTGCCCGCGTCTCTTCAATGGAGTCCCCCATGGCCCTGCGGGCCGCCAAAGCGAGGGAAGTCGCTTTCGGAGCCGCGACTGAAAGGAGCGGGGAGGCAATGGCAAGCCTCCAACCAACCAGCAAAAGGGCCGTACCCCAAGTCGCGCGTCTTCAATGGACTTGTCCCCACCGCGCTTCAAATCACGGCCCAACGCCGCCCCGGACTCCGGCGGCACGCTCACCGACTCCTCCTGCAAGCATCATTCGGAGGCATAACAGCCATCTCACGAACCAAACCCAATTCCCGCACGCCATCCGCTCGGGTCTACCCGAAAGGCCGACCCAAAACTGCCAGAGCAGCGGGGAAAGGCGGCCTGCCGCCCGCGCCCCCCCGTCCTCACCGTCACCTGCCAGCTCACCTAAAGCGGCACAACACCGCAGGTCCCCAACGCCTCGGGTTCGCCATCCAGTGGCCCCGTCGGCGCACCGCGCCGGGCCTTCGCGGTCATGCTCTCGATCGTGACGGCCAGCAGCGCCGTGGCCCGCAGTTGGGCTTCCGTCGCCGGAGCATAATGCTCGCCCGCCGTCCGTCCCGGAAAGTACCGCTCAATCATCCGCGCAAATACCGCCTGTTTCTGCTCGGGATCCTCGATCGGCTGGGCCCGGCCGAAGCAGACGACGCTACGGTAGTTCATGGAATGATTGAGCGCCGTGCGCGAATAGACCAGGCCATCCACCATGGTGACGGTGACACACACGGCCGCCCCCGCCGCGAGCGCACGCAACGTGTGGCTGCTGTGACCCCCGTGAAGATACAGGCGGTCCGGCGCGCTGCTGTCATATTGATACGAGAAGGGAATCACGTAAGGTTGCCCGTCGACCTGGAAGCCCACATGGGCAACCGTGCCGGCAGCCAGGAAGTCGCCTGCCTCGGCGCTGGCGGCGCGCTCGGGATGCTGGCGGATGGTCGCGTTGACAGGGGTAGCGGTGTCCATGGGGAAACCCTATGATGCACCGCTAGGGCAGGGGCGAAAAGATCCAGAATAGACGCCGGGCAGGGGTCCACTTCCCGCACCAGGCACGCAGCATCGGACAATGGGAAGACCGGCACCCGGCATGGGTAGAAAATCTTCCACCTTCCTGTCTCCCCTCTTCGCTCTCGACCCCGCGAGCGCCGAGCCGCTCTATCACCAGCTCTATCAGGGGATCCGCGATGCGATCCTCGACGGGCGTATCGCCAAAGGAACCCAATTGCCGTCGTCACGGCTGCTTTCGGCGGAACTGTCCGTTTCCCGCAATACGGTCGTGAACGCCTACGCGCAACTGCTGGCGGAAGGTTACCTGGAAGGGGAAGCCGGCTCGGGTACCTATGTGACGCTACGCCTGCCCGACGAAAGCTTGCGGGCTGTCCGCGGGAGCACCGGAGCGCCGACCGCGACGCCGGATCCGCCCCGCCTGTCACGGCAAGGCCAGGCGTTGCAGCGCTATGCGACCACCCATACGCTCTCCCGAAACGAACCCAGACCCTTCCGGCCCGGCGTGCCGGCCGTGGACGAGTTCCCCTTCCGGCTGTGGGAACGAATGGTGGCGCAACAGTGGCGAAAGCACCCCTGGCCCATGCTCACCTACGGACCCGCCGAGGGCTACCATCCCTTGCGTGTGGCCATCGCCGACTACCTGCGCATGGCTCGAGCCGTGCGCTGCGACTGGCGGCAGGTGATCCTCGTGTCGGGCTCGCAGCAGGCGATCGACCTGACGGCCCGTGTGTTGCTCGATCCTGGCGATGGGGTCTGGATGGAAGAGCCCGGCTATCGCGGCGCCCGCGACTCGTTGGTGGCCGCCGGGCTCGCACTGGCCCCGGTCCCGGTCGATGCCGAAGGGATCAGCGTCAGCGCCGGCCGCGCCATGGCCCCCGCCGCCCGGCTGGCCTACGTGACGCCCTCGCACCAGTTCCCCTCGGGCGTGACGATGAGCGTGGCGAGACGGATGGAACTCCTGCGTTGGGCCTCGGAGTCGGGCGCGTGGATTCTGGAAGACGACTACGACAGCGAGTTCCGCTTTGTCAGCCGGCCCCTATCCGCCCTGCAGGGGCTCGATGAGAGCGGACGCGTCGTCTACACGGGGACCTTCAGCAAAGTTCTGTTCCCGTCGATGCGGCTAGGCTATCTCGTGGTTCCGCCGGCACTGGTCGAGGTGTTCACGGCCGCCCGCTCGATTGCGGACCGCCACTCGCCGATGGTGGATCAGGCAGTCCTCGCCGAATTCATGCGGGAAGGCCACTTCGGCCGCCACATCCGCCGCATGCGCACGCTCTATCAGGAGCGGCGGGATGTCGTGGTCGAGGCCTTGACCCGCGAGTTGGGCGGCTTTCTGGAGCTCTCTCCGGCGGCGGCCGGAATGCATCTGGTGGGCTGGCTGCCGGAAGGGGTGGATGACCGGGCCGCGAGCCAGCGCGCGCTGGAGGCCGGCCTCGAAGCCCAGGCGATTTCGGCTTACTGCCTGGGACAACCCGCTCGGCGCGGTCTGATGCTTGGCTACGCCGGCTATTCGCCCGCCGCCCTGAAGCACGCCTCCGGTCAGTTGGCCCGGGCGCTGGCAGGGCTTTAGGTCTGGAGAGGCCTGATCGCCCGTTGGCCCGGCCTGGAGGCGTAAGATAGCGGATGGAACGCAACGATTACCTCGATGGCTCTTATCTCACCTCTTTCCTCCTGCCGAATCCTGGCCATCTTCGTTCTGGCCCTCGGAGTGCAGCCATTGTTCTCAGCTTCACCCCGGCTCAAGGTCCTGATCATCGACGGTCAGAATAATCACGCCTGGAAAGAGACCACTCCGGTGCTGCAGGAGATCCTCGAGATGTCCGGCCGCTTCGAGGTGGACGTCGCCACCACCCCGCCGCAAGGCGGTGACATGAGCACGTTCAAGCCGGACTTCTCGAAGTACGCCGTGGTGGTGTCCAACTACAATGGCGATCCCTGGTCCAAAGAGACCAGCGAAGCCTTTGAGAAGTTTGTCCATGAGGGCGGCGGGTTTGTCTCCTACCATGCGGCGGACAACGCCTTTCCCGAGTGGCATCAGTACAACCAGATGATCGCCGTCGGCGGCTGGGGCAACAGGAAGGCTCCGGAAGCCGGTGCCATGATCCGCCTCAGGGGCGAGGAAGTACGAGTGGAGCCGACACCCGGCCGGTGTGGAAATCATGGCGCCCGCCTGCCATTTGTCGTCACCATGCGCGAACGGCGGCACCCCATCGTCAAGGGCCTGCCCAGGATGTGGAAGCACGCGCCCGACGAACTGTACGACTCACTCTGCGGTCCCGCGGCGGATTTCGACCTGCTGGGCACGGCCCATTCCACCTCCCAGAATCGCGGAACCAATGAAGATGAGCCGATGCTGCTGGCGATTCGTTACGCCCGGGGCCGGGTCTTCCACACCACCTTGGGGCACGACGTGGCGGCCATGCACTGCGTGGGTTTCATCGCCACTCTCATGCGCGGGACGGAGTGGGCGGCCACCGGCAAGGTGACCATCCCGGTGCCGGCCGATTTCCCCTCCGCTGACCGGATGTCCATCCGGAAATAGCGCTCCCATCCGGCGCCCCTGACTCCGGTACTTGGATCAGGCTCTCCTTGCAGGTACAATCGGGAATTCCCAGCGCCGGGCTGCCATGTATCCAGGATTCATCCAGTCGCTCGCGTCCACGGCACTGTTCGCCCGTCTGCCGCGCCCCGCGGCATTGCTGGTCGTTGCCCTGGCCCCGCTCGCTCTGGTCGCGGGCCTGACGCTCCGCTATGCCTCCAAAGTGCCCGCTTCCGTGCGCAGTGACGCCAGCCGCACGCAGTTGCAGGAGACGGCCAGGCGGCTAGGGACAGCCCAGGGACTCTCCCTCGACGCGGCCGGCGCGCTGCTCAAAATCAAGCCGCAAACGACCCACCAGGTGTTCGCCCTGCGCGCCTCAGCCCGGTCAGTCGACGCAGCCGGCCGTCTGGCCGCGCCTTACCACTTCGTTCTCAACCTGGCCGAGCCGGACGGGGAACACAGCATCAGCGTCACCATGAACGGACGCGGCGACATCCTGCAGTTCGAGACGGAGCGGCCCAGGAACATCGGGCCCGCCCTGGGTCCGGAAGCAGCGGAGCAACTGGCAAAGCAGTATATGAAGGAGTGGCTCACCTTCATCCCTAACCCCCAGATCGATCGGGTCCGCGAAGCCTCGTCCCACCGCAAGGATGCTGAGGAAGAGGCCATCGCTCGCCGCTTTGACTTTGAAGGCCACCTCGGTGACCTGCCCAGGCTGCAGTTCAGCGGCCGGGTCGAGATTACGGGGTCCAAGGTGACCGCCGCCCGGGTCGAGCCCGAATTCGTCAGGGTCATGCGCACCTGGTCCGACGACGAATCCGGCTTCCGCGGGACCATCGGGGGGCTGGCCTTCTTCCTGGCCCTTTTTGCCTCCATCTATTCCATCCGCCTGTACCGCAAGCGCAGCCGAGAGAAAGAGGTGCCCCGCAAGCGGGCCATCATTCTCATCCTGGTTTTCGGGCTGTGCGGCGCGGGCTACCTCGCCCTCAATGCAGAGTCGTTTGCCAACTCCGACGGCGCCTCCACCTTGCCCTGGTATGTCACGCTGGGCATTGGCGCGCTGGGTGGCATCTTCCTTGCCATGGGCGGGGTGCTGGTCGGTGCTGCCTATGCCAGCGGGGAAGGGGAGCTCCGGGAAGGCTATCCCGACAAGCTCACTTCGTTTGATGCTCTGCTGGCCGGCCGCTACCGCGTGAACAACGTCGCGGTCTCCCTGGGCACCGGCGCGGTCTTCACCGCCTGGGCCTTCCTGGTCACGTCTCTCGCCTGCCGGCTCCTGTCCTCCAGCGATGCGCTGCTGCTTTCCGACGAAGCCATGGCCGCGGCCTACGGGAACCTCCCGTGGTTGAGCGGACTGCTGATGCTGCCGCCCCAAATCGCCTGGACGGTCGTCTCCGGCCTCTTTGTGCCGCTCACATTCGTTCTGCGCAATGTGCGCCGGCCGGCCTGGAAGTGGACGATTCTGCTGCTGTGCCCGTTCCTCATCTCGGCCGGATTCACCGACAACAGCCTGGCCTCGCCAACCCGCGTGCTCGACATGGTGGTGGGCGTCGCCGTCGTTCTGACGCCCTTCTTCCTCCAGGATGTACTGGCGGCGCTCGTCTCCTCGCTCCTCTTTTCCCTGGCGATCCAGACTTCCACCATGGCTGCCCTGGCGCCGTTTTCGCTGCCCAGCGGCCTGCTGCAGATTGGAATTGTCACCTTGGGGCTGGCCGCCCTCACCGCCATCTCCTGGCGCGGCGAGTCCGTCACGGAAGACGAGGTCAAGCCTGAGTACGCGCGCAATCTGGACCAGCGCCTTTCTATGCAGGCCGAGGTCCATGCCGCTCGCGAAGCGCAACTCCGTCTGCTGCCGGATAAGCCGCCTCAGATTCCGGGACTTTCCATCGCTGCCTCGTGCCGCCCCACCGGCGATGTCGGAGCCGACTTCTACGACTTCTTCCCGCTGCCGGGCGGCGGGCTGGCCGTCTTCGTCGCCAGCGGCGGCGGACTCGGCGTCGCCTCGGCCCTCACCATCGCGCTGGCCAAGGGCTTCCTCATGTCGGATCTGCGCCGCGGCGATTCGCCCGCCCGCACCCTGGCCCGCCTGCGCGCCCTTCTCACCGGCCGGTTGGGCGAAGTGGCCCAACGTGCTCGCTTTGCCGTGGCCACCATCGATCCGCAACGGCGCACCTTCCAGGCGGCGCGCTGGGGGGAAGTGCCCGCCGTTTGGATCCTGCGCGACCTGATGGCGCATCCCCTGGTCTTCACCGACAGTCCGGATGGCCTGCCGGAAGCGGCCGTGCCGCTGGAAGTGGGCGATACGGTGTTGTTTCACACGGAAGGCCTCATCTCGGCCCTGGAGGATCAGTCGCCCACCGGCATGCGCGACTGGTTCCGCAATCTGGCCCGCATCACCCGCGCCTGCGGCGCGCTGGACTTCCACAACTTCCTGCTGCAGCGGCTGGCCGGCGGCAGCGAGAAACGCCTGACGCGCCGATTGACCAGCGACCTTACCGCTGTGGTGTTGCGCCTGGAAAAGGTCCAGGTGGTGGAACAGGAACACGTGGCATGAAACGCTACCTGATCGCCGCCGGAGTCGCTCTCATCGTCCTGGCCGCCCTCGCCATGCGCCCGCAGGCCGGCCATGCCGGCGGCGCGGCGCCCTGGACCCGTGAACACGCCATTGCCTCCACCGTCGCGCTGGCCCGCGACCTGGGCATCGACATCGCCAATTGGGAGTTCCTCATCTCCGTCGAGCCCCAGGAGGATTGGGTGGACATGCAGGGCCGCCATCCCGAGTCCTCGCTACTGAAGGCATTCTCCGGCACCCGCTACCGTGTGCTGGCCCGCGCCCCCGCCAGTAAGTCCACCGTGACGGCTGACTTTGACGGCACCGGCCGCCCGTTGCGCTGGCGGCCCCGGTTGGCAGGTGAGCTGCCCGCCGCCGCGCAGATGTCCAAGGACGCCGTATTGGCCCGCTTTGGCCAAGCGGATGCCGCGCAGTTTCAGCCCATGACCGAGCGTTCAGCCGATGCCGGGCAGCGCGGCCGGCGGTCCCGCCGCGACGAAGACGAGAAACCCAGCGTCGAAACAATCAAGTGGGAGTGGCGGGATCCCAAAATCGATGGCTTGCGGGCCGAGCTCATCGCTTCCTACGAGAAAGGCAAGCTGGACGAAGTAGTCCTCCACCACGATGTGCCCCGCTCTGTCCGGCGCAACTCGTCGGTGCCCGGCTCCAAATGGAAAGAGATTCTGTCCGGAATCGGCACGTTCTTCCAGGTTTGTATCGTTGGCGGTGCGGTGATGTTCCTGCTCATCAGCCTCACCGATCGGCGCGACCACTTGCGCCTGGCCCTCTGGGTGTTTGGCGCTGTCGCCGTCTTTTACCTGTGCTGCCTGCTCGTAGGAGGGCGGCAGGGATACCTCTCCGCGAATTGGGACCAAAACGACTTTGACAGCGCCAGCAACAAGGCCGGTTTCCTGTTCGGCCTGTTCGTCACGCGCCCTCTGGCCCTGGCGTTCCCCCTGGCTGCCGGATTCCTGCTCATCCGCGAAGGGCAGTTGCAATCCTGGCTCTCCATCCTCTGGCTCACGCTCCGCCGGAAGCTGATCCCCTCGGCCGGGCGTGAACTCGCGGGTGGAGTGCTCCTCTCGGCTCCGCTGGCGGTGCTCCCCTATCTGGTTTGCGCGGTGCTCCCCATGACAGGGGTCCGCCTGGATGCGGCCCGCGCGGGCGTTTTGATGGATACTTCACCAGCCATGGGCACGCTGGTTCAGTTTCCGGTGCTCTGCTATCACCTGCTTTGCATCTTCGCCGTCATGCTGCCGCTGCTCTGGAGGCCCTCTCCCCGGCTGAAATGGCGGCTGGGCCTGCTCTTTCTGGCTGGACCCCTGATCTGCCTGGCCCGCTTCTCGCCCTTGTCCGGCAACAGCTATGTGGCCATCGCCTTTGCCTTCCTGATGTTCGCCGCCTGGCTCTGGGTCTACCGGCAGTTTGGCCTGCTGGGCCTGATGGCATGTCTGCTGGGCCTCTATACGCTGTACGACTTCTCCGCCGTGCTCGCCTTCCCGGCCGGCCGCCTGTGGCCCCTCACGCAGTTGCTGCTGGTCTGGGCGGTGCCTCTGGTGGGCGGCCTCGTGATCGCCGCCCGTCCCTCTCCAGTGAACGTGCAGGAGTTGGCGGGCGAGATCTCGCGCCGCAACGATCCGCCGCCCGGCTCCGCTCCCCGGTCGGAGCGGGAGCGCCTGCTCACGGAATTCGCCGTGGCGCGCGAGGCACAGATGGGCATGCTGCCCGATAAGCCTCCGTCGATTCCCGGATTCTCGCTCTTCGCCAGTTGCGTGCCCGCTCGCGAGGTGGGTGGCGACCTCTTCGATTTCCTCGAAATGCCGCGCGGATGCTGGGCCATGTGTGTCGCCGACGTCTCCGGCAAGGGCGTCCCCGCCGCGTTGTATATGACCCTGACCAAGGGCATGCTGGCCGCCGAACAGGCCATGGCGACCGGGATCCTCGACCTCGCCTGCGCCATCAACCGCCAACTGTTGCTGGCCGGCAAACGGCGCACCTTCGTCACTCTGGCCATGGGGTTGCTCGATCCTGAACGCCGCGCGCTCGAGGTGCTGCGCGCCGGCCACAATCCCATCCTGTGGTGGCGCGCCGCGCTGGGCGAGTCGCTCTACGTGCAGCCCAAGGGCATTGGGCTCGGGTTGGCCGGAGACCGCATCTTTTCGAAGAGCATCGAATGCCAGGAACTCCTGCTCGCCGATGGCGACCTGATCGTGTTCTACTCCGACGGGTTGACCGAGGCGATGAACCCCAGGCAGGAGCAATACGGAGAAGACCGCCTGCAATCGATCGTCGCGCGGGCCGCCGGCCTGGACGCGCCGGAACTGGCCCAGGCCATCCTCGACGACGTCGAGGTCTTCAAGGCGGGCGCCGATCCGCACGACGATCTCACCCTCGTGGTCCTGCGCTGCCTGCCGAACGGCGAAGTCCCGGCGTAACCCTCTTTTTCGCTATCACCGTCCCGACTTGATAAGCTATGGCCCATGCGGAGCGGCTTGCTGGGAACACTGGGCGTATTGCTGTCTACAACGGTCTGGGCGGACAATCCGGACTTCGTGCGCGACGTCCAACCCGTGCTGAGCCGGTCATGTGAGAAGTGCCACGGCGGCAAGATGCAGATGGGCGGCCTCCGCCTGGACGCCAAGGCCGCTGCGCTCAAAGTCATCCGTCCTGGTGATGCTGCAGCCAGCGAACTCTACAAGCGTGTCGCGGGACTCGGTGATCAGGCCCGCATGCCGATGGGTGGGAAACCTCTGCCGGAGACGGAGATCGCCCTGCTGAAGCGATGGATCGACGCAGGTGCGGCCTGGCCGGATGGGGTCGGCTCCGCCGTGCGCGACGGCGGCGCCCACTGGGCGTATGTCCCGCCCAGGAAATCTCCGCTGCCGGCTCTCGGCGGCGGCAACCCGATCGATGCCTTCGTCCTGGCCCGTCTCCAGAAGGAAGGACTGAAACCGTCCCCTACGGCGGCAAAGACGACGCTGCTGCGCCGGTTGAGCCTGGACCTTACCGGCCTGCCTCCGACGCCCGGGGAACTCGACGCTTTCCTGGCCGACAACTCCGCCGGTGCCTATCAAGCCCAGGTGGAGCGGTTGCTGGCCTCGCCGCACTACGGGGAGAAGTGGGGCCGCTGGTGGCTCGATGCCGCGCGCTATGCCGATTCCGACGGCTATGAGAAAGACAAGCAGCGCCAGGTCTGGTTCTACCGTGACTGGGTGATCCGCGCCCTGAATCTCGACCTGCCGTACAACCGCTTCATCGTCGAGCAGGTGGCCGGCGACCTGCTGCCCAACGCCACCCAGGATCAGCGCGTGGCGACGGGCTTCCTGCGCAACTCGATGATCAACGAGGAAGGCGGCATCGACCCCGAGCAGTTCCGCATGGAGGCGATGTTCGATCGCATGGACGCCCTCGGCAAAGGCGTCCTGGGCGTCACCATCCAATGCGCCCAGTGCCACACGCACAAGTACGATCCCATCAAGCACGAGGATTACTACCGGCTGTTCGCGTTCCTGAACAATACCTACGAGTCGAACATCGCCGTCTACACGCCGGCTGAGCAGGCCCGGCGCGACGCGATCCTGAAGCAGACCGCGGCCATCGAACAGAACCTGCAATCGGGCATGCCGGACTGGACCGCCCGCATGGCGGCCTGGGAACGGGATGCCCGCCAGCAGAACGAGAAGGTGAAGTGGCAGGTTCTGCGGCCCGAGGTCGACGACATCTCCACCGGCGGGCAGAAGTACCTGCCGTTGGAGGATGGGTCGTTCCTGGAGGCCGGCTACGCGCCGACGAAACACACGGTCAAGCTGACGGCAAAGGTCGGGCTGCCTCGCATCACCGGCTTCCGGCTCGAACTCATGCTGGACCCCAATCTGCCGCTGGGCGGGCCCGGACGGGCGATCGACGGTACCGGCGCCCTGACTGAGTTTACGGTGGAGCGGCTGGGCGAGGATGCCAAGCCGGAGAAGATCGCCCTAGCCTCGGCCTCCGCCGACATCGGCCTGCCCGAGACGCCGCTGGCCGCCACGTTCTACGACAAGTCGGATAAGCGCCGTGTCACTGGGCCCATCTCGTTCGCCATCGACGGCAAGGATGAGACGGCCTGGGGCATCAACGCTGGACCCGGTCTCAGCAACGTGCCCCGCAAGGCTGTCTTCGTTGCTGCAAAGCCCATCGAGGCAAGTGGCGAAACCACGCTGGTCTTCCTGGTGAAGCAGAACCACGGCGGCTGGAACAGCGACGATAACCAGAACAACAACCTGGGGCGCTTCCGGATTTCGATCACGGGCGACGATGCTCCTGTCGCCGATCCGCTGCCGGCCGAAGTCCGGGCGATCCTCGAGAAGCCCACGGTCGAACGCACCCTCGATGATCAGGGGAAAGTGTTCTCCTATTGGCGCACCACGGTGCCCGAGTGGGGCCCGGAGAACGAGAAGATTGCAGCCCTCTGGAAGCAGCATCCCCAGGGCTCGACCCAGTTGGTCCTGGCCGAACGTCCCACCCGGCGCGAGACGCACATCCTGGAGCGTGGCGACTTCCTCAAGCCGGCCAAACTGGTCACGCCCGGCACGCCGGGCTTCCTGAACCCGATGGCCGTCGAGAATCCCACCCGCCTGGACTTCGCCAACTGGCTGGTCGACAGGCAGTCACCCACCACGGCACGGGCAGTCGTGAACCGCGTCTGGCAATCCTACTTCGGCACCGGCCTCTCGGCCACCAGCGAGGATCTGGGCAAGCAGGGGGAGCCTCCCTCGCACCCCGAACTGCTCGACTGGCTGGCGGTCGAGTTCATGGACCACGGCTGGAGCCTCAAGCACCTGCACCGCACGATTGTGGAATCGGCCACCTATCAGCAGACTTCCCGGGTGACTCCGGAGTTACTCGAGCGCGACCCCGCCAACCGGCTGCTGGCACGCGGCGCGCGCTTCCGCGTCGATGCGGAGATCGTCCACGACATCGCCCTGGCAGCCAGCGGGTTGCTCAATGAGCAGGTGGGCGGCACCAGCGTCTATCCGCCGGCGCCCGACTTCCTCTTCCAGCCGCCGGTCAGCTACGGCCCCAAGATCTGGAAGGAGGAGAAAGACGCGCAACGCTACCGCCGCGCGCTCTACACCTTCCGCTATCGCAGCGTGCCTTACCCCATGCTGCAGACGTTCGACTCGCCCAATGGCGATGCCGCCTGTGTCCGCCGCTCGCGGTCTAATACGCCCCTGCAGGCGCTCACCACGTTGAACGAGCCCCTCTTCATGGAGGCCGCCCACGCCCTGGCCGACCTGACGCTGAAGCAGGGCGGCGCCTCCGACACCGAGCGCATCCGCTTCGCCTTCCGCCGCTGCGTGGCCCGGACGCCGGCCGATGCCGAAGTCACGGAGTTGCTGGCGCTGCTGAAGAAGCAGGAGGCGCGCATGGAGCCGGCCCAGGCCTGGACCATGCTCGCCCGCGTCCTGCTCAACCTCGACGAAACGATCACGCGCGAATAGGAGAACACCATGGATCCCCATCAGGTTAAATCGGAACGGACGCGGCGCTGGTTCTTCGAGCAGTGCGGCGTCGGGCTGGGCTCCATCGCCCTGGGCGATCTCCTGCGCGCGTCTGCGCCGTCGGACCCGCTGGCACCCAAGCAGCCCCACTTCGCGCCCAAGGCCAAACGCGTCGTCTTCCTCTTCATGGCCGGAGCCCCCAGCCACCTGGAGCTGTTCGACTTCAAGCCGGAATTGAAGAAATTCGACGGGACGCTGCCGCCGGCCGACCTGCTGAAGGGCTATCGCGCCGCCTTCATCAACCCCAATTCCAAACTGCTGGGGCCGAAGTTCCAGTTCGCCCAATATGGCAGCAACGGCGCCTGGATCTCTGAGTTGCTGCCGCATACCGCGGCCATCGTCGACGATCTCGCCATCGTGAAGTCCATGTCGACCGATGCCTTCAACCATGCCCCGGGCCAGTTGCTGATGAACACCGGCACCATGCAGTTCGGGCGGCCGAGTTTCGGCTCGTGGGCGACCTACGGCCTGGGCAGCGAATCGAGGGATCTGCCGGCGTTTGTCGTCTTCTCCAGCGGAGCGAAGGGGCCCAGCGGCGGCAACTCCTGTTGGGGCAGCGGCTTCCTGCCCACTGTGTATCAGGGTGTCCAGTTGCGCGGCAGCGGCGACCCCGTCCTCTATCTCTCCAACCCGCCCGGCGTCGACAAGCAGACCCAGCGCGAGTCGCTCGACTCCCTAAGAAGCCTGAACGAGATGCACCTGGCGACCGAAGGCGATCCCGAGATCTCGACCCGCATCAACTCCTTCGAGATGGCGTTCCGCATGCAGGACAGCGGCCCGGAATTGATGGACCTCACCAAGGAGCCGGCCCACATCCTGGAGATGTACGGCGCCCAGCCCGGCAAGCCCTCGTTCGCCAACAACTGCCTCTATGCGCGCCGCCTGCTGGAGCGTGGAGTGCGCTTTGTCCAGCTCTATCACGAGGCCTGGGATCAGCACGGCAACCTGGTGAAGGACCTCAAGAAGAACTGCCTGGACACAGACAAAGCCGCCGCGGCCCTGGTGAAGGATCTCAAGCAGCGCGGCCTGCTCGACGACACGCTCGTGATCTGGGGCGGGGAATTCGGCCGCACGCCCATGGTGCAGGGCGGCAGCGACGGGCGCGATCATCACCCCAACGCCTTCACCATGTGGATGGCCGGCGGCGGCATCAAACCGGGCCTGGTGATGGGCGAGACCGATGAACTCGGCTTCAACGTCACAAAAGACCGCGTCCATGTCCACGACCTGCACGCCACGCTGCTGCACCTGCTGGGCTTCGACCACACCAAGCTCACTTACAAGTTCCAGGGCCGCCCGTTCCGGCTGACAGATGTCCACGGCGAAGTCGTGCGGAAGATGCTGGCTTAAACTGGGGATTCATGGCGAATCCTTTCGAGACAGACAAGATGGCCGCCGGCTATGCCACTGCGCGGCCGCCCGTGCATGCGCGAGTAATTGAGCGGGCTCACCGCGCCCTGGGCCGCCCAGTTCCCTTCCGGCGGGCTTTGGATGTCGGCTGTGGAGCCGGGCTGTCCACCCGCGCCCTGGACGGCTTTGCCGAGCACTCCATCGGGATGGAGCCGGCCGAGCCCATGCTCAAATGGCATTCGACTCTGGCGCCGGGCGCCGACTTCCTGGTCGGCCGGGCCGAGGCGCTGCCGGTCCAGTCTGGCTGTGTCGACCTCATCACCGCGGCCGGAGCGCTGAACTATACGAATCTGGACCAGTTCTTCCCGGAGGCGCTACGCACGCTGACGCCCGATGGCACGCTGCTGGTCTACGACTTCTCGCCGGGCCGCTCCTTCCGTGAGAACGACCGGCTGGACGACTGGTTCACGGCCTTTGCCACGCGCTATCCCTGGCCGCACAATGAGGCACGCGAGCTGAATCCGCAGATCCTCGGGTCGCTCGACTCCGGCTGCCGCCTCGGCCAGCACGAGTACTTCGAGATCGGCCTCACGCTTTCGCCTGATTTCTACCTGGAGTACATGCTCACCGAAACCAACGTCGCTTCCGCCATGCGCAACGGCGGGTCCTACGACGAGATCCGGCATTGGTGCAGCGAGACGCTGGCCCCAGTCTGGGACGGCCGCGAGCGTGAGGTTCTCTTCCGCGGCTACTTCGCCTGCCTGAGCCGCCAGTAGCCGGTTAGAGCTCGAGGTGGTTCTGGTAGACCATCTGGCTCAACCGGAACTTCTCGTGGATGGCGAAGATCTGCAGGTCGCTGACGCACTCCACTTCCTCGTCCTTCAGTTCGATGGGCGCGGTATTGGGGAAGTGGATCTGGATGGCGATCGTCAGGCCCTGGGGCACGACCTCCACTTTGGTGGGTTTGATGATGCGGCCGGAACGCGTCCTCAGGAAGGAGGTCCGCTCTGTCTCGATCTCGACGACTCCGGCGCCCAGGTGGGCCACTTCGGCCGGAACGCCGTAGATCTCCAGGATGTAGTCCTGCGGCGGAGCGCCGATCAGGGAGTTGATCTTCGCCTCGCCCTGCTTCTGCTGCCGGGCTTTGTAGAGCGCCGTGGCATGGCGGATGGGCAGGGCGGTGGCCCAGCGTACGATGATGTCCGCCTTGGCGGGCAGGCTGGTCCTCGGCACGCCGATGCCGCCCACCGGGCTACCGCCCTTGATGGTGCCGTTCGGTGTATTGCCGGGGACGTCCTTGTAGCTGAAGGGCCGGTCGCCCGGCTTCACCCACATCAGGTTGACCGACTTCACGTGGGCCCAAGGCGAATCCGACACCATGCGGACCACGGCGTCGTCATTCCAGTTAGGGAACGGCTTGTCCTTCCAGTCGGCACCATAGGCCAGAACCGCGGACGCAAGCAGTGCTCCGCAACCGAGAACACATCGAACTCGACCAGTGATCAAAATGGAGCCCATCTCTTTCCAGGATACCGCCCGTGCTAGATCGGACGCGCCGCGCGGCCGGGCGGTTCCTCGATCCAACGGCTGGTGCGAGTTTCTGAAATTCCACATTCTTGCCATCTGAAATACAAAGATCTAAACTCAGCCTTTCTGGTAGCGTTTTCAGGAGAACCTATGGAGTTCGTCAAGATACGCCGGGAACGGGCCGTGGACGCGGTCTATGACGCCCTGCGGCAGGCGATTGTGAGCTGCTCCATGAAGCCCGGCGAGCGCCTCAATGTGGAGGAACTGGCCGGGAAGATGGGCGTCAGCCTGACGCCGGTGCGCGGCGCCATCCAGCAGTTGGCTACGGAGGGTTTGGTCGAGGTCCGGCCCCGGAGCGGCACCTTCGTGGCCAGCCTCACGCCCCAGGATCTGGACGAAACCTTCAAGCTGCGCAGCGCGCTGGAGTGCCTGGCGGCGGAGGAGGCCATTGAACGCATCCAGCCTGAACAACTGGCGCGCCTGCATGAACTCCTGAAGTCCCTCAAGCGCAAAGTCACCAACGAAGCCGAACGGCGCGCGCATGAGCAGGGCAACTCGGAGTTTCACCAGATCTTCATCGATGCCTCAGGGAATCAACGGCTTGCGGACATGTATCATGCCCTGAACGCGCACATCAAGATTGTCCGGATCCACGCGGGTGAGTCCGGCTGGCCGCTGCGTTTGCAGGAAGAGCAGGCCGAACACGAGGCCATCGTAGCCGCCCTGGAAGCCAGGGATGCCGCGGCCCTGACCGCCGCGCTGCGCAAGCACATCTACCGCGCCAAGGATGCCATGATCGCCGTCATACGGGCTGCGGAGTAGCCGCGGTCCGAAGCGGTTCCCCCTTACCAGTAGCGCCAGTCGCCTGTGTACCAGACCAGTGCAGCCAGGGCCGCGTTGGTGACGGCGTGCGCCAGGACCGCGTCGCCCAGCCGCCCGCGATGAATCTGGACCAGGGCGTAGGCCGCACCCGCGACGATGCCGGCCAGCCATCTTGATTCGTGCATAGCCCCAAAGGCGATGGACGAGACCAGGAAGGGCAGCCAGGCGAACTTGCGCCAATCCACCGACTCAAAGTCGGCATCGGCCACCCGGCGCATGAGGTATCCGCGAAAGGCCAGTTCCTCGGCGATCGGGACTGTCACGACGGCGGCCAGCAGCCGGCACACCACCCAGAAGACCTGCAGCGGTCCCGGCATCGAAACGAAACCAGGGGGCAGGCCGGCCCGGGCTTCCGCGCCGCTGGGCGTGGTCCAGACCCAGAGGGCGGCTACCGCCAGCCCCACCAGGGCCGCCACGGGGCCGAAGCGCCAGTCCACGCGGGCATACTCCTTGCGGAAGTACCAAAGCGTCACCACCGCGGCCAGCAGGCGCAGGGGGTAGAGCCACTCAAAGTCAGCCGAACCGGCGCGCGAGATGATGGACGCGGCCAGGATCGCCAGGAACGGCATCAGGTAAGCCGCCACCGGATTGGATCCGTCCGCGATCTCCTCCAGCGGCTCGGCTGCACGTGCGGAGGCGTGCTGGAACATCTCGATCCGGCGGGAGAGGACGCAGAACAGGATGGCGGTGGAGATGAACGCAATCCACCCCGCCTCGGAATGGAAGCCGCCCAGGGCGATCCGGTCCGCGCCGGCGTGCCCGATGAGGATCAGCGCCGCGATGCGGAGCGCGTTCAGCGTCCAGATCAACAAGGCGCCCGCGGGAATCAGGACCAGCGCCGCCGGAACGCGGTATTCCTTGCGGAAGAAGAACAGCCAGGCCACGCTGAACGCCAGGAACAGTCCTACTCCTTCATAGCCGGAGCAGGCCGGGTCGATCGTGACGTTAAAGCGCTCGGTTCCGATCACCGCTTTTGCCGGATTCGAGGTCAGGCCGGGCAGAATCGGCTGAAGAATAAAGCGAACGACCTGAAAGGTGATCGCACTGGACCCCTTCCAGAGGGACGCGGCTGCCGGCCGGGCCGCCGCGGCCACGAAGGCCACCGCCAGGCCCCAACCCCAGCCCCAGCCTACCGAGCGGAGCAGGGCGAGCCAGAAGGCCTTGGGGAGCACCGCCAGCACGAGGCAGGCGACCCCCACCAGTCCGCTGGCCAGCCAGGCTACCGGAAGCCAGATCGGGACACTGCGGGTTGAACCGGCAAAGAGCAGAGGGGAAAGCGCGGCAAATGTGGCCATGCAGACGGCGTGCGCTGCCAGCAGCGGAACCAGCACCGGGCCGGTCTTTGCACGGAACACGGCCAGCAGGCCGCTCGCTCCGCCCTGGCTCAACATGAGAGCCGTAGCGAAGAAGGCGGCTGAAGCCCGCACCAGGATCGCACCCGCATTGCGAATCCACGTGGCCAGCCCACCCTGCGCCGAAAGATCTTCCGTGTCGAGCAGGACGCTCGCAATCAGTAGCTCTGCGAGTAATAGCGCTATAAGAATTGCAAATCGGAGGGCGGACTGAGGCAGAGATCCGAAATGTACATCATTTCGGCGAACGGGAGACGACATGAGAGGGTGTCAGGCGGAAGGGGCGGACGCAGGACTCAGGCGAGTCCCTTGCACCGGCGCAGGCGCCAGTGCAAGGAGACTAGCAGGAAAAACTACCGGCGGCGGCTACGCAGAACCAACACCGCACCCGTCAGAAGGGTGAGGGCGCTGGTGGCGGTCGCACCGCTGATTTCAGGAACGGACTGAGCGGATGCCACAACCCCAAGGCCAACCATGAGGCAGAGCAACCCGAAGGACTTTTGAACCAAACGCGTCATAGCTTGAACTCCTCTGTAAGAATCGGACCGTTCCGAAATGCTATTAGGTACGGGCCCTCCCCGTCAAGGGAAAACTGGCACTTTCTAACGCTGAGGGATCTTTGGTTAGCCCGAACTGGTACTTTCTCTCAAAAATAGTACTTTTGGCGAGGCCAGCAGCTGCCAAGTGGAGCCAAGGTACCGGTAGCACTAGATCTATGTGCCAAGCTTCTCAAGGCTTTATCACCAGTACTTCCGATAGCTGCTTCTTTTCGATGGCAGGCACTTTTGCGTCTCTGGCCGGGTAGCCGACGGGGATCAGCAGGCAGGCGCGTTCGTTCTTCGGCCGCCCCAGGATTGCGGCCAGAAAGCCCATGGGACTCGGCGTATGCGTCAGGGTGGCGAGACCGGCGATGTGGAGCGCGGCAATGAGAAGCCCCGCGGCGATGCCTACCGATTCCTGGACATAGTAATGCTTTACCTTTTGCGCCCCGGCTAGTCCGTAATCCTGCCGAAACACGACGATCAGGTATGGCGCCGTCTCCAGGAACGGCTTCCGCCAGTCGGTGCCGAGGGGGCGCAGCGCGTCCAGCCACTCTCCGGGCATCCGGTGGGCGTAGCTTTCGCGCTCCTCGGCCTCGGCGGCCACGCGGATTTGCCGCTTGGTCTCCACATCGCCGACAACGACGAAGGTCCACGGTTGCTGGTTCGCGCCCGAGGGGGCAGAGGCGGCGCACCGGATCGCCGTCTCGATCAAATGGAACGGGACCGGTTCGTCGCTGAAGTCGCGCACGGAGCGCCGCCGTTGCATCCGGGCATGGAATTCCTCCAGCCGCCTCGTCTGCTCCTCCGGGGACAGGCGCTGAAAGTCCAGGGATAAGAAGGCGGGCTCTGAATCCATAGCTGATGGAAAGGAAGGCGGGAAGCCGGTACGGCGCGGAAAAGCCGAAGTCACTTCCGCTTCAGCCGCGAGCGGCTGAAACTGTGGTCTAAATTACCACGACGGCGTGGCTTTGCTGGATGGCCCGGACGGGTTCAGCCCGCGAGCCGCACAGAATGCCAAACGCGAGGACGGAGGCCAAAACACAGGCCCAGCAATAGTTCCTCATGTCCGGCAGTGTAGCATAGACCTTATGGGTTCATTGCCAGACGAGTTTTACCGCATATCCAAATTGCCACCCTACGTCTTTGCCGTCGTGAACGAAATGAAGGCAAAACTGCGTGCGGCGCAGTATGACGTAGTTGATTTCGGGATGGGCAATCCCGACGGCGCAACCCCGCGCCCCATCGTGAGCAAACTGGCAGAGGCAGCACGGAACCCCAAGAATCATCGCTACTCCGTGTCGAGGGGCATACCTAACCTGCGGCACGAGGTCTGTAAGCGCTACGCCCGGAACTACGGCGTCGAGCTTGATCCGGAAGACGAAGCGATCGTGACCATCGGCTCCAAGGACGCGCTGGCCCACCTGCTGTTCGCCGTCGTTGGACCGGGGGATCACGTCATCACGCCGGCCCCCTGCTACCCCATCCATCAATGGGGTGTCATCATGGCCGAGGGTGAGGCCGTGCCTCTGCCCGTCTCCAATCCAGCCGACTTCCTGAACGGCCTGGAAGATCACTACCGGAAGGCCACCAAGCCGCCGCAGATCATCCTGATGAACTTCCCGCACAATCCCACCACGGCTTGTGTGGATCTCGATTTCTTCAAGGAAGTGATCCGCATGGCCCACCAGCACGGCACCATGGTGGTCCACGACTTCGCCTACGCCGACCTGGGCTTCGACGGCTATCGCGCACCCAGCATCCTGCAGGTGGAGGGGGCCAAGGACGTCGCTGTCGAGATCTTCACCATGTCGAAGAGCTACAACATGGCAGGCTGGCGAGTCGGCTTCTGCGTCGGCAACAAGAAGATGATCAAGGCGCTGGCCCGCATCAAGAGCTATCTGGACTACGGCAACTTCCAGCCTATCCAGATTGCCTCCATCATCGGGCTGCGCGAGTGCGAGGGTGAAGTCGAGAAGATCCGCCACCTTTACGAGAAGCGGCGCGACCTGCTGGTCGACGGACTCAATGCGGCAGGCTGGCCGGTGGAGAAGCCGAAGGGCTCGATGTTCGTTTGGGCTCCGATCCCGGAGGCATTCAAGTCCGCGGGCTCCCTCGAGTTCTCCAAGCTTCTGCTGGAGAAGGCACTGGTCGCCGTCTCGCCCGGTATCGGCTTCGGACCGGCCGGCGACAGCCACGTCCGTTTCGCACTCATCGAGAACCACCACCGGTCGCGCCAGGCAATTCGTTGTATCAAGCAGTTCCTGAAGGACTGCAAGGTAGCCTGACGCTGATATGATCGCGCTATGGCCGCGCGTGAGCAGACCAGGCCTTTGAGGCTCCTCGAACTCCGGGCTCTACCTGCGTCTTCCCTCAGCCGCCTGCTGGGGGAGGAGAAGGCGCGCTGGCTATCGCTGTTGCACTGGGACTTTACGCCGTCCGCGGACCTGGTGACACGCTATGTGTCCATGCAGGCCCTGGACGGCTATGTCCTGGTGGATGACGGGGAGCCGGTCGGCTATGTGTATTGGGTGATGGAGGACCACAAGGGCCTCATCGGCGACCTGTATGTTCGCGACGCCTGGCGCTCGCCCGCCAACGAAAACATGCTGATGGGCGCCGCGCTGGGCCAGTTGCGCCGCTACCCTTGGATCCGCCGTGTGGAAGCCCAGCTTATGCAGCTTTCCATGCGCGGCTCGCAAGTGGCGCCCGCCGGGCTCCATCCGCGCATTTACCCGCGGCATTTCATGCTTGCGTCCGTGGCTGGGGTAGACTCGGCCCGGCCCATCCGCGTGGATCCGGGTATCCAGTTGGAGAACTGGAGCATGCGTTGGCTGGATGCCTCTGCCCAGTTGATTGGGTCCGTCTATGCCGGGCACGTGGATAGCGCCATCAACGACCAGTACAATTCCGACCAGGGCGCCCGCCGCTTCCTTCAGAACATCGTGCAGTATCCCGGCTGCGGGTACTTCTCCAACGCTGCGTCGTGGGTGGCCCTCAACCGCCGAGGACAGGTTGTCGGCATGTCGCTGGCCAGCAAAGTGGCGTCGCAAATAGGGCACATTGCCCAGCTCTGCCTGTCTCGCGAACTGCAGGGCGGCGGGGCAGGTTACGAAATGCTGCGGCGCAGCATGCTGGCTCTGGCCGCGGATGGATGCCGGGAGGTTTCCCTCACCGTCACCGCCTCCAATGAGCGCGCCATCCGGCTGTATGAGCGTTTCGGCTTCCGCGCCATCTACCACTTCGAGGCGTTGGTTTGGGAGACCTTCTGGACCTGACCTACATTCCGAGCGTCGGTCCGATGGCTTCGTAGAACGTCAGCACCGCCGGCCCCAGGGTGATGACGAACACCGCCGGCATGATGAGGAAGAACACCGGAAACACCAGTTTCACGCTCAACTTGCGGGCCGATTCCTGTGCCTTGTGGCGGCGGCGGGTGCGGAGATACCGCGCATGATTGCGCAACGCCGGACCCAGGCTGGTGCCAAAACGGTCGCTGTCGATCAGCACGGTGGAGAGCTTGCGCAGCTCCATCGAGTTGGTCCGTTGTCCGAGTGAGTACAATACCTCAGTTCTCGACCGTCCGGCGCGCAACTCCACCTGAACCTGCCCGAATTCGCTGGAGAGTTCGGGATACAGCCCGCGCAGTTCCCGGCTGGTTTCAATCAGGGCGCTGTCCAGGGACTGGCCTGCTTCGATGCCGAGCACCATCAGATCCAAGGCATTGGGCAGGGCCCGTTCCAGTTGGTAGCAGCGCTGGTTTACCTTTGCGTCCAGCACCCGGTCCGGCAGCAGGAATCCGAAGCCCATGCCGCAAATGGACAGCACAAAGCCCATGGACAGGCTCTCGTGATCCAGCAGTCCAATCCAGCCCAACACGACACCGCAGAACAGTGCGACCGCGACTTTGGTGCCGTAGAAGATCGTACCGGCCGCGGGAGACCGGTAGCCCGCGGCGATCAGCGAGTTCCGGGTGTGATCCTTGCGCGGCTTCTGGCCCGCGGCCAGTTCGCCGATGACGAACATCGATTCCTGGAGGCTCGCCGAGAGGCCCTTCTGGCCGGAGGACTGGGGCGTCTGCAAGCCGCCGTCCTGGATGGTGGCGGCGGTCCGCCATCGCACCAGCAGCAGCGCCGCCCCGACCGTGGCCATCACGAACAGGAAGAAACAGACCGCCATCATTGTTTCTGACATGTCTGCCTCAAATCCTCACCTGCGCCACTCGTTTGATCACGAAATGGGCCACGACGTTAGCGAGAGCGGCGGCGCCCAGCATGGCGCGGCCTTCGGCTCTCCGCAGCATGATCGACATATATTCCGGATTCACCAGGAACATCAGAACCCCAATCATGATCGGCACGATCGTCAGCACCATGCCTGTGATGCGGCTGTGCGCCGACACCGCGCGCACTTCGCTTTCCAGCGCTCCGTTGTCCCGCATCGTCTCACCCAGGCGTCCCAGGACGTCATTGAGCCGTCCGCCGACCCGATTCTGCAACTTGACCGCGGCGACGAAGAGCCGCACTTCGGGCACTGGAATCCGGTCCGCCAGATTGTCCAGGGCCTGATCCCAGCCCACGCCCAGATTCCACTCTTCCCGCGTGCGGCGCATTTCGGACGACAGCGGTTCGGGTTGTTCCAAAGCCAGGAGTTCGACCGCGGCGGAAAGCGGATAACCTGCTTTCAGGGCCCGCGTCATGGAATCCAAGGCTTCGGGGAACTGAGCCGCGAAGGTCTCAAAGCGTTTGCGGCGGAGCCTGCGGATGTAAAGGTAGGGGCTTGCCACCACGGCCGCCACAATCAGCACCGAGGGCACCAAAGGGATGAATTCGATCTGCCACAGCAGCGCGGCCGTAGCCGTGCCGCCCAGCAGCATCATCAAGGTCACACGGCCGACCGACCAGCGCAGGTTCGCCTCGGAGATCATCGCCCTCAGCTCTTCGACGTGGCTGAACTTTTCCAGCAGCATCGACCAGACCTTGATAGTGCTGAGGTCTTCTCCCTTAATGACTTGCGGTTCGCCGCTCTGCTCGCCTGTCTCAAAAACCAGTTCCGTTCCGGCGCGCCGGGCGCGCACGTGCATCGACGCCCAGTAGAACGACACTGCCAGCAGTGCCGTCAGGAAGGCGGTGCCGAACATCATCAGGAAGATGACAAGGCCTAGCATGGCTTAGGGGTGCACGGCTGCCGCGGCATTCAGGAGGGCAGCGGGCGCGACGCTCTTCGCGCCTTCCACTGAGCGGTCGTTGGGATTGCGCAGCACCAGGCGCAGTTGAAGAGTGGCATCGGCCAGGCTCAACCGGTCGGCGTCGTTCGGCGAAACCAGCAACGTGATCACCGGACGCCCGTTTCCAGGTTCGTTTCCGGTCACACTGAGCACCTCCACGTCTTCCAGCATTCGACGCAGTTGCTGCGCACCCCGGGTGTCCAGCACCTGGATGTCCACGCGGCTGCCGGAGCGGATCATCGCCACCACTCCGCTGGAATCGATTGGATGGATGCTCACGGCCCGGCGGCCGGCCGGGATGGCCAATGACGGACCGCCGGCGGCGCCGCGGCGCGCAACATGCGAACTGGTGATGGGCTGGTTGGGCGAGACGGGCTCGAGGAGGGTCAATCCCACTGCCTGCTCCGGGGCCGGGATCGCATTCGGGGGCAGCGCTTTCTGGTCGAAATCGACGACCTTCACGTCTTCCTGACGCAGAACAGCGCCACGGTCCAAAGCATGCACCGCCAATACAGCCGTGCGCGGGTTGTCGGCCGAAGCGGAGCCTCGCAGCCGGGGAATCAACAGCCCGTAGAAAATTCCGGTCGCCACGACAGCCGCCACAAAGGCGACTCCCAACAGCGGCATTAGATTCCGTTTCATCGCGTACCTCGAGGCGGACTGGTACGGTTCTCCTACTGATACCAGTCCTGCCCCAGTACACCATGCGCCCATATCGGCTCATATCAGTTGAAGACCCTAGTACCTCCGAGTTTGAACCTGAGACGGTTCGTACCCCCGGACCGCTACAATGAAAGCAGTGGAAACTCGCCGTATGTGCCCGCATTGCCGGGCGTTTATCACCACCAGCGACAAGGTCTGTCCCTATTGCGACACCCCCGTTGGTCCTACCGCCGCTGAACGCATGGGCGGAGCCGACCTGTTCGGCGGCCTAATCCCATCGGCTCAGTTCCTCACCATCCTGCTGCTCACGATGAACATCGGGATGTACCTGGTGACCATGCTGGCCTCGGCCAAGGTCGGGGAATCCAACGCGCTGATCCGTTACGGCGCCGCGCTGCCCGAAGGGGTCTTCGGCGGCCAGTGGTGGCGTATCATCACCGCGGGCTTCCTGCATGGCGGCCTGATGCACATCGGTTTCAACATGTGGGCGTTAATGGACGTCGGGCGGCACGCCGAAGAGACCTACGGCGCCAAGCGGATGGCCGTGATCTACCTGCTTTCGACGATGGGCGGCTTCGCGCTGAGCATGGTGCGCGGCACGCAGTTGACGGTGGGCGCCTCGGCCGGCCTGTTTGGCCTGATCGGCGCCATGATCGCCATCGGCGTCATCCACCGCACTTCGCAGCAGGCGGCCGCGATCAAGGCTTTCTATATCCGCTGGGCGATCTACGGCCTGCTCTGGGGGCTGCTACCCGGATTTCACGTCGATAACGCAGCGCACCTGGGCGGTATCGCCACCGGCTTCGTCGTTGCCTGGGCCGCGGGCACGCCCCGCGAGTTTGACGTCACGCGCGAGCGCATCTGGAGCATTCTGGCCGGACTCTCGGCGGCCGTCACCGCCTATGCGTTCGTCCGCCTCTTCCTCTGGCTGCAGAGCATAGCATCCGTCTAGAGACACAGGCGATAATGAGGCCATGCGCGCATGGCTCATGGAATCCTACGAAGGTGTCGACAAGCTCCGCCTGACTGAGGTGCCCGATCCGCAACCCGGGCCCGGCGAGGTTCAGCTCGAAATGCACCTGGCCGGCCTGAATCCTGCCGACGCCTTCCTGGCGCTGGCCCAATACCCCGCCAAACCGGCGCTGCCGCACATCCTGGGCCGCGACGGCGTGGGCACCGTGCGCGTGGTGGGGGCAGGCGTCACGAACGTCCAGCCGGGCGATGCCGTTGGCATCCTGCGCTGTGACGCGGGCGTTGAAATCTGGGGCACGCTGGCCGGTAAGACGGTGGTGCCCGCCGCCAGCCTGGCGCCCGTCCCGGCCGGCTGGACCCAGGAGCAGATGGCCGGCGCGCCGCTGGTTTTCCTCACCGCCTGGCAGGCCCTCGCGCAATGGGGCGAACTGCCGCGGGAAGGGCAGGTTGTGCTCGTCACCGGAGCCTCCGGCGGCGTCGGCGTTGCCAGCGTCCTGCTGGCGAAGTCACTGGGCGCCACGGTTGTGGGCCTCTCCCGCAATCCCGAGAAGAGTGAAACCGTCCGCCAGTTGGGCGCCGACTTCGTCTTCGATCCCGCCGATCCCGCCCTGCGCAAGAAGGTCATGGCCGCCATCGCCCCGCGCAAAGTCGATTTCGTCGTCGATAGCGTGGCCGGGCCGCTCTTTTCGCAGATCATCGCCATGCTTGGTTACGGTGGACGGATCAGTGTCGTGGGCCGCAGCGCCGGCACCGTGCCCGACTTCAACACCGCCACTCTCTTCTTCCGCCGCAACCGGATTGGCGGCGTCTCGGTCGGGGATTACACGCCCGAAGGGGCCCAGAGCGCCTGGACGGAGATCGTCCGCCGGCTGGACGCCATGGACCGGCGACCCGTGGTGGATCAGGTGTTCCCGTTTGAAGATGTGAAACAGGCCTTCGCCCGCCTGGCTGAAGGGCCGATGGGCAAGGTTCTGGTGAAGGTCTCGTAGCTGGCCGGGCTAGCAGCCCGCGCCGGTGCCCGCAGGCTTCGCTTTCGTGCCCCGGCTGAAGCTGAGGTAGTTGGTGACGTTCTCGCGCAGGAGTTGCGGGAAGTTTTTGTCCAGATTCGACCGGATGGCTACGTAGCACTCATCGCACTGATTGTGCATGGTGAACTCGTTGACCATCTTCTCCTGGTCTTCCAGCTTGTAGCGCTTGAACTGCATCGAGCATGGCTGCAACATGCCATCCGCCGTGACGACCAGGAACCGCAGGCCGGCCTTGCAGCCGGGTGCGCCGCCGGTTTCGAAGTAGTGCCGCGTTGCGTTGACGGTTGTCGGGGCGCTGACGATCCAGTTCGATTCATCGCGCCGCTTTTCGATACGGTCCAGTTGGGAGTTCAGGACCGCCAACTGCTCCGGAGCGCCGGGGAACAGTTCCCGGCAGCCGGTCCGGCGCGCCGAGTACGCGCTGTAGCAGATGTTTACGCCCCACTTGTGGGCCTGGTCCGCCGCGCCGTTGATTTCGCCGACGTTGGCCGCCGTGATGCACGTATTCAGCACGATGTCGTCGTAACCGTAGGCCGCGCACGCCGGGATGACATCGTTCAGATGGGAGTAGAGGCCCGGATACATGCGGAACTCATCATGCCGGTTATCGGGGAAGTCCAAGGACACCGAGAACTGGTCCACGCCCGCATCCCGCAACTCGAGATACCGCTGCGGCGTCATCAGCGACCAGCTCGACACCAGGATGATGTACGGCAGGCCGTTCGCCAGCTTGATGCTGCGCACCACGTCGCTGAGGTCTTCGCGCATCAGCGGTTCTCCACCGGATACCTGCACCACACACGGCTTCAAAGTCTCCGTGTAGTGCCGGTAATCCGCCGGCCGCATGTTCTTCGAATCATCCTTCGGACCGCCGTGATCGCAGTGCCGGCAGTAGCAGGTGCAGGAATCGGTGACTTCGAAGGATACAACGATAGGGCGTTGCGCGAGCCAATTCATCGATCCCTGTCCGATGATCCTCAGTGACTGACCAATGGGAACCTTGCGCATGAACCTAAATCATACCAAGAGGCCCGAATAACGTGCAAGAAGGTAATGATTTACAGTACAGAGGTAGCCACATGCGGATCCTAGTTCTGAACGCGGGCAGCTCGTCCCTCAAATACCAGCTCATCGAGACCGGTGTGCGCGATGAACACGTCATCGTGAAAGGCGCCGTGGAACGGATCGGCGCGGCCGGCAGCCCGGTCCACAATCACACCGAGGCCGTCGAGGAGATCCTGCCCAATCTAGGGCCCATCGATGGGGTAGGGCATCGCGTGGTCCATGGCGGCGAACGCTTCAAGGCCTCGGCGCTCATCGACCTCGAAGTCGAGCACGCCATCGCCGACTGCTGCTCCCTCGCACCGCTCCACAATCCTCATCACCTGGCCTGCTACCGCGCGGCCCACGCGCTGCTACCCAATGTGCCGCACGTGGCCGTCTTCGATACAGCCTTCTTCCACACCATCCCGCGGCGGGCGTTCCTCTACGCGGTGCCCTACGAGCTCTACGAGTCGGACCATATCCGGCGCTACGGTTTCCATGGCACGTCGCACCGCTATGTCAGCGGCAAGGCGGCCGAGCAGTTAGGGATTCCGCCGGATGAGGTCAAGTTAATCACCTGCCACTTGGGTAACGGCTGTTCCGTTGCGGCGATCGAGGGCGGCAAGGCCGTCGACATCTCGATGGGCCTGACCCCCCAGGAGGGCCTGGTGATGGGGACGCGCTCCGGTGACATCGACATCGGGGTGATCTTCCACCTGGCGCGCCAGAAGGGCATGACCCTCGACGAGATCGAGAAGCTCCTGATTCACCGCAGCGGTCTGCTGGGTCTCTCCGGCCGCTCCAACGACATGCGCGACCTGGTCCACGCGGCGCAGGAGGGCGACGCGCGTGCCCGCATCGCTGTCGAAGTCTTCTGCTACCGAGTGAAGAAGTATATCGGAGCCTTCTGGGCCATCCTGGGCGGCGCCGATGCGATTGTCTTCACCGGCGGCATCGGAGAAAACCGGCCGGAGATCCGGGACGAGATCATGGCGGGGCTGGAGAACCTCGGGGCCGTCGAAGTGCTGGTCATCCCGACCAATGAGGAGCTTGTCATCGCCCGCGACACCGCCCGGCTCATCGGAAGAGGAAGAGCGTAGAGGCGGCAGTGAGGATCACGACGAGGGCTTCAAAGACCTTCTCTGGAATGTGGGGCACCAGTTTCCGGCCGCCGATTGCCCCCACCATCACGGCGGGGATCATCAGGACGTCGAAGGTGAGCGACTGCCGGCTGAACAGGCCGTGCCAGGCGTAGATGGGCACCTTGGTCAGGTTGATGATGAAGAAGAACCAGGCGCCGGTGGCGATGAACTCCTCCTTGGGGAGTTTCTTGCTGAGCAGGTACAGGCTCATCACCGGACCGGCCGCGTTGGCCACCGTGGTCGCAAAGCCCGCTGTCGCTCCGTATAGCACCGGGTGCGGCGACACGGCCATGCCGTTCCTGGCGTACTTCCGCCACAGGTAGGCGAGCAGCATTACCAGGACGATGCCGCCCACCACCGGCCGCAGTACGCCTTCCTTGAGATTCAGGGCCAGCGCTCCGCCGGTCATACCGAGCAGGACCCAGGGCACCAGGGAAAACAGCCGTCCGGCCGCCGCATGGCGCCGCCAATAGATCACCGCGAACAGGTCCGCCGTGCAGAGCATCGGCAGCAGCCAGGCCGCCGAGACGCGTGCGTCGCCCACGGTGAGAATGATCAGCGGGACGACGAGGATGCCGAGCCCGGGCAGGCCGGTCTTGGCCACGCCGACACACATCGCGCACAGCGCGCCAACCAGCCATTGCCAGATTTCCAGATGGGGCATGAGGACTAAACGCGGGACCTAGTCCTCCAGCATAACCTCTACTCAGCGGCCGTTGAATTCCTTCACCGCGTCCAGCATGGCCACCAGGTTCTTCACTGGGGTACCCGCCTGCACGTTGTGGATCGAATCGAACACGAACCCGCCGCCGGTGGAGAAGATCTCGCAGCGCCGCAGCACTTCGGCGCGCACCTGATCCGGCGTCCCGAAGGGCAGCGTCTTCTGCGTATCCACGCCACCGCCCCAGAACACCAGGCGGTCGCCATACTTCGCCTTCAGCGTCTCCGGATCCATCCCCACGGCCGAGCACTGCACCGGGTTGATGATGTCGAAGCCCGCGTCGATGAAGGAATCGAAGAACTTCTCCACGCTGCCGCAGGAGTGCTTGAAGCACTTCCAGCCGGTGTTCTTGTGCACCCAGTCGTTCACGGCCTTGTAGTAGGGGAACCAGAGTTCGCGGAGGGTCCGGACGGAGCAGAACTGCGACGTTTGCGTGCCGAAATCGGTCCCGCACAGGAACACGGCATCCACCGAGTCGCCGATGCGGGCATGCACCCGCTCCAGGTTCCGGATGCCGTTCTCGCACTGGTACGCGAAGATTTTGTGGACGTAGTCCTTGCGGCTGCTGGTGGACATGTACCACTCGGCCACGTCGCGGATCCCCTTTGGATTCTTCAGGAACGGAGCCGGCACCAGCGCGATGTCGCCGAACGCCGTCCCGCCGAAGGTCGCCAGGATGCCCTTGCCGGTCTGCTGCGCCGCCGTGACGCTGGCGCTGACGTGATCCAGGTCCGCTTCCGATAGCGGAGTGAACTCCTCCAGGTTGTCCTGGATATTCAGCAAGTCCTCATCGAACGGTGGCTGCCGCACGATGGTGTCGAAGAACGCGCTGCCCAGCGGCATGCGCCCGCTGGGGGCGGCGGTCTCATCGCCTTCCGGATACACCAGGATGTCGCCGTTCGCCTCGGTGCGCCAACGGAACTCAGTGGAGACCAGCACCGGCAGGCCGCGGAAGTCCCACTCTTTCCATTCGCTGTTCGCGAACCCGAACATTGTGTTGCGGGGAAACACTCCGGTGACGTCCAGGCCCATCGCCTCGCTCAGGTCCGGTTCCACCAATCCGAGCATCTGGTAGGGCTCATGCACCTTCACCGGACGCTTCTCCAGGCCGTAGAAATCCCGCAACGCAGCCACGCACGAGACGTGGACCCCGGTCACCGCGCTCCCGCCAAAGTCGATCGGGATCCGGTCCGGCTGGCGGTGCGCCAACGCGTCCCGGAGCCTCTGGCGGCTGGTAGTGGGTGCCATGCTTACGATTCCTTCCCTGGAGCCTGTCTATTCATACTTCAGGATCAATCTATCTGAATGGGTCAGGCCAGTCAATGAAATGCATAATGGATCCTATGCAAAGGCGTTCGTTCCTTGCCGCGGCGGCTGCCGGTCTGCTGCCTGCCGCCGGCAAACCTAAACCCAATATTGTCCTGATCCTGGCCGACGATCTCGGCTGGTCGGACATCGGCTGTTACGGCAACAAGGACATCGCCACCCCCCATCTCGACCGGTTGGCCACGCAGGGCGCGCGGTTTACGCAGGCCTACGCCGCCTGCCCGGTTTGCTCGCCGACCCGCGCCAGCATCATGACGGGCCGATACCCGGTCCGTACCGGAGTCACCGACTGGATTCCCGGCCGCAAACCCGATCCGAAAAGCCCAATCACCACGCCGCTCACCGCCAGGCAGCTGAGTCTGAATGAGCGCACCATCGCCGAATGCCTCAAGCCCGCCGGCTACCGCAGTGCCAGCATCGGCAAGTGGCATCTCGGCGGCGAGGGCTTCCTGCCGACGGACCAGGGCTTCGACATCAATATCGGCGGCAGTCACATCGGCAGCCCGCCGCCTTCCGGCAAGCTCGGGTCCAGTTACTTTGGTCCCTTCGAACTGCCCAATCTCAAAGCCGGCCCGGGCGAATCCCTCACGGAAAAGCTCACCGACGCGGCCACCTCTTTCATCGCCCAGCAGAAGTCGAATCCTTACTTCGTTTATCTGTCCCACTACACGGTGCACATCCCGCTGCAGGCCCGCGAGGAGGACATTGACCGCTACCGCGCCCGCGCCAACGGCCGCTACAACCCGGTCTATGCCGCCATGCGCGAGAGCATGGACCAGAGCGTCGGCCGCGTCATGGAAGCCGTCGAGAAGAGCGGAGCCGCTGACAATACGCTGCTCATGTTCTTCGCCGACAACGGCGGGCTGCGGTATGAGGGGAAGAGCCCGTCCGCGGTCACCGACAACGCACCGCTGCGGGCAGGGAAGGGGCATCTGTATGAAGGCGGAATTCGGGAACCGCTGATCATCCGCTATCCCGGAGTGGTGAAGGCCGGCACGGTGATCGACACGCCGGTCTGCAGCGTCGACTTCCTGCCCACCTTCGCCGAAATGGCGGGGCAGAAAGCCGCCGACGTGGACGGAGTCAGCCTCCTGCCCCTGCTGCACGGCGGGCAACTGAGACCGCGGCCCCTGTTCTGGCACTACCCGCACTACTCCAACCAGGGCGGGGCGCCCGGCAGCGCGATCAGGGAAGGGGACTGGAAACTCATTGAGTTCCATGCCGATGGCCGCCGCGAGCTCTTCAACCTGGCCGAGGATCCAGGTGAACACAGGAATCTGATCCGCAGCCAGGCGAAGGTGGCGGATCGACTGCAGGCCAAGCTGAACCGGTGGCGTGAATCGACGAATGCCGTTATGCCGGCCAGGAACCCCAATGCCGACCCGGCGTGGCCCGGATTCCAACTGTCGGGCGAGGAGAAGCCCACGCCGCCGCAATAGCCTCTCGTTTCCAACCGGGGCCCAAGCGGGGCCGCCCCGATGCCCGGGTGTTATCCTGGTACTTGGTACCCGCCCGCATGGAAATCTTCAAGGATTTCACCTTCGAAGCAGCTCACCGACTGCCCAACCTGCCGCCCGAGCACAAATGTTCGCGCTTGCATGGGCATTCTTTTCACGTCCGCATCTGTGTCCAGGGCGCGCCAGACCCCATCCTGGGCTGGGTGATGGACTTCTCCGACATCAAAGCCATCTTCAAGCCCATCCTCCTGCAACTCGATCACTACTATCTCAACGACATCCCCGGCCTCGAAAATCCCACCAGCGAGGTCATTTCCATGTGGATTTGGAACAAATTAAAGCCGCTATTGCCCGCCCTCTGCCGTGTCGAAGTTCGAGAGACATGCACCGCCGGCTGCTCCTACGCGGGCTGATGGATTCCTCCACAATCTGTAGATAGTTTGTATTTTCTTTGTAAACGAGACAAAAGACTCTTGAAGTATTTTTTCCCGCTTGCTAGCATGAGTAAAAATTCATGAAGCGGCCTCCCCTGATTGCAAACGATTCGCAAGTGATGCCACCCCCGACAGCTCCCGTGCGTGAGCCCACGGCGGACTCCATCGTGCTGCCGGTGCCGCCGGCTCTGCCCGACGGGCCGACGCTGGATCACTGCCTCCGCAATCGGCGTTCTTCGCGCAGCTTCCTGCCGGATTCGCTCACGCTTGCTGAAACCAGCCGGCTCCTGTGGGCCGCGCAGGGCTACACCGGGCTGGGCGGGCTCCGCACCGCACCCTCCGCCGGAGCCTTCTACCCCGTCCGCTCTTATCTCCTGGCCGCCTCCGTGAAGGGGCTCGCGGCCGGCTTCTACGGTTTCGACACCGATGCCGGCAGCCTTCGCCTGCTTCGCAAGGGAGAACGGCGCAAGTCCCTGGCCCGCGCCGTCGCCGGCCAGACCTGTGTCGAGGAGTGCGCTGTCGCCCTGCTGCTCACCGGTTGGTACAAGCGGGCCGCCAGGGAGTTCGGTGACGCTGCCCCCCGCCTGGCTGCCATGGAGTGCGGACACATCGGCCAGAACTTCTGCCTGCAGGCGACGGCCCTCGGCTTGGGGGCGATCGGCCTGGGCCGCCTGGATCCCGAAGCCGTACGCCTGCTGCTCCGTCTACCCGAGGACGAGGAGCCGCTATATCTCCTACTCGCGGGCCGTGTCTAGCGGCTCGCCCTCAGCGTTCCGCGCCCTTCGCCGGCGTTGCCTTGATGGCGCGCTCAAAGGCCCATGCCCGGATGTGGTTGATCTGTTCGCGCATGGTGCGGGACAGGGGCACTGAGCGGGCCGCCAGCGTGAGCAGGTCCTTCGGATTCACGGTCGTGTCCGAGAGCTTCGCTTTCGTGATGGCGCTGATGACGCACTGCTCCACTTCGGCGCCCGTCCAGCCCTTGGTGAATTCCATGAGCTGCGGAAGGTTCAGCGTGTCGGGATCATAGCCGCGGCGTGACAGGTGAATGCGGAAGATCTCGGTGCGCTCCTCTTCGGTGGGCAGGTCGACGAAGAACACCTCGTCAAAGCGGCCTTTGCGGATCATCTCGGCGGGCAGCAGGTCGATCCGGTTGGCGGTGGCGGCCACGAACAGGCCGGGCGTCTTTTCCTGCATCCAGGTGAGGAAGAAAGCGAAGATGCGGCCCTGTTCGCCGCTGGATTCGTTGGCGGTGACGGCCATCTCGATCTCGTCGAACCAGAGCACCGCCGGCGCGATGTCCTCCATTTGATGGCACGCATCGGCGAACGCAGTTTCGGGTTTGCCATGACGGCCGGAGAAGACCTCGACCATATCCATGCGGTACAGGGGCAGTTGGAAATGGGCCGAGATCGCCTTGACGCAGAGGCTCTTGCCGCAGCCCGGAATGCCCATCATGAGCACGCCTTTGGGCACGATCTCCTTGCTGAGCGAATCACGCAGATCGAAGAGCTTGCGGCGTTCGAGCAGCCATTTCTTCATGTTCTCAAGTCCGCCGACCGCATCCATGGTGGTCGGGGTGGAGATGAACTCGAGTACACCGCCGCGGCTGACGAGCAGGCGCTTTTCTTCCAGAAGGGCGGGCCGGGATTCCTCCGATAGCGGCGTTCCGCCCGCTGTCGCGCGGCGCAGGGTGTAGCGGATCTCTTCGAGAGTGAGGCCGAGGAGGGCGGGCGCGAGCCCTGCGATCACTTCGCTGGATGGCGGCTGGGCGTGCCCGCTCGTTTCATCGCGGACGAAGGCGGTGATTTCCGCGATGTCGGGTGTGCGGAGTTCGACGTAAGCGAGCGAGCGCTCGAGCTCCTCCGGGACGTCGTGGATGGGGGAGGTGATGACGATGAATTTATTGCGGTCGGTGCAGGTGGCGTACAGGTCGCGCAGGTGGCGCCGCACGAGCGCCGACTCGCGCATGGCCTCGTGGAAATCCTTGAGGTGGTAGAGGCCGGGCTCGGGGGTGGCGGCGATGAAGGCGAGGACGCCCGTTGCGGACTCCGTACCTGGCTGCGCGGTGGCGTCTCCGGCGCGCCTGAGGCCATCGGTGAGGCTCCACGACCAGACCGGGATAGCGCTGTCGCGGCCCTCCACGGGTATCGCCGGCGAGAGCTCCGCCAGGATTCTGGCGACCCGTTCTTCCTCCGTCGTGCGGACGTAAGTGAGGGGCCGGCCGGAGAGGAAAAGCTCGCGGAGGGTTCTGACGGCGCGGCTGGCCTGTGCCGCGGCCGAGGAGGCTTCTGGAACGTTCACGAGTATTAGACGCGCGAGGCGGTCAAAAGGACGGGCCGGCGGTTCGGGAATGGTGGTTTCGGACAGGGCGGTACTCAGAAAGACGCCGTCCCCGCGTCCGGTTATGATCCAATACAAACGAGATGACTCGACGCGAGCTCCTAGCCACGCCAGCCCTCCTGGTCCAGAATCCGCCCGCAGTGCCCGAATACCAGATCGGCGCCTACTACTTCCCTAATTATCACGTCGACCCTCGCAACGAACGCACTCACGGCCGGGGCTGGACCGAATGGGAGCTCGTGAAACACGCTTTGCCCCGCTATGAGGGCCATCGCCAGCCGCGCAAGCCGCTGTGGGGCTATGAGGACGAATCCAACCCCCGCGTCTTCGAGAAGAAGATCGACGCGGCCGCCAGCCACGGTTTGAACCACTTCATCTTCGACTACTACTGGTACAACGACGGACCCTACCTGAACCGCTGTCTCGATCGCGGCTACCTGGGCTCCGCCAACCATCAGAAGGTGAAGTTCGCGCTGATGTGGGCCAATCACGACTGGCTCGACATCCACCCGGCCCGGGCCGGTGTTCGCGCTCCGCTGCTCTACCCCGGAGCCCTCACCCGTGACGCCTGGGATTGGATGACCGACAACATCGTCACCCGCTACTTTGCCCATCCCTCTTACTGGCGTCCCGGCGGCCTGCCCTATTTCTCGATCTACGAGCTCTACAAGTTCGTCGACTCCATGGGCGGCACGGAAGAGGCCGCGGCGGCGCTGCAGCAGTTGCGCAACAAGGCCGGCCGCATCCACATCAATGCGGTGGTCTGGGGCGTGAAGCTGCTGCCCAGCGAGACCACCATCACCAACCCCAATCAGATGCTCAAGCTGCTGGGCATTGACAGCGTGACCAGTTATGTCTGGATCCACCACTTCCCGCTGACCACCTTCCCGTCAGAGCCCTATGAACGCGCCGCCCAGTTCATGTACTCCTACTGGCGCAAGGCCGCGGCCGACTTCAACATTCCCTATCACCCCAACGTCACCATGGGGTGGGACGCCTCGCCGCGCACCTGCCAGTCCGACACGTTTGAGGATCGCGGCTACCCGTTCATGCCGATGCTCAGCGGCAATACGCCGGAAGCGTTCCGCCGCGCGCTGCAGGAGTGCAAACGCTTCCTCGACAGTCAGCGGAACATGCTCAAGATTTTCAACATCAATGCGTGGAATGAATGGACCGAAGGCAGCTACCTCGAGCCTGATACCGAAAACGGCCTGGGTTATCTCGAAGCCATCCGCGACACATTCTCGAGCTGAAGCGGCGTCTCGGGCCGCAGCCAGCGCTGGAACCGCTCCATGTAGAGGTAGATCACCGGAGTGATGTACAGCGTCAGGAATTGCGACACAATCAGGCCGCCCACCACGGCCAGCCCCAGCGGCTGGCGGGCGTCGGCGCCTTCACCGTACTTCAACGCGATCGGCAACGTGCCGAACAGGGCCGCCACCGTGGTCATCATGATGGGCCGGAAGCGCAGCTTGCAGCCCTCATAGATCGCCTCGTGCGCGGGCTTGCCTTCCACCCGCTGCGCCTCCAGGGCAAAGTCGATCATCATGATGGCGTTCTTCTTGACGACGCCGAACAACATGATCAAACCCACGAAGGCATACAGGTCGAGCTCTTTGTGGAAGAGCCGCAAGGTCACCAGCGCGCCAAAGACCGCCGAAGGCAGGCCCGACAGAATCGTGATGGGGTGGATGAAGCTCTCATACAGGATCCCCAGTACGATGTAGATCACCAGGATCGCCACGATCAGCAGCACTGAGAGCCCCTGGAACGACTCCTGGAACTCCTTCACCGTGCCCTGGAAGTTCACGCCGATCGTGGCCGGCATGCGCAGTTCGCGCACCGCAGACATCACCGCATCGGCCGCCTCACCCAGCGAGTAGCCGGGCTTCAGGTTGAAGGCCACGGTCACGGCAGGCAACTGCCCGAAGTGATTCACGCTGAGCGGACCCACGGTCCTGTGCCGCTTCACCAGCGAGTCCAGCGGGACCAGCTTGCTCTGCGACGAGCGCACGTAGAGCTTCTCCAGCGACTCCGGATTCTTCTGGAAGTTCTGGTCCACCTCCAGGATCACCGAGTACTCGTTGGCCGGCGTGTAGATGGTCGAGATCTGCCGGTTGCCATAGGCGCTGTAGAGCGCGTCCTGGATCTGCTGCGGCGTGACGCCCATCGACACCGCGCGGTCGCGGTCGATCTCCACCATTACCTGCGGGCTGGCGATCTGCAGGTCGGTATTGATGTCGACAAAGCCGGGCAGCGTCCGCATTTTCGTCATTAGCGGCTCCACCCAGTCGTACATCTCCTTCAGATTGGAGCTCTGCATGGTCATCTGGTAGGCGCTGGTCGAAAACTGCCCGCTCACCGTAATGGGCGGCGGATTCTGCAGGAAGGTCATGATGCCCGGCACCTCCGCCAATTGCGGCCGCAGCGAGGCCATTACGTCGTCCACGCTGCGATTCCGCTGGTCGCGGTCCTTCATCCGGACGAAGACGAAGCCCTGGTTGCCCGGCATCGCCACGGCGATGGCGCCTTCCACCGCCGGATCCTTCTGGATGATGCTCGCCACGGCCAGTTGGTGGTTCGCCATCGACTCGTACGAGATGTCCTGTCCGGCGCGGGTCACGCCAAACATGAAGCCGCTGTCCTGGCTGGGGATGAAACCGGTGGGCATGGTGATGAACAGGTAGACTGTTCCGCCCAACAGCGCAAACGACATCAGGATCGTGATGAACTGGTGCCGCAGCACGCCGCGCAGGGTCACATCGTACGCCCAGGCCAGCCCGTTGAAGCCGCGCTCCAGCGCCATGTAGGTGCGGCCGTGTTTCGCGCCGTGGTCGAACTTCAGGAACCGGCTGCCCAGCATCGGCGTGAAGCTCAGCGAGACGAAGCCGGAGATGAGAATCGCCACCGTGATGGTCACCGCAAACTCGTGCAGCAGCCGGCCCACAATGCCGCCCATGAACAGCACTGGGATGAACACCGCTACCAGCGAGACGGTCATCGAGACGATGGTGAACCCGATCTCCTTCGAGGCCAGCAGCGCCGCCTCCATGCGCGGATGGCCCATCTCCATGTAGCGCACGATGTTCTCGAGCATCACGATGGCGTCGTCCACCACAAAGCCCACTGAGAGCGTCAAGGCCATCAGCGAAAGGTTATTCAGGCTGTAGCCCAGCAGGTACATCACGGCGAACGTGCCCACAATCGACAGCGGCACCGCCACGCCGGGAATCATCGTCGCCGAGAGATTCCTCAGGAACAGCGAGATCACCAGGATCACCAGGCACACCGTCAGGACCAGCGTGAACTCCACATCCCGGATCGAGCCCCGGATCGACTGCGACGCGTCGAAGGCGATCTGCAACTCCACTGAGGCCGGCAGCTCGCGGCGGAACTGCGGCAGCAGCGCCAGGATGTTGTCCACCACCTCTACCGTGTTCGTGCCCGGCTGCCGCTGCACGGCCAGGGTCAAGCCGCGCTTGCCCTTGAACCACGCCGCCGCCTTGTCGTTCTCCACTGTATCCAGGACGTTGCCGAGCTCCGACAAGCGCACCGGCTGCCCATTGCGCCAGGCCACCACCAGCGGCCGGAACTGGTCGGCGCTGGTCAACTGGCCGTTCGACTGCACCGTGAACGCCTGCCGGGAACCGTACAACTTGCCCGTCGGCAGGTTCACGTTATTCTTCTGGATCGCGCTGGCCACCTCATCGATCCCGATGCCGCGCGCCGACATCGCATCCGGATTCACCTGCACGCGCACGGCATACTTCTGCGAGCCGTAAACCGTCACGCGTGACACGCCGCTCGCCATCGAAATGCGCTGCGCCAGCAGCGTCTCGGCATACTCGTCCACCGTGTACAGCGGCAAGGTGTCCGAAGTGAGCGACAGGAACAGCACCGGCTGCTCCGCCGGATTCACCTTCTGATAGGAAGGCGGCCGCGGCATGTTGGGCGGCAACTGCCCGCCCGCTTTCGCGATAGCCGACTGGATGTCCTGCGCGGCGGAATCGATGTCCCGCTTCAGTTCGAACTGTACGGTGATCGACGTCGAGCTCTGGCTGTTGGTCGAGTTCATCGACTTCACGCCGGCAATGGTCGAGAACTCCCGCTCCAGCGGAGTGGCCACCGCGGAGGCCATGGTCTCCGGATCGGCGCCTGGCAGCGCGGCTTGGACCTGAATCGTCGGGTAGTCCACACTCGGCAGTGCCGCCACCGGCAGGGCCCGGAAGCCCACGACGCCAAACAGGATAATGGCGAAGGTGACCAGCGCGGTCATCACCGGCCGGTCGATGAAGATCTTGGATACGTGCATGGCTACGACCCCTGCTCGCCGGACTGCACGCCGTGCACGGCTTTCACTGCCGCGCCCGGCCTCAGCAGCAACTGGCCGTCCGTCACCACGGTCTCGCCGTTGGCGACTCCGCTCTCAATGACGAGTTTCCCGCTGACGGCCGGACCCGTCTTCACCATGCGCAGGTCCACCGTCTGGTCGGCCTTCACGACGTACACGAAGGGGCCCTTCTGGCCCGATTGCACGGCTTCCGACGGCACCACCACGGCATTTTCGAGCGTGCCCAGCGTCAGGGAGACATCCACAAACCGGCCCGGCCACAAGGCGTGATTGCCGTTGTCGAAGACGGCCTTCAACCGGATGGTGCCCGTGGTGGCGTCGATCGCGTTGTCGATCACCGCCAGCCGGCCCTGCACCGGTTGGAATCCGCCGTCCTGCACGGAAGCGGTCACCGCCAACTGCCGGCCCTGGCTACTGCGCCGCACCGCATCCAATTGCTGCTGCGGTACACCAAAGGAAACGAAGATCGGGGCCACCTGGTTGATCACCACCAGCGCCGTGTCTCCATTGGCCTTCACCAGGTTGCCGATGTTCACCAGCAGGTTGCCCGTGCGGCCCGCGAGCGGCGAACGAATTTCGCAGTAGCTCAAGTCGAGCCGGGCCCGCTCCACCGTCGCCTTGTCCGTCTCCACATTGGCCCTGGCTGTCTCAATGGCGGCCTCATCGGCGCGAGCCGATTCGCGCAGCGCATCCGCGGTGGTCTTGTACTGGTCGTATTGCGAACGGGAAACGACGCCTTCCTTGACGAGTTGCTCATACCTCGCCGCATCCGCCTCGGCATTGCGCAGTTGCGCCCGGTCGCGCGCCAGGTTCGCTTCGGCCTGCCGCATCATGGATTCGTCGCGCGCCGCCGCACCCTGCGCCTGCCGCAGAGCTTCCCGGTACGGCCGCGGATCGATCTCGAATAACAGGTCGCCGGCCTTCACATCGCTGCCTTCGGAGAAGTGAACCTTCATCAGCGGACCGGCCACCAGTGATTTCACCTGAACCGTGGAGTACGCTTCTACGGTGCCCACCGCGCGCACGCCGGTCGGAACCGATTGGATCGCTGCTTTCGCCACCGTGACCGGCACCGCCGGAGGCGGACCACCGGCCCGAACCTCCTCCTTCTTGCACGCCATGAACGACATCAGGCACACTGCGGCCCCAGCTGTCAGCGCGACTCGGGAAAATCGCCGGTCTGTGGCGGAACCCGCCGGAAGTCGGAGGGGGGTGGATACACGAACTGCGGGAAGTATGGATAGTTGCATGCGCGGCAACCCGAGACACTCAAAAGGGAGGTTGATCCCACCAGATTAGCACCACCAACCGGAGGTGAAGCCGGAATTCAGACAGCAAACACCGCTTTTTGTAAACTTTGCAGCCCACTCGGTCATTGACTTCGCTGCGTGACTACAGCACCTTGGAGCTGTCTACATACTGGAGCAATTCATGCAGATCCACGCAATCTCCCTGCATTCCAAGCCCGCCGCGGTTCTGGCCATCGCAGCCGCGCTCGCCTTCGGCTTCCCGGCGCTAACCCAGGAGCAGAAGGCCCCGCCAGCGAAAGCGGCCAAGACCTCACCCTCGGACCAGTCCATGCAGGACCGCATCCTCACCCTGCAGCTCTCGGTGCGCGAGTTGGAATCCCGCGTAGCCGAACTGCAGATGACGGCCAGGACATCAGACTCTTCGGGCCGCAACTACCAGTCCGTCATCAGCTCGCTGCAATCCACTGTGGCGAGCCAGCAGAGTTCCCTCCAGTCGCTGCAGATGTCTGTCCAAAGCCTGCAGAATGCGGTCGCCAGCCTGCAGTCGCGTGTTCACGCCTCCACACCGGCTCCCACCGATCCGCAGGCGGCGCCCGAGTGAGCCAGGCCGGCGCTGGGGTATATAGTATGGTTTGAGATCCGCCGGTCTGAATCCCGGCGAGAAGGGACTCATCCCATGCGCCAGCCACCTGCCCCGTCACGCCGCGAGTTTCTCAGCCGGACGGCGGCCGTGGGTGCGCTCGGCTTCCCCACCATCGTCCCGGCGCGCGTGTTTGGCGCTGCCGCGCCCAGCAACCTGATCCAAGTCGCCCAGATCGGCTGCGGCCGCATCGCCCGCGGGTCCGAGTTTCCCGGCGTCTTCCGCCGCTCCGATCTCGCCCGCTTCACCGCCGTCTGCGATCTGGACACGGTCCGCCTGGAGGACGCGAAGAGCCTCGTCGAATCCACCTATGGCCGGAAGGTGGGCAAGGACCAGTTCACCGGCGTGAAAACGTACCGTGATTACCGCGAAGTGCTGGCCGACAAGAGCATCGACGCCGTCTGCATCAGTACGCCCGACCACTGGCATGCTCAACCCGCCATGGAAGCCGCCCTGGCCGGCAAGGATATCTACCTGCAGAAGCCCGCCTCGCTGACCATCGCCGAAGGCCGTCAGATGGCCGATGTCGTGAAGAGGTCCGGCCGTATCTTCCAGCAGGGCAGCCAGCAGCGCTCGGAGTTCCAGTTCCGCTACGCCTGCGAACTCATCCGCAACGGCCGGCTGGGCAGGATCACCGAGATCTACATCGGGCTGCCGGAAGACCCGGGCGGCGACGATGAGCCAGAGATGCCCGTCCCCGGCAATCTTAACTACGACATGTGGTTGGGTAGTACGCCCAAGGTCTACTACACCGAGAAGCGGGTCCATCCGCAGGCTGCCGAGCCGAGAGCCCGCTACAACCGGCCGGGCTGGCTGCGCTGCGAACAGTTCGGCGCCGGCATGATCACCGGTTGGGGCGCGCACCACATCGACACCGCCCACGTCGCCATGGGCACTGAACATTCCGGCCCCATCGAGGCCTTGGCCACGGCCGAGTTCCCCAAAAAGGGACTGTGGGACGTGCACGGCCCCTATCACGTACGGATGCAGTACGCCAACGGGGTCACGATGTATCTCAGCGAGAAGTACCCCACCGGCCTGAAGTTCATCGGCGAAGAAGGCTGGTTGTGGGTGACGCGCGGCAAGTACCAGCTCAGCGACTCAGCCGCCGGCAAACCGCGCAGCACCGTGCTGGATGCCAGCAACCTGAACATCCTGCGCAACGGCATCAAGGATAACGAACCGCACCTCCACGCCAGCCCGGAGAACGACCACCATCTCGATTGGCTGACGGCGATCAGGAACCGGACCCAGCCGGTCGCGCCGGTCGAGGACGGCCACCGGTCGTGTTCGGCCTGCCTGGTCGCGCATGCGTCCATGAAACTGGGCCGTGCCGTGAAGTGGGATCCCGGGAAAGAGCAGTTTGGCGATGCCGAGGCGAACCGGATGCTGGCCCGCGAACAGCGCGCACCCTACGGCACCGCTCACGTCCTGGCCAAGCTCTCGAAAGGCTGACCGTTACCAGACGTGCGTGGCGGCCACGGTCGGCCGGGCCGGAGTGCCCTTGTAGACCGTGGTATGCAGCAGGACCTGGATATTCCTCTTCGGCCAGTCCGCCGGAGCCTTCTCCAGCGCCTGGTTCATCCGTTCACTGTCCGTCAGGAACTCGCCTGCCGCCCGCGTCCCATACTGGGTGATCCCCGCCGCCGAAACCAGCGTCTGCCCGGTGGCCGAATCGAACAAGCGGGAGACGATCGCGTAGTCCTCGGGCGTCTTTCCATCCGGAGCCAGGTCCTTCAATGACCACGACTGCTTGTTGGTCGTGTCCATAATGCGCCGCTGTCCCTGGTCCTGCTCGAAAACGAACCGCAGCTTGCCCGTCATTTCCAGCGTCCAAAGGTTCGAAAACGCACCGATAAGTACGGCTGGGGAGCTGCGCAGGTCGCTGAACGAGAGGTCGTTCGCGTACCGCAACTCCACCGGCTTGCCCCGGCCGGCAAACATCGTAGAAAGCAGGACGGCCGCGTGCGCATTCCCGATGCCCACAAACTGCTCCGTCACGGGAATAATGTCCCGGCCGTGCAGCACAGTGTCAGGATTCAGCAGCACCGGCGTCGACCCTCGCTGATGGCTGGGATTCGTCGCCTTATACGCCTCGTGCACGTCCCTCGACAGGAAATACACCACCGGCTGCCCGCAGTAGATCAACACCGGTTTCGTGTTCGTCATCACGGGAGCCCAGAACTGCTCCAACACTCCCGCCGGCCGCAGCATCCGGGTCGCCCAGATGCCGCCCACGATGAGACACAGCAGCACCGCAATTCCGATCGCCATGGTTGGCAATTTGCCGGCTCGCACTGGAAGGATCTCCGCCGGCGGAGGAGCAAAATGGAACTCCGCCCGGTAAGAACCGGAACGCAGCTCGATGCGGACCGCGCCTGAATCTGTACCCTCCTGGTAATACTGAGCCAGCCGCTTTCGGATCTCCGTCGCTCGCACCCGTACGATCGGATCTTCGCCGGTGTCGTAATCCGGAACCCGCTCAAACACCTCGATCCCTATGTTGCGTTCTTTGAGTTGGTCGTCCTTGCCGTGCAGGCTGTGCTCGACGACATAGCGCAGGAAGCGCTGCGATTGTTTGCTGTTCCGGAACGCCGGGCTCGACAGCAACTGTTCCAGCGCCGCGCGGATCGCTGTCCGCTGTTCGTCGCTAATCGGGATGTCGCTTGTTTCCGGCGCGTTGGGGCGCATGGTAACGGTGCTTTACGGTCCTTTTCTCTGCACAGAGCATACCGCAAACCCGGCCGCAAATCGGACTTTTTTTGGGAATCCAGAGGAGCCGATCCGTAGCGCACCTTCCCCTGTCTTCCTCATCGCGCCCACACTGCGTTTGCTGGTGAACGCGATGCTGCTTCCACAATCTGCCCGGCAAGGCTTCCTGAACGTAGGGCGAAGGGCCATGGCCTGCGAATTCTCCACCCTGTTTCCAGGGCGCACCACCCACGCTGTCGACGCGGGCTGCGCCGCCCTCGACGAAGTCGACCGGCTGGAGGACCTCCTGTCCATCTACCGCGACGACAGCGAGATGTCCCGTTTGAACCGGTGCCGTTCCAATGAGTACACGACCGTCCCAGAAGTGTACGAAGTCATCCGGTTGGCGGCGGGTCTATGGGCGGAAACGGGCGGGGGCTTCGACATGGCGGTCGCGCCGCTGGTCCGCATCTGGGGCTTCTTCCGCGGACCGCGCCGCGTTCCCTCCGACGCTGAGATCGAGCAAGCCCTCGCCCTCTGCGGCAGCCGTCATCTTTACTTCCCAAAGACGGAATGGACCCTCGGCTTCCGCCGGCCGGGCATCGAATTCAATCCCGGGGCCATCGGCAAGGGCTACGCCATCGACAGGGCTATCCGCCTGATGTGGAACCACTTCGGGATCCGCTGCGCCCTGATGCAGGCTGGCCAGAGCAGTCTCTACGGGCTGGGTGCACCGGCCGGTGCACCGCGCGGCTGGAACGTCGACATCGGCGATCCGTTCGGTTCGACGCGCCCCTTGGCCAGGGTGTATCTGCGCAATCGAGGACTCGGGACCTCCGGAGCCGCGAACCAATACTTCGAGGTGAATGGCCTAAGGTACGGCCACATCCTCGACCCCCGGACCGGCCGCCCCGCCGGGCAACTGGCCAGTGCGACGGCCGTTGCACGCAGCTCGGCCGAGGCGGATGCCCTGTCCACCGCCTTCTTTGTGATGGGTACGGAATGGGTTCGGTCGTTCTGCGAGACCCATCGGGCTATCGGCGCCGTGCTGGTGCCGCTGAAAACAGACAAGCCTGCGCGCGGGCCCATCGTCCTGGGCGCGGCGGATGTGGAGGTAAGTGCATGAATAGAGGGAGCAAATGGATGCTCGTCGCCTTGCGGATCGCCATCGGCTGGCACTTTCTGTACGAAGGCGTCTACAAGATTGACTCCGACCGCGGCACTGCTCAGTATGCAGCCGCGCGCTACCCCTTGCAGGCGGCTACGGGCCGTCTTCACAACGACTTGACGAAGAACCTGCCGCTGCCCGAGGTTTCGGCCAGGGTCGATGCCTGGAACGACGAGATCGTGAAGGTGTTCAAGGCCCGGCAGCCGCTTTCCGAGGACCAGAAGGCCAAACTGACCGATCTCGGCGACAAGATCAAGCTGGCTGCCGCCACAGGCGTCCAAGGTGCTGATTTGATGCAGTTTGACTGGACGCTCGTGCACGAGGAAGTGCTCAAACTGGCCACGGAGCAGGAGGGCGAGCGGTTCTCCTCCCTGCCGTTCTTACAGGCTTCGGCCGGACCGTTCCGGTCGCTTTTCCGAGGCCTGGTCCCGGACATGGACGGACTGGAACGCCTCACCGCTGCGTCGTTGAAACAGCGCATGGACGATCGCTATGGCGAGATCCTGAGCCACTTTTCGGACGCCGGGAAGCCGTTCACTCCGGAGCAACAGAAGCGCCTGGCCGCCGCGCGCGACACTGTCAAAACCGCCGCGGTGGAGACCGTGAGCGCACCGTGGTTCCAGACCCGGCTCGCCGACTACCGCGTGCTGCGGCAGCGAGTGGCGGAGACGGAGCTGCACGCCCCGTTCACCCGCGAACGCCTGGATGCCGACCGCAAGAAACTCGATGTCATCGCCGGTGAGCTACTCAGCTACCTGAACGAGCCGCTCTCCGAGTTGGCCGTCCAGACGCAGACCATCGCCACCGTCGAGCAGTTGGGTGCGGGTCCGCTGCCGCGCCCGGGCGACGGCGCAGCCTGGGTCGACCGCGCCATCAAGACCAGCCTGACGGTGATCGGCATCCTGTTGATGCTCGGCCTGTTCACGCCCGTAGCCGCATGCGCCGCCGCCGCGCAACTGGCCGTCTTCTACCTGGCCTCGCCGCCCTGGCCAGGACTGCCGGCGATGTCGGTGGCCGGTCATTACCTCTTTGTCGATCGGAATCTGATCGAGGCCTTTGCGGCGCTCGTGATCGCCACCACGGCCACCGGCCGCTGGGCCGGCCTCGATTTCTACCTGGCGCGGGCTTTCCGCGCCGTAAAAACCCAACATCCAGAAGCAGTTATGGTCACCAGGAGCCTGTCATGATCCTCAACGAACAACAACGCCAAGTGGGCAAGGATAACTTCTCCGGCGCCTTGAAGATGACGCGCCGCGACCTGATTCCGGCGCTGGTGACGGTCCCCTCCGTCACGGCTTTTTACTGGGGCTACAGCAGCTTACGCGGCAATCCCGTGCGCGCGGCGCTGATCGGCGCCGGCGGCCAGGGCCGGTCGCACATCGATTCGATCAATCCGGACTACATCAAGCTGGTGGCCTTCTCCGACATCCGGCCCAGCATGCAGAAGAAGGCGCGGGTCTCGCTGGAAGGCAAGTTCGGTTCCGATGCCCGCCACATCGAGCTGATCGAGGACTACCACAAGCTGTTGGATCGCGACGACATCGAGATGGTGATCATCGCGCTGCCGCTGCACCTGCACGCTCCCTGCGCGATCGAAGCCATGCAGAAGGGCAAGCACGTCCTGTGCGAAAAGCTCATGGCCAAGACCGTCACCGACTGCAAACGCATGGGTAGGGAGGCGAGGAAGACCGGGCGTCTGTTGTCCATCGGCCACCAGCGCCACTACAGCTATCTCTACGCCAATGCATTGGAAGTGGCGAAGCAGAAGGACATCCTGGGCGACGTCCGGCACATCCGCGCCTTCTGGCACCGCAACCAGACCGGTGGCGGCAAGCCCGGCGGGGAGAAGGGCGATTTCGACACCTGGTTCGCCAAAGTCCCGGCCGAAGACAAGCAGGTGGATTTTGCCCGTTACGGCTACAAGAGCCTGGATGAACTCGTCCGCTGGCGCCTGCAGAAACGGACCGGCGAAGGGCTGATGGCCGAACTCGGCAGCCACCAGTTGGACGCGTGCAGCATTCTGCTCAAGGCAGTTCTGAATGAGAAGGACACCCACGGCGGCAAGACGATGGTCCATCCCAAGGCGGTCTCCGGAGTAGGCGTGAACTCCTACTTCAGCGACGGCCGCGAGGTGGAGGACCACATCTTCCTTACTTATGAATACCCCGGCGATACGGTTGTGACCTACTCCAGCATCACGACCAACGAAGCAGACGGTTACGGCGAGCAGGTGATGGGCTCGAAGGGCACGCTGGCGATCCTGTCGGAACGCGATGTCTACCTGTTGAAAGAGAAGTCGTTGCGGGACACCCGAATCTCGTGGGCGGAACGCCGCATCAGCCAGCCCTCGGCGGTCTCGACTTCCACTGCCCAGTGGACCTCCGGCGGCGGCCTGCAGGATACGCTCACCAGCCGCGGCTACCGGGAAGAGCAGGAACACCTGGCTTGGCTGATCCGCCATCCGGGCGAGGGGCAACCTCGTTGCGGAGCCGAGGTCGGGCTCTCCGACGCTGTGGTCACCCTGGTCTCCAACATGTCGGCCCGGCAGCGCCGGCGCATCGAGTTCAAGCCTTCCTGGTTTGACCTGAACTCGGACGACGCCCCGGAGACGGCCTGAGCGGTCTACTTCCTGGCCAACGGCTTGAGCAGATCGGCGGTCTCACTGGAGAAGCCGGAGATGCCGCCGGTGTGACGCAAGGGCGTGAATCCAAACTTATCCACGTGATTCGGATTCGCGCCCAGCTCCAGCAGCAGCTTCACACTGTCGTTGCGATGAGAAAGCGCAGCCCAGGAGAGGTTGGTCATCTTGTCGTCATCGGTCTCGTCGACGCTCACGCCACTCTTAATCAGGTATCGAACCAGATCATACTGGCCCAAGGCCACGGCAACCCCAAGTGGCGTCATGGCAGCCAGGCCGGTCAGCATGGAGAACTGTTTTGGATCCGCGCCGTGAGCGATCAACTCCTCGGCCATGCCGACGTCGCCCGTATAGGCAACGCGCATCAGGGGCGTCATTCTGAACTTCACATTCGCCCTGGTTTTGGGGCTGGCGCCTTTCGCGATCAGTGCTTTGAGCACGGGCCTGTTGCCCTTGACCAGCGAGGCGACCAGCAGGGCGTCGTAGCCCGATTTGGACTGGGCGTTGACGTTGGCGCCGCGGTCGAGCAGCAGCCGTACTTTGGCTTCGTCGTCGACGGCCATCATGAGCAGTGAAGTCCCCTCCGGTGTGGCCGTGTTCACGTCGAGCCCCTTGTCGAGCAGTGCGGTCAGCTCGCTGAGGGAGCCGAACAGCGCTGTCTTCATCCAGGGCTGCTCTGCGCGAGGGGTCGCGCTGGTGACGGGCGCCGCCACGGTTGGACTGGCAGCAGCCGGCAGCATCTCGGCCAGCGCCATGACTGCCCAACTGGTGGCGGCACAGGAGAGGTACTGGTCGTGACCGCCCGGGAATCCGCTCTCGAAGTAGGGCGGACTGACCTGCGCCGGCGTGCGGAGGCGCGTTTTGACCAGCCAGGCTCCATCGGGCCGCTGGTTCTTCACCAGCCAGGCAACTCCATTCTCGATTTCGGCTTGGCCGGCACTGACGTGGCCCGCCTGGCGAAGGGCTGTGATCGCTTGAGCGGTCGAATAGGCGTCGCTTGCCAGGCCGGGAACCTGTGGCCAGCCGCCATCGCTGTTGTGGCGGGCGAGCAACTCCTGGGCGGCCGCTTTGCGGTCGGCTTCCGGGGCGCCCGCCCACTTCAGGCCCAGCAGTCGGAAGGTGGAGCCCTCGGTGTCAGCCGGCTTCGTGCCGTTCAGCCACAGGCGCGCCTTGGCCAGCGTGGCTGCCCGCTGCCTGCTCAACTCCTCCGGCAGGTAGTAAGCCACGGCGGCGGCCGCCAGGCTTGTCGAAGTGAACACGCTTTGGCTGTGCGGCGGACGGTTGTCGAAATTGGACCAGTGACCATCCTCCAATTGAAGATTGGCGAGGCGTCGCGCGTACACCGCAAGCGTCAGGCTGGGCGCAATCCCCGACGCCTGGGCGCCCCATAGGAAGTATCCCTCACTCAGCGCGGGATCGATCAGCCTGCGATCTTCCACCGCGGCGTCGATGGACGACAGGAACTCGAGCGAGGTGCCGGCGACAGCCTGGGCCACTTTCTCATCGACCGCCAAACCGTGCGCCCGAGCCGTCTCCAACGCCACCGCCGGCATCGTCTGGTGGTGGCAGGAGTAGCACGGGACCTTCCAGTTCGAACCTACCTTCTGGATCAAGGCGATCGACCGCTGGGCGGCCGCGCGGACCTGTTGCTGCGATGGGGCCGCACAGAACACGGGCGCCGAAAGACAAAGCGTGGCACAGGCAAGAGACCGGATCATCGTATGCTCTCCTCCGCACTCGGACCCGACTAGTATCAGTACAGAACAGTACAGAGTCAATCGAAAGTTAGGAGGCGCCGCGCCGCCCTTGTTGCGCCGCGGACAGGCGATCCTGCACCATCTGAGTGTGGGTCGGCAAGACCCCGCCAATTGCATATCGCATGCTGAGCCTCTCCGTCATGTCGATTCCATTCCCCAGTGGGACGAGGCTAGTGGGGCCGATCCTCGGCCTGCTGGCCGTGCTGTTGTGGCGTGTGCGCGAGGCGAAAGGGCCCGTCTCCATCAAGAAGATCGTGATCCCGCCGCTAGGCATGGCCACCGGCATGTCGATGTTCGTGCTGCCCGCGTTCCGGATTCCCTGGCTGTGGGCGCTGGGCGCCGTGCTCATTGGAGCGCTGCTGCTTGCCTACCCCCTGCTGCGGACCACTCGCCTGGAACGGGATGGCGAGGCGATCATGATGCGGCGCTCGAATGCCTTCTTTGCCGTATTGCTGGGCTTGTTCGCGATCCGCTTCGCGGCGCGCGGCTATCTCGACACGATCCTCTCCGGGCAGCAGACCGCGGCTCTCGCTTATCTGCTCGCCTTCGGAATGATCGTACGCTGGAGATCGCAGATGTTCCTGGAGTATCGGGCTCTGACCAGCACCTTGGCGCTCCCATCGGCCTGAGCTTACCCGGCCCAACCGATCGCCGGCCTGGCGCTGACGCGGCCGGTAGCCGCCCACTCTGTTCCATTCACAAGTAGTGTCTGGAAGTGCGGATCGAGCAGGTTCGGGTTGGGTTCATCCTTCCACGTATGCCCGAGCATGGTGGTGTAGATACGCCCCTTGCCCCAGGACCGAACCCAATCCAGCGGCTCGCGCCGGCGCGAGTCCTTCGACAGCGCGTAGGTGAGGATCCGCAGTTCCTTCTCGATTGCCCCATGCTTCGGCTGCGCGGCCCCGTGCTGGCCGTGCGTCAATTGCTCAGAGGGATGGACCCAGGTCTTCGGTAGCCCGCGCGTGACGGGGTGGCGTGGATCCCGGACCGACATCTCGAAATCGTGTCGCGGGCCATGGCCCGGGCCGAGCCCCTCGCCAGCGGGCACGACAACCACTCGCTCGTGTTCATCCAGGATCAGCCCGGGTCCAAAGGTCTTGTCGCGCCAGCCCAGGCCGATCATCTCGTTGTAGTCGGTCCATTCGAGGAACGCGTTGTTGGCGGCGTGAAAGACGACCAGGCCGCCGCCCTTCGACACGTACTGTTCGAGGCTCTGTTCCACGGGGGTGGGCCAGCGGACTCCATCGCTCTTGTGGCCGCCGTTGAAGTTGTTGATCACAACGGAATAGCGGTGGAACTCAGGCCGCCAGCGCGCCCATCCTTCCTGGTCTACGGCAGTGGAGGGCGTCGTGGAGACTTCGACCTGGAAGCGCCCGGAGGCTTCCAGGATGCCGCGCAGGGCACGGGTGCCGGCCTTCCAGTCGTGGTTGTTCATGCCGTCGACAATGAGGACGGGCAACCGGGCCGCCGGTGCGGCCGCGAAGGCGGAGAGAACAACCTGGCGTCGAGAGAGGGTTGGCATAGAGAATTACCCGTGCACACGCCGCATTGTATAGTGTCCGCGAGGCCCGGCTCCACCGCCCACCGGCCAGATCGCTCCCGCTGCGCCAGGCTGGCTCTGATAGCATGTCGGGCGAAGGAGTACTCGATGGCCCGCATCACTCGTCGAACTTATGTGAAGGCGCCGCTGGCGGCGTTCGCTTTGAGCGCGGCGGAGGCGGCTCCCGCCGGCCGGACAACCGGCCAGGGCGGCATCCAGTTTTCCGAGATCCTCAACCCGGGCGAAGTCTCGCGCATGCGGCTGGCCAGGCAGATTGGGATCAATCACGCGATCGTCAATGTGAACTCGACTTTGGCCAAGGTGCCGCGTACGGAGTACGTCCAGGCGCTGACGAAGATCAAAGAAGAATTCACCGCCGCTGGTTTGAAGATTGCGGGTGTCGAGAGCCACCCTGTACCAGCGGAGAAGATCAAGCTCGGCTTGCCGGGACGCGATGAGGAGCTCGAGAACTACCAGGCGGCCATCGCGGCGCTAGCCCAGGTGGGCGTGCCGATGGTCTGCTACAACTTCATGGCGGGCCTGGGCTGGTACCGTACACGCGTCGACCTGAAGGAACGCGGCGGCGCGCTGACCTCCGAGTTCAACAACGCCGACGCGAAGAAGTTGGGCCTGACGAAGTTCGGCGAAGTGACGGAAGCGCAGATGTGGTCGAACATCGAGTACTTCCAGAAGGCGGTCATCCCGGTAGCTGAGAAGCACAACATCCTGATGGCGCTGCATCCGGACGATCCGCCGCTGTCGCCGCTGCGCGGCCTCGCCCGCATCGTCATCAGTGCGAAGAACTACCGGCGCATCATGAACATTGTCCCGAGCCCGGTGAACGGCATCACATACTGCCAGGCGAACTTCGTGGCCATGGGCGAAGACGTCTATTCGCTGGCCCAGGAGTGGCTGAAGGAGAAGAAGATCTTCTTCGTGCACTTCCGCGACATCGAAGGCAAGGGCGAACGGTTCCGCGAGACCTTCCACGACAACGGCCCGACGGACATGGCTCGGATGCTGAAGATCTACGGCGAAGGCGGTTTCAACGGCCCCATGCGGCCCGACCACGCTCCAACGCTGGAAGGCGAAGAGAACGACCGGCCGGGCTACGCGATGGGCGGCAAGGTGTTCGCGATTGGGTATATGCGGGGCATCCTCGATGCCTACAAGCTGCCGCACTCCTAAGGGGCGGCCGAATCGAAGGGGACATTGGGAGTGAATATGCGATCAGTGCGTTTGGGGTTGGCTTCGGCATTGCTGGTGTGTCCGGTGCTGTGGGGTGAGGCTCCGGGAGCGAACACGCTCTGGTACCGCCAGCCGGCGGCGAAGTGGGTGGAGGCGCTGCCGGTAGGCAACGGCCGCCTGGGCGGGATGGTCTTCGGCGGCGTACCCGTGGAAAAGATCCAGCTCAACGAAGACAGCATCTGGGCCGGCGAAAAGCGCGATCGCAACAACCCCGAGGGGGCCAAGGCCTTGCCCGAGGTGCGCCGCCTGTTGAAGGAAGGCCGCATCAAGGAGGCCGAGGCGCTGGCCGAGAAGTCGATCATCTCGAAGCCGAAGCGGCTGCCGCCCTATCAGACTATGGGTGACCTGGTGCTGAAGTTCAGCAACCAGGCAGAGGTCACCGGATACCGCAGGATGTTGGACCTGGATCGCGGAGTGGTGCGGGTAGAGTACCAATCGGGGGGAGCGACCTATACCCGCGAGGTCTTTGCGTCCGCCGTGGCGCACGTCCTGGTAGTTCGTCTGACCTGCGACAAGCCGGGAAGGCTGTCGTTCTCGGCCACGCTGACGAGGGAAGCGGACAGCAAGACCACTGCGACGAACGCAGGAGTTTCCATGAAGGGGCAGGCGCTGGTCCACGACAGATTCCATGCCGACGAGCGGCCCGAGGGCGTAAAGTTCGCGGCGAAATTACTGATGCTGGAAACGGGCGGCCGGAAGCGTGTGGAGGGGCAGGAGTTGATCGTAGATGGGGCGAATGCCGTCACACTGTTGCTGGCTGCAGCGACGGACATGACGGTGAAGGAGCCGGCTCCGGTGCTCGGGCCGGCGGCGGTGGCTGAGAACGCCTTGAAGGTTGCGACCACCGCATCACGCAAGCCCTACACTGCCCTACTGGCCGACCACATTGCCGATCACCAGCGCCTCTTCCGCCGCATGGAGTTTCACCTCGATGGCCCAGTCTCTGACCTGCCTACCGATGAGCGGCTAAAGCGCGTCCAGGCTGGCGAGCCCGATCTGGCGCTCGAGACCCTCTACTTCCAATATGGGCGCTACCTGCTGATTGCCAGCAGCCGGCCCGGCGGTTACCCCGCCAACCTGCAGGGCATCTGGAACGACAGCCTGGCTCCGGCGTGGGACAGCAAGTTCACCATCAACATCAACACCGAGATGAACTACTGGCCCGTGGAGACGTGCAATCTGTCGGAACTGCACCTGCCGCTCTTTGACCTCATCGACAAGGCCAAGCCGGACGGACGGCGTATCGCGAAAGAACTGTACGGAGCGCGCGGCTTCGTCCTGCACCACAATACGGACGGCTGGGGCCACGCGGTGCCCATCGATGGCGCAATCTACGGCATCTGGCCGATGGGCGCGGCCTGGCTGAGCCTGCATGCCTGGGATCACTACGAGTTCACCGGCGACCGTAAATTCCTGGCAGAACGCGCCTATCCCGATCTCAAGGAAGCTTCGGAGTTCTTCCTCGACTACCTGCAGGATGACGGGAAAGGCCATCTGATCACGGGCCCGTCCATCAGTCCCGAGAACCGCTACCGCACCGCGGGCGGCGCAGTCGGCGTGCTCTGCATGGCGCCTACGATGGACACGGAAATCACGCGGGCGCTGTTCAATCGCCTCATTCAGGCGAGTGAGGTGCTGGGCATCGATCCCGAGTTCCGGACGAAGGTCGCCGCGGCCCGCGCGAAACTCGTGCCGTTCCAGGTGGGCAAGCGCGGCCAGTTGCAGGAATGGGCCGAAGACTACGACGAGCCGGATCCAGGCCACCGCCACATCTCCCCGCTGTTCGCGCTGCATCCGGACAACCAGATCACGCTGCGCGGGACTCCGGAGCTGGCGCGCGCGGCGCGCAACACGCTCGAAGGCCGGTTGAAGGCCGGCAGCGGCCACACCGGCTGGAGCCGGGCCTGGATCATCAACTTTTGGGCTCGCCTGGAAGAGGGTGACACGGCCCATGAAAACATCGTCGCGCTGCTGGCGAAGTCCACCCTGCCGAACCTGTTCGACAACCATCCCCCCTTTCAGATCGACGGCAACTTCGGCGGCACGGCCGGCATGGCGGAACTGCTGCTACAGAGCCACGCGGGCGAGATCAGCCTGCTGCCGGCGCTGCCCAAGGCTTGGGCCGGCGGATCCGTCAAGGGCCTGAAGGCACGGGGCAATGTGGAAGTGTCGATTCAGTGGACCGCGGGCAAGGCCGCTTCCGCGGTGCTCAAACCGGCTACGGCCGCGACGCACAAAGTCCGGCCGCCCAAGGGGCAGCAGATCGCATCCATCACCTCGGCGGGCAAGCCGCTGGCGTTGCGTGCGGAGTCCGATGGAACGGTCAGCGTCCGCCTCCCGGCGGGTGAGAACAAAGTCACGTTCCGGTAGAACGAGCGCGCGCTGTGGTAGAACATCAGGCAGCAGGAGGGATTGGGCATGGCACATAAAATCGCAATGATCGGTGCGGGCAGCATCGTGTTCTGCAAGACGCTGATGAGCGATATCATGGCGACTCCGGCGCTGGCCGGTAGTGAATTCGCGTTGATGAGCCGCACGGAGCCGAAGCTGCGGGCAATGGAAGCCTTCGGGCAGCGTATGCTGCGTGACAACGGATTGCCCGGCAGCGTGTGGGCGACCCTCGATCGCGCGGAAGCGATCCGCGACGCTGACTTCGTCGTGGTGATGGTTCAGGTGGGCGGAGTCGAGGCGTTCGGGCTCGACTACAAGATTCCGTTGAAGTACGGCGTCGACCAGTGCATCGCCGATTCCCTCGGGCCCGGCGGCATCTTCCGTGGGATGCGCACGATTCCCCTGCTGGTCGACATCGCCAAGGACATGGAGCGGCTGGCGAAGCCCGGCGCGATCCTGCTGCAATATGCGAATCCCATGGCGGCCAACTGCCTGGCGCTGGGCAAGGCGTCCAAAGTCTCGTTTGTCGGCCTGTGCCACGGTGTCCAGACGACGCTCGATCTCATCTCGCGCTACTGCGACGTGCCCAAGGACGAGATCACCTACACCTGCGGCGGCATCAATCACATGGACTGGTTCCTTCGCCTGGAGCACAAGGGCGAGGATCTTTATCCCGACCTGCGGGCGGTCTTCGAGCGGCCCGAGTTCTACAAGAACGAAAAGGTGCGCGGCGAGGTGTTCCGCCACTTCGGTTACTTCATGACCGAGAGCACCGGCCATCTCAGCGAATACGTCCCGTGGTTCCGCAAGAACGCCAAGGCGATGGAGCTCTACTGCGACGAGCCGAGCTTCGGCGGAGAAAGCGGAGCCTACTACTCCTGGTGCAAGGCGATTGCGGACATCTACGCCGAGCACGATCCGCTGGAGACCGAGTCGACCAAAATCAGTCACCGCAGTGTGGAGTATTGCTCCTACATCATGGAGGCCGTGGCAACGGGCAAGCCGTTCCGCTTCATGGGCAACGTGCGGAATGACGGCTACATCACGAACCTGCCGCGCGGCTGCTGTGTCGAGGTGCCAACGTTCGCCGACGATACAGGCTTGCGGCCGACTGTGGTGGGTGATCTTCCCCCGCAGTGTGCGGCGCTCTGCATGACCAATGTGAACGTGCAGTTGCTGGCGGCCGAGGCAGCGCTCAACGCGGATCCCGAAAGGCTGGTGCAGGCGGTCGCCATGGACCCGCTCACCAGTGCCGTGTGCACACTGGGAGAGATTCGCGAGATGTGCACCGAGATGTTGGAAGCCCAGCGCGAATGGCTGCCCGGCTTCCACGGCCGCTACATCAAGCAGAAGCCCGTGATCAGCATCCCGGCCGATTGCGAGCCGGTGGATGTGCCGCTGGATCCTGCACTGGCGATCGGGAAGAGGTTCTCGACGCTGTTGGAGCGGAGTTAAGGATTTACCCGGAACGACGGCGGCTGGTAGTGCGGAGGCCGGTCCGCCTCCGGCGTCGTCACCGTATTCCCATCCCGTAACGCCAGATAGTTGGGCGACATGATCTCCACGCCCGCCTTGTTGAACGAGTCCTGAATGTTCTGGTGTAGCCTCGAGTAGATGAACTCGAACTCGTTCGGCCGGTCCGTAAATGCGTTCAACTGATAACTGATGTTGAAGTCGTTCAGCGCGGTTTGCAGGACGAAGGGGACCGGTTCCAGCAGGATCCCTTCCGTGTTCTGCGCCGCGCGGATCAACAGCTCATGCACCTGCCGCCACGGCACGTCATAGCCAATCGTCGCCGTGGTGTGCAGGATCAGGCCCCGGTTCCTGGCCATGGCGCTGAAGTTCTGGATCATGCCGCCCAGGATGGTGGAGTTCGGGATCACCACTTCCACGTTCTTGATCGTGCGCAGGCGCGTGACCAGCAGCGACTTCTCCAGTACGTCGCCGATGGTGTCGCCGAATTGGACACGGTCGCCCACCCGGTAAGGCCGCATGTACGTCAGCGTGATGCCCGCCAGCACATTGCCCACCGATGAGCCGGAACCGATCGAGATCAGCACGCCCAGGAAGATCGACACACCTTTGAAGGCCTCTGACTGCCCGCCCGGCAGATAAGGAAACGAGACCACCAGCGCGAAGACGACCACCAGGATCCGCACCAGTTGATAGGTGGGGAGGGCCATCTCCGGATGCAGTCCCGGCACGGTGATGTCGCTATGCTCGATGGCGCGGGCGACTACCATGAGCAGACGCAGCAGGTAGTAGCTGATCACGCAGACGATGACGACGAAGCCGCCCTTGGGCAGATAGTCCACCACGGAACGGCCGATGCCGCCGAACGTGGATTTCAGGTAGTCGATCAGTGTCGTCGAGATGCCGGCAGTCTGCGGGAATTGACTGAACGAGAACGAGATCAGCAGCGAGAACTGCGACAGCAGAAAGAGCACCACGAGCAGCTTCAACAGCGAGAGGGCCAGCAGCGAAGCACGCTGCCACAGGATCAGTCCGAACCCGCGCACCTGCCGGGCCTTCGTCTCCCGCTGGAACCAGTTCGCGATGTGCCGGCTCAGCCAGTCCAGGCCGCGCTTGATCAGCCAGCAGAGCAGGAAGAAGGCTGCCCAGGCGAGCAGCGTCTTGGCCGAAGCGATCAGGTAGCTCACCACGGTGTGCTGGTTGTGATACGACTCGAGCGCCGTCTGAATGGCCAGCGAGTAGCGGGCCGCCAACTCATCGCGCGGCACTCCGGCCGCCTCCGCATCCGCGTTGGTGACCAGCATGATGTAGACCGATCCGGCGGCGACGGCCGTGACATTCTGCGACGGCAGGTTCTTGATGCTGACGGCCGGCCGGGCGAACTTGTCTCCAATCTTTTCGATCCGGCTCCGGATGTCGGCAGCCCGTTCCTCAGCCGAGAACGGAGCGGCTCCGGTGTAGACCCGCAGCACTTCCGTGCCATCAATGACGACGGGTGAACCTGCCTGCTGTGCCCATAGGCAGCAGAACAGGATCACTGGTAAGGCTGGGATGCTTCGCATGGTTCTGATTCAATCCAGGGTAAACCGGGCGCAGGCCCGATGCTACGCCTAATCGGGCAGCGTGGCCGCCGGCGGCGCGGCGATGTCCGTCGGCCGCGGGCTGCGCTGCAGCAGGCCCGTACGCGCCGGCTGCGTGCGATCCTCCCGGCCCCGCATGCGGCGGAAGAGAAACTGGAGGCCCTTGCCTGCCTGGTACACAGGATTGTTGAAGGTGAAATCATTGCCCGCCGTCAGCATCACCTGGCGGCCCATCCGTTGCATGCGGCCGCCGCTCACGCGCATCGGAGCGCCGGGATCCAAGCTGCGCAGCGGCGTGCGGCAGGGGTTGATCTCGAGCACCGCCACCGCCCCGTCCGTCTCCAGGATCTCCCCCGTGTAGTTCTTCGTCGTCTGCGGCACCCACGGGCGCTCAATCAACTCGGCGGAGTCCACGCAACCTGTGAATGCCAGGTCATTCACAATCTTGGCGCGCTCGTTGTCGATATTGCGGTCCACCACGTGGATCAGGCGGTTGTTGCTGAAGGAGAACGTAACAGCGATGTCCTGCGTCGAGCTGGCCGCCAGGACAGGCCGCCGGCTCCACGCTTCCGGCTGCTCGAAGACACGCAGGTGATGGCGCTTCGAGTAGCTGTTCAGCGCCTTGGAAAATTGGAAGACAGCCGGCTTCTCGTCCAGCAGCATGCCGCTCATCGGGGCGCGCGGATAGGGCTTCGCTTCGGCTACGGCCCGGAACGACATCCAGCCGGATGACTTGGTCAGCCTGTCGGCGTGGATCCAGCCCGCCGCCGTGAAGGCGCGTTCCACCGACTCCGGCTCGCCCAGGAAGACGAGGTTGACGAAGTCACCAGGCTTGCCATTCTTCTCGCGATAGGTCCGGAAGGTCATGCTTCGAACGAGATTCAGCAGCCGCTCGCGATCCTCGGGATTCGCCGTCAGTCTTGGCATTGGCGTCGACCAGGTTGTATCGACCTCCAGCGGCTCAGTGAGGGCCAGGAACATCTCCGTGCCGGCGGGAAAGTAGATCTCGGCTTCGGGGAAGCGCAGCACCGCGGCCGTGCTGCCGGTCAGCACCATCTGCAGCAGCGGATCCCAGATGAAGATGTTCCTCGTAATGCCGGCCAGGCGGTGGCCCATCGGCGCCGTGGCGCGGATGCCGACGATCTTGCCCGATGGATCCACCGTCTCGCGCGCGTTGTCCACCGACGCGATTCGCGTCTTCAATGGCCGCGTCGTCCCATCGGGTAGGGCAATGGTGTCGAACGTGAGCTTCATCGATGCGCGCAGGTTCCTGGCGCCCCAGCCGATGCGCTTCACCTCCGTCAGCGTGCCCGAGAGCAGCGAGCCCTGCGGCAGCAGCGTGTGGCCGTCCACTCGCACCGGCGCGATCAGGTCCGCGCGGATCGTCTCACCCTGCTTGCTGGAGTACGACGACAGATTCTGCCGCAAGCGCAATTCAAGCAATGTGCCGGCGGACACTGTGGCCGCCTGGCTCGCCATTGCACACAAGGGGAATACCCAGAGAAATCGACGAAAAGGCTTCATGTTTGCGTGAAGTCAGGTTCTTTCATTCTAGCTGTTCAGGTCCGGGCGGATGATAGAATGCGGGCGGACCGGAGGCCTGGTTCCAGGCCGCATCCGGTGGGAGAACTGCATGAAACGACGCGAGTTCATGGCTACGCTGGCGGCCGCGGGATTGCTGCCCGGGGCCGTTTCGGCACCCTGGTTTTTACGAATGCGGCGGCTGGGCCAATTGAACATCAATGAGGCGGATGCGGCCACGCTCGATGTCCGGTATTGGGTCGAATACTGGTCGAAGATGCGCGTGGACGGGCTCATCGTGAGTTGCGGCGGCATCATGGCGTTCTATCCTTCCAACCTGACGTTGCACCACCGCGCGCGGTTCCTCGGGAATCGCGACCTGTTCGGTGAATACGCTTCGGCGGCGAAAAAGGCCGGCATCCGCGTCATCGCCCGGCTCGATCCCTCCTATGCTTTCGAAGAAGTCCAGGCGGCCAGGCCGGAATGGTTCGCCCGCCGCAGGGACGGGACGCCCGCTCGTCACAACGAGGCGCCTGAGCTCTATCGCACCTGCGAATTCAGCGCCTACTACGACACGCACATGACGGCCATCATTCAGGAGCTGTGCGATCGCTACGATCCCGACGCGTTCTATACCAACGCCTGGCCTTCGACGGGCCTCGGGACCATCTGCTACTGCGATACCTGTAAACGGCTCTTCGGAACCCTGCCGGAGAAGGACGATCGCAACGACCCCGTCTTCCGCAAATGGACCGAAAAGCGCCTGGAGCGTGTCCTCGAAATCTGGAAACTGTGGGATCAGACCGCCAGTGCGGGCCGCGCCGATCGCGTCTACGTCGGCAATCTCGGCGGCAGCATCCGAGCCGAGACCGACGTCCAGCGCATCGCGGCCGTGGCGCGCTGGATGAATGCCGATCACCAGGACCGCTCCGGCAACGTCCCCCTGTGGGACTGCGCCCAGCAGGGACGCATCGGCTACGCTGTGATGCGCGGCCGGCCGGTGACCAACGTGACCAGCGGCTACAACCTCAGCGACGCGGTCTGGCGTCATACGTCGAAAGCGCCCGTCGAGACCCATATGTGGCTGAAGCAGAGCGCGGCCAGCGGCATGGTGCCCTGGCTGACGTGGCTGGGTGGCAATCCTCTGGATAAGCGCTGGATGCAGACCGGGCTCGATGTCTTCCCCTGGCTGAAGCAGAACGAGCAGCACTTCTTCAATAAGCGGTCACTATCGCGCATTGGGTTGGTGTGGCCGCAGCGCACCCAGGTCTGGCATCCGAAGCTCAACGGGAATACCGAAGCGTTGCAGGGCTTCTACTTCGCCCTGCTCGAGAACCGCATCCCCTTCGACTTGATCCACGACGGGGACCTGACCCTGGAGCGCCTGCGCGAGTACAGCTGCATCGTCCTGCCGAACGCCGCCCTTCTCGCTGATGCCAGCGTGCAGGCGCTCAAAAAGTACGCCGTCGGCGGAGGCGGGCTGGTGGCGACCTTCGAGACTTCGCTCTACGACGAGAACGGCCATCGCCGCGCGGAGTTTGGACTTGCCGGCGCATTCGGAGCCTCCTTCGCCGGCCGCGTGGAAGGTCCGCTACGGAACTCCTACTTCCGGGTGGAAAAGCGTCACGATGTGCTGAATGGCTTCGAGGAGACTGGTCTCCTGCCCGGTGCCCAGAACCGTGTGGCGGTGAAGGAATCCGCAGCCGCTCCGCTAGTCCGGATCGCGCCCTTCCCCGCCTTCCCGCCGGAGATGGTCTATCCGCGCGACTCGAAGTCGTCGGGACCCGAGATGTTCGTACACGACGCGCCCGGCCGCATGGTCTACTTCCCCTCCGACATCGACCGCACCCTCTGGCGGAGCTGGAATCCCGATCTCTCCAGACTACTCGCCAACGCCGTACGCTGGGCCTCCAAGAACGCCTTGGGCACCAGGGTGGAAGGCTCCGGGCTGATCGACATCTTCTATTGGGAGACGGAAGCCGGCCTGGCGCTGCACCTGCTGAACTACACAAATCCGGCGCTGATGCACGGGCCTGTGCGCGAGGTCTATCCGCTCGGCCGGCAAAAGGTCCGCCTGGCAATGCCCAAGGGATTCCAGCCGCGTGGGGCACAGGCGCTGGCGGCACAGACAAAACTGGCCTTCCGGGTGGTGGAAGGCCAGTTGGAGTTTGAGGTTCCTTCGATCGGTGAGTACGAGGTGATCGCCATCACCGGTCGCGGCTAGCGCTTGTTCTGGTCGAAACTCACGCGGATGCCTGTCGTGAAGATGGTGTCATTGCCTTTGTTGCCGAACACCGGGTTGGAGATGTAGCGGTCACTGAAGCCGAAGTTCAGCTCCAGCCACTTCATCACGGGGACACTGGCCGTGGCGTCGAAGTTCATGCGGTACTCGCCCGTATCGCTCATGTTCGGGAACAGGGTGAGCTTCTCGAAGAGCTTCAGCTTGCTCAGGGCCTGATACCCCATCTCCTGGCCGACCACGACTTCGCCAATCTGACGGACAATGTTCGTGTTGTCGACCTTGGAGTACTTTTCACGGTTCCAGTTGCCGCCGCCAAACACATCCAGGTAGCCTTTCTTACTGGCCCAGGCGTGGTAACCGAAACCGCCGCCGACCACGACCCGCAGGTCGAGATCCTGGAACTTGTCGTAGTCATAGCCGTTGTTGCCGTAGACGAAGAGCCTCTTGCTGATATCCCGGTCGATGCGGAAGCCGCCGCTCACCTTGTTCGCCGTCTGGCCATGCGGCGGCGTGGTGCTCTGCGTCGCATAGAGTTGGGCGAAATTGAGGCTCAGCTTGTTCTTACCCGCAATGCGCGTGGCCGACGCCGCCGTGCTGACCGTCGTCGTGATCGAGTTGCCGCTGGAATTGGCGATGCCCAGCGAAACGAAGCCGGCCCAGAAGTCGTTCAGCCTGGGATGGTGGAGCCGTTCTTCCTCGCGGTCGAAGGCCTTCTGCGAGGCGTCGTCACGAAGGTTCGTGACCACCTCAGGCTTGACGGTCACCGCCGTGCCATCGGCCTTCTTGACCTGTACGCCATCTGCTGACGTCTCGACCTTGCCCTGTACCTTGCCCGTGTCCTTCAGCGTCACGTTGAGCACCTGGTCGGTCGTCAGGTTGGTGATGGAGCTGCGGTCGATCTTGACATCGCCGGCGTATTCGGTCTTGATGACGACCGTCTTGTCATCGGCGGTGACGATCTTGCCAGACACACGATCGCCATTCTTGAGCGTGATTTGGTCTCCGAAGAGTGTAGCGGCCAGGCCGCACACCAGGAAAAATGAGAGGGATGCTGCTTTCTTCATAGTTAAGTCAAAGGATTGCCCGCGTCATGGCCGGGCGCCCCACGCACTCCGGCCGATCATCAGTATTCTCCCATGACAGGCTGGAGGGATGCCCGTCGCAGGGCGGGCCGGGAAGTTCCTCAATGCTTGACTAATTGGTGCTAATTTGCGTCCGAAGCCGTGACCCGGAATTTCAATGTGAGCGGCTTGCCCGGCTCCAACGTATACCCGGTGACCGTCTCGGTCCGCCCCGGGAACGATGCCCCCACGAACCCGTAGGGACGCAGGCACCACTGATAGGGCGTACCGGTGTTCTTTGGATCCGGGGTGATCCGCAACCCCGCCCGCTTGCCTTCATACAGCGCCGAGAGTTCGGCCCAGGCGTGCGGAACCAGATCCTCGTCACTCGTCACGGCGCCGGTGTCGGCCAGGACGGCGGTTTGCTCCCGCGGGGCGAAGCGGGCGCTGAGGCCGCCGTAGCTCTTGCCCTTCTCCGCAGACCCTCTCAAGGTCACCGCCTCCCCTGTCGCCTCCAGCTTCAATTCGACCTCGAACTCGCGCTTGGCGCCCTTGGACGGATAAGCCGTCAGCTTCACCGTCTCCCTGACGATCTTGTGGTCACCGGCATACCAACCGTTCTCTACAGACAAGGTGGCGGTCTTCTTCGCCGCCGGCGGCGTGACCCACTTTTCGAAGCGGTTCTGCAGATTGGGGAACATCCAGCCGTCCAGCTTCTGGCCGCCCGTTTCCACCATCGGCCACGCCCAGAAGACGCCCCGGTGATGGTAGTGGTCCTTCGGGAAATCGTCCAGCATCGACACGCCGGCCGGAGTCAGCACGGGAAAGATGTAGCAGCAGCGGCGGCGGTTCTCCGGCGCGCCCTCCTTCAGTTGCGGACCGTAGTTGTACACCAGCGCGGTCTTGCCGTTCTCCAGCAGTTCCACCCGCCCATCCTTGTGGTCCTTCCACTCCAGCGGGCCCGCCGCCATCAGCGGTAGCGCGGCGCATAGCGCCAACAGGGCGGTCCTAGTCATGAGCAGCCTTCCTCACTTTTTCCTCATCCACCTCGACACCCAGGCCCGGCCCCGTTGGCGTCCGCAAGGCTCCGCCTTTGAGCTGGAACGGCGATTTCAGGAACGATCCGGCGAGATACTGAAGCCCGTTCAGCGCCGCAGGGTACTTCAGGCCATAGGCGGCATAGAGCGCCAGGGCTGCGGCCAGGGCGACATCGGGGTCGGTCAGCCCGCTGCCCAGGAACATCAGCTTGTTCTGTTCGAGGTACTCCACCTGGCGCCGGGCATCGAATAGCCCTGCCGTGCGCGCCGGTTTCATGGCGACACCGTCCAGCAGGCCCAGCTTGTGGAACTCTTCGAGATCCGTCACCGACACGACGCCTTCATCCAGGATGATCGGCAGCGCACCCTGGCGCTTCGCAGCCGCAAACCCGCTCAACCGGTTGGCGGCCACCGGCTGCTCCAGCACGTTCACCCCTGCATCCTTCAGTTTCGGAATGACGGTAAGCGCGGTGTCGGTATCGTAGCCGCCATTGGCATCTGCCCAAAGGAAGCAGTGTGGCGCAAACCGCCGCACCGCGCGGGCGAGTTCCACGTCGAATTTCGGATCCGGAGCCACCTTGATATTGAAGTGCTGGTAGCCGCGCTGCCGGCCCTCGGCCAGGACGGTTTCGGCCTCGGCGATCGACTTGGTGTTGACGGTCCAGCTCAGCACCACCTTGGGCAGCGGCTTCCGCCCCCAAAGTTCGGGCAGGCTCTTGCCCGCCAGCTTGCCCGCGATGTCATGTAGGGCGAGGTCGATGCCCGCCTTGGCGATGGGCATGCCGGTGGAGAACGACGGCGCAATGGCTTTGTTCATCACGGCGTGCGCCCCCGCCAGGTCAGTGGGGTTCTTTCCGATCAGGGCTGGTGCCAGGTATCCGCGCAGCGCCGTGGTCACCGATTCCAGCGTCTCGTAGCTCCAGGTGGGCAGGGGTACGCTCTGCCCCCAGCCGAACGTGCCGTCCTCGCAGGTGACCTTGACGAATGCCGTCTGCCGCTCGGGCTTGGTGAAGAACTTGAAGTACCCATTGACCGGGTACCGTACCGGGAAAACTTCGATCGACCGGATGCCGGGCGCCGATGCTGCAGCGAGGCTGGCCAGGGGCAGGGAACCAGCGAAGACGCGTCTGGTCATCATGGGCATTTCTATCATATCCAGGACTAGTAGATCTTTTTTGGATTCCCGAGAAGGGCGGGATAATGGGGCGATGCCTCGCTTCGCGCTCTGTACGCTGCTGCTGTTTGGGAGTCTGCTGAAGGCTGCACCGCCGGTGCTGGTGATCGCCTTGGATGGGTTCCGCTGGGACTACGCCGAGCGGGAGAAGGCTCCGAATCTACTGGAGTTGAAGAGGCAGGGCGCGGCCGTCGAAAGCCTCATCCCCGCTTTCCCGTCCACCACCTTTCCGAACTTCTATGCCATGGCGACGGGCCTCTATCCGGAGCACCACAACGTGGTCGGGATGATGTTCCGCGACCGGGCTCAGCAGAAGAACTTCCAGTATTGGCGGAACTCCAGTGAGGGCGCCTGGTACGGCGGCACGCCCATCTGGCTGCTGGCCGAGCAGCAGGGCGTTAAGACAGCCACCTTCTTCTGGCCTGGCACGGACGCTGGGATCCAGGGCCGGAATCCAAGCTACTTCATGAAGTATGACGGGCGGATCCCGAACGAAGCCCGCGTGAAGCAGGTGCTGGAATGGCTGCGGCTGCCGGAGGCCCAGCGGCCCGGCTTGGTCATGGCCTACTTCTCCGATGTGGACGGCAAGGGCCACGCCACCGGACCGGACTCTCCGGAGACGAAGGCCGCCATCGGGGCACTCGACAAACTCACCGGCGACCTGGTGCGGGCTGCTCGGGCCATCCATCCCGGCATAAACATCGTGGTGCTATCGGACCACGGCATGACCGCCGTGCTGGACCACTTAAACCTGACCAGCCGGGCCGATTTCAAAGGCTGCATCGCGGCCAATGAGGCCCCGATGACCATGCTCTATTGCGACGATCCGGAGCGGGTCCGCGCTGAGCTGGTGAAGAACGCGCCGGAGGTGGACGTCTATCGACGGTCAGAGGTCCCGGCCCATCTGCACTACCGTGACAATCCGCGGATCGGCGATCTTGTGATCATTCCCAGGACGCCCATCATTATCGAGATCGTGCCGCCAGGGGACACGGACTCCAAAGTGATTCCGCAGTTGAAGGGCATGCACGGCTACGATCCCGAGAAGAATCGCGACATGCGCGGCATCCTCATCGGGTTAGGCCCGGCGTTCCAGGTTGGCAAGACGGCTCCGGCCGCCCGGACAGTGGATGTCTTCCCGCTGTTGTGCGAGTTGCTGGGGCTGAAGCCGCCCTCCCCTTTGGATGGCGACCTCAGCCGGGTGCAGCCTCTGTTCCGTTAGGCGGCGCGCCCGCCCCTACGCCAGCGGGTAGTCCAGCGTCTCAGCCAGCCACTCACGGTTCTCTTTGACGGCACTCACCAGCTTCTTCAGTAGTTCAGAGCGCTTCTCGAACAGCCGGTAGCCGTCGCGCGGCCGCAGGTACCCTTTCGCCTTGGGATGCTTCTCGAACAGCGTCTCCTCTCCGAGTTCATCCCTCAACCGCTCGTAGCGTGCCCGGTTGTCCAGCAGCGCCTTGACCAGGAACGGCAGCAGCATGGAGTAGTCGGCCTGCATGCTCTCGGTCGTCTGCTGGTAGACGTTGCGGTCGACCTTGCCCCACGTCACCGCTTCGGCCGGGAAGCAGGACGACAGCGACCCGTCCGTCACCGGCGAGCTGACAATCTGGACGTCGAAGTGATACCCGCGGACATCGGGCAGGCCCAGCACCTGGCCCAAGGCCGGTTCGGGTTGGAGATTGAAGTTCTTGGGGACCCCGCCGCCCAGTACGAAAGTCGCCAGCGCCTTCGTGTCGCTCTCAAACAGGCCCCAGTAGTGGTAGGCGCAGCTCTCGAACACTTCAGCGTGGATATCCAGCTCGAAATCGTAGTTGTCGAGCAGGCCCGCCTGCTTCATGGCCCACAGCTTCATTGAGTTGAGGAAGACACTGCCGTCGCCGGGGGCGCCCACGAAAAACGGGATCGCCATCTTGTGGCAGACGGCCAGCATGCCCGGTTCGACGCCATTCCGCTGTTCCAGGCTGGCAAAGCGCCGGCCCAGCAGGTAGCGCAGCTCCGTGCCGGTCATCTTCTTCTGGAACTCGGGCTCGCGCAGCAGGGCGGTCAGATAGCGGTCCTGGTCCAGCAGCACGTCCTCGTCGAAGGCCATGTCGGTGACGCGGATCGTATGCTCGTCGCGCAGGGCGCCGTCGTCTCCAAAGATTGGCACCTCATGCACGGGATCGCGGCGGCCGTCCAGGCTGCGGTGGCCGTCGTGATAACACATCGCGTCCGTGCCGCTCAGATAGGCAATCCAGCCGGTCTCGAGCAGCGGGATCAGCCAGGTCTGGTGCTGGCCGGAGACGGTGATGGGGCCCGCAATCGCCATGGTGAGCGGGCAGCCCATGCCGATGGCGGTATCCAGGATGGAGTAAATTCGGCGGAAGTAGGCGCCGCCGAAGGCGGGCAGGCAATGCTGGATCAACTCATGCAGGCTCTGGACTTCGTCCACGCGCTTGGTGCGCACGACACGCCGGTTCTGCTGACAGGGGGACTCGGTGGAATGGGACATTTCGATGGGTACAATTTGACGCTAACACGCCGGGCAGGCCCCGGCGCAATGCGAAACTGGTGCTCTTTCCGGGGATTGGAGTGAAGGGGGCGGCCCTGTCGGAAGCCGCCCCCGCCATGGACTGTGATCAGTCCGGGCTCGATACTTTCATGAGGATCAGGCCCGCCACGATCAGCAGGGCCGCCGCGGCGCGCAGCGCGCTCAACTGTTCGCCCAGCAGGACGATGCCGGCCACGAATGCGCCGGCTGTGCCGATTCCGGCCCAAACCGCGTAAGCCGTGCTCAGCGGCAGGGTCTTCATGGAAACCGCCAGCAGCCCGAAGCTGGCCAGCATGGTGACGAAGGTGGCGATGGTGGGAGTGAGTCTGGTGAAGCCCTGGGACTGCTTCATGAATGAGGCCCAGGCGATCTCGAGCAGACCAGCGAGGAAGAGTGTAATCCAGGCCATGGCGGCCCTCCTTTTCAAGGGCCGGGCCGTCCCGGACATGATCTCCCCCACTCGTGGGGGCGGAGGACGTTGCCTCGCTACTCCTATCTTGACCGCTCCCCCGGCTGCCCGGCAAGTCCCGGGCTGGAACGGCGCGCCAAAAACAAAACCCGGCCCCCTTGCGGGGGCCGGGCTTGTTGTTTTGAGGGAGAGACGGACCAGCTTATTTCGGGCAGCCGAGCCGCTTCAATTCCTTCGGAGTCACCGTCTTGGCGCCCTTGAAGGAGCTGGGCAGCTTGGTTCCCTTGGGCACCAGCCAGACTTCCACTCGGCGATTCTGATCGGCGGTGGAGGCCATCGAACCCGGACGCTCTTTCGAGGCCGAGCGGGCGGAAGTGCCGCACAGGGCGGGCTGCATATCGGCGACCTGCTCGGTGCCGACCCAATCGACCTTCACCCGGCTGGGATCCACATTGGCGCAGGTGCCGGTGCCGCCGGTGAGGACGGCGAGGGCGTTCAGCGCGCGCTGCTGATCGAGCTTGGAAGGTACCTTGGTCTTGGAGGCTTCGTCGTTGTCGATGTGGCCGACGAGGACGATTTCGTAGTCCGGATCTGCCGCCTTCGGAGCGAGCTCTTCCAGCAGGACGCGCTTGCCGCAGTTGTTCACGCGGCTGCCGCCCTTGGAGAAGATCACGTCGGAGAAGCGGATGGACTGAGGCGTGTAGTCCACCTTCAGCGTGCCCGTCGAAGTGGCGGACATGCCGCGATCGTCGGTCACCTTGCCGGTGATGGTGACGGTCTTGGACTGGAACTTGCCACCCTGGTCGAAACGGACCGACTTCGAGTCAAACGAGGTGGTCGCCGACGTCGGATTCGCGACGGTGCCTTCCGTGACGGTCCACTGGAAGCTCACGGTCGAGCAGGCGGAGCCTGTGGCGGTAGCGGCCAGTGCGGCGGACTGCCCATACTCGATGGCGGCCGGATTGACCGAGATGCTGCTGATGGTCGGAGCCGTGTACTCCTGAACGTTCAACGAAAGAGTGTTGGCCTTGGAGGTTCTGGCGGCGAGACCCTCGGAATTCGGGGCATCGGCCTGGAGTTCCACCATGTAGCTGCCCGGCTTGTCCGGGGTGAAGGTCAGCTCGGCGCTGTTGCTGCCGGCGGGCTGCCCGTTGACGGTCCACTTGTAGGTGATGGCGCGACCCGCGGGATCGCTCACATTCGAGCGGACCGTGATGGCTCGGCCCTGGCACAAGGTGCCGGAACCGGCGGAGAGCGTACCTGCATTCAGAGCTGCCAGGGGCTGCGGCGGGGCCGGCGGGGCCGGCGGCGGGGGCGGCGCAGACTTCTTGCCAATGTAATACGTGATGCCGGCGGTGGTCTGCACGCCATTCAGCATGCTGCCACGAGGAATGTAGACGCCGGTGGGGGAGGAGTCGGGCAGCTTGAAGGTCGGGTTCTTGGTGTACAAACCACGAACGTCAAACCGCAGACCAATCCGGTCTGTCAGGTGGAACTTCAGTCCGCCGCCATAGTTCATGGCCGGCTGAATGTTGTTGCCGGTGTTCTGTGCGCCGAAGGCCTGGTTCGATACGAAGTTGCCCTGCGCCTTGCCGGTATCGGTGGGCGTGATGTTCAGGGCGGAGAGTCCGACTGTCAGGAACGGACGGAACCTGGAGCCGCGGGGCGTCCAATAAACAACAGGGTTCAAAGAGTACTGATAGATGCGGTTACCGAAGCCATAATTGGGCAAGCCCGGCTGATTCGGCTTCAAAAACGTGAAGTTGTTCGTGCTGTATGTGAAAGCCTGCTCCAGGCCCACATACCGCCAAAAGTTCTCGGTTACTCTGGCGCCAGCTGCGCCTCCGTTGACCAGCTTTGTTCCAAGGCCCTTGTCGACCTGCTGGAAAAAGCTGCCTCCAAGGAACCCATTGAGTTCCACAAAATCAGGGCGCTCATCGCCCTCAGCGGCCGCTTTCTTCTTGTCCGCCGTGGCCTGCTGGGCGCCGGCCGACGTACAAAGTGCCATCGCCAAACCGGCCGCGACCAGAGCCCGCGACCATGATCGATTGCTGGGACTGAGTGTCGTAAGTTTCATATTCAGGGCTTCACCTGCCTTTAATTATTATGCTACCGATCGACTGAAAGGTCTAGATAAAACATTCCCAGATCGGGAGTTAGCCCCAACAGCCGGTCCTTTTGACCCCATGCGAAAGTGAGCTTTTGGATGCTCGCTTCCACGATTTCCGCCTGCGCCAAAGACTGCCAAAGCCGGCCTCCGTTCACCGATCGGAAGACCCGGCCAAACTGTGATGCATAGACCTCATCGGCGTGATCCGGCCTCACCGCCAGCGAACTTACCGTCCCTGGCTGCAGCCCGTTCTCGCGCCGCTGCCAGGTCTTGCCGCCATCCTCGGAAACGTATAACCCCTGGGCCGTAGCCACCAGCGCGGCTCCTCTGGGGCCGCCGGCCAGGGCTATGTCGTAGATGAGGCTCACGGGGAAAAGGATGTTCATAACTTTCCATGAACTACCTGAATCTTCAGACAGATACATGGCAAACGTGGTCCGCGCGGCAATGCGCCTCGGTGCGGCCGGCGACGTGTAGAGGGCCTGGACGTTGTGCGTGATGTTGACGGTGGTGAGGCGCACCGGTTGCCAGGTCTGCCCGGCGTCGGCGCTGCGCAGCAGGCCGCGGTCCGTGCCCGCGTAGACCAGCGCCTTTTCGGGTTTGTCTCCCGGGACGCAGGCCAGTGCGAACAACCGGGCCTCGTCGGACCCCAGCCGCAATTCCGTCCACGTCTTGCCGCCGTCTCGCGACCGCAGAGCCCGGCTCTCGTTGCCGGCGAACAACAGCTTTTCCTCTCCGGGGCAGCCCGCCAACCGCGTAATGTGGTTATCCCGCAGTACCGTAGAATTGGCCGAAAGATTCCAGGATTCCCCGCCATTCCTGCTGGAGAATATCCCGCCGCCGTCGCCATCCTGGATGACATTGGTATAGAGCGACCCATCCGCCGCGGCCACGCTGATGAGCCGGCGGCTGACAAACCCGTGGTTGATCGATTTGACGGTCTGTCCGCCATCCTCGCTCAGCCACAGGCCCGTCCCCTCGGCGGCGATGTAGAGGCGGTCCGGATCGCGCGGATCGAACGTCATGGCCAGGATGTGCAATTGATTCAATTGCTTGAAACTGGTTCCGCCGTTCACTGACTTCAGCAGTCCCAGCGTCGTGCCGGCATAGATGACCCGGCTGTCGCCCGGACGAATGCGGATCACGTGGGTGCGGCGGTGGCTCGAGGGGATGCCCGGGAACTTGGTCCAGTCGGTCCCGGCGGCTTCACTGCGATAGATGCCGCTGCAGGCGCTGGCCAGAATCTGCTTCGGGTCCGCTGGATCTATCACAATCGAAAAGACATCGGAGTCGTCGATCATGCCCTCGTGGATCGAATTCCAGCTCTTGCCGCCGTCGGTCGACTTCCAGGGCAGGTGAGTCGTCCCGGCGTAAATAATGTCGCCGTCGACCGGATCGATCGCGACGGCGGTGACACCGCGCATTTCGTGGTTGTAGGGCGCCGAGAGCCGCTTCCAGGTCCGGCCCGAATCCGTACTTCCCCAGACGCCATCGCGGGTGCCGGCGACTACCCGCCTTGGATCCTTGGCCCAGATAGCCATGGACTGCACGGAATTGCCTTCCAAGCCCCGGCCCATCTTCCAGGTGGAGCCCGCGTCCTCGCTATACCAGACTCCGGCGTACGGAGACTGCTCTACATACAGCCCGGCAATGTAGAGTTTCGGGTCGGCCGGGCTGATCGCCAAGGTGGTGACCGTGCCCAGGAAATGGCGTGGGAAGCCGAGGCGCGACCAGTGGGCGCCGCCGTCTTTGGATCGAAAAATCAGTGAGTTGCGCGCTCCGGCGAGCAGAGTGCCGGGCGCATTGGAATCCACCGTAATGGCTGTGGCGCTGCCGCCCCAAGGACCGGTTGGCTGCCATCCCGGCAACGACTGGGCCGCGGGCGGAACCGGGTCCACCAGGGGCGCACTTTGGGCTTCCAGCGGAGCCAACGCCGCCAGGATTAAACCGAACAGAATGATCATTGAGCCTGTAAGTTCAGGGTAACAAAGATCACTCCGGCAGATACCGTTTCGCCATCCGTGTGAATTCGTCCAGTTGAGCAGCCTGCCAGACTCCATCGAACCCAAACTCGCCGGCCATAAGTTCCGCCACGCGGGGCGCCATCTCCAGCGCGGCCCGGGCGTTCAGCAGAAGCGCGCGCGTCCGGCGAGCCAGGATATCCTCAACTGTGCGGGCCATCTCCCACCGGGCGGCCCAGATGACCTCGGATTCCAGGTAGGGCAGATCTGCGTGCAGGCGAGCGCCACGGTCCGGGTGGTTCCGCGCCATCTCCTGGATCGGGATCGCGTCCGAACCATAGACCTGGAGGTGCCCGAACTTCGACGCGTAGTGGTGGTAGCCGTGGATGCGCAGCCGCCGCGTGACGCAGGGCCGGTCGTCCAAGCCGGCCAGGACGATGGCCTGATCCACGCAATCCTCGGCCATGTGGCGGTAGGTGGTCCACTTGCCCCCGGCGATGGTGAGCAGACCGCTGGGATCGATATGGATGGAGTGATCGCGCGACAGCGATGCCGTGGAGCCGCCCCCGGCTGCTTTCACGAGCGGCCGGATGCCTGCCCAAGAGCTCAGGATGTCCGAGCGCGACGGCGGTTTGTCCAGATACAGGGCCGAGGTTTCCAGGATGAACTGGATCTCCTGCTCCATCGGCACAGGCTCCAGGGATACCTGGCTGATGGCCGTATCTGTCGTGCCCACCAGGGTGTGGCCATGCCACGGAATCGCGAACATCACGCGCCCGTCGCTGGTGTGCGGCACCATGATGGCGCTGTCGCCCTTGAGGAACGAGGCATCGAACACCAGGTGGATCCCCTGGCTGGGCGCGACCATCGGGGCCACGGATTCGTCGGCCATGCGGCGTACTCCGTCACTGAAGCAGCCCGTGGCGTTGATTACCACCCGCGCCTCGATTTCGAAGCCGGCTCCCGTCTCCTCGTCCCGGACGAGCGCCCCGCGGACCATGCCGTCGGCGGTCTTCAGCAGCCCCTGGGCGGAACAGTAGTTCACCATGGCGGCGCCCTGCTCGGTCGCGGTCATGGCCAGGTGGATGAGCAGGCGCGAGTCGTCGAACTGGCCGTCAAAGTAGACCACGCCGCCGCGCAGGCCATCCTGTTTCAGGGTAGGCAGCCGCTGCAGCGTCTCCTCCTTGGAGAGGTTCTTCGAGGCGCCGAAGCCGTACTTGCCTGCGAGGAGGTCGTAGAGCCGCAGGCCCACGCCGTAGAAGGGCGACTCCCACCATTCGTAGTTGGGGACGACAAACGCCAGGTCGCCCACGAGGTGCGGGGCGTTCTCCCTGAGGATGCCGCGCTCCTTGAGCGCCTCCATCACCAGGGCTACGTTGCCCTGTTCCAGGTAGCGGACGCCGCCGTGGACCAGCTTGGTGGACCGGCTGGACGTGCCCTTGCCGAAGTCGTGCTGCTCGATGAGGGCCACCTGGAAACCGCGGGCGGCCGCATCCAACGCACAGCCGACGCCGGTGGCGCCGCCACCGATCACCAGTAGATCCCAGGGGCCGGAATGCGCCCTTAGCCGTTCGAGTTGCTCCGCTCTGTTCATGCTTCCTCCCAATGCCGGGCGCGGGCCACGGCCCTGGTCCATTTCGCCCGCATTTCCGCCGCCTGCTCCTTCGCCATGGACGGCACGAAGCGGCGGTCTTCCTTCCACTGGCTGGCAATGACGCCGCGGCTGCCGTAGACACCGGTCGCGAGCCCGGCCAGGTAGGCCGCGCCCAGAGCGGTGGTCTCGGTCACCTGGGGCCGGATGACCGGCACACCCAGCAGATCGGCCTGGAACTGCAGCAGCAGGTTGTTCTTGGAAGCGCCGCCGTCGACGCGCAGCTCTTCGAGCCTGATTCCGGAATCAGCTTCCATGGCGGAGACCAGGTCGGCCACCTGGAAGGCGATGGACTCCAGCGCGGCGCGCGCGATGTGGGCGCTGGTGACGCCGCGGGTCAGGCCGAGCATGGCTCCGCGGGCATAGGCATCCCAGTGCGGCGCACCCAGGCCGGCGAAGGCCGGCACCAGGTAGACCCCACCGTTATCCGGAACGCTGGCGGCCAGTTCCTCGATCTCGGGCGCGGTGCGAATGATCTTCAGCCCGTCGCGCAGCCACTGCACCACGGCTCCGCCGATGAAGACGCTGCCTTCCAGGGCGTACTCCGTGGCTCCGCCGGTGTTCCAGGCGACGGTTGTCAGCAGCCGGTTTGTGGAAGCGACCGGAGTCGTGCCGGTCTGCATCAGCATGAAGCAACCGGTGCCGTAGGTGTTCTTCGTCACGCCGGGCGTGAAGCACGCCTGTCCGAAGAGCGCCGCCTGTTGATCGCCGGCGACACCCGCCACCATGATGTGGCCGGGCATGTTCTCGTGCGACGTGGCTCCGAAGCTGCCGCTGGACGGCCGAACCACCGGCAATACAGCCCTCGGCACACCCAGGATTCGCAGGAGTTCGTCGTCCCATTCGCCGGTGCGGATGTTGTAGAGCATCGTGCGCGAGGCGTTGCTGGGATCGGTGGCGTGCACGGCGCCGCGCGTCAGGTTCCAGATGAGCCAGGTGTCGACGGTGCCGAAGGCGAGTTCGCCTGCTTCGGCCCGCTGCCGGGCGCCTGGCACGTTGTCGAGAATCCAGCGGAGCTTGGTGCCTGAGAAGTAAGGGTCGAGCAGCAGGCCGCTGCGGGCCTGGACTTCCGGTTCCACGCCATCGCGCCGGAGTTGATCGCAGAAGCCGGCCGTCCGCCGGTCCTGCCAGACGATGGCGTTGTAGACCGGTTCGCCGGTCTTGCGGTCCCACACCAGCGTGGTCTCGCGCTGATTCGTGATGCCGATGGCGGCGACGGCGTCGGGGGCGATGCGGGCCGAAGCCAGTGCCTCGACCGTGACGCTGAGCTGCGACGACCAGATCTCGCCGGGGTCGTGCTCGACCCAGCCCGCTTGCGGGTAGATCTGGGTGAATTCCTTCTGGGCGACGTTCACGATGCCGCCTTGTTCGTCGAAGATGATTGCGCGGCTCGACGTGGTGCCTTGGTCCAGTGCCAGCAGGTATGCCATGGTTGCTTGTTCTCTCCGAAACAGGATGCCCAGCGTGGTGGTTGCGGGCCTCGAGTCTGACGGCCTGCCCACGGCCATGAGAATATCAGAAGTCTATGTCCAAACCCCTTGAGATCTGGCTCATTCGCCACGGTGAAACCGCGTGGTCGCTCACGGGCCAACACAGCGGCCGTTACGATCTGCCCCTCACGCCGCATGGCGAAGACGAAGCCCGCGCCACGGCCGCCGCCTTACAGGGCGTGGTGTTCGACCAGGTGATCTGCAGCCCGCTGCAGCGCGCCACGCGCACCTGTGAACTCACGGGCTACCTGGCCCAGGCGCGCATCGAGCCCGACGCCGCCGAGTGGGACTACGGGGACTGCACCGGCTTCACGCAGGATCAACTGGCGGAGAAGTATCCCGGCTGGACGATCTGGCGCGGACCCGTGCCGAATGGCGAATCCATCGAGCAGATCTCGGCCCGGGCGCGGCGGGTGATCGATGGAATCAAGGCCGAAGGCGGACGCGTGGCGGTGTTCGCGCACGGGCACTTCCTGCGGATCTTTACGACGCAGTATCTGGGGCTGGAGCCGGAACGCGGGCGGCACTTTGCCCTGGCCACAGCGGCGGTGTGCATTTTGGGGGCGGAACAGGGAGAGCCCGCGATTGTTGCCTGGAACCGGAAAGGGCGGGTGGGGTAGGGCGGGCGCTACAACAACGGCGCGGTTTGCGGGGTTTCCACGGGCGGGGCTTAAGCCCCGCGCAAGATAAATCTCGCCCCACAACGAGAAGCTCGCCCCACAAAAAGGGGCTGTCAGGCGTTCAGCGCCCGGTTCATGCGGGCAATGGCTTCGTCGATCTCCGCTGGAGACTTGAAGCCGATTGTCATGGCGTCGACCGCCCCGCTCCGGATCACCTTCTGCATGGCGGCTTCGCGGTCGTCCGGATTGGTAAACCGGCCTTCGCCGATGAGCTTCATGCCCAGGACACCGGTGCCCTGGTTGTGGACTTCGGCAACGTGGGTGAAGACTTCATCCACGTCGCCCAGGTCGTCGGTGTCGCGCGTCTGGAGCGAGTCCATCTTTACGCCGTTGTGGTTGACACGCATCAGCGCGACATCCAGCCACTTGTTGCCGGGGAAGGCGCGCAGGGGCAGCAGGCCGTGGCACGACGCACCGTGCGCCACGATGACCTTCTTCTGCTTGACCTCGGAGAAGGCGTCGCGCAACCGCTCGTGATCCGCGCTCCAGGTGGCCGAGCGGACACAGTGTAGAAGCAGGATGTCGACGTACTCCGACTTGAGCTCACGGCGGAAGCGGTCGATGGTCTCCTTGGGATCTTCGGGCGTGTTCAGGCGGAACTTGGTCATCAGCCGGTAGGAGTCGCGCGGGATCCCTTGCAGGGCGATGCCGAGCATCTCGGGCATGCCTCGATAGGCGTCGGCTGTCTCAAAGAAGCGGATGCCGCTGTCATAGGCGTACCGGACGAGCCTGGTGAACTGCTCCTGGCCCAGTTCGCGCTGGACGCGTCCGCTGAACGTGCCAGTGCCGAAGGCGAGCCGGGAGACCTTGACGCCTGAGTTGCCGAGCGTCACGAGGTCGGACGCGGCGCGCCTGGTGGGGGCAGCGGTCAGGTTCAGGCCGCCGACGGCGGCAGTGCCTGCGGCGATCACCGCGGTTTTCAGAAAGTTGCGACGGTTGCAGAGCGCCATAGGATCAGCCTCCTCGTGGATTACTGGAAACAGTATCACAACTGTACGGTAAAAACCGCCCCCTGGACGTTCTCCTGGCCGCGCAGGCGGGGCTCCCCTGTCGTTATAAGGAGTTAGGATTTCAAGGATCTGGTCCGGGCGAGTTGTCCGGAAAGGCGCGGCCGGGTGGGGCGCCGGAGTAGTTGGCTTCGTTTCGCGCAGTGCCGGTGATGGGCCGGCGGTGCTGTCTCTATTGCCGGGACTCCATGTACCTCAGGATGGGCATGCCGTCTTCTGCCGCAGCCAGATCGGCTTCGTTTTGTTCGGCCTCATGGGTCTCGAACTCGGCGAGTGCGTCCTGATTGATTTCAATGACATGATCGATGCCTTTGGTGAGGCGCGCCTGCACCAGTCGCGCTTCGCTGTAGTTGTCGACGTTGAAGAAGTCCCCTGTGTTTTTGGTGAGGCGCGTGATTTCGGCGAGGGGGGCGCCTTCGGTGATGCCCTGGACGACGGCGGCGTGCTGCTGGAGGAGGGCGACGCGCTCGGTCTGAAGTTTGCTGAGTTCTTTCATGGCGCGATAGAGACCGCGCTCCAGGTCGCGGCGGTAGCGAGCGTAGCGTTCGAGTTTGGCGGCGTAGGGGTCGGATTCGGCCAATGGGTTCGTTTCGGCGAGGATGAGGCTCTCGAAGGTTTCGATGCGGCGGAGGTTCCAGGTGTGGGTGAGGATGCGATGGAAGATCTCTTCTTCGAAGCAGTCGGCGGGGCGGGTTCTGAGGCGTAGGGCGGCTTCGAGCTCAGTGAACTCGGCGCGGTCTTCGAATGTGATGTTGAGGTGCCGGGCGGTGAGGCCATGGCGGCGGGCGTTCTGGGCTGAGCGGGCTTTGCCGTCGAAGGAGACGGGGCCGGTGGACAACTGGGCATTGGCCTGGTTGGCGAGGACCTGAGCAGCGGATGACATTTTTGAAAAACTCCTTTGTAAATAGAAATGGCCGGCATGGAAGCCGGCGCGATTCCAGGGTAAAGGGTGGGTCAAGGGGTAAGGCGGGCTTCGGAGGATGGGTTTGTTGAATCCAAAGGAAATAAAGGTCTGATTCCGCGGTGACTGAAGAAAGCTTCATGCGGGAATTGGGGGAGAAGTGGGGTGAGGCGGGTGTAGGTGTGAGGAGTCGCTGCCGCTTTTGCGGCTTCTGACTGGCACGGAGGGCTTAGTTTTGGAGCCTGATCGTTCCCAGAGCAGCCAGTTTAGGGGAAACTGACGTCTCAGTATGGGTTGCTCCTGCTTATTGTGGACGGGTTTGTGTCTTTATGAGATGTCCTGAGGGATTCGGATTCGTGCGCGGGTGGCGCAGCACGAGGGAGTGCATTGGGGGGAGTGGTGAGAGGTGCCGCCCTTTCTCCCCGCCTTTGCCAAGGCGGAGCAAGGCGCATCGTTCATGTTTCTCCCGAATGGGATATCAATTTGTTAAGACGTGACCAGGCAGGACGGAAAAGCAAGATGCGCGCCGAGCAATCGTGGACTGTGGCGCATTGGATGCGGAAAAAAACACGCATAGACGTCGTAAGTAAGGTGATATTTTGCTTCCAATGCGCGTGCAACAGTCGTACATTGGATGCTGTATGAAGAGGAATTCGTGTTCTCTGCGTGCTGTCTTTCTTGCGGCTGCCTGGCTGCTGGCTGCGCCGATGCTTCGAGCGGATCCGCCATGGTATGACGTGAGTATTGGTTTTGATTTCATTGGGCGGATCTGGCGATAGATGCGACGGTTGGTGCATGGCCCGCTGCTCCACATTCACCATGGACGGCTACAACGGTCGTGTCCTCACCAATGTGCCGAACTTCGTTGATTCGAATGGGTTCATCCGGACAGACAAGAAGGCAGCCTTGGTGAGTGCTGGCGTAGTGCCCGCCGTGGCGAGTTTGAAGATCATAGCGTCAATTCCAGCGGCGCCTGCCTTGAATGCCACCCAGACATCGTTCACCATATCCCTGAACGGCAAGGCGACTAAGACGATCACTTTTCCTTACCTTCCTTTGCATATCACGTGGGGACTCGATCTGGACTTCCCCATCGAAGCCGTCAAGTTTCCGGAGTTCAAACAGCCACAGGGTGCCAATGGTACGTTACAGCCGCCTGACCCGGTACTCAACGTGATCACTGTCACTCATCAAGGTGGTCCAGATGACGTCCCCGCAGAATGCGGCGATCATGATTCGTGCGGTGTCTGGGCCACGCTAAAGTTCGACGTAGTGGCTCCTACCGTGCTGATTCATGGAATGACCAGCAGTCGGAAGTGGTACTACCAGAGGAACTTCACGCAGTCTTTCCAGGCGGCCGGTAAGCCGTTTGTGGTGTTGCCACTAGGCCGGAAGGAGTCGCTCGGCGATGCCCGGATCAATACAATGGCCACAGCAATTGCACCCACACTTCGCACAGTGGCGGATGCATTTGGCGCCGATAGCGTGAATTTGGTGGGCCACAGCAAGGGTGGGTTATACGGACGGCGACTCGCCGCGATGGCGGCTGCATCCGACAGCGGGTTGCCGTCGATTTTCTCCCTGACTTCCATCGATAGCCCTCACGAGGGCTCTCCGATGGCCGATTGCGTGGTCGCTTTTGATGCAGACCTGCCAAATCAGCTCTGGGCGGCTGGCGTATGGCTGGATGTGTTCGTATACAAACTGACCCACTTGCGGCAGAAGCAGGAAGCGTATAGCGATCTCTCAGTGAACGAACAGCTACTATATAACGCAGCTCACGGTCTTCCTGGGGATGTCTTACGCTACAACGATGATTCCGGACAGGAGGTCGTCAGGAACGTTATCGCCTATGAAGCGATCGCTTCCGATGCGATGAACCCGCAGACCAATACCATAGAGTGGACTGGCTATGTGAATGCGATGGTAGCTGCGAGGATGGATAGGATTTTCCAGCGGGTCAAGAAGATCAATTTTCAATCCACAGGCTCGACGATTACTGGTGCCAATGTTGAGCGGCCCACAGTTCGAGTGAAGAATGATCTAGCCGTCCCCGTCTCAAGCCAACAGCTGTCGTCAGGAATTCCCTCTGGCTTCCTGCCACTGCCTTTGGATCAGATTCTCTTTCATAACCACAGCACTGTGAACAGCAGCGATGTTGGCTCCATCGTTTCACAACGCCTGACAGTCGAAAGGCAGGCGAAGCTAAAGCGATGATCGACCGAGTGCGGGCGCTTAAACTAATTCTCCTTGTGCAGGTCCTTGCCTCCGCCAAGGACCCGAAGTTGTACAAGTTGCGGTTTCGCGAAGGTGCGGAGAACTGTGCTGTTGTACGAATCCCGGATTTGTGGGTCTACAGCCCACAGCGATGGCCCCGCCCGCTCTCTCCCGGGCAACGGGAACTGCGCAAGAACCCATCGGCGCCAGAACCCGGCTTTCTTGTTCGCTGGAATGGGGAATATGGAGGTGCTCCAGATAACTACAGCGAAAATGTCTTTCGATTTGAGTGGAGCGGACCTGAGCCCACATTCTTCTCCACTTCGGCAGACCACTGGCTGACGGCGTCGCGAGTTGAGACAACTTGGTGGGGCAACACTCGTGCCCCATCCTTCGGTGGTGACCCTCCAGAGGTAGTCATTGAGGGCAAGTCCTTCGAGCGGACCGGAAAGCACTGGACAGGAACTCCGAGCGACGCAATCCTGGCGCCCGACAAGCGATGGCTTGTGCTACAGAGTAGCGACGGGAGGATTGTTCGCCGAACGCTTTTCGGCGAGGGCCCGGACCGTCCATTAGACGGGCGAGTTCATATCGATGTCTATCACGTGCCGACCGGCAAGAGAAAGATTCGACTCGAGATAAACCAAACCGGAGGCCAAGGCCTGATTACGTTTTTAGCAGATACTGCAATTTATGAAGGTCGATACTTGTTCCTCCGTGTTGACCCTCGGCCGCAGCAGACGCATTTTCTAGTCTGTAAACTACCGACCGAGCCATAGCTCAGAGACGCTTCAACTGGCAGGATTCAAGGGATGTGCTACCAAATAACAGTCCTCAGCCTAGGGATGATGATGTGCGGCAATGCCTTCGCCAAAGAGCCGAAGCTGTATAAGCTGCGATTTCGGGAAGGCGCGGAGAATTGTGCGGTGGTGCGAATCCCCGATCCATGGCAGTACAGGCCTGAACGAATACCCAAAGAACCCTTGGAGGGCCGATGGGAGTTGCGCAAGGACGCAACAGCGCCCTCGCCCGGCTACCTTCTTCGTTGGAATGGGGAGCTTGGGTATGTGCCGGACAACTACAGCGACAATGTTTTTCGATTCGAGTGGACTAGCGACAAGCCTGTGTTCTTCCCCGTCGCGCCGGAGAGGTGGGCCGCGGCATCGAAGATGAAGATGTCATGGTGGGGTAACAAGGGCACCCACGTCATAGGTGGCGACGATCCTACGGTGACCGTGGAAGGGCGATCGTTCGAACGAACGGGCAAGCACTGGAACCAGAGCTATAGTGATGCAATCCTGACCTCCGACAAGAAGTGGCTTGTTTTGCAGAGTACTGACGGAAAAATCGTAAACCGAACCCTCTTCGGAGAAGGACCAGGCCTGCCTTTGGATGGACCGATCCACGTCGACGTTTATCGGATGCGGACGGGCAAGCGGTATATCCGATTGGAAATGGATCAATCGGAGCGCCAGGACCTATCGTATTTTTTGAACAACACCCACATCTACGAAGATCGGTATTTATTTCTTCGCGTCGATCCGCGCGGAAAGCAAATGTACTACCTTGTCTGTAAACTACCGGCCGAGCCATAGTCCGGAAAGATCGTCGGGCTGTGCAGGATTCCAAGCGGCTGGCGGATGATGAAGTCTGAGGGCCGGAGATTGCATGCTCAACGATGTCTGCCGGCCAGGGGTAACTTCAGTGGCCTTCAGCAGATGTCAATCGGTTGACGGCCTGCGATCGCGCATTGAATCTTGTCTCTCAGTATTCCCGGCCAGCACCCCTCAAACTCGGATTTCACTAAAGACTGGTGGTCGGCCTCAATCCATGCGAATTCCTTGGCGAATTGCTTGAAGGCGAAAGTGAACGAGACCAGGCAGGGTGTTCGGTGGTTGAGTTCTTCCATGCAACTGAGTAGGATGTTGTTCAGCCAAGCGAGCCCGGATTGGCCGACGCCACCTGGCTGCTCGTAGCAATTGTGAGTCATCAATACTTCAAGATGGATGATTCGCGCCCTCAGGAGCGGACGAAGATCTGCCGTGGCGGGGAAAAGAACTTCCTGGTTCTCCCGGCAGTAGAGAAAGATTAGGCCATATTGGAGGATCTCCATGGCGGCAAAGAGTGGGGTCTGATTTCCGCCGCACCTTCTGCCTGGGCTGAGCGCCTTCAGCTCGATGAAGTCGTACTCGGTGTCGGAATGCCGGTGTACGAGGTCAATGCTTCGTTTGGCCTCGTGTCCATCCGTGAGCCCAGATGAAAGGGGAACCTGATTTACCCAGTCGCTGTCCATCAGGCGTGCAATCGCCCGCTCGATCCGAACTTCAAGACTGCCGTTGCCTGGGTCCAGCTTCAGGTTCTTTTTGAAGCGCCACATCTGGCCTCCCCGCACAGGCGTGCCCGCTTGGGTCAGGGCCGATCGATTCTCGCTGATCCTCGACAGAAGCCGGCGAACCAGTTCTGCCCCGTCAAGCTGAGGCTTCTCCCTGCACAACTTTCCGTAGGCACTCCTATTGGCGTACGAAAGGTTGATCGGGCTGAGGCCGAAGAAATCGTCAATTACCTGGTCGAGGGCGGTGACAATCCCTTTGTTGACTGGAGTGGTCAGTGGTATGGGCGTGTTCATTCCTGAGTTCCGAAGTGCGACCCTGATCGTTGCGTGGGCGCATGATTCCCGCAGTCGGCCCGCTTCTGGAGGAGGTTTGCCGGCTGCAGTACGCAGTATCCCGCGCGAAGCGATGAACGTGTACTTCGGTCGATACCTACGGCGAGGACAACGCCGTCAGTCCTCCCGGTAGGTGAAAGGCGCCACTCGATATTGAGCTCGTTCCGGAAGCCTATTCTGGAGTGGCGCCTCGCGAACCCGCTTACCCGAACTTCACCAGATCCCAGGGCTTCCTGTATGGCCGGAAGAGGTACTTCCCGGCTTCCGGGGCTCCCGGGAAACTGAACGTCTTCGCATCCCAGTTCAGCTTGCGTCCGGTCCAGTAGGCGACGTTGCCCATACACGCCACGGCCGTGGCTCGGACGCCCACTTCGATGTTCGCCGCCGGCTCTTTCCTGGCGCGCACGCAGTCCACAAAGTTCTTGGTGTGGAGCGGGGTCGGCTCGTCTTCGTTCATCTTGAACTTCTCGATGCGGGGTTTCCATTCCGCTCCGCGGGCAAAGCGCTTGCCGGGTTCCGGCGGAACGGGCTCGGGGTAGAGCTCCATGCCCAGGCGGTCGACGAACAACGCGGCCTCCGTGCCGTAGAACGCCATGCCGTGCGGACGGTCTTCCGGGCCGCGCATGCCGTAGTACTTCATCCCCGGTGTGCGGCCGCCCAGGCCATGCCCGTTGTAGTTGCAGCACTCATAGGACAGGATAAACGACGGGTATTCATAGGTCGCCGTCTGCATGTCCAGGATGTCGCCGGCCAGCTTCTGGTTGAAGCGCAGGGCGGAAGAGACTACATTCTTCGGAGTGTCGACGCCCATGATCTGGTGGACGGAATCGAAGCGGTGATTGCCGTAGTCGCTGATGATGCCGTTCGTGTAGTCCATGTACGACCGGTAGTTCAGGCGGTTCTGGTTGTAGGCGACCTTGGGGGCCGGTCCCAGCCACATATCCCAGTTCAGATCCGAGGGCGGGTCGCTGTCCGGTACGGGGGGATTGCCCCAGAACGTGCTCATGTAGTTCCACACGCGCACGAAGTGGACCTCGCCGATTTTTCCGCTGGCGATGATCTTCGCGGCTTCGGCGATGTGATCGGCCGAACGGTGCTGCGTGCCGATCTGCACAATGCGTTTCGTGCGGCGCACGGTGTCCACCATCGTCTTCGCTTCGGCGAGCCGGTACATGACCGGCTTCTCGAGGTAGACGTCCTTGCCGGCCTCGCAGGCCAGCATCATCATCGGGGCATGCCACGGATCCGGGGTGCCGATGATGACGGCGTCGATCTCCTTGTCGGCCAGCATGGCGCGGAAGTCGCTGTACGTCTTTGCCTGCGGGGCCCACTGTTTGGCGCGGTCCACGCGGCTGCCGTAGACATCGCAGAGGCCGGCGATGTCGACATTGCGCGGTTCCTTCAGGCGCGGATCGAGATTTCCGTCGTGATAGTTGTCCGGAGCCACCGCCTGGATGTCGACCGGTGTTCCGCGCATCAGCCGGGCATCGAATGTGCCGCGGCCTCCACAGCCGATCAGCCCGACGCGGAGCCGGTCGTTGGCGCCCAGTACGGCCTGGCGCGATACGGCGGTCCAGGCGGCGGCGCCCGCTCCCACGCGGTTCAGGAAGTCTCTTCTTTGCATGCGCGGAATCTCACTTTCTGACTGGCTGCGCGGAATCATTCCGCCCAGCGCCCACTCAGACGGGTGGGAGTAGTGAGGACTTGTCGACGAAAAGAGCGAACCACTCCAACCCGGCTGCCTGCCTGTTTACTGCAAATCGGCTGCAGCATGGGGACCCTCTCCGCCCAGGCAGTGTGGTGGAGGGCTGCGTCCCACGCTGCCGGAATCGTATATTCCCAGGGGAGGGAAGTCAACCTGTGGGGGGGGAGTTGTCAACGTAAAGTCGAAATGTCCTATTCTCCGTAAAGTAGAAATGTCCGGTTTTGGCCGGGCGGGAGAAGGGTGCGTGGTTGGCCGGGCGGGCCGGTGCAGCGGGGATACGCGGTATGGGCGGAGCCTGCTTCCGGGATCCGGGATTGGCGGTTGGGTGGGTCTTGGCGGACGCTCAGGTGTCCGTGGCCGGCTCTCTTGAAGACGCGCGAGTAGCCCGTCGCTTGCGCTTCGGGAGTGGGTGGGCGGGCTGCCTCGCTTTGGCTGCCCGCTGGGGAAGGTGGGCTCCGTTGAAGAGGCTCGGACGGCCGGGGCCAGCTCTGTTGAGGCCGCGCGGGTGGAGGGTCGCGCTACAGCACTGAGTGGGGCCTTTCGGTGGCTCCTCCGCTCACTCACGTTCGCGGCTCAATTTGCGGCCGGCTGGGGCAGGGGGGGCAGTTGAAGACGTGGGCTTGTCCGTGGCCCGCTCGATTGAAAGTCACCCCTCCATTGAAGACGCGCTGGCGAAGGGTCGTGAGACTGCCGGTGTGGGGCATTTCGGTGGCTATCCGCTCATTTACATTCGCGGCTCCGTTTGCGGCCGGCTGGGGCAGGGGGCAGTTGAAGACGTGGGCTTGTCCGTGGCCCGCTCCTTGCCAGTCGCGGTTCGCAGCGCGGTGGGGAGGACTCCCTTCCGGTCGGCGTTGGTTGCGGTTTCCCGGGGCTTGGCGGGCTTCGATGATCGTCGGGCCAGTGAGGTTTGACGCGCTTCCGGGGGGCCGACCTTGGGGGGCGACCGCCGACCTGGGGGTCCGCCCTCCTGGAGTTTCAGAAGCAAGGATTTTTGTTTGATCTCGCGGGCTGGCGGGCAGGGGACTGCTCCAAAAATGCACACGGGGACTACCCACTCGTGGCCTAAGTGTGATTTGCTGTCGTCATGACACGCAGAGATGTTCTGGCCCTGGCCGGTTCGCTTCCCGGATTTCTCTCCTCCACCGCCGCGTCCGCGCAGACTTCTGCAGGCCGCCGCATGGGCGGAACGCCGACTGCTTTTCTTGCCCATGTCCGTGCGGCGCGCGAAGGCGGCGGTCCGTTCGACATCGTGGAGCACTGTCACCAAATGGGCCTGGCCGGCGTGCAGACGAATCCGCCCTCAATGGATCCGGAGGCGATCCGCAAGTTCCGTGAGCGGCTTGAGTCGTACCGGATGCACCTCGTTACGGATCCGCGCTTGCCCAAGGACGCCAGCGAGGTGGCTGCTTTCGACGCGCAGGTGAAAGCCCATAAGGAAGCCGGCGCGGTCGCCTTCCATGCCGCTCTCACCGGACGGCGCTACGACGACTTCACCGCTTTCGAGCCGTGGAAGGAGATGTTCCTCGACCGCCAGCGCCAGGTACAACTCGCCGAACCGGTGCTGCGCAAGTACAAGGTCCCGCTCGGCCTGGAGAACCACAAAGGCTACCGTTCCGCTGAGCAGGCCGCCTGGCTGAAGCGACTGGGCAGCGAGTGGGTGGGCGTCTGTCTCGACTTCGGCAACAACCTCTCGCTTTGCGAGGATCCCCTCGACACGGCCCGCACGCTCGCGCCATACACCGTCTACGCTCACATCAAGGACATGGCGATGGAGGAGTACGAAGACGGCTTCCTGCTCTCCGAGGTTCCGTTCGGAGAGGGCCTCGTTGATCTGCCGCAGATCATCGCGATCCTCCGCAAGAAGGATCCGAACATGATCTTCAACCTCGAAATGATCACCCGGGATCCGCTGAAGATTCCGGTCTTCACTCCAAAGTATTGGGCCACCTTCGACGATTCCTACAGCCCGCTGCCGGGCCGGGACCTGGCCAAGGTCCTCGATCTCGTTCACAAGCACAAGCCGAAGCAGCCGCTGCCGCGCACCGCCGGCCTGAGCGTGGCGCAGCAATTGAAGCTGGAAGACGAGCTCAACCAGAAGTGCGCGACGTACGCGCGCGAGCATCTGGCCCTGTAGCCCGGTTCCGGCGCCGACGCCGCTTCGGTTCAAAGCTGCTCATGCGGGCCGGCTGCGTCAGGTCTGGATGTTAACCTACGCCCATGCACCGCGACGAACTTCTGGCGAGCCCGCTCGCCTTCATGCCTCCGGCCCGCCTTCTCGACGGACTGACCGCTGAGGACGCCGCCCGGACGATCCCTGGAGTCCAACATTCCATCGTCGAGATCCTGGCGCACATGGTGTACTGGCAGGCCTGGTTCCTGAATCGCTGCCAGGGGGTGGCCGCGCCCATGGCCGCGCACGCGGCGGAGGGGTGGCCCGAGGTTACCGCGGCCGATTGGGATCCGTTGCGCGCGCAGTTCCTCAGCGGACTGCAGCGCGCCGTCGAACTACCGGAGGACGGCCGCGTTACGCCGCCGATCGAGTTTCCACCGCTGGCCGAGTACACCTTCAACGATGCGATCACACACATTGCCCAGCACAATGCCCATCATCTTGGACAAATTGTCATTCTGCGGCAGGTGATGAACCTCTGGCCGCCGCCCGAGGGCAGCTACACCTGGTAGAAGGAGCCGCTGCCGTCCCACGCTGACAGGCGAGACGAGGGGCGAGCCCCCAAGCCGCTACACCTGGGCAATTACCTTCAGCAGCCCGCCCAGCGAAATCTCCGTGGCCCGGGCCTTGCCCTCCGGAGTCCGCCAGTGCGTTTCCAGCGTGTAGGACCCCTGGTAGCGGTCTTTTCGTAGCGCCCGGATCTGGCCGAGGTTGTCGAACTCGCCTGTGCCCACCGCCGCCCACTCCACGGTCCCATCGGCCTTGTGGCGCCAGTCGCGCAGGTGCACATGGAAGATCCGTGCCGGATCCAGCTTCGGATACCCGTCCTTCAGTGGAGCTTCTCCGCACGAGGCGGCGTTGTTCGGATCCCAGGCGAGGCCCAGGTTGTCGTTCGAGACAGCCTTCAGCAGCCGGGCCGAGTCGGCGCCCGTCTGTACATAGCCACCCTTCAGGTTTTCGACGGCTAACCGGAACCCGCGTTTCTTCGCGTGCGTGGCGGCTTCTTTCAGCAGTTCGTAGCTGCGGGGATAGGCGGCGGTATCGCCGGTGCTGCCGTCTTTGGGGACGAAGGCGAAGATCCGCAGCAGTTTCGTGCCGAGGATGTCGGCGCGATCCATGGCCGAATCCAGCAGCGCCCATTCTTTGTCGAGCGCAGCTGCGGTGGGGATGTCGGCGCGGAAGAAGGCCGTGTCGACGATGGAGGTCCGCATCTTGGCGGCGTCAAAGATGCCGCGGATCTCGCGCACCTTTTCGACAGGCTGCGACGTGTTGTACTTGCCCCACACCGACCGTACTTCGGCCCAATGGAGATTGAACCGCGCCAGGAACTCGGCGGCGGTTTTCGGCTCTTCGTCGATCTCGTCGGTGGTGATGCCGAGCTTGATTTCGTCGAGAGGCAGGGCACGCAGCAAGCCGCCAAGGGCAGCGGTCAACGCGGCGCGCCGGGTGAGTGGGAGCAGGCCAGTCATGCCAAACAGTATGTCATCACTGGCTGCCAGGTCCCGGTGAGTTTGGTGCTCAACCAGGTGCTGACAGCGTTCAGGGATGCGGCGTCGCTGTAGCGAACAGCCTCCCTACGAAATGGACACATTTCCGATGTAAGCTTTTTGCGTCCCCCGAGACTACCTGTTTGAACGCGATGAACAGCATTGCCCAGACAGTCGGGACGGCAAGCATGGATGATCTCCAAAAAGTGACCTTCCTGCGATTGATGGAGGACTACTCCGCGGCGTTGGCGCGTCTTGCGGGTGCTTACCTGCCGCAGCCCGAAGACCGGGAAGACCTGCTCCAGGAGATTGCCGCCGCCGTCTGGACGGCCATTCCCCGGTTCAAAGGCGAGGCGAGTGAGCGCACCTGGCTGTACCGGATCGCGCACAATACCGCGATTACGGTTGCCGCCAAGGTCCGCCGCCGCGGCCGGGTCGAAACCGCCTTTGAGGTCGCCGGCGAACCGGTGGGCGCCGGTGCCGCGGGTGACGAGCGCCTGATCCGGCAGCAGCAGCAGGACTGGCTTACTGCGGCCATCCGCGAGTTGCCGGTGGTCGACCGGCAGGTCCTGGTCCTGCACCTCGAAGGCCTCCGCTACTCGGAGATCCACGAGGTGACCGGCCTAGGGGAAGGCGCGATTGGGGTCCGGCTGACGCGGATCCGGGAACGACTGGGCCATGCGATTCGCCGAAAGGAGAGTGAACTGTGAACCACGAACATGACCTGCTGAGTGACCTGTGGAACAGTTCGGCTCCGGTTCCGATGAAAAAAGGAGACGAAATGCTTCACCTGGCAATCGAACGAACCAGGGCGCTAGACCGGCAGATTGCCGGGCGCAACTCACTCGAATGCGCGGCTGCCCTGTTGATTACCGCATTCTTCGGCTGGGCCGCCCTGCGCGCGCCGAGCCCCCTGGAACAACTGGGCCTGGCCATTGTTTCGCTGAGCGGGCTTTGGATCATCTATTACGTCCGGCACCACGGCCGGGGGCCGAGCCCCGTGGATGCGGGGCTCGACCTGTCTGCTTATCGCAAGGTGCTGCTGGAGAACTATAGCCGGCAGATCCGCCTCCTCCAGACCGTGCAGTTCTGGTACCTGGGGCCGCTCTATGCCGGGCTGCTGATTGCCAATGCCGGCGCTGCGTTGCGGTTGACCAGGGAAGGCCGCGGCGTCCTTGGCCCCGTGCTCACCGTCACACTGGTAACCCTCGTCTTCGCCGCGATTCTGTTGCTGAACCAGCGTGTGGGCGTCGGGCGGCTGAGAAGTGCCAGGAAGGAACTGGTTGAACTCACCGGCGGAGAGTGAGACAACACGCGCGGGGCACGGCTTGCCGCTGGCCGCCGGATTCACCAGCGTGTGGAGGAATCAGCGAGAGAATTGCCCGGATCGCAGGGGGCGATTGTGAGATCCAGTCTCCCCCTGCAAGTGGCCTCAGTCCTCATCTTCCTCATCATCCTCCACGTCATCTTCGTCGTCCTCGTCTTTGTCGTCGTCATCCTCCTCCACTTCCAGATCTTCCTCGTCGTACACCTCTCGCTCCTCGTCGTCCTCCTCCTCCAGATCGGCCTCGGGAGGAGGCAGGAACGTGGGCGCCCATTTCTCGTCCCACTCCTGCTGCGTCACTCCTCGGGCTGCTTCGGGGAGATTCGCAGCCGCGCCCGCGGCACCGCCACCCGCCAGCGCCTCCGCGGCCTGCATCAGCCGGTCGCCTCGGGCGGCCTCGGAACAGGTTCCGGCGGAGCCTTTGAGTAGCTCGATGGCCGACGCGCGTCCCGGCGCATCCAGGGTGTTCACGACGGAGTTGAACGCAAACAGCAGCCCTTCCACGGACTCGTCAGGCAGCCGCGTCATGAGGTCGGCCAAGTTTTGAAGGATTCCGGCGGGGTTCACAGAAGGAGTTTATAGCATGATTCCGCCGGTTCAGCACTGGCTGCGCTTCGACCGGCGCCTTCACCGGCGGGCCGTCCTCCTCTCTCTCTGCCTAGTGTCCTGTTGCGACGCCCCACATACCGACCGATTGATTCGCTTCTCAGGACAAGCCCGCTACCGCAGCGTCACGTCGAACTCGTAGAATCCCTGATTGGAAGCGAACCGCTTTCCCTTGCGGCCGTTCACCGTGAACCAGACGCGCCCTTTCTCCGATTTGGAGATCAGCGCACCGGCCGGTTGGTCAGGCGACACCAGCGCGTCGTTGCGGGGGCCGGCGACACCATCCGGGCCTCCGCAGCCGGCTGAGGGATTGTCCAGGTCCCAACACGCATTGCCCCTGGTGTTCGTTATGACTGCCTGTAGCTTTTGGGGATTGGGGATGCCGGCACCCCACTCCAGGTGAGCTGGAAGGACGACGTGATACTGGCCCGGACCGTGTTCCTCCACCATCGCCTCGGGCGGAGTGCAGAGATTCCGTCCGCTGAGGCAAGTAGTGGGGCTGAAGGTGATCTCCGAATTGACGACGGTAATCTCGGACGACACTTGCGGTTCATCGGGTTTGAACTTCCAGCCGAGAATGTCGTGATTCTCCCAGCCTTCGCCGGTGGACGCGGTGAAACCGATAAACGCCCGCCCTTGCGCATCCACGACGGTGGACAGATCCACCGGTACGCGCAGTTCCGGCTCGCCGTCGTCCAGGTAGACCAGCAGCATCGGCGGTTTGTAGCGGATGCGGGCGAGGTGGGGGCGCCCGTCCTTGAGCCGGATCTTCAGCCTGGTGCCGGTCCCCAGGCGATTGGGCGGCCAGCGCATCTTGCCCACCTGGCCGTTGGTGCACACGGCGATGTAGTTGTCGGATGGGTCCAGCCCGTCCCTGTTCCGGTGCGTATCGAAGAAGACTGCGATGCTGTGTGGAATGCCGGGTTGCGAGCGGTCCTGCCGTCCGTCGCCCAGTGCGAAGCCGCGAGCCGAGCCTCGGCCCGCGAGCGCCTCCGGCCCGTTGTTTTGGAGCACGAAGGCGAAACCATCCGCGCCGTTGCCCAACCCGCCCTGCTGCGTCAGTTGAAACTGGAACACCATCTCGAAGCCGGCCGCGATTGGCTGGCGCTCAGCGAACCAGGCGGCGCCGGCCGTCTGCGGAAGGGCAGGTGTCAGGCGGATGCGGTTCTGCCACACTTCGGCGTCACCCACGAGTTGGAGCTTGAACCCCTCCTGCCCCCGCACCATGACCATGGCTGCAGCGGCCGCCAGTACTGCCGCGACACACCGCGAAGGAAACCGATCCATGAGGTTGAGCATATCGCGCGAGCAGCCCCTGACTCGTCGACGGCGCAATCCGTCATCGCGCCCCAGCAAGGGATCCCACAGGGAAATGCAGGCCGCTGCATGGTTCACGCCATGCTTGCAGCGAGGCCTGGATGATTTTCCTCTACGGCCACCCACAAACTCCCTGCTTCGCGAATACAATTGTAAGGACCCAGAACTAAAAAACGCAGAGGGGCGCTTCAATAGTGATTGGCATCATCGATACCGTAGTCATCGTTCTCAGCCTGGTCCTCGTAGTGGGCGCGGTGCTGCGGGCAGCCGGTAAGAAACAGACCGACGCCGAGTATTTCCTGGCTGGCCGCGATTTGCGCTGGCCGTTTGTCGGCATGTCGCTGCTGGCTTCAAACATCTCGGCGGAGCATGTCGTCGGCCTGGCAGGAGACGGCTACCGCGTCGGCCTGGTCACCGGCGGCTATGAGTGGATGGCCGCCTGGTGCCTCATCATCCTCGCGTCCCTGTTCACTCCGCTCTACCTGCGCCGCCGGATCTACACCATTCCCGAGTTCCTCGAGCACCGCTTCGGCTGGGGCCTACGCGCCTTCCTCTCGGGCAACCTGCTGCTGATGAACGTGCTCACCAAGAACGCCATCGACCTCTGGGCCGGCTCGCTCCTGCTCCATCTCCTCTTTGGCTGGAACCAGACCGGGGTGATGGTCGCCCTGTCCATCCTGACAGCCCTCTACACCATGAAAGGCGGCCTGCGCGCCGTGGTCTATGCGGACATGGTGCAGGGCACGTGGCTCATCATCAGCGGCATCGTCCTCACCATCGTCGGACTGGTGGCGGTGGGCGGTTGGAGCGGCCTGACGGCTCGCGTCGATCCCGCGCTGCTCCACATGGTGAAGCCGCTCGATTCTGAACTGCCCATCACGGGGTTCCTGATTGGGAACCTGTTCGGCGGCATGTTTTATTGGTGCATGGACCAGACGAACGTCCAGCGCGTCCTGGGGGCGCGCTCAGTGGACGACGGCCAGAAGGGCGCCATCTTCGCCGGCTTTCTCAAACTGCTCATCCCGTTCATTCTGGTGCTGCCCGGTGTCATCGCGCACGCCCTCTATCCGAACTTGGCCCGGGCTGACATGGCTTATCCCCGCATGGTCAGCGACCTCCTGCCCGTTGGCTTGCGCGGAGTCGTACTGGCCGGGCTCATCGCGATCCTGATGTCTTCCATGAGCGCCTGCTACAACGCCAGCGCCACCCTGGTGGTCCGCGACTTCTTCATGCGCTGGAAGCCGGGCCTCAGCGACGAGCAGCAGGTCGCCATCGGGCGGAAGATCACCGTGCTGATGGCCCTGTTGGGCGTGCTGGCGGCGCCCCTGGTGGGCCGCTCCGTCACGATCTGGAACTACCTCCAGATGCTCTCCGCTTATCTGGGTGTGCCGTTAGGCGCGGTCGTCTTCATGGGCCTGCTGTGGAAACGCGGGAACACCGCCGGAGCCATTGCCGGCGGAACGACCGGGTTTGCGCTGGGCCTGTTCCTGATGATGGACCAGACGCTCGGCTGGGGCCTGGTCGCGCACCCCTATCTCACCTCGTTCCTGCACCGGTCGATCCTGGTGTGGGTGCTGGCCGCGGTCACCATGGTGGTGGTCAGTCTCATGACCGCGCCGCCGGCCCAGAGCAAGGTGGAGGGCAATGTGTTTGGATCCGCCCCGGCACAGACAACGGCAGGGACGGGCTATCGCCTCTGGGCCGTAGGGCTCTTCATGTGCACGCTGGTCCTGTGGTGGGCGTTCCGGTAAGCTTGAAAGGCCGCGCTTCCGGTGGAGTTCGGACGGGAATCGGCGTTCGATGAGCAGGTAAATCCGCGGAATAAACGGCGCCTATTGCGCGAACGATATAATCCCGTGAGGAGAGAATATTGCCGGAAGAAAAATCGCCCGGAGGTTCCACCATTCGCCGATACTCCAGCGGTGAATGGGCTCACCCCCAGACTGGCCAGCCTGGGGATTCCTCGCTTCAATTTGCGGCGGCCCGCGACGAAGCCTATCAGGCCCTGCTCGGTGAACCGCGGCACATTGACCTCGAAGCCATCCCGCTGGTTCCTCGCATTGATGTCCACACGTATGTTCGCTCCAGCCCACAGGGAGAAGTGGTGGCTCTGGTGACCAGCGGCATGAGCGATCTGCCCATGCACGTTCCGCCGGCGGCCGGCGAGGACGCACCCCGCCGCGTCGAGTTGATCTTTTACTGCGCGGAGCCAAGTCAGGAGTACATCGACACGCTGCGTTGGGTCGGCCGCTTCCTTCACGACCGGAAGACCTGGCTGAGCTACGGCCACACGATGCCCAACGGCAACCCACCGGCTCCGTTTTGGGGCAGCCAAGTCCTGGACACGCTGCTGTTCATGCCCACGATCGTCCGCCGCGACCAGGCGCTTCCCGAAAAGTTGGTTCTGTCCGGCGACCCCGTGCACTTCCTTTGGGTGGTCCCGCTCTCCACCCCCGAATGCAATCTGAAGCTGGAGCACGGCTTCGGCGCCATCCTCGACTTATTCCAGGCGAACCGCCATCCCCACGTATTCAACCCCTCGCGCAAGAGCTACGTGTAGCGGACAGCCCGCCCGCCCGCGTGGTTCCTGGTTGTCGCTGCTCAGTCCTGCTGCCCCTCCGGGCCCCAAGGGGCGCACCGGAAGGCAACGGCAATCCCGGAATGTGACTAGTTCGGCCTCACTGGCCCGCTGCCCTACCCTCGCTCACGTGCCCGCAATTTCGACCCAGTGAATCGTCACGGCCGCCTGCGCCTGCACGTCGATCACGACCCGGCCCGCTACGCCGCCCGGCATCGTCCAGGTCATGAATCCGCGCTCCGGACCAGGCTTCACCCCCATCTCCGCACCTGCCGCACTGCACTCCTGCCCGTTGACCCGCACGGCGCCCAACCCGCCTCCCTCCAGTTCCATCCTGACCCGTGCGCGCTGCAAGGCCGGCCCACAGTGCACCCGGAACGCCGCCCACTGCCCGGCCGCCAGCTTCTGCGGCAGTTGCGTGGGCGAAGGCTCGCCCGGAGCCGACGTATCCGCATAGGTCACGACATGCCGCCGCGCCTTGCCCGCCAGCGTCTGCAGCCGCCCGCATTCGTGCAGCAGGGCGGGGTAGTTCTCCGCGTCCGGCATCTGCGTCTGCGAATCCATGTAGTTGAACAGGTACACCCTGTCTGCTCCGCGTTCCAAGAGGGAGGCCGCGGCGCCCCGCACCGTCTCGATTGAATTCATCGGAATCGGCCGGTAGGCAGGATAGGGGCGCAGCAGCAGTTCCAGCCCGGCCGCCAGGGTCACCCGGTCTCCAGCCAGGCGCCGCCACAACTCCACCGGCATGTCCGTTTCGGCGCTCGCCCAGAACGGCGTGAAGACCAGCAGATCGATCAGCCCTTCGCGGGCCCACAGGGCTCCATCCAGCCCCAGGTCGATCGCAGTCTGCGGACGCGATGGGACCCGCGCGCCTAACCCGATCTTGTGGCCCCTCCGCTTCGCCCAACTGTCCGCCAGCCGCCTCGTCTTTCGAACGAACTCCGTCAGCAGCCGGCCGCCCTCTGTCTCCCGCCCCGGGCTGAAGTGGAAGCCGAACCGCATCCAGTCGAGTTCCAGGCCATCCACGTCGTACCGTTCCAGATACTCCTCCACCAGCCGGAAATGGTACGCCCGAACCTCCTCGTGCGCGAAGTCGAACGCGCGGTCGCGCCAGTCTACGGCTCTCCAGGGCAGCCGCCGGAACTGCGGATTCTGCCGCCAGAAGGTGCTGTGCATGTAGCTGTCCGGGTCGTCGACGTTATGCAGGTCGTTCATGCGCATCGAAATCCAGGGCGACAGCCCCCGCCTCCGCGCGCGTTCAATCCACACGGCATAGGGATCGATGCCCTGCTGCGCCAGCGACCATGCCGTGTGCACCCACTTCCGTGCATTCACCCGCCCCTCGCCCGTAGTGGACCGGAACAGCGGTTGATCGTCAGGGCCGTCCGGATCATAGCCCTTCCAAATGGGGTCCCAAACCTTGCTCGCAAAACTGGTCCGCTGCGAGTTGCCGCTGAGCACGAGCTCACGGACCTGTGTCTCCGCATACTGATCGACGAACGCGGCCACTGACTCCTTCGTATGCGTCTGGCCCGCTCGTGTGAAGAACCAGTGGCTATTGTCTTCATTCAGGCACAACGCAGTGCCCCGAGCCGCGCTGAGCGGCTGGGCGCTCGCCACCGACCCCACCGTCTGCACAAACTGCCGTCGATTCATACCGACCAGCTTAGTCGATAGGCCCCTGCCCTCAGAATCGCTGCCGGCATGGAGGGCGTCGCCCACGGCGAGGCTCCAGCGGTGGCGGTGCCGCGACGTGTCACGTCCCCCACCACGCCCAACAGGGCAGGCAGTCCACCCATCTAAAATGAAGTACCCGGAGCCCCGGAGGTCCTCACCGGATCCATGCTGAAACGTCGTATCATTCTCCCGGCCGTCCTGATGGCGGCCTCCCTCCTGCCTGCCGCCCAAGACAATCCGCCGGGCGCGCCGCCCGCCCTGGAACTGACTCTACGGCCCGCCGCACCGGACACAGCGGGAATCATCCCCTCCGTTGACGTGACGCTGGTCTTTCCCGTGTTTGCCACGGTCGAACTGGCCTTCCTTCCGAACAACGTCGAGACGGTGGCGCGGACCATCACGCTCGTCACGGCCCGCGATGCAGCCGGACCCCTGCCGCTGCGGGTCACGGACGATCCGGAGTCCGCGGAGGGCCCCGCCAGGCACTGGTCGGCCGGACGCCCGGTCCAGGGTCCCGTGACCTTGCGCTACCGCGCGCCCATCTCGAACCGGCCGGCGCCTCGCGGAGCCGCTCCCCCTCTCGAATTACGCTCCGATACCGGAGCATTCTCCGGAGCCGGCGCGAGCTTTCTCCTTCTGCCGCGGAGCGCCGCGCCCGACCGTCTCCGCCTGCACTGGGATCTATCAGCAATGCCTGCCGGCGCGCGTGGTGTTTCGAGCCTGGGCTCCGGCGACCGGACCGTCCTCCTGGAAGATGCGATAGGCCGGCTGAAGTCGACCTTCTTCCTGGCCGGGCGGCTCCAACTCTTTCCCGAACAGCCACCCGAGCGCGGCTTCTTCTCCGCCTGGCACGGAACTCCGCCGATGGACCTCGCCCGCCTGATGGCCTCCGAACAGAAGCTGTATGCCTTCTACGAGAAATTCTTCAGCCGCCCGGCGGAGTCGCCGTACGGGGTCTTCCTGCGCGAAAACCCCGTGAATCCCGGCGGCGGGATGGGGCTCACCGACTCGTTTATTGCAACCTTCGGGCCGAAGGTCACCGCGGAGGATCTGACCATCACGCTGGCCCACGAGATGCTACACACCTTCGCCGGAGGACTGGATCAGCCGGCCGGGTTGGAAGGCTCCTGGTTCTCCGAGGGGCTGGCGGTGCACTACGCCCGGCTGTTGGCTTTGCGCGCCGGCCAGATCACGCCTGCCGAATTCCTGCACGACCTCAACTCGACTGCGGGCCGCTACTACACGAATGCGTTCCTGGGCACGCCGAACTCGGAGATCCCGAAGCGGTTCTGGGCGGATACAAGAATCCGGGTGTTGCCGTACGACCGCGGCTCGTTGTACTTTGCGGTGCTCGACACGCAGTTGCGGGCGGCGTCCCATGCGCAGACTGGTTTGGACGAACTGTTGATGCAATTCCTCGCACGGCGCAAGCGGGCGCTGCCGCTGGACGAAACCGCGTGGTGCTCGCTGCTGGAACAGGCATTGGGCACGCCGGGGCCCGAGTCCTACCGGGCGATGTTGGCGGGCGCGCTGCAGCTCCCGGAGTCCGGTGCCTTCGGGCCGCAGTTTGAACGCACCACCACGCGGCTGCGCCGCTACGAGTTGGGCTTCGCGCCCGAGGTGCTCATTGAGCCGCGGCGTGTGGTGCGCGGGCTCAAGGAGGATTCGGCGGCCGCGCGCGCCGGCCTGCGGAATGGGGATGAGATCACGAGGCCGGTCCCCCAGGATGTGGTGCAGGCGCAGCAGGAAGCCACCCTGACTCTGCACGTGAGCAGGGCGGGGCAGTCGCTCGTCATCACCTATCTGCCGCGCGGCGAGGAAGTGGACGCGTGGCAGTGGCGCATGGCCGGTGGCCCTCCGCGCCGGTGAACTCCGATATGCTGGCTCCGTGCTCTTGGCTGCGCACGCAGGCCGTGCGGCACAGCATGTTCTCCGTGAGATTGGGCATCATTTTATGTCGGCTGGAACTCGCACAACGGATGGAATCTTTCGCCGGTCTTCCCGTGGGTCGACGGGCCTCGCGTTCATATTGCTCACCCTGAGCCTGGCTGCGGCCTGCCCAGTCTGGGGCGCCGTGCGCGGCCGGTTGAAAGTCTCAGCGAACCACCACTACCTTCAGTACGAGGACGGCACGCCCTTCTTCTACCTGGGCGACACCGCGTGGGAACTGATGCACCGCCTGGATCGCGAAGCGGTCGACCGCTATCTCGAGAACCGCGCCCGCAAGGGGTTCACCGTGATCCAGGCCGTGGTCCTGGCCCAGATCGGCGGTTTGACTGAACCCAATGCCTACGGCGACCTGCCCCTCAACGGCAAGGATCCGGCCCAGCCCAACGAGGCTTATTTCCGGCACGTGGACTATATCGTCAGCAAGGCGGAATCTCTTGGCCTGTTCGTCGGCATGCTGCCCACCTGGGGTTCGTATTGGAATCTCACGCCAGGCAACACCGGCCACATTTTCAATGTCGAGAATGCCCGGACCTATGGCCGCTTCCTGGGCCGCCGTTATAAGGACAAACCGATCATCTGGATCCTTGGCGGCGACCGCACCATCACCAGTGAGGAGGAACGCGCCGTGATGAATGCGATGGCGGCCGGCCTGGAGGAGGGTGACGGGAAGACGCACCTCAAGACCTTCCATCCTTCGGGGCCGGGCCAGTCCTCCAACCACCTGCACAACGCGCCGTGGCTCGACTTCAACATGTACCAGTCCTCTCATGGCGCGCAGGATCACGACAACGGCCTGTACGCGGAACACGACTACGCCCTGCAGCCGCCCAAGCCGACCCTGGACGGGGAACCCCGTTATGAGCAGATGCCTGTCGGCTTCTACTTTCAGAACTACAGCCGCCACATTCGCTTCGACGACTACGATGCCCGCCAGGCGGCCTACTGGTCGCTGTTTGCAGGCGCCTGCGGCCACACTTACGGCAACAACAACATCTGGCCCATGTGGCAACCGGGCCGCGCTCCAGCCATCTTCTCCGACATCCCCTGGTATGAGGCTCTCGACCACCCCGGCGCCTTCCAGATGACCTTCGTGCGCCGCCTGTTCGATTCGCGGCCTTTCCAGACGCTGGAACCTTATCCCGCCATCGTCAAGTCCGGACCAGCGACAGGAGGAGCCAAGGTCCGTGCGCTGCGAGCCGCCAACGGATCGTTCGCCTTCATCTACTCCCCGCGCGGCGAAAGCTTCACAGTCGACAAGAACGCCATCCAGGCCAAGCGGGTGCGGGAGATCTGGTACGACCCCCGCTACGGAGTCGCCCGCCAAATTCACATCTCCGACAATTGGGGCTACCAGACCTACACGCCGCCCACGTCGGGGCGTGGGAACGATTGGATCCTGATCCTGGAAGACGAAGCCGCACAGTTTCCCCTTCCGGGCACCTCAGCGCCGGCTCCGGCCGCCAGGTGAATGGGAGCCGGCCGCCAGCAAACGTGGACGCCGGGAATAGTGCGGTGCCTCCGGTAGCCAATGGATTGGCCCCCGGGACGGGCTCATTTACAGCCACGAGCCCCGCAAGCGTATCCTCCATCAGTTTGCTCTTGACGTCCCGGACAGTATCCAGGAACCCGCTAAATCTGCGCTCGTCTCGGCGGCACCAGCGGCGCCGGCAGAGGCACCAGGTAGCCATCCAGCCGGGTTGTCGGCGTGCTCTTCCACCTCCAGTAGGCGTTATCCTGCGTGATATCCTCAGTGGCCCCGGCCAGCGTACGCCGCCACAGCGACGACTCCGCGTAATTCGTCGAAGCGTGCACGAAATAGCCGCCCGCGGACATCGCCATGTTCCCCACGCTGGAATCCACCCAATCCGAGACGACCAAGTGGAAATGAAGTGGTTGTACATTCCTCCGGGCCAGCATTGCGTTGGCGTGGTCGAAACAGATCTCCATGCCGAAGCGGTACCCGCCCACTTCAGGGCACTGCTTGTACGAACCAGGGATGAACGCGAGGTCCTCAGGGGAGCAGCCGATGGCCTCTCCGAAGTCGGTCTGCTTGTCGTACTTCGCAATACGCCGCCCGCCCAGCAGCATGTAGGCGGCATTCTTGGCAAGTCGCGGAGTTTTGGTGTTGTCTCCTAAGGTGGTTCTGATGTCCCGCAGCGAGGGCACTGGGTTGACGCCCGCATTGTATCCGGCTCCGTGCCAGTCCAGGAGATCCCAGTCTGCTGGTGTTCGCTGACCGGGTATTTTCACGATGTACGCGCGTGTCTTCTGTATCGCCCTGGCGCGCCGGTCATTGGGTGAAGTCTTCGCCAGCGTCCTTTGCCCGGTCGCCGGATCGAACTTGAGGTCAAAGCCCGGGGCTCGAACCAACTGCTTCCTGTAAAACACCGTGCCTGGCACCATCAGGATCTGGGGATACTTGCGGCTCAGTCCCAATAGTTTGCTCTCGACGTCGATCCTTTCGAGTTCCGACATGGGAAACCGTTCCGTATCCGGGGACGTGAAGAAGTACTCAGGAGCCAGGAAAATCCCCTTGAACGGCAATGCCGTTGTCAGTTCCGCGGCGCTGTCCCTGATCCACTTGTTGACGGTCGTCAGCTTTACATCGATGCCAAGCAGCCGCGATTCGAGCGACCTTTCCCAGCGATTGTCGTAAGACCAAAGCGCAATCACAATGTTCTCCGGCATGATGTTCCTTTCGAGCAGAGCCTCGCACGCGAGGTTACTATTATGCGCAGATAACCCAGCGGGGCTTTCACCGATCTGTGGGATTCCCTACAGTCCGGCCGCGCACGAAGGCGATCACTGGGTGCGCCACCACATTGCCCCAGCCCGCATCCGGCTGTCTCCCGGCCACAGCATCCTGCGGAACCACTCTCCCTCTGGGACAATGAACAACACCACATGACACTAGGATTCCTAGGAACAGGCGCCATCACGGAAGCCATCGTCACCGGCCTCAGCATGCCCGGAGGACCCGCCCAGCCCATCCGGCTATCGCCCCGCAACCCCTCCATTGCCGCCGGACTGGCCGCCCGCTTTGAGAACGTCACCGTCTGCGCGTCCAATCAGGCCGTACTCGATACCTGCGACACCATCATCCTCGCCGTGCGGCCCCAGATCACACCCAAAGTCCTCTCCGAGCTGCACTTCGCCCCTACCCACACCGTCATCAGTCTCGTGGCCGGCTTCTCCGCGGTCCGCATCGCCGGGCTCGTCGCGCCCTCTGCCGCCATCTCCCGGGCCATCCCGCTACCCTCGGTCGCCCAAAGGCGCAGCCCCATCGCCGTCTATCCGCCGCAGAGCGTGGCCGCCAGCCTGTTCGCCCCCTTGGGCCAGGTCTTCGGAATTGAAACCGAGGCGCACCTCAATGCCCTCAGTACGGCCACCTCCACCATGGCGGCGTACTTCGGTTTCATGGGGCAGATCTCATCGTGGGTCGCCGCGAAGGGCATTCCGGAACAACAGGCGCGGCAATACATTGCTCAACTGTTCGCCGGCCTGGCTGGCACGGGCCTGGAGGAGTCGGGTCAATCACCCGCGGATCTGGCCGCGGCTCACTCCACACCAGGCGGACTGAACGAGCAGCTCCTCCGCCATCTCACCGATCATGGAGTCTTCCAAACCCTCACTGATGCGCTGGACGCCGTGCATCGCAGGGCCTCCGGCATGCAACCTCTCCCGGCTACTTCGCCGAAATCGGAGTAGCCTGCCAGGCACTGCCCCAGCGCGACGGCTTCGGCCCCATCTCGAACGCCAGCGTGGCTCCCGCCTGGATCTGCTCCCATGTGATCAGCGGATCGTTCAACGGCTTCCCGTCGAGCATCGCCGACTGAATGTACATGTTCGCCGCCGACACATTCCTGGCGACCACGCGAAACGTCTTCCCGTTCTGCAGCCGGATGCTCATCTGGCTGTACATCGGACTGCCGATCATGAACTCGCCGCTCGCCGGATTCACCGGGTAGAAACCCATCGCCGAGAACAGCAGCCACGCCGACATCTGCCCGCAATCGTCATCCCCATCCAGGCCGCCCTCATCGAAGCCATACTCGGCGGCCGCAAGCTCACGCACCTTGGCCTGCGTCTTCCACGGCTGCCCGGCGAAATCGTATAGGTACGCATAATGATGGCTGGGCTCGTTGCTGTGCACATTGTGGCCGCCGCTGAAGTGCGCGTCGAGCTTCTTTCCATAGGCCTCCCGCCCGCCCATCAGTTGGACCAGGCCCGCCTGATCGTGCAGCGGCGACCACGTATACGCCCACGCATCGCCTTCCGTCCAACCCGCCTCCGAGCGGTTCCCCTGCGTATCCGCCGGTCCGCCGATCGGAGCCCACCGGCCATCCGAAGTCTTCCCGTTCATCAGCCCCAGCGCGGGGTTGAACAGGTTCCGGTCATTCAACGAGCGCCGCAGAAAGAAGCGGTAATCCTCTTCCTTCCCCAGCGCCTTCGCCACCTGCGCCACACACCAGTCGTCGTAGCTGTCCTCCAGCGTCCGCGACGCCGCCTCATCGGTCTTGTCGGTCGGAATATAGCCGAGCTGTTTGTAATAGGTCAGCCCCGCCCGCGCCTCATACGGAGTGCCCTCTTCCCGGTCCAGCCAGCGCCGCGTCGTATCTCCGTCCGGCGGTGTCATGGCGTCTTTGTAAACAGCCTTCCACGCCAGTTCCCGATCGAAGCCCTTGAACCCCTTGCGAAGCGCCTCCGCCACCAGCGAATCCGCATGCGTCCCGATCATGATGTTCGTATAGGAAGGGTTTGGCCACTTCGGCATCCAGCCGCCCTCCTGGAAGTTCTGCAGCAGGGCCGTGATCATTCCATCGATCCGCTCCGCCGCGAACAGCGTCAGCATCGGGCTCTCCGCGCGGAACGTGTCCCACATCGAGAAAGCGGTGTAGCTCTCACCCTGGTGCGCCTGGTCGTCGAACGCGCTGTAATAGCGGCCATACTCGGAAAACACCCGCGGGTACAGCAGCGTGTGATAGAGCGCGGTGTAGAGCCGCGTCTTCTCGCGATCAGTCGCACCCTCCACCTGCAGGCGGTTCAGCTTCTCCGCCCACGCGGCGTGCAGCCGCCCGCGCACCGCCTCGAAATTCCATTGCGGGATCTCGCGCCGCAGATTCTCCCGCGCCTGCTCGACGCTCAGGAACGACGTCCCCACGCGGACCTCCACCAGTTCCCCCGGACGAAACTCGGCGTACGCGCCCCGGCTCGCTGAGGCGTCCTGCTTGTCCAGCCCATATGTCTCCGCCTTCAACGGAGCCTGCCGGAATTGCACGGCAAAATACCCCTTGAAGTTCGGCAGTTTGTGCGGACCCAGGTGCGCATCCATCCGGTGCGGGTTGAAGCCCGTGATCTCATGTGTGGTGGGATCCACCGCGGCAAAACCGGCGACACCCGGCCTCGACGTCTCCACTAGCACGCGAGCCGTACCGCTCTCCGGAAACCGGAACCGGAAGATCGCGCAGCGCTCCGTAGCCGTCAGCTCGGCGCGAATCGTCTTGCCGTCCGCGGTACGTAGCGAGACGGCATAGTAATCCGGCTGAGCCGTTTCGTCGCTATGCGAGAATGGGAGCCCGCGCGCCTCCGCGGCAGTCTGTAGCGCCCCGGTCTGCGGCATCAACGTGATGTACCCGTAGTCGCCCATCCAGATGGCGGGCTGATGGGTGCCGATGAAGCCGGTGATCGTCGGATCGCCGTACTCATAGGACGTAATGCTGATCTTGTTCTGCCGCGTCTGGGGCGTCCAGTTCGTCATGGCGAACGGCGGCGAGACAAACGGCATCGTCCCGCCGTAGCCGATCTTGCTCTTCGCCGTGCCGATAAGGGGATTCACGAAAGTGAGCGGCTCGCGCTCAGCGCCAAAAAGAGCGGGCGCAACCAGGAGGCAGACCACAGGGAAACGCATGGATAACCATAAATACTCTATCCAACTGGGCTCCTCCGGTCCCGGCAAGGGCTACACGAGGAGTGGCTGCACCGGCCGCGGCATGATTCATAGATGCGGTCTGTAGCAGGATCGCCCGCATACGCTGCCGCGCGAAATCAAACGCCAGGCCCGCTCCTCAGCTTTCCCTTTCGGCCATTTCCTGATATGAATTGGTCCGTCGCTCCGTCGACCGCGGACCGGCGTTGGCGAGTGGAGGTTGCATTGATCAAGAAGTATCTATCCATGGTCTGCGGGCCGGCGAGACGCCTGGCCATCCTGACGAGCGTCCTGCTCTGCTGTGCCTGGGCCGCCAACGCGGCCTCCATCATCCAGAATCTGCAGGTGGAATACCGGCCCACGCCGCTGGGCATCGATGTGGCGCAGCCGCGCTTCAGTTGGCAGATGGCCACCACGGCCGGCGAGCGTGGCGCAGCCCAGGTGGCTTACCAGCTTGAGGTCAAGGATCCTAAGGGCCAACTCGTTTGGGACACGAAAAAGGTCGACGCCCCGGCTTCGCTGGGAATCCAGTATGGGGGCAGTCCGCTGAAGGCAGCGACCCGCTATTCCTGGACCATCACGGTCTGGAACCAGGCCGGCGCTAAACTTCTCGGAGCCTCCTGGTTCGAGACCGGCGTGATGGATCCGGCGCCGAACGCCCCCGCCTGGGGCGGCGCCCAATGGATCGGTGGCCGCAATGAGGATCTGGTGCTCTACGCGCCCTACCTCACGATCTTCGACCTGAAGTACGCACTGACCATCGCGCCGGGCAGCACGCGCGCCAGCTTCGTGTATGGAGCCAACGACTCGCGCCTGATGGATAAGAACAAGAACATCTATCAGCTCGCCAACGGGAAGGACGAGAGCTACATCAAACTGGAGCTCGACATCGCGGCCGTGGACGGCTCACCCGGCGGCAAGGCGAAGCTGAATGTCTACCGGGCGGGTTACAAGGACACCGATACCCCCTCGAAACCGCTGAAGACCTTCGAGTTGGCCGCCGACCTGATCAACAGCGCCAACAAGAACGCTGAGCACGCCATTGAGTTCCGCAGCGCCTTTGGGCAGATCACCATCTCGATCGATGGCCAGGGCAACATTACTGGAGCTTCGGCGCCGGCGGCCCCGGCCGGTCCCCCGCAGGGCGGGCCTGGCGGACGCGGCGGTCCCGCGAATGCCGTGAACCTCAACCCCATGGGCGTGGGCGGCAATTTCCTTCCCTTCGGCATGCTGTGCGACATCGGCTTCTCAGTGGAGCCCGGCCAGAACGCCACGTTCCGCGACGTGACGGTGCGCAACAACCGCGCACCCAACAACATCCTGTTCCACGAAGACCTGGCTGGTGCCACGTACCAGGGAATCTTCGCCGGACCCGGCTTCTCCGTGGCCAACGGCCGCTACGTGCTGGCCGGTGGGGCCAAGGGTGTCTTCCTGGTGAAAGATCCCAGCCGGAACTCGATGCCCATGCTGCGCACCACCTTCAAGACCCCGGCCAAGCCCATTGCCGGCGCCCGCCTCTACGTCACGGCGCGCGGCATCTATGAGGTCTTCCTGAACGGCAAACGCGTCGGCGACGACTACTACAATCCCGGCCTGACGCAATACAACATCACCCACCTCTACCAAGCCTACGACGTAACCAGCCTGGTCAAGGCCGGCGGCAACGCCCTGGGCGCGATGCTCGGTGAAGGCTGGTGGAGCGGCCTGTTGAGCTTCGGCAACATCTGGAACCACTTCGGCGACCGGCAGTCGCTGCTCGCCAAGCTCGTGGTGACATACAAGGACGGCACCTCCGATACCATCACCAGCAACGGAAAAACCTGGAAGTACTTCGGCGGCGGGCCGGTGGTCTACAGCAGCCTGGATTTCGGCGAGATCCTCGACTCCACGCGTGACGCGGCGGTCGATGGCTGGACCACCGCCGCCTACAACGACAGCAATTGGAAAGCCGCGGCCGTGGTTCCGCTAGAGGGCACCGCCTTCTCAGGCATGGAGCAGGGCCGGATGGGCGCGCCCGGCACTCCTTTTCAGTTCGACAAGCTCGCGCTGGTCGGCCAGATCGGCAACAACGCCGGCGTCTTCCGGACTCTCACGGCGAAGAGCGTGAAGGAGGTCCGGCCCGGCGTCTACGTCTACAACATGGGCCAGAACATGGTGGGTGTGCCGAAGATCACCATCGCCAATGGGCACGCGGGCGGCAGGCTCACGCTGCGCTACTCCGAAATGCTCTACCCGGATTTGAAAGAGTCTGGGCAGAACGTTGGCATGCTGATGACGGAGAACTACCGCGCCGCCCTCAACCAGGATGTCTACACGATGAAGGCCGGCAGCCAGGTCTTCCAGCCGAAGTTCACCTCGCACGGTTACCAGTACATCGAGATCACCGGCATCGGCAAGCCGCTGCCGCTGGAAGCGGTGCAGGGTGTGGCGATCAGTTCTGTCAGGGAGCTGACCGCCGACTACAAGACCTCCAGCGAGAAGGTGAACCGCCTGTGGTCGAACCTCGTCTGGTCGAATGTTGACAACTTCCTCACGATCCCCACAGACTGCCCGCAGCGCAACGAGCGCATGGGCTGGTCCGGCGACATCAACGTCTTCTCTCGCACGGCCACCTATGTTTCGAATGCTGACCAGTTCCTGACGCGCCACATGTACGCCATGCGCGACACGCAGTCGGCGGCGGGCCGCTTCACCGATGTCGCGCCTGTGGGCGGCGGCTTCGGCGGAGTGCTGTGGGGCAGCGCCGGCATCGTTGTGCCCTGGGAGTCCTACCTCCAGTACAAGGACACGGGCCTGCTGGCCCAGCACTACCCGGCCATGGCCGCGTATATCGATTACCTGGAAACCACCATCGATCCGAAGACTGGCATTAGCTCCGATGGCCAGTTGGGCGACTGGCTGGGCCCGCAGAACAACGCGCTGGGCGCTCCATTCCTGTCCACCGCTTATCATGCCTACGACCTCGGAATCATGGCGCAGATCGCCGAAATCCTCGGAAAGCCGGCCGATGCGGCGAAATACCGGGCCATGTACGAGAAGCGCAAGGCGTTCTTCAATGCCACGTTTGTGAACGCTGAGAAGAAGACGCTGGGTACGGTGGGCGGACGGGGCGCCTTCGGACCTCCTGGCCGGCCCCCTGCGCCCATGGAGTTCAAGGTCGCCGACACGCAGACCTCCTACGCAGTGGGCCTGGCGATGGGACTCTTCAACGCCGAAAACACCCCCCACATGGCGAAAAACCTCGCCGACAGCGTGGCCCGCGAGAACAGGGACGATGGCGGCGTGGTGCGTCCGCCTAATTCGCTGATGACCGGGTTCATCGGCACCTCGTGGATCAATAAGGCGCTCTCCGACAACGGCCTGGGCGAACTGTCCTATCGCCTGCTGCACAACAACCAGTACCCCTCGTGGCTCTACGCCATCGACCAGGGCGCCACCTCCATCTGGGAGCGGCTCAACGGCTATACGGTGGAGAACGGCTTCGGCGGCAACAATAGCATGAACTCGTTCAACCACTACTCGTTCGGCGCCGTGGGCCAGTGGATGATGGCCTACTCGCTGGGCATCCAGCGCGGCGAACCGGGCTTCCAGAAGTTCATCCTGCAGCCGGAGCCCGATCCGACAGGCATCATGACTTCGGCGGAAGGCTACTACGATTCGATGTACGGCCGCATCCGCAGCGCCTGGAAGGTGCAGGGCACAACCCTCACCTACAAGGCGACTGTTCCGGCCAACGCGACAGCGACGTTATACCTGCCGGCGAGCGACGCCTCGGCCGTGAAGGAAGGCGGGCAGCCGGCCGGTTCCTCCAAAGGGATCACCTTCCAGAAGTTCGAGAACGGCAAGGCCGTTTATCTGCTGCAGTCCGGCAGCTACGAATTCATGGCGAACCGTTGACGGGAAGAGGCGCGGTTAAGCGCCTCCACCCATCGCCTTGTACAAAGCCACCTGGTTGGCGAGCTGCGCCAGCCGCAGGCTCACCAGCCCCTGCTGGCCTTGATAGAGCGTGCGCTGCGCCACCAGCACCGTGAGGTAGCTGTCCATGCCCGCCTGGTAGCGGACGCCGGCGATGCGGTAAGTCTGCTCCAGGCTGGTCACCAGGATCTTCTGCGCCACCAGTTGCGACCGTAGGCTGTCGCGCTGGCTCAGCGCATCGCTCACTTCGCGGAACGCGGTCTGGATCGCCTTGTCATACTCCGCGACGGCAAGCGCCCGATCCGTCTCCGCCACCTTCACGGTCGATTTGCGTGCTCCGGAATCGAAGATCGGCAGCGAGATCTGCGGCGCAAAGTTCCACGTGCCGGCACCGGCATTGAACAGCTTCGTGAGGTCGCTGCTCATCGAGCCGCCGCCGGCGGTGAGCGAAATGCGCGGGAAGTAAGCAGCGCGCGCCGCCCCGATGCTGGCGTGGGCGGCTTTCAACTGGTGTTCGGCCATCAGGATGTCCGGACGTTGCAGCAGCACCTCGGAAGGCAGTTCCGCCGCAATCTCCTTCATGGCGCTGCCGGGACCCAGTTCCGACGGCTGCAGGCCGGGCGGGACAGGCGCGCCTACCAGAAGGGCGAGCGCATGCCCGTCCAACTCCACCTGGCCCGAATACCGGGCGATGTCGACCCGCGCGGCCTCCACCTGGCTTTGCGCCTGGAACAGATCGAGGTCCGAGCCCATGCCGCTGTCGCGGATCTGCCGGATCAGGTCGTAGCTGGCCTGCTGCGCCTCCAGCGTCGATCGCGCCAGCCGCAGGTTTTCCTGATCGGCGGCCAACGCCAGGTAGGTGCCCGCCACTCCGGCCACCAGCGCGATCTGTGTCGCCGAGCGCGCCTGCTGCGTGGCCAGGAACTGCTCCAGGGCGGCTGCTTTCAGGCTGCGGATCCGCCCGAAGAGATCCAGTTCCCACGACGCAGCGCCCAGGTTTAACGTGTACTGCTGGATGGTGACCGCCTGGCCGACGTTAATCCCCGCCACCGACATGTCTTTCGGAAGCCGGTAGAGGCTGCCGCTGGCCGAGGCCGCGACGGTCGGGCGCTGCTGCGCGCTCTGAATTCGGTAGAGCGCTTCGGCCCGCTCAATATTGAGCGCTGCCATCTTTAAATCGCGGTTGTTGGCGAGTGCGGTCTCGATGACGGTCTGAAGTCTCGAATCCGGGAAGAACGCCCGCCATGGAATATCCGCGGCCTGTGAAGCGCCGGCGGGCACCGGCTCCGCTGCCTGCGCGTGAGGCAAGGCAGCGGGCACCGGCGACGGCGGCCGTTCATACGGGCGGTTGTGCACGCAGCCGCCCAGCGCAACGGCCAGGGATACAAGAAGAATGCGGCGGTCCATGTTATTGGCCCTCCCCGGAAGGTGCCGTACCGGGCTCAACCGGAGCGGCTGTGCGCTTGCTGAAGAGCTGCACGATCATCACGAAGAACAGGGGGATGAAGAAGATCGCCAGGAAGGTGGCGGTGATCATGCCGCCCAGGACGCTGGTGCCGATGGCCTGCTGTGCGCCGGCGCCGGCGCCCTTGGCGATCGCCAGCGGCAGAACGCCGAAACCGAAGGCGAGCGAGGTCATGACAATCGGCCGCAGGCGGAGCTTGGCGGCCTGCAGTGTGGCCTCCAGCAGACCCTCACCCTCTTCCAGCCGGATCTTGGCGAATTGCACGATCAGGATCGCGTTCTTGGTAGTCAGTCCGAGGACCGTCAGCAGTCCGATCTGGAAGTAGACGTCGTTGGGCAGGTTGCGCCACGACGATGCGGCCACACCGCCAATGACGCCCAGCGGCAGGGCTAGCATGATGGCGATCGGGACCGACCAGCTTTCATAGAGTGCCGCCAGGACCAGGAAGATCACCAGGATCGAGAACGAATACAGCAGCCCGGTCTGCGCTTGGCCCATGCGCTCCTGGTAGGAGAGTCCGGTCCAGTCGTATCCGATGCCCTTGGGTAGCTTGGCGACGATCTCTTCCATCGCCTGCATGGCCTCGCCGGAGCTCCGGCCGGGCGCGGGCTCGCCCAGGAAGTTCAGGGCGGGGAAGCTGTTGTACCGCTCCAACCGCGGCGAACTGTAGGTCCAGCGGCCCGATGCCAAAGCGTTGACAGGCACCATGGTGCCTTTGCTGCCGCGCACATAGAGGCGCTCCAGGTCGCTGGGCAGCATGCGATAAGGCGCGTCCGATTGAACGTAAACGCGCTTCACGCGCCCGCCCTGGATGAAGTCGTTCACATAGGCGCTGCCGAACGCCGCCGAGATCGTGCTGTGGATGCTCGAGATGGGCACGCCCCACGTGCCGGCCTTCTCCCAGTCGATCTCGCTGCGGTACTCGGGCACATCGTCCAGGCCGTTGGGCCGTACGCGCACCAGGCGTGGATCCTGCGCCGCCAGTTGCAGCAGTTGCCTACGGGCGCCCATCAGGGCGTCGTGCCCCAGGCCGCCCCGATCCTGCAACATGAAGTCGAAACCGTTGGCCTGGCCAAGCTCGATCACCGCGGGGGGAGGAAATGCGAAGGCTACAGCCGTGCGCATGCCCGCGAAGGCCATCATCGCCTTGCCCGCGACCTCCTTCGCCCGCAGCCCGGGCTTGTCGCGCAGCTTCCAGTCTTTCAGCATGATGAACGCGAAGCCCTGGTTTTGCCCGCGCCCGGAAGCGCTGTACCCGGAGACCGTCATGCACGATTCGACGGCCTCCTTCTGGTCCTCCAGGAAGTGCCTCCGCAGTTTGTCCATCACCCCGTCGGTCTGTTCCCGCGTGGAGCCGGGCGGCAGTTGCACCATCGCCATCAGGATCCCCTGGTCCTCATCAGGCAGGTAGGCCGTCGGCATGCGCCGGAAGAGGAAGCCCATGGCCACGACAATCACCACGAAGGCGAGCAGCGAGATGGCGCGGGCGCCCAGGATGCGGCCCACCAGCGACTGGTACTTGTCCCGCAGGTAGTTGAAGGCCCGGTCGAACGCCAGGAAGAACGGGCGCAGCAGGCGGAAGCCGCTCTCCGCCGCCTCATGGCCTTTGGCGACAGGCTGCAGCAGCGAGGCGCACAGCACCGGCGTCAGCACCAGGGCGACGATCACTGAGAGCAGCATCGAGGCGATCACCGTGACGGAGAACTGGCGGTAGATGATTCCTGTCGCGCCGGGGAAGAACATCATCGGAGCGAAGACCGCCGAGAGCACAAAGCCGATGCCGACGAGAGCGCCGGTGATCTCCTCCATCGACTTCATGGTGGCTTCCCAGGGCGGCAGGCCTTCCTCACTCATCACACGCTCCACGTTCTCCACCACGACGATGGCGTCGTCCACCAGCAGGCCGATGGCCAGCACCATGGCGAACATCGTCAGCATGTTGATGGAGAAGCCCAGGGCGCCCAGGACTCCGAAGGTCCCCAGGATCACGACCGGCACGGCGATGGTGGGCACCAGCGTCGCGCGCATGTTGCCCAGGAAGAGATACATGATCAGGAACACCAGCACGATGGCTTCGATGAGGGTCCTCACCACTTCCCCAATGGCGACCCGGACGAACGGGGTCGTGTCGTAGGGATAGACGACCTTCATCCCGGGCGGGAAGTACTTCGAGAGCTCCTCCATCTTGGCCTTCACCCGGGCGGCTGTATCCAAGGCGTTCGCGCCGGGCTCCTGGCGGATGGGCAGGGCGGCCGAGGGCCGGCCGTTGAACGACGCCTTCACATCGTAAGACTCGGTCCCCAGTTCCGTCCGCGCGATGTCCCTCACCCGGACAATCGAGCCGTCCGGATTGTTCCGCAGGGGAATCGCTGCGAACTCCTCAGGCGTCTTCAGCAGGGACTGCACCAGGATCGACGCGTTCAGCCGCTGGCCCGGGATCGCCGGAATGCCGCCGAACTGGCCGGCGGACACCTGGACGTTGTAGGTGCGGATGCCCGCCACTACGTCGTCGGAGGTCATGTTGAACTGGGTGAGCTTGTCTGGATCCAGCCAGACGCGCATGGCGTATTGAGACCCGAAAGGCTCCACTTCGCCGACGCCCGGCACGCGGGCCAGCGACGGCTGGATCTGCGAAATCGCGTAGTCGTTCAGGTCGTTATAGTCCAGCGACGAGTTCTCTGAGATCAGGCCCACCAGCATCAGGTAGTTGCGCGTGGACTTGCTCACCGTGATGCCCTGGCGCTGCACCACTTCGGGCAGCATGGGCATGGCCAGTTGCAGCTTGTTCTGCACCTTCGACCAGGCCAGGTCGGGATCGGTACCCGGCGCGAAGGTCAGTTCCAGCGAGGCGCTGCCCGACGAGTCGCTGGTGGCGGAGATGTACAGCATCTTGTCGAGGCCGGTCATCTTCTGCTCGATGATCTGCACCACGCTGTCTTCCACGGTCTTGGCCGTGGCTCCGGGGTAGACGGCCCGCACGGAGATGGACGGCGGAGCGATGGGCGGGTATTGCGAGATGGGCAGGTTGTAGATCGCCAGGACGCCCGCCAGCATCATGGCGATGGCGATCACCCAGGCGAAGACGGGACGATGCAGGAAAAACCTAGACATGGCTTTTCCCTTTGGTCTCCGGTTGGGGCGCCGGAACCACGCGCACCCGGTCGCCCGGGCGCACTTTCTGGAGCCCCTCGACGATGATCCGGTCCCCGGCCTCCAGGCCGCTGGTGACCAGCCATTTGTCCCCGATGGCCCGGTCCAGCTCCAGGGTCCGTTGTTCCACCTTGTCGTCTTTCCCGACGATCCAGGCGTACGGCAGGCCTTTGGTGTCGCGCGCGACGCCCTGCTGCGGAGCAAGCAGCGCCTGCTGGTTGATGCCTTCCTGCACGAGGGCCCGCACAAACATGCCGGGCAGCAGCACATTGTTCGGATTCGGGAACACCAGGCGCAGCGTAATGGAGCCCGTGGTCGGGTCAACTGTCACGTCGCGGAACTGCAGCGTGCCGTCGTAGGGGTAGATCGACTTGTCCTCCAGGCTGAGCTTCACCTTGCGCTGAAACGAACTGTCCGGCTTGAGCTGTCCGCTCTTCAGCCGGCTGCGCAGCCGCAGCAGCTCCGCGTTGGACTGGACCACATCCACATAAATGGGGTCGAGCTGCTGGATCACCGCCAGCGGCGTGAGCTGATAGGCCGCCGCCAGCGCGCCGACAGTAATGTTCGAGATGCCGATGCGGCCGGAAATCGGCGCATGGATCGGGGTGTACGAGAGATTGATGCGGGCGCTGTCCAGCGCGGCGCGGTTGATCTCGACCGAAGCCTTGCGGGCGGCCAGGTTCGCCTCGGCCTGGCGCAGCGCGGCGCCGGCGTCGTCCGCATCCTGCTGGGCGGCGGCGCGCGTGGCGGCAAGCGTCTTGAGCCGTTCGGCCCGCGAGCGGAGCGCCGGCAGGTTGGCCTCCGCCGTCACCAGCTCGGCTTCCGCCGTGGTCAGGGCCGCCTTGGCCTGCGCCAGCGCGGCCTGGTAAGGGGCCGGATCAATCTGGTACAGCAGGTCGCCGGCCTTCACATTGGATCCCTCCTGGAACTGCCGGCTTTGAATCAGCCCATTTACCTGCGGCCGGATCTCCGCTACCAGGTAGGCGGAGGTGCGGCCCGGTAACTCGGTGGTCAGCGTCACCGGCTCCTGTTCGAGGGTCACGGTGGCCACTTCAGGCAGGCCGGGCGCGGGTGGTCCTTCCGCTTTGGTCTTGCAGCCGGAGAGAACAAGTGCCGTCAGAAGGAGCCCAATGCCGGCCAGCCGCTTCGGCACCGTGCCGAAGTGCCGGAGAGGTCCGGAAGGGAGGGGGAAGTGATTTCGTCGAAACCTGGCCTGGGAAATTCGTGTCTGATTCCCAACGCCGAAGACTGCCTGCGCATCTCGCGTTTCCATGTCACCCTCTCTCAAGGCAAACGAGCAGCCAGAGTCGGGGACCTGGATTGAGCGGCTTCCGGGCAGTGCGTCTGCCGGCCTTTCGGCACCTTCGGCACTTGCCCGGCATCTGCCGGAATCAGCTGTATTCGCGTTCGATACTTAACTTCTTCATGCGGGATTGCAAAGTGGTGCGCCGGAGACCCAGCAGCGCCGCGGCGCCATGCGGCCCGGCGACTTTCCCTCGAGCCTCGCGCAGGGCGCGCAGAATGCGGTCGCGCTCAGCGGTCTCTGCCAGCCGCGAAGTCCTGGGCGAGGGCGCGGTTTTCGAGAGCTCCGGTAGGGTGACAACGAGGACGCGGCCAGGGCTCAGGATAACAGAGCGTTCGATCACGTTCTGAAGCTCTCGAATGTTGCCGGGCCAGTCATAATTCGTCAGGGCATCGATGGTGGACGACGGGATGGAGTCGATAGGACGGTTCATGCGCGTCGCGTATTTCTGCGTGAAGTAGCGGATGAGCAAGGGGATATCTTCCCTGCGTTCCCGCAATGGGGGCACCGTCAGGGGGAAGACATGCAACCGGTAATAGAGGTCGCTACGAAACTTGCCTTCCTCGACCATTTTCTTCAGGCCGCGGTTGGTGGCGGCGATGAAGCGGACGTTTACCTGGATGGTGCGGTTGCCGCCCAGGCGCTCGAGCTCCTGCTCCTGGATGGCCCGCAGCAGTTTCGACTGCAACTCCAGGGGAATCTCTCCGACTTCGTCAAGAAACAGCGTGCCCTGGTGAGCCAGTTCAAAGCGGCCGATCTTCTGGGCGAACGCGCCGGTAAACGAGCCCTTTTCGTGTCCGAAGAGTTCGCTCTCCAGCAACGTCGCCGGAATCGCCGCACAATTCACCTTGATGAACGACCGTTTCGACCGGGCGCTGAGGTCGTGCAGCGCCCGGGCCACCAGCTCCTTGCCGGTGCCCGTCTCGCCTTCAATTAGTACCGTTGCGTCCGTGGGTGCGACCACCTGAATACCGCTCAACACGGCCTGAAACGCCGGCCCTTCGCCGATCATGCTGCCGACATTCTGGTCGAAGCGGATCTCGTCTTCCAGGTACAGCTTCTCGGTGGCCAGTTTGTCTTTCAATTCCGAGAGCTCCCGGTAAGCCAGGGCGTTTTCCGTCGCAATGGCAATCTGCCGAGCCACTTGGACGAGCAGGTCGACTTCGTCCGGAGTGAATGGCTGACCGCCGCGGCGCGCCAGGTCGAGCACCCCGGAGATGCCGTTGGTACCCACCAGCGGGATGGAGCAACTGGACCGGAAGCCCAGGTGACGGTATTTGCGGTACACCGGAGCGGTGTAGCGGTCGTGCTCGTCTCCGCTCAGCACGACGGGTTTGCCCGTGGCAATCGCTTCGCCGGCCGGCATGCCCTGCGGACTCACCGACATCTCCTCCGGCTCAAAGCGCATGCCCGCTGGAGAATGCAGCGCCGTGATGTGGATGTGGCCGGACGGCTTCTCAATCAGCGCCATCAGGACGAAATCGTGCGCGACGACGCTGCTGAGCTGGGTGGAGATCGCCGAAAACAGCTCCTCCATCGGCAGTTTCGAGACCAGGGAATTGGTGATTTCGAACAGGACACGCATGCGGTCGCGCTCGTGCAACAGAGCCTGGCGCGTGAGATAACCCTCTACGGAGACAGCGAGTTCCGCCGCGACACGCTGGAGAAACTGCAGTGCGCGCGGGTCCGGTTGAAACGGCGCATCGAAGCCGAAGCCGAGTATGCCCAGGCGGCGCTCGCCATTGGAGAGGGGCACCAGGACCATGGCGTGGATCCCCTCGTCCAGGGCCTCCTGGATGACGTCGTCCCAGCGCGTCTCCAGGTCCAGCAGCGAAAGCACCACGGGCTGCTGCTCGCGCCAGACATGGGCGCCGGGGTCGTCTCCGTTCGGGTCGAAGACGCGTGGGCGGTCCTTGTAAGGCCGGTTGGCGCTGATGGCGTGCAGCCGCAGTTGATCCTTGATGGGATCGTGCAGGACCAGGGCGAGGAAATCGAAGGAGACCACCCGGCGCAGCGAGGCCGCCAGGGAGTTGCAGACCGTCTCGAGATCGGCGTGCCCGGCGACGACTTGGGACAGGTCGAAGAGCGCTCGGTAGATTTCGGAATCCGGGATCTCCATATCCAGAATCGTAGCAGCAGGTGCCGAAATCGGCAATTGACGTTGGCATTTGTCTGGATTCGGCATTCTGGACCTGTTAGCCGTGGCGGCTGCTGCCGGGCAGTAGAGGTGGAGGCACTTCGGACTCCACTCGTCCTGCTGGTCCCCAACGTGCATCCACCCGGGGTGAGGCGCAAGGTCCATGTTCCGTATCAGCACGGTTAAAGCGTCATCGCACACCACCATCATGGTGGACGGCCAGCTCATGAGCGATAGCGTCGAGACAGTGGAAAGCTGCTGCGACGAGGAGATCTCCACGGGCAAGCCGGTCGAGCTGCTGCTGCGCGACCTGACGACCATCGACCAGGCCGGACGCGCGCTGCTGTGCCGGTTGTCGAGGAAGGGCGTGCGCCTGCTCGCGAATGGCGTGTACACCTCCTATCTCGTGGAGGCCTTGAATCCGGGCAAACACTAACCCTCTGAAGCGCTATGCCGGATACTCCCATCCCCTGCCAGTTCACAAGCTCAGTGCCGGAGCCACCACTGGCCCGGCGGCGCAGCCGGCGGTTGACGGGCGCGATCCGCCGGGAACAGGTGCTGCGGATTGCCGCCGGCCTCTTTACCAGCACCGGGCTGCATGGGACCACCACCCAGGCGCTGGCCGACGCGGCCGGCGTATCGGAGCCGGTGCTGTATCTCCACTTCCATAGCAAGGAGTCGCTGTTCCGCGAGGCGGTCGAGTTCAATATCCAGAAGAGGCTGCGGACCCTGGAGGACCGTCTGGCCGTGATCGATGCCGCTGACCGCAGGTCCGGAATCGAGCGCATGGCCGAGGCCACGGTGCTGGTTTGTGTCTGCGGGCCCGCTCACGCGGCCCTGCTGAACTGGGCGCTGCTGGAGTCGCCCAGCTACGCTATCAGCCTCTACCGAGGTGAGATGAGCGCGGTGGAGGAGATGTGGAGCCGCGGGCTGCGGCGCTGGCGAGGCGTCCGAATGGCGGGTGAGTTTGTGCCGCGTGCCGTGGAGATGTGCCTGGCCTACGGGCTCTGGCTGGCGGCCTGTGGGCATACCGCGGAGAGCGCCGCTCCGCTGGCCAGGAGGTTCACCATCGGATTGGCCGCCAGGCGCTGACTACTTCGAAGCCAGATAGGGCAACAGCGCGAAGATCAGCCAGGGGACGATGGTCAGCAGCAGAAAGATCACGTCGGGTAACTGACGCCTGTACCTGCCACGAAACTCAGTCCACGAAGTCATAGCCTGGTTCCTCGCTCTGCGGTTCGAATCGATCTTTCGAGAGCATGTTGCGGGCCGTCGCCTGCCGCCGCCAGCCGGCCCTTTTGGGAGGAGGAGGGCCTGTGTGGCTGGCGGCGGCGGATTCAAGCGGGACCCCTGATGCCCGCCTGCGGGAGACAATCCCCGTCTCGAACTGATCCCAATCCCGGAAGGGCTACCCCAGCCGTTCCGGTGGCGGTCTGCCTTCAGTAGAAGCAACTGGCGGGCCAAACTGCTTCGTTGCTCGCTGCCTCTGCTGTCTGGCCTGGCAGCGATTGCAGAAAGATGGCTGCCTGGTGGAAAGGCGGCTATTCCGGAGTCGCCGGTCCGCTGTATGCTGTCTGTGGGACGGAGCCGGGCCCGCGCTCCGGTGGGGTCCCGCGCCGGGGTATTGCCCGGCTCGACGCGTTCCTGGAGGCTTCATGGATTCGAAAGTGATGGTGGCTCTGTTGCTGGCCACGGTGAGTCTGGCCGCGGCGCCCATGCCTCGTCTGGCAAAGGACAAGGGCGGCTTCCAGTTCCTGGTGGACGACAAGCCGTTCCTGATTCTCGGCATCCAGACCGGGAATTCCAGCGGTTTCCCCAAGGAGTTGGAGAAGACCTGGCCGCTGGCCAAACGGATCCATGTGAATACGGTGGAGATCCCCATCCAGTGGCAGGCGGTGGAACCGGTGGAAGGCCGCTTCGATTTCGCCATCGTGGACGGACTGGTGGCCGGCGCGCGGGCGAACGGGTTGCGGCTCATCCTGGCCTGGTTCGGCGGTTTCAAGAACGGCGCGATGCACTTTGCTCCGGCGTGGGTGAAGGAGAACGTCCAGAAGTACCCCCGGATGATCGACCAGACCGGCAGCCCCATCCGTGCGCTGGCGACCCACGTAGAGGCCACGCAGGCGGCGGACGCTCGGGGCTTCGCGGCCTTCATGCGGCATTTGAAAGAGATCGACGGCGAGCAGCACACCGTGATCGCCGTGCAGGTGGAAAACGAAGCCGGTGTGTTGGGGACGGATCGCGATCACTCCGAGAGCGCGAACAAGCTCTTCGCGCAGGCTGCGCCGGCTGAGGCGATCAAGGCGTTAGGGAAGACGGGCAGCGGTACGTGGAATGAAGTGTTCGGGGCCTATGGCAGCGAAACCTTCGCCGCCTACTATCAGGCGAAGTATCTGCAGCGGGTGGCCGAGGCAGGCAAGCGCGAGTTCCCACTGCCGATGTTCCTGAACGTCTGGAGCGACATCCAGGACGGTTTCTACGAGCCGGGCTTCTCGCATCCCAGCGGAGGAGCCACGACGCGCATGCTGCCCCTCTACAAAGCGTTGGTGCCGTCGATCGACTGGATCTCGCCGGACATCTACAAGCAGAGCTATGTGCAGTACGTCGAGGAAGCGACGCCCTACAGCCGGCCGGACAATCCTCTGCTGATTCCCGAGACGGGCCGGGATCTGGGCTTCTGCCGGCGCATGTTCTACGCGTTGGGCGACCTGAAGGGCATCGGCGTCTCGGTGTTTGGTGTGGAAGGTTCGGCGGAAGGCGACACGGGGGCGGTCCCCGAAAACCTGCGCGATCTGTCGGCGACCTATCGTGTGGTGGCGGCAGCCACTCCGCTGCTGGCGGAGGCGAAGAAGTACGGACAATTGCGGTCGTTTGTGGAAGAGACAGGCATTGCCACGCTGGTGGGCGATTTCGGGGCCTATGAGTCGATGGCGCAGTTCGGACCGTCGCATTGGGGCTATGGCGGAGCGCGCGCGGCGGGCACGCCGAAGACGACCGGGCGGGTGCTGATCGGGCAGGTGGGTCCGGAAGAATTCGTGATCGCCGGCTTCGACACGACCGTGAACTTCCGGCCGAAGTTCGGGTCAGCCGCGCCGCGGGCCGATTTCGTGAGTGCCGAGGAAGGCGCCTATGAGAATGGCGTGTGGAAAGCGCGACGGCAGTTGAGCGGCGATGAGATCTTCTTCGGGTTGAGGCTGCCGGGAGCGGGGACCGTGGTGCGGGTGAAGCTGATGAAGTATTAAGAGTGGCGCGGTGAGCCGTCGCCAAACGTAGTTAACCTTCACGGACCGTGCTCTTTGGTCCTTGGTTCATTTGGTCGAGGCGTCGGGACCCGGCTCGCCTAGTCGGTGCTCCAATTTACGGATTGCCTGAACTTGCCGCGGGGTGAGCTTGCCTTCCTCCTCCAGGCGACGACCGATGGAGCACGCCCGCTAGTGCGCCTCGGGTGTTTGGATCCGAAGCAGCGAGGCCACCACGTCTCATACTTAGTCGGCCCGATCCGGCTCCTGGTCCGAGGTTGGGCCGTCCAGGATGTCCCCGGCCCTACGGCGGCCTCCCTTAGGGGACCTGTCCACTGCGAATCGTCGTCACCGACCTGGGGCGATCGTCGATTGCCAGAAAGATTTGACCAGGGCATAACTCCTGTGAAATGATGATTTTCCGAGCAGATATCCCTCGGCCGTTGTTGGTCGCTGGGCCGAAGGTATAGTTTGCGAGGCGTCGACAGCCTCGATGCCAATTCGGAGACCGCCGGAAATGCCTGTGAGTGACGCGAATGAAAGCACTGTAAGGGCGATCGACCTGTTCGCCGGGGTTGGCGGAAGCAGCTGCGGCGCGAAGGCGGCGGGCGTGTGCGTGGTCGCGGCCATCGACGCCTGGGAACTGGCTGGAAAAGCGTACAAGGACAACAACCCCGATACGGAGGTTTACACGTCATTCTGCGAGGATGTCGATCCAGCCAGCATCGAAAGGCAGTTCGGCCGGATCGAACTGCTCCTGGCCTCTCCCGAATGTACAAGTCATACTTGCGCCAAAGGGGCGGCCGAACGTTCCGAGAAGAGCCGTGGAACAGCATTCCAGGTAGTCCGCTTCGCAGAGGCGCTAACGCCCAGGTGGATTGTGATCGAAAACGTGATTCACATGAGGGCTTGGACACGGTATCAGCAACTCATCGATTCGCTGGAGGCGTTGGACTACCGGTGCTTGCCACAGGTGCTCAACTCCGCCGACTTCGGAGTCCCTCAATCGCGGCGACGGCTGTTCATCGTGTGTGAACGCGGTCAGAAGCCGCCGGAAATTCGCCTGCCCGACGGCATGGTGCATGTTCCCGTCCGTAGCGTCATTGACACGAACGGGACGTACAAGTACAATCCGCTTCGGGCTGATGGTAGAGCGGCGCCTACTTTGGAGAGGGCGGATCGTGCGATCGCGAACGTTGGCACGCGCGACCCCTTCTTGATCGTCTACTACGGCAGTGACGGTTCTGGAGGGTGGCAACCGGTCTCAGTCCCCCTTCGTACCATCACCACATTGGATCGCTTCGCCTACGTCCGGCGCCGCGATGGCATGCATGAGATGCGAATGTTGCAGGTTCCTGAGCTGCAGCTCGCGATGGGGTTTCCCAAGGACTATATTTTGGCGCGTGGGACGCGGCGGGACAGGATCAAGCTCCTGGGCAACGCCGTCTGCCCGCCCGTGATGGAACATGTCGTCCGGACGTTAGTCAAGTCATCGCCACGTCGCGAAATGGTGTCGGCGGCAGGAGGGGGATCGGATGCCGGACTATAGAGCGGTTCGCCAGGCATTCAAGCCTCGAGCACGCATGTTGCTGCTGCTGGGCGACCAGTTGATCCGCGACCCAGGCATCGCAGTCTTCGAGCTCGTAAAGAACGCTTACGACGCAGACTCTCCAGATTGCAGCATCAAGATGACGAAGGTGTCTGACAAGATTGCCGGGCGAATTGTGGTGGAGGACTCGGGCACCGGGATGGACCTCGACACAGTAACGAAGGTCTGGCTGGAGCCGGGAACTGACTATCGCATGAAACAGCGGGAGGACGGCTTCCGAACCCCCGGATTTCACAGAGCTCCTTTGGGCGAGAAGGGCATTGGTCGCTTCGCCGCGCACAAACTCGGTCTCAGGGTGCGGTTGACGACAAGGAAGAAAGGACAGCCCGAAGTTCACGCCGACATCGATTGGCAGCAATTCGAGCAAAAGACATATCTCTCCGACATCCCCGTATCAGTAACTGAAAGGAAGCCCGAGGTGTTCACCGGTGCCCGGACGGGAACGCGCATTGAGATCATGCGCCTTCGGAACGATTGGACGCGCGGGATGGTGCGGGATGTTAGCCGCGCGGTCACTTCGATATGTTCCCCTTTTCAGACATCAGACGAATTTAGACCACAGCTGATCATGACCACGCACGACGAGGCGGCTTGGCTCCACGGCCTTCTGACCATCGAAGATGTCCGCGACTACGCATTGTTTCACGCATCCGGACGCATTGACGCCGACACATTTTCCTACCAGTACGAGTTCACTCCTCTTCCAGCCATGGTCGAGCGAGTGCAGTCACGCACCCGCGATGACGGGAAAGCTAGACTACAATCGAGGCAGGGCCGCGAGACAAAGCTGCTGGATCTGCGCCAGCATTCCATCGGGCCCGTCGAAATCCAGCTATCTATTTTTGATCGCGAGCCACAGATACTTGCACTTGGGGTCACCGACAAGAAGGGGCTGAAAGACTTCCTGGACAACGTCGGTGGGGTCCGTGTCTATCGGGATGGCATTCGGGTTTACAACTATGGCGAGCCCGGGGATGATTGGCTGGGGCTTGGCGGACGGCGCGTCAATATCCCCACTGGTCGCATTAGCAACAACTTGGTGATCGGCGCGGTCTCTCTCGATCTTTCCCAGAGTCGTGATCTGGTGGAGAAGACAAATCGGGAGGGGTTTGTTGACACGCCAGCCTACTCTCTTTTCCGCGACGCCGTGTTGCGCTCCATCGAGCAGATCGAAGCGGAGCGTAACCAGGACAAGGCACGCATCAGGCAGGCGTATTCCAAGGGCAAGTTTCGGGAGCCCGTTCTCGCCGACCTCTCGGCGGTGCGGGAGGTGGTCGAGCGAAAGAACCTCAAGGAGATCACTCCCTATCTGGACCGAATTGAGAGTGATTTTACCGCCATTCGAGACCGATTTCTCACGTCGGCAAGCGCCGGGCTAAGCTTGACCATCGTTATCCATGAGGTCGAGAAGGGCATCGCGAACCTGGAAAAGGCGGCAAAGGAGTTCGGCGCGGCACCTCAAGTGACCTCAATGGCCCGTCATCTGGCCGAACTCGTGGAAGGGCTCGGAGCGCTGGCGCGCCGGTCGGGTGAATCGCGTGAGAAGGCCACGGCCCTAGTGAGGGCGGCGCTCTTCAACACGGAGTTGCGGCTTGAAGGCCACTCGATAGCGGTGACGCGCAATCTGCGGGAGGACTTTGAGGCCAAGTGCAGCAAACGATTACTCGTTGCAACGCTCATGAACTTAATTGACAACTCCATCTGGTGGCTCGACAACAAATGGGGGCCGCGCAGCAAGGCCGGCGTGAAGAAGATCTACATTGGCACGAGCGACGATTTCGGTGAGGGGCCGGCGATTGTGGTCGCGGACAACGGTCCGGGCTTCAGCGATCCTCCGGAGTTCCTAGTCGAGCCGTTCATGTCTCGCAAGCCTGACGGCATGGGTCTCGGTCTGCACTTGGCAGATCAGGTTATGAAGGTCCAAGGCGGGAAACTCTTGTTCCCAGATGCCGACGATGTGACCCTTCCCGCCGATTTCGACGGTGCCATCGTCGCTTTGGCCTTCGGAGGTGCGAAGTGGTCGGCCTGAATTCCGCACGAGTGCTGATCCTGGACGACGTCGAGGCGGAGGTGCTTGACCTCGTCAGGGTGCTATGGAAGATCGGAGTGGCTCCGCTCTACGTCGATCCTGCATCGTTGGAATCTGGGGTGCCTCGCGAACCCCTGTCCGGCATCCGCCTGGCTTTTCTGGACATGGATATCGTCGGCGCGGGCGCCGATCCGAAGTCCAAGGTGGCCGCGCTGGCGAACTGTATTCGTCGGGTCATTCATAAGGACAATGGGCCTTACGTTGCCGTCGCGTGGACTAAGCACCCCGAGCTTGTTGACGATCTCGACAGTTATATTTTCCCGATGGCTGACGTTGCGCGTCCGTCAGTCTTCCTTAGGATTGATAAAGAGGAATGCAAGGACATCGGCACGCTCTCCACAAGAATTGACGCTGAACTTCAGAATCGCGGCCCAGTCAGAATGCTGCAGGTTTGGGAAGAAGCCTCGGTCGCAGCTGGAAGCGAAGTAGTTGGCGAACTCGCGACCATCGCCTCGGGGAATGAGGACGCGCCTGAGAAATGGCGTGAGGGCTGGAACAACACAATGCTCCGGCTCATGTACGGCTGTGGGAAGGAGTTCGCCGGCGAGTCCGGCATGACGGACGGGCCGACAGCATTCAAAGCGTTCTGTCACTCGCTGATTCCACTCCACGGAGACAAACTGGAAGGCCGCGTAGCGGTTCCGGCCCCGGCTCTTGGAAACATCACGAACGAGATCCTCTCAAACGCCGCGAAAGCAGACTGCGAAACAGAGGCAAAGGCGCGGATCAACTCGATGCTGCACTGCTCGTTCGATGGTTTGGGCATCCCACAATCGGGAGGTGTCTACCTGATGAGTTCCGCTGCCTTGTCCCCGCTGTTTCCCGATATCGCGACGATGATTGCTCCACTGCTCTCCAAGGGTAAAACCAGCGAGGAAGAGTTCAAGAAGCAAGTGGAGTCGGTCGCGGCCGACGTGGTCCCGGTTGCAGTTGAGACAAGCCCCTCATGTGATCACGCACAGGGTAACTTGATCGTCGCTCGGCTCGTTGGCGGTTTCTTGGTGCCCATTGAAACTGTAAAGAAGTTCAAGAGTACACTGCCTCAATCCATTTGGAAGATTGCGCCGTTCTGGATCTCCGTCAATGGCGGCGAGAAGGCAACGTATTCGTTGCTGGTTAACTGTCTCCTTGTCAGCAGTTGTTCCCTTGAGGCGCTCAAGAAAGAGACGGCGATGTTCCGTATCCGAAGCCAGGCGTTCGCAACCCTGCAGGCCTGTTTTGGCAGTCACGCTTCGCGTCCGGGCATGCTGCTCTTGCGATAGCGGAAGTCTATGGAAGTCTATGGATGTTTTCTCCAAAGACAAGCGTTCGGAGGTGATGGCAAAGATCCGGGGAAGAGGAAATCGATCAACGGAGCGCCGAATGGCGGCGCTGTTGCGTGCGAAAAGGATATCCGGCTGGCAAATGCATCGGGAGGATCTCCCTGGCACGCCGGACTTCTACTTTCCTAATCTTCACTTGGCGCTGTTCATCGATGGATGCTTCTGGCACCAATGCCCAAGGTGCTCCAAGCTCCCCGCACAAAACGCCGTGTTTTGGGCCGAGAAGCTATCGAAGAACGTCCGACGGGACAGGCGGACACGTCGGGCATTGAACCGCGCCGGGATACGCGTCTGGCGTCTTTGGGAACATGACCTGGAGCGGAATACGCCTCGTTGCGAGACAGTTGTGTCTAGAATCGCATCGCTCGTTCTGTCGGCCAAACGAAGCCCATGCGGTTGAAGGTCGGAGCGGGGACATAGATGGGACGCTCCCGTTTCCGGAGCCACTGACGTCGGGACGTCCTGGATGTCCCCGGCCGAATGATGGTAGCGTCCGAGGAATCCCCGAGCTAACGACCCACCGCACGAGTCGCATGACGGAAGTAAGGCGAGATTTGCTCTCTTGTCAATGTGGAGCGGAGAGTCACTTTAGCCTCACCATCAACGCAGTCACCTGGCACTGCGGACTAAGCGGACCGTGCGGCGCGCCGGAAATTACGGCGACAGCTGACGTTTAATCCGAGAAAGCATTGCCGTGCCCTACCGCAAGAATCAATTCAGCCGATAGAACCTCATGGCCCGCCACCATTCCAATAAACTCTCCATTCCACGCGATTTCCCAGATGCATTCTATCGAAGCGTCCATGCAACTGTGACTCCAAAGCTTGGAAATCAGTCGGATCATCAGACCAATTTCCTAGGTGGGTGGAATGCTCTCCAATACAGGTTCCGCGCTTGCGCCGATTCTGACGCCAGTTTCCGCCGGCTCGTGAACAGGTATGGAGACGCCCCCCCGCAACCATACCGCTATCAGCAGGAACGAGATCTGTTTGCTTTCTTCGGAGCTGCCCTCTCAACCATAGAATCCTTCAGCTTCGCGTTGTTCAGCCTGGGGGCCAAGGTTAACCCGGGCCGCTTTCCGATCTCGACCGCGCAGGATCTAAAGAGGATCTCCCCCGAGAACACGTGCGGCGCCTTTCAGCATGCTTTCCCCCGCAGTAATTTGACTTTAGGGTTTGCCGCTGCCCTACAAGATGCGCAGTACCTTCAGTTGAAGGAGGTGCGCAACATTCTCATACATCGTTCTGCGCCGGGACGAATAATCTATTCCTCCTCCGCCATGGGTGATCGCCTTCCTCTGCCAGCTACATCGGACGCCACTTGGATCAGCGGAATTCCGATCAACGTTGACACCACAGCTGCTCCGCGTCGTTGGTTGGCGGCCAAGTTGAAGGATCTTCTGCGGGAGACTGCATTTTTCGTCGCCACCCAACTCTAGTGGAAGAGGACAGACGCGAGAAGCGGGACGAAGGGGAGCGCGAGCCGGACAGCCTGAGAGCGTGTCGGAAATAGAATGTGCGCCACCTAGGGGAGGCGGGACAGCCCGGGGAAAGGGGACGTCCTTGAGTACCTCATTTTACAAGCCATAGAAAATTAACGGCTTACGGTCGCGACCCCTTGCTGTCTCGCGTTTCACCGCCCGAACCCGCCAAAACGTCCACGACCCCGCTTCACTCCGCAATCCAGCCGAACCCCAAGACTGCGTTCGCCCCGGTCCACGGGACCGCGACCATGCAGCCGTACCCCATGAGCGCGCACCCCTGCTGGATCTCCACGCCGAGCGCCCATTCCTCATGCACACCCCCACGTTCAACCAGCCAAGTTCCCGGCACTCACCCTTCCTCCAAATTGACGAAAGTTTTCGTTGACAATGACGAAGCTCTTCGTCATCATGAGTTGTGAAAAACAGCCTGCCCAATCCGACCTCCGCCGAATTGGAAATCCTCCAGGTCCTCTGGGACCACGGACCCCACTCCGTCCGCGAGGTTCAGCACCTGCTCAATCGCGTCAAACCCACGGGTTACACCACCGCATTGAAAATGCTGCAAATCATGACCGGCAAAGGCTTGGTCACTCGCGACGACACGAGCCGCCCGCAGATCTATAGCCCGCGCTACCCACGCGAGCACACCCAGCGGCAATTGCTGCGCGACCTCGCGGAGCGCGCCTTCGGCGGCTCTGTCAAAGCCTTGGTCCTGCAGGCTGTCGCCGGCCGCAAATCGTCCCGGCGTGAACTGGAGGAGATGGAAAAACTGCTCGATCGGCTGGAAGGAGAAAACAAATGACAGAGCTCGCTCACGCAATCAGCATGGCCCTCCTCCACTTCGTATGGCAGGGCGTTGTCGTCGCATTCCTGTTGTGGGTCGCCCTGGCGATCCTGGGCCCCCGGCCAGTCCGGCTGCGTTACGCACTCAGTTGCGCCGCGATGCTTGCGATGAGCGCCGCCCCGGTTATCACCGTCTGCCTCCTCTATCGAGCTCCGCGGCCGGCTGCCGTCTACCAGGGGCCCCCAGCCCAAACTGCGGACGCTGCCAGCACGGCCGCCTTGGCCGTCACCGCGCTCCTGCCTCGCTGGCTCGCCGCCATTGAAGTCTGGACACTGCCCGTCTGGTCGGCGGGTGTTATCATCCTCGCGCTCCGCTTGCTCTGGAGCTCCCGCCATGTAGCCCGGCTGCGCCGCGAGGGCGAACCGGCCCCGCCCATTCTGTTGCAGACCGTGTCGCGGTTGGCCGCGCGAGTGGGCGTCTCCCGTTCTGTACACGTCCTTCTCTCCCGGTTGGCCGACAGTCCCAGTGTCGTCGGCTGGCTTCGGCCCGTAATCCTCATCCCGCCCGCTTCGTTTTTGAACCTCAGCGCCGCGCAAGTGGAAGCCGTGCTCGTGCACGAGTTGGCGCACATCCGGCGCCACGACTATCTCGTCAACCTGCTTCAGACCGTGGCCGAAACCGTGCTCTTCTACCAGCCCGCCGTCTGGTGGGTTTCCTCGCGCATCCGCGCCGAGCGGGAACTCTGCTGCGACGACGTGGCGGTCGAAATCTGCGGCGATTCGATTGGGTACGCGCGAGCCCTCACGCTGCTGGAGCGGGCTCGCCTGGCCCTACCCGAATTCGCGCAAAACAGCGCCACCGGGCCCTTGCTGCACCGGGTCCTCCGGCTCACCGGTGCCTCCCAGCCCGCTCCTCGTGTGCCGGCCGCCGTGGCCGTGGGTCTCGCCGCCGTTTGCCTCCTCACCACTGTTCGCTGGGCCCAGGCGCAGCCGCAAATGGCCGGTGAGGCGCGCGTCTCGAAAGAGGCCGTCTGGGTGGATACCGTGAAATTCGGCGAGTTCCCCGTGCTCGTCCGAGCCCTGGGCGCCATCACCGGCCCCGATACAGCCGAGCTGCAGGTGCCCTCTCCGGTTGTCAGCGAGGTTCAACTCGGCCAGAGTGCCTCCGTCGAGGTGGGCCGGGGCATCATCGCCGCGGGCACGGTCACCCGCATCGATTCACCACCCTCGAATGGGACGGTGCGCGTGGTAATTCAGTTCCAGGCCCCGGCAGGACAGCCCGCCGGCCACCCGGTGGATGGCGCCATTCGGATCAAAGTGCTCACGGACGTGGTCTACGTGGGTCGTCCCGCCGATCAGTCGGGCGGCACGGAAGCTTCGTTGTTCAAGTTCGAGGCGGACCGCAAGTCCGCAACTCGCGTGAAGGTCCGGTTCGGCGCCGCGTCCATAAATAGCATTCAGGTGCTCGAAGGCCTGCAACCCGGCGATCGCATCATCCTCTCCGACACGACGAAATTCAAGGGCTACGACCGCGTTCGCCTCGAATAGCTCGGCCGGCAAGGCAGGCGCTGATTCTCTCAACGTCTAGCGGTCGAAACAGGTCGAGACTGCACCGTACCAGCGGTCACGGCCAACTGGCGAGCGTGCTGTGTGACTACAAAGGGACCGATCCGCGAATCATCGCGGCGGTCCCTTCACCACTGGCGCTGACGGTGCTCTTCGCGAGTCGGTGCGCCGCGCCGAAAGCGGCGAGCATCTCTTGACGTTCGACTGCCCGGAGTCCTGCCGCCCCTCACTCTTCGCACCATCCCGCGAACTCCCGGAATGCCATAGCATAGGCACATGAGCTGTCGAGGCTTGCGGCCGCGATGTACTCCAAGGTTAGGACGTCCTGAAGAATGACCTTGACCTGACCGCCTCCGATTCGTGGCCAAACGGAGAATGCCCAATTTGACACCGGAGAAACTGGATGCGAACGCTGTCTAAGAACAAGCGAAAAGCGTTGATCGAGTACGAGATCCGGAGGGTCACCCAGATATTTGTGAAGCACATGCACGGCGCTGACAATCTCATTCGGGGTGTATCGGCTATCGAGGAGCACTGGCGGACCGTTCGGCATAGCCCTGTAGCAAGGTGGATTCGATTTTATGTCGTCGGTTGGAGTGCGCAGCTATTAGCCAGCGCAGGCCGACTGGAAGTGGCACTTGCGAAGTGCAATGAGTTGTGGAGCCTTCCAGCAAGCACTAACGCGCGCCTGAATGCTGTATGTACGCAGGCAAGCTTGCTGCGGAGACTTGGCCGGTTGTCCGACTCGCTCAAGTGCTGCATATCCGGACTCCGAATATGCAAACGAACAGGGGATTTGAAGGTAGCGTCCAGTCTGCTTGTGGAAGTGGCTCGGATGAACGATCCAGCCTCCCTTGAGAAGGTGGCATCCGAATTCGGTCCCCTGGTGAAACAGGCGCTGGCCGTTTACGGGACAGCCTCGAACCTTGACAGTGGAACGCCGCTATCGAGACTGATGTCACTTCAGCAGGCACTCGGTCAGGACGAGTCCACTGCCGAGAGCGCGCCGGACACCGGCACCGTTGGATCGATGGTTCTCGGATAGAGGACTGATAGCCACGGAGGCGGGACCATCGCAATGGCCACTTGGGACGGGTCGCCATCCCCAGGTGAGCAGAGCCCGGAGACCGGAAGTCGAAGTCGTTGGCGCTGGAGCTCCAGCTTCCGCTCTGAACCCCCAGCTCACCACTTCGCCCCCTGACACCCCAAACACCTCGAATCCAATCCAAGGCCCTCTTCCGTGGGGTATGCGTCCACGCACAATTCAGATCACAATCAGGCGGCCGGATGGCAGTCCCGCCTCGATTGTCTGTGTGGTCGTACGCCCCAGGCCGGTGTGCTCTGGGCGAAGCGACCTTCCGAGCCTCCGGCCAGAGCCCGTCCCCCGTGAGAGCAGCCCCTGCGGCAACCAGCCGCCGCCAATCCTCCTGGGGCCCCCTGCGAGCGGCCACTAGGGAATCGTCCAGCTACCCGCCGCCACCCAACCTGAGTCCCGCCGAAGCGGATCCTGCATCCGCATATACATTTGTTTGGCCCCCGACATCGGCGCCTTCAGGTGAACGGGAACGCTGACTCTCACCACCTCCCCTGGGCGCGCAATCGTCGTCAACGCCGGATCCACCGAACATGCACTGCTGTCCAGCGCCGCCGACGCGGCGCCCGGACTCACCGGGCCGAGGAAGAAGCCCACATCACTCGAGTACATCCACAGGCTGTTGCCCGCATGGTCATAGTGGACGAAACAGAAGGGCTGTCCGCCGCCGTCCGTCGCCGCGGCGATCAGGAACTGCGACCACGCGGCCGGTGCGCCTGCAAACCCGGCCGGATCCTGATAGGTCAGCGCGAACGCCTGCTGTGCACCCGACCCGGAGGCCGGCTGAACACCCATGTTGCCGATAGGAGTCGGCGCAGTGGTCCACGTTCCGCGCTGCACCCAACCCGTATCGATGTCCCCCGTCGTATACGCCCGCAGGTAGATGTTCAGCGTCGCCGCCGTCTTGAAAACCGGGCGGGCATTCAGCGTGAAAGTGGTGCCGCTGCCGGTCACACTTGAGGTTTGAGTGTTGATCGCGCAGAGTTTGTTCTGAAGCGCCGCACTCGCGGTGCCGGGCTGAACCGGCCCTACGAAGAACCCACCATCTCCATAGAGCCAGAATCCATCGCCTCGCACATCGTAATGCAGGAAACAATACGGCTGGCCGCCCCCGTCCGCCGCCGCGGCCACTAGGAATTGAACAAAGAGGAGGTCGGTATGGCCCAGGCCCGCCGAGTAGGTCGCCGTAAACGCGCCCGAAGCGCCTGACCCGCTGGCAGGCGACACACTGACCGCGTCAGCCGACGGGGTCGCCGGAACAAAGACGGCGTGGACCGCGCGAGGCGCTGTCATGCTGAGGCTCTGCGACCCGTTGCTGCCGGTAAGGTCGCCACTGAAGCCCGCGAATCGGTAACCCCCGTCCGGGGTCGCTGTTATGGAGACCAGGTAATTCGAATCCAGGTAACCTGTGGCGGGCGCGATGGTCCCGCCCGCGGAAGCCGTGGTGGTGAGCAGATACTGGGTTTTGAAAGTGAGCGAATAGGTGCCGGACTCCCACAAGGTGAAGGACCGCTTCGTGGCAGCCCCACCGTCGGACCAACCCTGCAGCACATAGCGTGTGCCCGCGGTCGCTCCAGGCTGTATGGGCGCGACTTCCACCGTGTGCGTGCTGCCGGCGCTCCAGTGGAAAGTTTGCGCCGTGGCATAGGTCACGCCGTCAACCGCATAGGCCTGGCCCGCAGGCTGCGTGGAGAACGATACCGCCGCCTGCGGAGAAACCGCGGTGATGGCCGCGCTGTGGGCCAGACCCGCCGTGACCGCCGCTACTTGAGTTGCACTGCCGGGCAACGTGGTCTGCCCCTTGTCGTTGGCGCCCCACGCCTGCAGCGTCCCATTCCATTGCAGTGCCAGCGCGTGGGCTCCTCCTGCGGCCACTTGGCGCACGTCCTGCAAATTGGCGGGGATTCCCGCTTGGATGCTCGCCGGATTGTTTCCCCAGGCCGCCACCGTCCCATTCCGGAGTGCCGCCAGGCTGAACTGCGTGCCCGCTGCAACAGATTCCACAGCCGCCAGATTCGCCGGAACCGTGCTCTCGCCCGCGCCGTTGCTGCCCCAGGCAATCACCGTGCCGTCACCCAGCACCGCCAGCGAATGATCCCCTCCCGCTGCAATGGCAACAGCGTTTTGAACCGAGGCTGGCACGCTGCTCTGCCCGCTGCCGTTCGCGCCCCAGGCCGCCACACTGCCGCTGCTCGTCAGCGCCAGGCTGTGGTGCGCCCCGGCCGCAATGGCGAGCACGTTAGTCAGATTGGCCGGGACACTGGACTGGCCGCTGCCGTTGTCCCCCCACGCCGTCACCTGCCCCGCGGAACTCAGCGCCAGCGTGTGGTCCAGGCCCGCTGCGAGCGCGATCACACTGGTCAAGTTGAACGGCACTTGGGACTGCTGCGTGTCGTTCGCGCCCCACGCTGCCACCGTGCCGTCGCCCCGCAGGGCCGCCGTGTGCCTGCCTCCGGCGGCCAGGGCCGTCAGATTCGTCAAACCGTTGGGCAGCGAACACTGGCCGGCGGCGTGATCCCCCCAACAGAGCACCGCATTGCCGGCGCCGGAAACCTCGGTCGGGGCCGTCGCCTCGACTATGCTTGCGTTCGTGGACCTCACCTGCATCACCGGTGCGATGCTGCTGGTGGTATTCGCCGGGATCGAGACAACCGCCTGTATCGCCGGAAATGCCTGCCCTGCCGCGAGCGTGTCGGCGCGGCTGCACGTCGAACCGGAACAGCTCCAGCCGGTGCCCCAGAGGCTCTTGATCGTCACGTTCGTGAATGTCACCGACACCCCGCTCACCGCGGTCGTGCCTTCGTTCAGCACGCGGCCCGCGAAGCTCGCATTCTGCTGACCCTGGATGAAAGGGCCCGCCCCGCGCAGGGTGGCTCGCAGCGCGGTCCCCGTCTGCGCCACGAAACTCGCGGTGACCTGGTCTGGAGCGTTCATCACGGTACGAGCGGGGTTGTTGCCTGTCGTGCCGAGAGAGCCGCCGGTGAACTTGGAGAACACAAAGCCGGGCAATGGCGTTGCCTGGATCAGTACACTGGACCCGATATCGAAGTACCCGCCGGCCGGGCTGATCGTCCCGCCGGTGCCCGCGCTGGTCGCCAGACGGACCCTCGGCTTGAAGTCCAGGGTGTACGCTGCGTCAGCGGAGCCGATCGCAATGCTGTGCGTGGCGGCCCCTCCGTCGCTCCAGGACGCAAAATTCCATTCCACCCCGTTGCCCGATGAGAACTGCTTCTGCCCGGTGGAGATCGTGTGGGTTCCTCCCGGCGCCACTCGCACCGCGTTGTAATAGGTAGCGGGGATGCCGTCTATGGCGAACTTCGGCGAATCAACCGCATAACTCTTCACGTCGAAGTGCTGGGCGGTGACCTGCACGGATAAAATCACTGGCGGTGCGGAAAGGATGACCAGGAAAAAGCTGGGCGTCCCCGCAATGGCTCTGGCGGAGGCCAGGGAACCCGCTGCCAGCGCGACATTCGGCCACGGAGTGACTTGACTCGTAGACGGGCCCCAGGCCCGGACGATGCCGTCGTCCTGCAGCGCCATCACATAGCTATCGCCGGCCAGTGCAACCACTCGGTTCAGGCCCGCTGGCGGAGTCAACAGTTCGCTGGTCCTTGCCTTGTCCCACACCACCACCGTTCCGTCGGCCCGGATGCCGGCCGCCGTGTCCAGATCCACTCGCTCCACTCGCACAAGTGTTCCCAGGTTGGCCGGAATGGGCGGCACCCGTCCGCCCCACGAAACCACTTTCCCCTGTGCGGTGAGCACGAAAGCGCCTCCTGTGCCTGCCGAGAGCTGCACGACGTTCGAGAGGGCGGCGGGAATAAAAACCTCTGCCGGCATTGCCAGGGACACGGCTTGGACCGTCCCCTCCGCGCTCAACGCCAGGGCAAAGTTCGGCCCCGCAACAATCGAGACAATGTTCGACAAGCTGGATGTGTCCGGTGCCGGATAACTCGTGCTCCAGGCAACAACATGCCCGTCACTCTTCAGGGCGAAGAACGTCGTGTCGCCCGCCGCCACCGCGATCACATTCTTCAACCCCGCGGGCAGCGGCCAATTGTTCGAATGGTCGAGGACCCATTGCACGACAGTCCCGTCTTTGCGCAGCGCCAATCCACCCAATCGCGAACCGGCAATCGCCACCGCATCCGACAGGGTACGCGGCGCCAGGGACGCAACGGAAGGCAGGGCACCATTCTCCTGGCCATACAGCCATCCCTCCGAGGCAATACTCGTCGCATCGGTGGCTACGTTATCGCTGATGTTCGAATCCCCACCGCCTGACACCGTCACCAGATTGTTGATCGAGCCCGGAGCGTTCGCCCCCACTGTGGCCAGCACCGTAATGGTGGGTAGCATCTGTCCGGCGGCGAAGCTGTCGGTCCGGCTGCAGGTGCTCGCGGCGCAGGTCCAGCCGGGCCCCGACATCGAAGCAATGCTGATACCGGACGGCATCGACTCCACCACCGCGATGGTTCCGGAAGTGGCGCCCCCACCCACGTTCGTCACCCGGATCAGATACACGGCATTGGTCTGTCCCCTCAGGAAACTGCTGGTGTGGGTGACCTGGATATTCAGATCCGGTCCGGCCGCTGCCCCCAAAGGTCGCTGGACCGCGCCCTGCCCGGGAATCAGCGAGACCGGCTCCTGCAAGCCACGCTGGACCTGCACCTGGGCGGAACAGGGATGGACGGCCAGAATCAGGCACGAAACCAAAGCAGAAATCGAAGCGGCAGAATTACGCAAGACAACCTCAGATTTAGAATGTCACACCGTATTGCGGAAACTAAAGTGGGAATGCAATGAGCCGGAATTATTCAATCAGAGGACATCCGGGACGCGCATAGTCTGGGTGATCCGTTTCGTAAGCAGCCCGTAAAGAAGGACTTGCCGCCGGAATCTCCTGGCCTGTTGACGTTTGGCCGCCCGGGCTCCACTCGCCCGCCACCTTTCTCAACCTCCTGCAACTTCCTGGAATGCACGACAATGCAGCGCCTAAAGCGTCCCGTTTTCCGCTCAACGTGCACTCCGGAGTACGTGTTCAATCAATCGAAATGGCCATTCGGATCGGCCGGCGTCCGGCAAGGAGTCTCCGTCTGGCCCTGCGGGCCGCCAAAACGGAGGAAGACGCCCCCCACATCCCCAGTCCCCGAGCGCAGCGACGGGCTACGCGGACGTCTTCAATGGAGTCAGGGGTGCAGGCAGTGAGCCACATCGTCCCTCAACAGCCGCCGCCATCCACCGTGCTTACCTGGAAACCACCCCCAGGCATCACGCGCCTCACCCCGCAGCCCGCCCGATCCCCACCACCCCCTTCGCCCGAGACCGCACTTTCCCCGCGGTATCCCCCTGTTTTCCACGTTAAGCGTCGTTCATCACGCAACAATCAGAAATTTCTTCTCGCCTAGAATCAACACATTGCGGACATTCGTCTCCTAAATCTTTGGTCCACCACTCCTAAGAATGGGTATAGAGGACATTTTCCATGTACACCATCGAACCGACCGATTGCGCCTTCCCCGACATCGACCTGCTCACCCGTCACACCGCCGTCGAAGAAGACGGTATCCTCACCGGCCCCAACGCCACCGGAGCCATCACCTTCTGCGAACGCAAGGGCTTCTACAAAAAAGTACGTGCCGCCGTCCACGAACAGTACAAACCCGCCAACGTCTACCAGCACATCCTCGCCGACCGCATGGCCGACTGCATCTGGCGCGCCGAACGCTACGCCTCCTTCGAAACCACTGCCCTAAACTTCCAGATCCAGCGCCAATGGGACCACACCAATGAGCTCGTCCCCAAAGCCAGCGTCGGCGTCCACGCCTACCAGGCCTTCCAGACCATGGACCCCGCTCAGCGCAAATCCCTCATGGAAGCCCTCAAACTCGAGGAGCGCTACTGGCGCCGCCACCGCACCCTCGCCGCCGAGCTCCGCCTCATCCAACGCACCTGCCCCATTCAACAGGTGCAGTGAAGAGCAGGGAACACATTCACGAGAACCTGGACCGAGGATCCAGACCAACGATCCAGACCAACGATCCAGACCAACGATCCAGAAATGACCCCCTCCATGCCCCTCGCCCAAATCTCCGAGAAGCGCCTCGCTGCCAACCGAGCCAACGCTCGCAAGTCCACCGGCCCACGCACCGCAAAGGGCAAAGCCAAGGTGTCCGCCAACGCCCGCCGCACCGGAAGCTACAGCGAGGACCACCGCATGCCGCCCCGCCTCGAAGCCCACTTCCGAGCCCTCGCCGAGGCCCGCACGCAAATCCTGGCCGATCCAACGCTGCGCGCCCTCACCTTCGAATGGCACATGCTCCAGGGCCACCTCGTCGTCCACGAGAGCCGCGAACGAGCCCTCTTCAACGCCGGTCTCGAATACGGCTGCGGCAACGAGGAAATCGCCCGCGACTGGGTCCTCCGCCAGCACGGTTACATCCAGGCCCTCAATCGCTACGCCGGTTGGATCCAAATGGGCCTCGGTCGCGTCGAAAGCGCCATCCTCGCCACCCCAATCGGCCCGGACCACCTCGCCCAGTTCCTACGGCCGGAGCCAGAACAACCGCCCAGCCCAGCCCATGTGGGGCCGCATTTATGCTGCGCGGGGCTTGAGCCCCGCCGCGTAGGAACTCCGGAAACTGCGGCGCTATTGTCGAGCAAGCCCTTGGCCGCCGAAGACCAACCCGGCCCCGCCAAGCCCGCAACCACCGAACCCACCGCGATTTTTGAGCGAACAAACCCACCTGTGCCCGAACCGCCGCCCGCCCAGCGCGTCACCCTGGAACCCAACCCGAAACTCGAACCGAAGCCGGAATTTGAGGGAACAAACCCACCTGTGTCCGAACCGCCACCCACCCAGCGCGTCACCCTGGAACCCAACCCGAAACTCGAACCCAAGCCGGAATTTGAGGGAACAGACCCACCTGTGTCCGAACCGCCACCCACCCAGCCCGTCACCCTGGAACCCAATCCCAAGCTGGAATCCAAACCGGAATTTGAAGGAACAAACCCATCTGCGGTGCAACGGCCGGCCATCCCGCCCGCCACCCTGGAACCCACCATGGAATTGGAGGGAACAAACCCACTTTCTCGAAACCGGCCCGCACCCCCGATGGCCAGCCCGGCGACCAAGCCGTCATCCATCCCCCACGAACCGCGAAACAGCCGGAAGCCGCCAACCCAACCGCGCTCCGAGCCGCAGACACCGCCGCATTGAGCCGCGACCGTAAGGGAGCGGAGGAGTCACCGAGAGCCCCCACCAACCCAACCGCGCCGCAAGACCCGACCGTCCACCGAGGCGCCCCCTGGCCACCCCAGCGACCACACCCGCGTGCAGAGCCGCGACTAGAAGGAGCGGGGGAGCAACGGCAAGTCTCCAACCAACCAGCGAAGCCGCCGCGTCCCGACCGTCCCGCCTGTCACCACACTGCGAACCGCGACTGGCAAGAAGCGGACCATGGACTCACCTTCACTGCCGCGACCCCGCCTCACACACCACCGTACGGCGGTCCACCGGCTCCCGGCGCAGCCTTCGAGCATCCTGTCCGACGCGCATTCAACGACTCCCACCCGGCACGGGACGCGACCCTCACGAGAAGCGCGTCCCTCACCGGCCGGCACGCCCCACGCGGCACACCCCCGCACGAGCCCGTACCCACCCGGCAGCCCCGGCCCACCATCCATCACCTACTGACCAAGCAGCTTGGTGGCCCGGTCCAGCTCAGCCGCGAACGCCTCGATCGACGCGGAAGTCTTGACGATCTGCTCGTCGGCCTCTTGCCAATACCGCTCCTCAATCGCCTCCCGGATGCCCGGCAGCGTCTTCACCCCGTAGCCTGTGTAGAAGCCCGGCGCGTAGATCTGGTGCTGGAACCACGGCCGCCGCGGCAGTCCCTCCGGCCGCGTCAGCTTGCGTTCGATCTGAAGCAGGATCGCGTCCAGCGCCTTGGCCTTGGGCTCCGGCAGCGCCTTCAGGTCGATCTTCGTGAACGCCTCGGTACTCAACTTGAGCTTGCTCACCGCGTTGTCCAGCGGAGCGAAGTTCAGGAACGGCACGGCGGACTTAGGCTCCGGCACGATGTATGTCTTGCGCGGATCGGCTGTGAGCTTCAACGAGCCGTTGCGGATCAGCTCATTCTGCTTGTCCGTCTCGGCGCGCATATCGTCGGCCAGCTTCTTCACCTCGCCGGCATAGCGCGTGACGATCTTCGAGAAGTTGTCGAAGCGCAGCGGCAGGACGTCGGCATTCGCCAGGCGCAGGACAAAGCGCCCCCCAAGCTGGGCGGAGGCGAAGATGTACTGGAAGTCGGGGTCTTCGAACTTCACCACGTGATCGTAGGTGTCGTAGTTGGAGTGGTAGCTGCCGGCGCCATTGCCCTCTCCGCCGAAGCCGATGTTCAGGCTGGCAATGCCGAGGTGGTCCACGAAGACGGTGTAGTCGGAGCCGGAGCCGAGGGCGCTGATGGGCAGGTCCCCGGGCGTCGGGTTGCCGGCAACGGCGCGCTGGGCCTTGGCGCGCTCCAGCGTGGAGACCTTGGTTTCGGGATCGGTAATGTCGCGGGCCGCCTGGGACGCGAGGGTCTCCAAGGTATGCGAACCGCCCACATGGACGAAGCCGCGCGAGGTGCCGTCCGAGTTCACATAGACGGCGGCGTGCTTCTTGAGTTCGTCGGCGTGGAACTCGGCCCATTCGGTGGAGCCGAGCAGGGCGGGCTCCTCACCATCCCAGGCGCAGAAGATGATCGTGCGCTTCGGCTTCCATCCGGTCTTGGCGAGTTCCGAGAGGGCGCGGGCCTCTTCCATGACGGTGACCATGCCGGTGAGGGGATCGGAAGCTCCGAAGACCCAGCCGTCGTGGTGGTTGCCGCGGAGGATCCATTCGTCGGGCCGTTCGGCTCCGGTCATGCGGGCGATGACGTTGTGCGTGGGGGCGAGGTCCCAGTTGAATTCGAGCTTGAGGTGGACCTTGGTGGCTCCGGGCCCGATGTGATAGGTGAAGGGCAGCGCGCCGCGCCAGTCGGGCGGGGCGACGGGCCCGCCGAGCGCGCGCAGCAGCGGCTCCGCATCACCGTAGGAGATGGGCAGTACGGGGATCTTGGTGAGCGTGGCAGCCTGCTTGTAGGGGCCGCGCTTCAGGTCCTTGGTGGCGCCGACGCCGGGCGAAAGAGGGTCGCCGGGGTAAGTGGGCATGTCCATGACGCTGCCGCGCTGGGCGCTGTCCTTGGGCCGGAAGCCGCCCTTGGGATAGACGTCGCCGGCATAGTAGCCGTCGTCCCGTGGGTCCGAATAGATAATGCAGCCGATGGCGCCATGCTCGGCCGCGACCTTGGGCTTGATGCCGCGCCACGAAGCGCCGTAGCGGGCCAGGACGATCTTGCCCTTTACGTCGATCCCCATCTCGGCGAGCTTGTCGTAGTCGCCGGGCAGGCCATAGTTCACATAGACCAGGTCGCCGGTGACGTCGCCGTCGATCGAATAGGCGTGATAGGTGGGCAGGCCGCCGGCGGTGTTGGCCGTGCTCTCGTCGCCTTCGATGGGCGGCTCGCTGAGCTTGGCGGTGAACTTCTCGGGGGCGATCATCTCCAGGACGCGCGTCTTGGGGGTAGGGAAGAGCGGGTAGAACGTCTCGATCTGCGTGTCGTAGCCCCAGCTCTTGAATTGGGCGGCGATGAACTCGGCCACCTCGCGGCTGCCGGGCGAGCCGACATGGTGCGGCTTAGCGGACATGCGCTTGAGCCACTGCTGCAGGTTGGCGCGGCTCAGGTGGGAGTCGAACTGCTTTTCGAGCTCGAATTCGCGGCGCGCGTTCTCGGGTTGGAAGCCTGCCAATGGTTTCTCCGGCGACTGCGCGGAGACCATGAGTGTAGACACAAAAAGGGCCAGTGCTCGTTTCATGGAGGTAATGGCTTAGATTATCGCTCCTTCGGGACGCGCGTGTGCGGGCGAGGCTCTGGCTTCTCGCCCAGGTTCGGCCAACTCCACGCGGTGCACTCTATTTCTGGCGTTTGACGGAGAGCTTGGCGGTCTGGTGTTCGCCGTCGCGGTCGCGTTGGATCTCGCCGTTGAGCTCATCGCCGTTGAGGACGAGGGCGAACTTCATGATGCTCTCGCCGGCCGCCACTTCGAAGGTGAGCTTGCCGTCCTCCACCTTGCCCTTCTCGATGGGCATCTGCTGGCTGGCGTCGGGACCGGCCGTGCCGGTGAGCTTGTCTCCGTCCTGTTTGAGAACGAGTAGGGCGGGGCGGGGTTCAGGCGAGTCGCCATTGACGGTGAAGGTTCCGGTCCAGGTGCCGGTGGCGTCGGCTGCCAGCAGGATGGCCGAGGCAGCAAAGAGGGCGAAGGTCAGGCTCAGGATTCGCTTCATGGGAGCTCCTTAGCCACACAGTACGAGGCGGAACCGGCAATTGTTCGGCAGAACGTGAAAAGTTACCCGTGCCGTATTGATTTCACAGCCAGCTTGGGCTTAGGTTGGAGACGAGCGCGAAGGGCGCCACCAGTCCGCGGGAAGGGCCGTGCCCACCTTCAGCAGGTTCCGTGTCGACTACGAACCTTCTTTCAGCCTGATTCGGGCGGACTCCAGGCACGACTTGAAAGGGAGTTCGTCCATGAACACTACTGACCTGATGCCGCTGCCGGCTCGTCCGAGCCTGGCGCAATACCGGAAACAAGCCAAGGAGCTGCTCAAGAGCTACAAGGCTGGAGAGAGTGCCGCCGTAGAACGGGTCAAGCAGTTCCACCCGCGAGCCAAGGAGCTTAGCAGCGAAGAGTTTGTGCTGGCCGACGCGCAGTGGGCGCTGGCACGGCAGCACGGGTTTGAGAGCTGGCCGAAGTTCGTGAAGTGTGTGGAGGCGCTGCTCAAGGCGAGCTCGCCCGCCTCGCGCTTTGAGCAGGCCGTGGAGGCTGTGGTTGGAGGAGATCTCGGTGCCCTGCGGCGGCTGCTGGGCGAGGATCCGTCGCTGGTGAATGCTCGCTCGCCGCGCGTGCACGGGGCGATGCTGCTGCACTATGTGGGCGCCAACGGGGTGGAGAACTACCGGCAGAAGACTCCGCGCAATGCCGTGGAGATCGCCCGCGCGCTGCTGGATGCCGGGGCCGAGGTGGATGCCGAGTGCGGAGCGTATGGGAAGGACACCGCTCTTGGCCTGGTCGCCACCAGCATCCATCCGCTGGCTGCGGGCGTGCAGCTCCCGTTGATGGAACTGCTGATTGAGCGGGGGGCCTCGCTGGAGGGCGCTCCGGGCGGGTGGACGATTGTCCCGGCTGCTCTGGCCAACGGGCGCAAGGCCGCGGCGGTCTATCTGGCGGAGCGGGGCGCCAGCCTGGACCTGGAAGGCGCCGCGGGTGTGGGCCGGCTGGATGTGGTGAGCGGATGCTTCGATGCGGAAGGCCGGCTCAAGCCAGGCGTGCCGGAGTCGAAGCTGCTGCGAGGGTTTCACTGGGCCTGCGAGTATGGCCGCGGGCGCGTGATCGAGTTTCTGCTGGACCGGCGGCCGGAGTTGGTGCGGGATGCCAGTACGGGGATGACGGGCCTGCACTGGGCGATTGTCGGCGGCGAATTGGAGGCGATGAAGACGTTGATCGCCCGGGGCGCTCCGCTGGAGGTGGAGAACCAGTATGGGGGCACCGCGCTGGGCCAGGCGCTTTGGTTCGCGATGACGGCAACGAACGGCATCGATTATCCAGCCACGGTTGAGGTGCTGCTGGCGGCGGGGTCGGAAATTGAGCAGGGCTCGCTGGGCTGGGTGACGCGCCAGGCGAGCGCCTCCCTGGCCACGCGGGAGCGCGTATCGGCCGCGCTCCGTCAATATGGGGCCGAGTCGTAATCCCGGCTAGTCGAAGATTCGGAACTGCGGCTGGGTCCGCGCTTTGGTCTCCTGCTCGAAGGCATAGGCCAGATTGATGAGCTGTTGATCGCGCCAGGCGGTGGAGAAGAACGACAGGCCCACGGGCAGTTCGTCGACCAGTCCCGCCGGGACGGTAACGTGTGGGTAGCCGGCTACAGCGGGCGGAGTGGAGCAGCCGCCCGTGTCGTAGTCGCCGTTCACCCAGTCGATGCACCAGGCGGGACCGTTGGTGAGCGTGACGATGGCGTCGAGCTTGAATTTGGCCAGCGCGGCGTCGATGCCTTCGTCGCGGCTCAGGCGCAGGCAGATGGCGCGGGCGTCAAGGTACTTCTTCTCGGTCAGCGGGCCCTTCTCCACGGACTGGAGCAGGATCTCCTGGCCGAAGTACGGCATCTCGCGGATGCGGTTCTTCTCGTTGAAGTCAATGAGGTCGCGCATCGAGCGCACGGGCCGCCCCTGGGGCTGGCGCGCGAGATAGGCATTGAGGTCCGTCTTGTACTCGTAGAGCAAGACCTCGAACTCCTCCGTGCCGGACTTGCCATGGGACGGCAGATCGGCCGGGTCGACGATTACGGCTCCGCAGCGTTTGAGGACCTCGATTTGCTTGTTGAGGAAGCTGTCCATCTTCTGGGTGCGCTCGAAGAACTTCCGGGCGATGCCGATGCGGGCTCCGTTGAGGGCTTCGGGCTGCAGGTCTTTGGCGAACTCCTTGCCGGCCATGATGCCCAGCAGAATCGCGGCGTCGCGCACGCTGCGGGCCATCGGGCCGGCGGTGTCCTGGCTGTGGGCAATGGGAATGATGCCGCTGCCGGGCAGCAGTCCGAGAGTGGGTTTGATGCCGACCAGGCCGTTGACGGAGGCGGGGCTGACGACGGAGCCATCGGTCTCGCTGCCGATGCCGGCGGCGCAGAGGTTGGCCGCGACCGCCGTTCCGGTGCCGCTACTGGAGCCCGAAGGAGTCCGGTTCAAGGCATAGGGATTGCGGGTCTGGCCGCCTCGTCCGCTCCAGCCGCTGCTGGAGTGGGTGGAGCGGAAGTTGGCCCATTCGCTGAGATTCGTCTTGCCCAGGATGAGGGCGCCGGCGGCCCGCAGGCGGGCGGCGATGGGTGCGTCCACGGGCGCATGCCAGCCATCGAGGGCGAGCGAGCCGGCGGTCGTCATCATGCGGTCGCCGGTGTCGATGTTGTCCTTGAGCACGATGGGCACCCCGTGCAGGACACTGCGCGGGCCGCGCTGGCGCCGTTCGTTGTCCAACTCGTCCGCCAGCTTAACCGCGTCCGGATTGTGCTCGATGATGGCGTTGAGTTTCCACTCCCCGCCGTCGAGGTCCTGGATGCGGTTGACGTACAGCTCCAACAACTGCCGGGAGGTCCAGCGTCTGGAGCGGAGACCGACCGCGAGCCCTTCGAAGCTGAGCTCCTCCAGTTCGAACGCGGTACGGCGGTAAGGAACGCGCGCACAGGATGCCAGGCCGAGGGCGGCGGCCGTGGCTCCGAGAAACTTCCTGCGATTCATGTGCGCCATTGTCCCATGACATACAATTCATTGGACGGAAGGAGGCTCACATGGCAGATAACACCCGGCGGCAGTTCTTTCAGGGCATGGCGGCCACGGCTGTCCTGGCTGAGGAAGTCCTGGCGCAAACCAGCAGCGCATCGGAGACCGGCGTGCCTACGCGGTTGTTGGGCAGGACGGGCGAACGCGTATCGATGCTCGGAGTGGGCGGCGCACACACGGGCCGCGACCGGGACGACAACGCCTGTGTGCGGCTGATCCAGACGGCAATCGATGAAGGGATGACCTTCCTCGACAACGCCTGGGAGTACAACGGCGGGCGCAGCGAAGTGGTGATGGGCAAGGCGCTGGGCATGGACGGGTATCGCAAAAAGGCGTTCCTGATGACGAAGGTCTGCAGCCGCGAGTATGAGGGCGCGATGCAGCAGTTGGAAGAGAGCCTGAAGCGCCTGCAGACGGATCATATCGACCTGTGGCAGTTCCACGAATGCAACTACCACAACGATCCGGACTGGGTGTTTGAGAAGGGCGGCATCCGCGCGGCGCTGGAAGCGAAGAAGCAGGGCAAGATCCGGTTCATTGGCTTCACGGGTCATAAGGCGCCGGCGATTCACCGCAGGATGCTGTCGAAGGAGTTCGCCTGGGATACGGCGCAGATGCCGAACAACGTGCTGGACTCGCAGTTCCTCAGCTTTCGGGAGGAGGTGATGCCCATCTGCCTGCAGAAGAAGATGGGCATAGTCGGCATGAAGGGCTGCTGCGGAGATGGCCGGCCGATCAAGGCCGGGTTATTGACGGTGGAAGAGTGCTACCGCTATTGCCTGTCGCAGCCGGTCAGCGTGCAGGTGGTGGGGCTGTCGAATCTCGAAGAGTTGCAGACCGCGCTGAAGATCGCGCGGTCGTTCAAGCCGCTGACCGCGGCGGAGAAGGCCACGCTCTTAAGCAAGGTGAAGGACGTGCAGTTCGACGGACGGTATGAGCTGTTCAAAACGAGCAAGCGCTATGACAGCGCGTACCACCGCACGCAGCACGGCTTCGCGACGGAAGGCGTCTAAGACCGCGTTTACTCCGGCGCCAGGACCGCTTCGATCAGGAACGGGCCGGGGCGCGACATCGCCGTACGGAAGTGCTGGATGAACTCGGGCGTCGAGGTGGCTCTTACGGACTCGACGCCCATGGATTCTCCCAGCTTCCGCCAGTCGATGTCGGGCCGCGTCAGGTCCACGAGTTCGTCGGCACGCGGGCCGATGACCGTTGTGCCGGTGCGCTTCATCTCCACATCCAGGATGCGGTAGCGGCGATTCACGAAGATCACCGCGGTGACGTCGAGGCGCTCTCGGGCCATGGTCCAGAGGGCCTGCGGCGTGTAGAGGCCGCTGCCGTCCGCTTCCAGGGCGATGACCTTTCTGTCCGGGCACGCCAGGGCGGCGCCCGTGGCAACCGGCAGGCCCTGTCCGATGGAGCCTCCGGTGACGGGCAGTACGTCGTGGGCGGGCGCGTGGTTCAGGTGAAGCTGGACGGGTTCGCTGCTGGAGACCATCTCGTCGCAGAGGATGGCGTTGGCGGGCAGCAGGGCGGCGATGGCGGCTCCGATGGTGTCGGGTGTCAACGCTTCCGCGGTGGGCAGGTCCAATGCGGCAGCCCGCGGGAGTTCCACGCTCGGGCAGCCCGCGGCGAGAGCCTCCAGTGCCGCGGGACCGTCTTCGTTCTGCGCGGCCAGCGTGTGGAACTCGCAATCCTCCGGGGCCATGGTGCTGCGGCGGTTGGGGTAGCCGAAGAAGGACACGGGTGCTTCGGCTTCGACGAGGATGATCTGCTGGATGCCGCTGAGAAGCTCTTCGGCCGGTTCCGGGAAATACGGGATCCGATGGGCGAAAGACCACGGTGCGCCGCGGGGGATGCGCCCGCAGTTGCGGTTTAGGAAGACGGGGACGCCGAGCCGGGCGGCAGCGGTGAGGCCGCGTTCCGACAGGGCTGTGCCGCTGAGCAGCAGGGCCGCGCCGGGGGTCCTCAGTCGTGCGGCGATGGCCTGGATGTGGGCGGCGGGCGGAATGGGCCGGGCCGATGGTTGCACGACGGGGCCGGGTTCACCGGCGGGACTCCAGGAGTGATCCGCCGGGATGATGAAGCTGGCGACCTGGCCGGGCGGTCCGTAGCAGGCGAGGACAGCTTCGGAGGCAGTAAAGCCCATGTTTTCGGCGGAGTCGAGCGTCCGGACCCAACCGGAGACGGGACGGGCGAAGGCTTCGACGTCGGCGGTGAGGGGGGCGTCGTAGCGGAGGTGCTGGGTGGAGTGTTCGCCGACGATGTTGACGATGGGTGAGCGGGCCTTGCGGGCGTTGTGGAAGTTGGAGAGGCCGTTGGCGAGTCCTGGTCCGAGATGGAGCAGGGTGGCGGCGGGGCGGCCGGTCATGCGGGCGTAGCCGTCCGCCGCGCCGGAGCACACACCCTCCTGCAGGCAGAGGACGCCGCGCATGCCGGGGACCCGGTCGAGCGCGGCGACAAACTGCATTTCCGAGGTGCCTGGATTCATCAGGCAGAGGTCGATGCCGTTGGCTAGGAGGGTACGGAGAAGACTTTCAGCGCCGTTCATGGGGAGAATTCCCATGAAAGCACATCGAGGCTGATGGGGTGGTGAATGAGACGATCCAGAATGAGTACGGCGCGCACCCCGAGTGGGGCAGCGCGCCGTGTTAGGCCAAGGTTTGGGCCGAAGCTGTTAGGCTTTGCCGCCCTCAGTATCTGAATCGCTGTCGTCGAAATCCGAAACGAGAACTGGTCCGTGCAGGAGAGGGATCTCCTCTTCCAACGGGCTCGGCTTGTCAGTGTCCTCCTTGCGTTGGAGGCGCTTGGCCGCCTTGTCGCGCTGCTTTTCAGCGCGGGCTTGTTCTTTTTGCCGTTTCGTAAATGTCGTTCGCGATCTTTGAGCCAAAGGGGACTCCCTTTCTAATTAGATTGAGAACTACCAGCGGGGTTCGCGACGCTGACGGTAGCCGCCGCCGCCACCACCGCCGCCGCTGTTGGTCTTCGGACGGGCTTCATTGACGTTCAGGGCGCGACCGCCCATGTTGTAACCGTTCAAGGCGTCGATGGCGCGATCGGCTTCACCCGAATCGCTCATTTCCACAAAGGCGAAGCCGCGGGAGCGGCCAGTCTCACGATCGGTGACGATGCTGACGCGGTCGACGTTGCCGTACGACGAAAACAGGGTGCGAATGGACTCTTCGGAAGCGCCGAAATCCAGGTTACCGACGAAAATATTCTTCAAGTTAACTCCTTGCAGTCGACTAGTTGAAGGCGGGCTCGACGGGGCGGGACGGATCTCGGCCGGTTCTGCGGCACAATCAAGTAGCAATCTCAGTATAACAGGTTCCTCTCCGCTGACCTTTTGGGGTGCACCGTGCCGGAGCACTCAATTTGCCCTCTCCGGGGGGCGAAGATCGGCACAAAAAACGCCGGCCCCACGAGGAGGCCGGCGGGAGGAGATTCACGAGTCTTCGGTCAGACCGCTACGTAGAGGGTGTTGCCTCCACGGTTGACGAGCAGGAGTGGATTCTTGCCCGATTTCTGGACCGCGCGATTGAATTCGGCCACCGACCGAACCTTCTGGCGGTTCACTTCCTGGATTACGTCGCCACGGCGCAGGCCGGAATCGGCTGCCGGGCTGTCGGGATCCACGTCGGAGACCACTACGCCGGCGGTCGTGGGCGGGAGGCCCAGTTCCCGGGCGGCGCCGGCTGTAAGTTCTTCCACCTGAATGCCGTTCAGGTCGGCATCGGGGTTGGATTTGTCGTTGGAAGCGCGCTCCTCACGGGTGGGCAGCTTGCCGAGGGTGACTTCCACGTTCTTGACTGCGCCGTCCCGCAGGACCTTCAGTTTGGCCTGGGAGTCGACCGGCATCATCGAAATGCGGTTGCGCAGTTGGTTGCTGTCGTCGATGGGCGAGCCGTTCACCTCGAGGATGATGTCGCCCTTCTGGAGGCCGCTCTTGGCCGCCGGGCCGTCGGGCGTGACATCGCCCACCAGGGCGCCCTTGCTGTCCTTCACGTTGAAGGCGCGCATGATGGCCGGGGTGACGTCCTGCGGCACGATGCCGAGGTAAGCGCGGGTGACTTTGCCGTCCTTCAGGATGCTGTCCATCACCTGGCGAACCAGGTTCGAAGGAATGGCGAAGCCGATGCCCTGGTTGCCGCCGGAGCCGTGCGAAAGGATGGCCGTGTTGATGCCCACGAGTTCGCCGCGCTCATTCACCAGCGCGCCGCCGGAGTTGCCGGGGTTGATTGGCGCGTCGGTCTGGATGAAGTCTTCGTAATCCTCGATGCCGAGATTGCCGCGGCCGGTGGCGCTGACAATGCCCATGGTGACGGTCTTGCCGACGCCAAAGGGATTGCCGATGGCCAGGGCGAAGTCGCCCACCTGGACTTTGGAGGAGTCGGCGATGGTGATGTAAGGCAGGTCGTCGACGTCGACTTTCAGCACGGCGACGTCGGTCTTGGGGTCGGAGCCGATCAGGCGGGCCTGGAGTTCGCGCTTGTCGAACAGCACGACTTTGATGTCGGTGGCGCCGTCGACCACGTGGTTGTTGGTGATGATGTAGCCTTCGGGGCTGACGATGACGCCGGAGCCGAGGCTCTGTTCACGGCGCTCCTTGGGAATGGCGCGGCCGCCGGGATTGCGGCCGAAGAACTGTTCAAAGAAGGGGTCCATGGGCGGCATGCCGGACATTCCGGCCGGGGTACGGACGACCTTCGAGGACGAGATGTTTACCACGGTGGGGTAGGCGCGCTTCACCACGGGGGCGAAGCTGAGTTTGTTGGGGCCTTCATTCGGATCGGCCAGTTTGAGGGTGGCCGGCGGGTTGGCCGACGCGAGCACCTTCGAGGCGTATGCGGTTCCGAGACCACCCACGACCAAGGCCGCCGCGAAGGCGATGGCGAGACCGGTTCGATTCTTCCAATGCTTCATCATGTGTCGGATTTTCCTTCCTGCTCATGAGACGCGGCCGCCGCGCGGATGGGGTCTCCCGGAGACTGGGTATTTCCGTCACCGACGTTCAGGGATGGGGCGTAAGCGAAAGAAAAATCAGGAAATGACGCCCTTGCGGACGGCGTACAGGATGAGTTCGGGCATGCTCTTGAGGTTGAGCTTCTTCATCAGGTTGGCGCGGTGGGTCTCGACGGTGTAGACGCTGAGATTCAACAGGTTGGCGACGTCCTTGCTCGACTTGCCTTCGGCGACCAACTGGAGGATCTCGCGTTCGCGGGGGGAGAGAAGTTCGTAGGAGTCCTCGGCGCCGGTTTTGCGAAGTTTGCGGAGGTAGTCCTCCAGCAGAACCTGGCTGACGGCGGGACTGAAGAACGATTTGCCCTCGCGGACGGCTACGATGGCCTGGACGAGGTCCGCTTCGGCGGAGTCCTTGAGCAGGTAGCCGCGGGCGCCGGCCTTGAGAGCCCGGAGGACGTACGACTCGTCGGAGTGCATGCTGAGCATGACTACCGCCGTCTCCGGTAGCTGCTCAGTGATCTGGCGGGCGGCCTCGATGCCATTGAGTTCCGGCATGCCGATGTCCAGGACGGCCACGTCCGGCTTGAGTTCCGTGGCCAGCGCCACGGCCTGGCGGCCATCGCCGGCTTCGCCCACGACCCGGAACTCCGGCTGCTGCTCGACGAGCAGGCGCAGCCCGGACCGCATGAGTTTGTGATCGTCGGCGAGGAGGACACGGATGCTAGGCATCGCCGTTAGTTTACCGGGTTCGCGCCGGCGGCAGGCTGGGTCCAGGGCAGTTCCGCACGCAGGGTGGTGGCCCCGCCGGGCGCCGACTGGATGGAGAGCGAGCCGCCGAGCCGCTTGACGCGCTCGTCCATGCCGAGAATGCCCATGCCGCGCGTGGTTTTGGGGTCGAAGCCGCGGCCGTCGTCCGTGACCGTCAGCTCGAATTTGTTGTCACGGTAGTGCAGGGTGACGGTGGCCTGGCGTGCCGAAGCGTGGCGGGCGGCATTGTTCAAGGCCTCCTGGACGACGCGGTAGATGCAGGTCTTCTGGTCGTCGGGGATGTCCTCCGGGATGTCGTCGGCGTGGACCTCCACCTCCATCTCGCCGTGGCGCGAGACCTCGCGGGCCTGCCATTCCAGGGCCGGAACGAGGCCGAGGTCGTCGAGCATGGAGGGGCGCAGCAGCAGGGCGATATTGCGGACGGACTGGAGCGTGCGTTCGGCCACCGACTTGATGTGGGCGACGTAGCCGCGCGCCTGTTCGTCTTCCTGGGGCACGAGCGACGCAAGGCGTCCGGCATCGACCAGCAGGGCTCCCAGGGACTGGCCGACTTCATCGTGCAGTTCGCGCGAAATGGAGCGGCGCTCCTCCTCGTGGGCCTGAACCAGGCGGGAGGAGAGCTGGCCGAGTTCGAACGACCGTTCGTCCACCTCGCGCTCGAGGCGCACGATGTAGAGGAAGCTGCCGGCGGCGAGCAGGAGGCCCGAGAGCAGGGTGATGAGCAGCAGCAGGCGCAGGCGGCCCTGCAGGGTGTCGAAGCGGGCCAGGAGGCGGTAGCCCGACTCCTCCAGCATGCGGCGGTTGACGCGGCTGATCTCCTCGGAGATCTCGAGAATCTGAACCTTGCCGGCCATGATCATGCTGCCGGTGGCGAGCGGCGGCAGGTCGCTGCGTCCGATGAAACTGCGGGCCATGGCCTGGTGCTGGAGCAGGGTGGTATGGAGGAGCTCAATCAGATTCTGCTCTTCGACCGGGCCGTCGTTCGGATAGTGGCTGAGCGCGCCTTCGACGGCTGCGAAGAGGCGGACGAACTCCCGCTCCCTGCGCGGATCGTCCCAGCCATTCTCGGCAATGCAGCGATCGAGGCCCTGCCAGTATTCCAGGAGGCTGCCGCGGAGTTGGGTGAGCGTGGCGTTGCGGATCAGAAATGCCCGGCGCGCCTGCTGCTCCTCGTCGTGCAGGCGGCTGAGGACGCCCAAGCCGTCGAGGCCGGAGAAGAGCAGCAGTCCCAGCAGGCCGCTGAAGCTGACCAGGAGAATTGCCCGCAGTTTCTGGACGGAGGACGATCTGGCGCTATCCATTTGGGCTCAAGCAAGGGCGGTACAAATACAACCGGCCCTGCGATCGATTATCTCGCAGGGCCGGTGAGGGGATGGGATTGGCGCGGGTTAGTGATCGTCGCCCTGAGGGGCGTCGCCGTAGTCGTACTCGTAGACCCCCTCCATCGGCGAACCGGGCTCCATCTGGGCGATGGCCTTGAGGTAGCCGGTGCGGACGTCATAGACCCAGCCATGGATGACGGGCCGGTGCTCCGCTTTCCAGGCGCGCTGCACGATGGACGTCTCCGCGACGTGCAGGACCTGCTCGGCGACGTTCAGCTCCACCATGCGGTCGTAGCGCTGCTGGAAGTCGCCGATGGTGTCGAGCTCGCGTTTGTTGATGCGGTAAACGTCCTTGATGTGACGCAGCCATTTGTTGATGAGGCCGAGATCCTGCCGCGTCATGGCGTTCTTGACGCCGCCGCAGTTGTAGTGGCCGCACACGATGATGTGGCGGATCTTCAGATACTCTACGGCATACTGCAGGACGCTCAGCACGTTCAGGTCAGTGTGAATGACCATGTTGGCGATGTTGCGGTGGACGAAGAGCTCGCCCGGCGCCGAACCGGTGATGTCCTCGGCGGGCACGCGCGAGTCAGAGCAGCCAATCCAGAGGAATTCCGGTGTTTGTACGGTAGCCGTGGCGTCGAAGTAGTCAGGCCGGATGTTCAGCTTGTCTTCGACCCATGCCTTGTTGGCGAGCAGCAGTTTCTTGTAAGACTCCATCGTTGGTAGTTCCTTTTCGGGCTTTCCAATTCTTTCGGGGGTTTCCCTAGCGGGCAGAGGCGAAATTGCGGTACTCGATGTCGATGTTCTTGAAGGACGCCGACTTCTGGAAATCGGAGACTACTTCGAAGATGTCACGATCGATATAGATGGCGCGAGTGGCATCGATCTGGAGGGTGGCGCCGTCCGGGATGGAACGCAGCAGGTTCTTCAGTTCCGCCTTGTTCACGAAGGTGGTGTCCTTGGTGAAGCGGATGAGATACCAGTTGTCCTGCTTCACCAGCACGAACGCCTTGTGGTGGTTGGAGTGAATGACGAAGAACAGCCCAAAGGCCATGCCGATGAGGACGCCCTTCAGCAGGTCTGTGAAGACGATCGCCATTACGGTGACGATGAACGGGATGAACTGGGCGTAGCCAGCGGCGAACTGAGCTTTGTAGAGGTCGATCTTGGTGAGTTTGTAGCCGACGGCGAGAAGGATGGCGGCCAGGGCGCAGAGTGGGGTGAGGTTCAGCAGGGCGGGGATGAACATCGCGGAGACGAGCAGCAGGATGCCGTGCGTAAAGGACGAGATCCAGGTGCGGGCTCCGGAGTAGACGTTGGCGGAGGTGCGGACTACCACGGAGGTAACCGGCAGCCCGCCGATCAGGCCTGAGACGATGTTCCCCGCGCCTTGAGCGAAAAGCTCCCGATTGGGGGGAGAGATTCGCTTGTATGGGTCCAGTTTGTCGCCAGCCTCGAGGGAGAGGAGCGATTCGAGGGAGCCGACCACGGCGAGCGTGGCGGCCGTCATGATGGCCTGTGGATTCGCCAGGATCGCGAAGTTGGGGAACGTGAACTGTTGGGCGAACTCGGTGATGGAGGCGGAGACCGGAAGCGATACGAGATGCGCTTTGTCGGTGAGTTCCAGGAACGGGAAGAACGCGTGAAACAGTTGGTTCATGCCGATGCCAGTGGCGACCACGAGCAGCGGCGCGGGAATGAACGCCAGGAACTTCGGCCCGCTGGCGGCCACCTGATCCCAAAAGAGGAGGATGAGCAGGCAGAGGCCTGTGATCAGCAACGCGCCGGGCGAGCACGACAGCACGGCTTCGAGAATGTCGGTGAGCGTGTTGGACGTGCCTTTCTCGAGAAACGAGAAGCTGCCTTCGTAGTCGGCGTCACGGCCGAGGGCGTGCGGGATCTGCTTGAGGATGATCACCAGGCCGATGGCGGCCAGCATGCCCTTGATGACCGAGAGGGGCACATAATCGCCGAACGAGCCTGCCCGCAGCAGGGAGAAGATGATCTGAAAGCCGCCGGCCAGAACGACGGTGGCCAGGAAGTTCTGAAAGCTGCCCAGAGCGGTAATCGCCGTGGCCACGATGACGGTCAATCCGGCTGCAGGGCCGGAGACGCTCACCTGTGAGCCGGAGGCGACGGATACGACGATTCCGCCGACGATTCCGGCGATGATGCCGGAGAACAGCGGAGCGCCGGAGGCAAGGGCGATGCCCAGGCAAAGTGGTAAGGCAACCAGAAAGACGACCGTCCCCGCGGGGCCGTCGAATCGAAACAAGTTGCCTGAAGTCGGTTGGAGTGTGATTCCTGTGTTTGCTTTCATCGGGCCAAATTGTATCGAAGGATAGGATCGTTGGATCCCAGGTGTGGATAGCCGAAGTATAGCCGATCCTGCGGATTTCTGTATAGTTAATAAATTTTTAGAATCAACTTCCTGTCGGCCGGGTATGGCAAGATCAGGATTCGTGCCCAGAGACGATAAACGCAGACATGTACTTAGAGATGCGTGGGTAGGCGATGCGGTTCTATGCCTTTACGCACGGGAGCTGATTTTACGTGAGGGCGGCGAGGTAGACGGCGCCTGGTACACCCGGATGACCTCCAACCAGTTCCTGGGGCAGTTGGGCGAGCCCAGCGAGGTGGAGGCGCGCATCGGCCGGGCTTACCAGGGCGGCGGATTGGCGGGCGCCTTTGCCTGGATGGACGAGAACCTGTTGCCGCTCTACCGGCGGCAGGAGGCGAAGCGCATGAAGGCGAGCGGTCTGCTGCCGCGCAACCCTCCGGTTAAGAATGGTTTGCCGTCAAAATGAGGCGGTGGGCGCCAGCAGGAAGCTGCAGACCAGGAAGAAGGTGGCGGTCACGACGGCAAGAACCGCCAGTTGGGTGTTCCTGGACGCATCGGGGCGCCGGACGCTGAATCCCAAATAGGCCGCGAAAACGGCCACCAGCACCAGGCACAAGAGAGAATCGCCGGGGATCTTCATACAGCCTGATTCTGCTCCGAAGCGCCTGAAGAGGTCCTAAGGAAGAGATCAGAAATTCGTAAAGCCCGGCGATGGGGCACGAATTCCCGAGACAATCGACGCCCACCTGCCGGATAATCGAAAAGGAAGCAGCCGCTTCCGGGTTGCCGTGAAGAAACGCGACACAGCTATGGTGGTGAGATTCGTCCAGGCGGCGTTGTTTGCCGCGTTCCTGGGCGGAGCGAGCTTGAGCGTCGCGCCGGCGTTCGCTCCGGAAGGACTGCAGGACAGCCTGCTGGCCGCGATCCGGGGCAGTTGCCGGCCCGCCGAAGGTTCATCTTCCTTCCACAACCCGCAGCGGCAGGAACTCAGGCTGGAGCGGTCACGCTCGACCGCGGCACAGCCGTTTGCGGCGGGCCTGCCGACCCGGCGAGCGGATCACACTCCACTGCCGGAGAATGCCGGCGCCTGCGGCCACTTCCAGTCCAATCGCCTGCTGGGCGGCCTGTTCACGACGCGCCCGGCGCGTGCGCCCCCCTCCTTCCTCTCCTAGCCATTTGCGGAGTGCGCGCTGACCACCCGAGGTGGGCCAGTGCCGAGACCGCTTGTTTTCCGATCCAGTTTCGAAACAGGGGAGCTGTGTCTCCCAAGGAGAGAGTATGCCCAGTCGATTGCGCTGGAAATGGATTGTGATTTTTGCCGTGGTACTGGCCTGCCTGACGGGTGTCGCCGGCCTGCCCACGTCGATGGAGCAGTTGACCGCCAACTGGCACAAGAGTATGCGTTTGGGGCTCGACCTGAAGGGCGGCAGCCACATTGTTCTCCAGATTCAGGTGCAGGACGCCTTCAAAGCGGAGGCCGATCTACTCATTGAGCGGCTGAACGAACGGCTGCAGAAAGAACAACTGCCGTACGGTTCGATTGAACGGAACGAGCCGGGTTCGATTGAGACGGCGGAGAGCATTCAGGTGGATGTCCGTGGCGTGCCGTCCGAGCGCTCCAGCGATTTCCGCCGGGTAGCGGCCGACGTCCTCGGATCCGAGTGGGTCCTGACGCCGGTGAACTCCGATACGTACCGCGTGAACATCCGCAAGGAAGCGGCGATTCAACTGCGGCAGGACACGCTGGCCCGCAGCATCAACACGATTGAGAAGAAGATCAACGGGTTGGGTGTGGCGGAATCGAGCGTCCAGCAGAGGGGCGGCAGCGGCGGAGAGACGGAGATCCTGGTGCAGTTGCCGGGTGTCGACGATCCGGCGCGTGTGAAGGGGATTCTGCAGACTTCGGCGCTGCTGGAACTGTGCGAAGTGAAGGGCGGACCGTTCGCTTCGCGGGAGGCGGCCATCAGCCAGCATGGCGGGGTGATGCCGCTGAATTCCAAGCTGGTTCGCAGCACGACGCGAGCCGGGGTGGGCAACGAGCCCGCCTGGTATCTGCTTTCGCGGTCGCCTGTGATCACGGGACGGGACCTGCGGGACGCCAAGCCCATGCCGGGTGAGAATCCGGGGCAATGGGACACAAGCTTTGTCCTGACGCAGGACGCCGCACAGCGATTCCATCGCTTCACCAGCGCGAACATCGGGAAGAATTTGGCGATTGTGCTGGACAACTCGGTGATCAGCGCTCCGCGGATCGATTCCGCCATTTCGGACCAGGGCCGCATCATGGGCGCGGCGGATCAGCAGACGGCGTCGGACCTCGCGTTGAATCTGCGGTCGGGCTCACTGCCCGCGGGCGCGAAGGTGATTGAAGAGCGGACGGTTGGACCATCGCTGGGCGCGGATTCGATCCGGCGCGGCATCCTGGCGGGGCTTGTCGGCCTGGCGCTGGTGGTGGCGTCGATGGTGGCGTACTACCGCGGCGCCGGAGTGAACTCAGTGATCGCGCTGATGCTGAACACGCTGATGACCGTGGCCGCGCTCAGCTACATCGACGCGACCTGGACCTTGCCGGGCATCGCCGGACTTGTGCTTTCGATCGGCATGGCGGTGGATTCCAATGTGTTGATCTTCGAACGCATCAAGGAGGAGATGCGGGGCGGCAAGATCGTCCCGGCGGCCATTGCAGCCGGGTTTGACCGGGCCCTGACGATCATCATCGACACGCACGTGACGACGGTGGTGGCCAGCGCGTTCCTGTTCCTCTTCGGGACCGGGCCGGTGCGCGGCTTCGCCGTCACCCTGGTGATTGGCCTGATCGCGAATCTGTTCACCGCGGTGTTTGTCTCCCGCGCCATCTTCGACCTGAAGGTGTGGCGCAACCCGCGGCTGAGCAGCCTGAGCATCGGCAAGGAGATGTTCGAGCAGCCGAAGATTGATTTCCTGTCCAAGCGGGCGCTGACGCTGGGGCTCTCGGTGCTGGCGATTGTGATCAGCATTGGCAGCCTGGTGATCAAGGGCGGACCGAACTATGGACTGGATTTCCGCGGCGGGTCGCTCATCAGTGTGAAGTTTGATGGAAAGCCCTCGCTGGACCAACTGCGGGGCTACCTCACGGCCCGTTTGCCGGGCGCGGTGAGCCTGCAGGAATCGCAGGGGACCAGCGAAGTCCTCATCGGGACCGAACTGGCCGATGAATCGCAGTTGGAGAAGACGCGGCTGATCGTCGAGCAGACCCTGCGTGAGAAGTACGGCCTGGCGAACGGCAAGTTGGATCTGAACACGGCCAACGTTGGCGCGCTGGACGAGACACTGTCGAAGGCGCTGCCGGAAGCGGGGGTGGGCCTCAACGACCAGGAGCGGCACGACCTGGCGAAGCGGATCACCGACTTCCGCGACAAGGTGCACAGCGGCCTGATCGGCAACATGGACGAACTGTCGAAGGTGGCGGGCGTCGATGGAAAGGTGCTGACTGCCCTGAAACAGGAGACCGGCCTGGGCCACTTCAACATCCGCTCGGCGGAGATAGTGGGTCCGAAGGCGGGGGCGCACCTGCGGCAGCAGGCGTTGATGGCGACACTTTGTGCTTTGGGCGGGATGCTGATCTACGTGGCATTCCGCTTTGAGTGGATCTCCGGCGCGGCGGCGGTGATCGCGACGATCCATGACATTGTCATCACGCTGGGTCTGTTCTCGCTCACCAACCGCGAGATCGACCTGAACATCATTGCCGCGCTGCTGACGTTGATCGGCTATTCGATGAACGACAAGATTGTCGTCTTCGACCGGGTACGCGAGAACATGCAGCACGGGGTGCGGGGGCGTTCGTTCCTCGCGCTGGTGAACGAGTCGATCAACCAGACGTTGAGCCGTACCCTGTTGACGGCGGGCCCGACGCTGCTGGCGTGTCTCTCGTTGTATTTCCTAGGCGGCGAGGTGCTGAACGGCATCGCGTTTGCCTTGTTCGCGGGCGTGGTTGTGGGCACGTACTCGTCGATCTTCGTGGCGAGTGCGCTGCTGGTGATGTGGCACTCACGGAAGAATGCCTCGGCGCCGCCGGCCGTGCGCACTGGTGAGGTGCTGGCCGCCAAGTAGTCTGGGCGGCTATTCGGATCCGGGCAGTCTTAGCCAGGCTGCCCGGAAGCTTCCACGTGGACCACGACGTTCTTGAACGACGGGGTACCGCTTTTGCCGTCGACCGCCCTCTCCACCAGCACGTTGGCTTCGGGGTAGTACATGGCGGCGCAGCCTTTTGCGATGGGGTAGGCGGTGGCGCGGATCCCTGTCATTGAGCCGGCCTTTGATTGCACGCTGACGCGGGTGCCTTCCGCCAGCCCTCGATCGCGCATGTCTGCTTCATTCATCAGGATCACGTCACGGGCAGCCTGGCCGCGGTAGCGATCCTCCTCCTCGTACACCACTGTGTTGAACTGGCCCTCGGAGCGGATGGTCATCAGCCGGAGCGCTCCGTCCACCAGCCGGTTTGGCGGTGTCTCCACGAGGAGGAAGCGAGCTTTGCCGTCGCTGGTGGGGAAGACCGGGGTATGGCGGACGCGGCCCTCGACGTGGAACTCCTGTTTGCTCTCGCCGATGCCGGCGACAGGTTTGTAGCCAGGGACGACGTCGGCCATGACCTGGCGGATGGCGTTGTGGTCGCGCATGCGGTGGAAATCGATGGGGCCGCCTTCGGGCAGGAGGCGGGCCCCGAGGCTGGTGATGATTTCGACTTCGGATTTAAGTTCCGAGGCGGGCGGGCGGCTCATGCCGCCTTCGGACAGCCGGACAAAGCTGAAGCCGCTCTCCTGTGTGGTGGACTGCGTCTCTTCGTCGCGGGCGCAGGTGGGGAGGATGAGGGTGCAGCCGCCCTCGCGTTCCGGCGGAACGCAGACATGGGACTGGTTGAGCTTGGTGTTGATGTGGACCGTGGTCTTCACGCGGCTGAGGGCGGCTCGCGAGAAGCCGGTGTCGGGATTGGCTGCGAAGAAGTTGCCGCCCAGGAAGAGGGCGAAGTCCATCTGGTCCTGCTCCGCCGCCAGGAGGGAGCCCATGGAGTCGAGGCCCTTGCCTGCAGGGGGCTGGAGCCCATAGAGCTCCTCCATCGTCTTCAGGAACCCGGCGCGAAGGTTCGGAGCGAAACCGACCGAGCCGACGCCCTGGATGTTCGAGTGGCCGCGGATCGGCATCAGTCCGGCGTGCGGGCGGCCCACCATGCCGCGCGCGAGGGCCAGGTTGGCGATGGCCGTCACGTTGTCGACGCCATGCTCGTGATGGGTGATGCCCATGGCCCAGAGGAAGACGGCGTTCCTGGCGCGGGCGTAGCGTTTGCCGACCTCGATGATGGCCTGGGCCGGCAGGCCGGCGCCGGCGGCCAGTTCGTCGACGGACTCGCTTGCCAGCGAGGCCTTCAGCGCGTCGAAGCCGACGGTGTAGCCGCGGATGAACTCGTCGTCGCAAGCTCCTTCGCCGATGACCACCTTCAGAAGAGCCTTCAACAGGGCGATGTCTCCGCCGATGCGCGGCTGCAGGTAGAGGTCGTGTACTTTCGATCCGAAGACGAGGGACATCGGCTTCGATGGGATGTAGAACCGGTCGAGACCGGGCTCCCAGAGAGGATTGACGACAATCACCTGGCCGCCGCGTGCGCGCATTTCCACGAGTTGGGAGATGAGGCGCGGATGGTTGCTGGCGGGATTGGCTCCGGTTAGCAGGGCGAAGTCGCAGTGGGCGAGGTCGTCCAGCGTGACGGTGGCTACGCCGGAGCCGATGCTTTGGCTGAGGCCGACTCCGCTGGCCTGGTGGCAGTAATAGGAGCAGTTGTTGACGTTGTTGGTGCCGTAGACGCGCGCCAGCCACTGGAGCAGGAAGGCGGCCTCGTTGCTGCTGCGGCCCGAGGAGTAGAAGAAGCTGCGGTCCGGGCTGGTGGCGCGCATCGCTTCGGCGGCGCGGTCGAACGCTTCGTCCCAGGAGATGCGCTGGTAGCGGGCCGAACCGGAGGTGCGCAGCAGCGGGTAGGCGAGGCGGCCCAGATTCTCGAGCTGCCTGGGCGTGTAGCGGGCGAGGTCATCGACGGTGCGCGAGAGGAACAGCATGGGGTCGATGGGCGGCTGGAGATCGGCTGCCATGGCCTGTACGGATTTCTTGCAGAACTCGGGGAAGTGGCCGGCTTCGTTGTGCATGCCGCCGGCCTGGCCGCCCATGCCGAGGGCGCAGGTCTTGCAGGCATTCTTCGACGACATGCGCCGCCAGAAGTCGACGGGGCCGGTCGCCGCCTCGAAAGTCTTGCCCAGTGTGTAGCGGATCGCGGACCAGCCGCCCCCAGAGTGTCTCCGCATGCTGGCGTTATTGTACCCGCCGGATGAGGCGGAGCGCCGCTATCGATCGTCGTCGTCGATGTCGACGGAGTACGGGGCGAACAGGGAGATCTTCACGCCCGGAAAAGGTGTGTTCCAGCCGCGTGTGGAGTGCCACAGGATCTGGTTCAGCTTGCCGCTGGGTACGGCGTCGGGGACATCCCAGCGCATCCTGGCGGAAGCGATGGCGGCCGATTTTGGCTGGCCGCGCAGGGCTTTCAGCGGTGGATTCATCTCGAAGAGATCCTGCCTGGGCTGGACGTGCGTGTACGGGGTGAGGTCCGCCTGGTTGGTGAAGCTGGGGCGCATCTCGTTGGCGATCATGTCGAACAGGGACAGGGCAGGGAGGCCGAGCATCAACTCCATCGTCTTGAGCATGCTCTGGTGCGAGTAGAAAGTGGAGTCGACGTGACCGCGGCGGGTATAGGGGCTCACTGCGAGGGCGACGGTGCGATGACCGTCGACGTGATCCACGCCGTTCTGGGCGTCGTCTTCGACGATGAGGATCGCCATTTTCGGCCAGAACTTCGACTTCGTGAGGGCTTCGACAATCTTGCCCAGGGCGAGGTCGTTATCGGCGACCATGGCTTTCGGGGTGGAGGTTTCGGGCGTGGTGCCGAACGTGTGGTCGCAGTTGATGAGCATGACGGTCATGTTCGGCATCCTGCCGTCCTGCTCCCACTGCTTCAGGTCCTTGAGGAAGATCTGCGCGCGAATCTGATCCGGGATGGAGTTCGTATACGGCGGATAGTTGGCCGCGAAGAACGGGGTGAGATGGGCGCTGGGCGGCTTGATGTTGAAAGCCGCCGTGAAGTCTTCGCCGGCCTTCCAACGGTTCAGGTATTCGATGCGGCGTTTGGGCGGCTCCGGCAGCGTGCCGCCGTATTCGCCGTAGAGCCGGACCGTCTTTCCCAGCTTGCGGGCCATGTCCCAGATGGTGCCGCCGCGCCCGATGGCGAGCGGGTCGGTGCCGTCAAAGGGATAGCTGCGGCCTTCGTAACCGGGCCAGAGCGCGTAGGAAACTTCGTTGGCCTGGGCCAGCCACTGGTGGCCGTCCGCGCTGTTGCCGCCCGAGGCGTAGAAGTTGTCGAGCAGTACGAACTGATCGGCCAGGCGGTGTGTGTTGGGGGTGACGTCCTCACCGAACATGACGAGGGACGGCTCGCCGTTGCCCTTGGGCATGTCGCCGAGGACCTGGTCGTAGGTGCGGTTTTCCTTGATGATGTAGACGATGTGCTCGATCAGGGAGGCGTCGCCGGCGCGCTCGGGTACGGCTTTCGGCGTGCGGTTGGGCGTGGTGGCGGCCGCTGCGACGCTGGTGAGCGGCAGGTGATTGTTGTCGGCGACGGCGCGGGTGTAGCTGGCGAGTTGAGGCGCGTCGGGCAGGTCGATGACGTGCACCGTGCCTCGGTAGCTGTGGACGAAGCGGCGTTCGGGTTTCTCGGCGAAGCCGGAACCGACACCGAGCATGGAGGTCACGGCGAGGCGTTTGCCGTCGGAGGAGAGCGTGAGGCCGCTGGGATACCAGCCCGTCGGAATGAGTCCCTCGACCCGCCCGCTGGCTGTGTCGATGACGGCGATGGCGTTGATGCCGCCGCATGCGACGAAGAGGCGTTTCCCGTCGGCCGAGACGGCGGTGGCCGTGGGCGCGAGACCTGAGGGGACTCCGGCAAAGGGCTGGATCTTCAGCTGCCGAATGGCCCGTTTTGCGGCGGTGTCGATCACGGTTACGGAATCGTCGTTGTTATTGGCGATGTACAGGCGCGCGTGCGGCTCGTCCCAAGCCATGCCGTTGGGATGCAGTCCGGTGGGAATCGAATCGGTTGTTTTGAAAGTGGCGAGGTCGAGGCGGGATACGGTGCCGGAAGCCGACACGCCGCGATCGTCCACCAGGACCTGATCCGCATTGGCGCCCGGACCCGCGGGTGATGTCCGTTCGCCGGGTTTGGCGGTGCGGCCGCCCCAGTTGGAGACGTAGGCTGTTTTGCCGTCCGTGCTCACTACGGCGGCGAAGGGCGCGATGCCGGTCGCGGCTTCGCCGAGGGTCTTGCCTGAAGCAAGTTCCACAACGACCGCCCTGTTCTGCGCCGTGATGGGCAGGATGATGCGCCCGCCGCCCAGCCCCAGGCCGCCCGCGTTGTGCTTGCCGAGATTCGCGGCCAGCGGTTGGAGCTGGGTCCCGTTGACGACGAATAGTCCAGGATTGCCGCGACGCACCGTGGCCGCAACGTACGGTATGCCCTGGTGGGTGACCAAGCCCTGATAAGCGGGTGTCGAGTTGTGGGTGATGTTCGACAGGATCCGGCCGCTGCGCCAGTCCACCTGGTAGAGCTGGGTCTGGTTGAGGACCCAGATTTCGGTATCGTCTTTGCCGAAGCCGACGCCGTACACCTTGCCCTGGAATACCAGGGGAATGCCGGCCGGAGTGATGCTCTGCCGCGTGGTGATGACACCCGGATCGGTGACGGCTCGAACCGGGCGTTCCTTCGTTTGCGGGAAGGCTGCCGTGCAGAAAAGAGCCGCGAAAAGAACGACCGGGCGGAGCAGGTTGGGCATAGAGTTCCAGGGTGACTCTACAGTCTAGCGAAGGCCGGGACAGGATTGGCCCTATACTACGGAGACTGGTTTCCGTTCTATGATTCTGTTCCTGCGCTGGGTAGTGGGATTGGCAAGCGCCATAGCCCTGGTTGGCTTTGCATTGGTGCTGACGGTGGGCAAGGGTTTGGAACTCACCTACCGGAGCGGGGCCGGGGCGGCGAGCCTGGTGCGCGATCTGATGACGGCCGGGGTGCCCGTGCTGCTGCTGGCGATGCTGGTCTCGGTGTTTCTGCCGCAGGAGCGCACGTTTCTGTGTGTGGTGGCCGTGCTGGTCGCGGCTGCGATGGCGGGTTGCCTGACGATCCTGGCGACGAATCCTGGAGAGGGTTCGCTGTACCTGGGATTCTTCGGGCTCTGGGCTCTTTATTTTGGAATGACGATTTGGGGGAGAGGGTAATGATTTCGCAAGAGGCCCAGATGTTGGCCAAGGGGTTCCTGATCTTTGCTGCAATTGTGGGCGTGCCGGCTGCCATCGGCAGTTGCTACTTCGGCTTCACGACCTACAGGATGGCGCACGCCGGCCCCAAGCCGCCCCCCACTCCGCCCAGCGGAAAAGGAGGGCCGATTATCACTGGCCTGGAGATGATGGACTACGCGGCAGGAAAAGCCGGCCGTGTCTTCGACGCCGCTGCCTTTGGAATCAGCAAGGGACTGCTCGTTGGCTCGGTCTGCGGCCTGCTATTCGCGGCGGGCCTCTACTTCACGAGCCAAGGGCTGTATGCGGGCCAGATGTGGTCGAGGATCGCCGGCGGCGGGCTGCTCGCGATCGTGTTCCTGTTTTCGCTGCTGGTGGTGCTGAGCCGGGTGGGTGGACTCATTTCGATCCTCGCATTGGGCACAATGGGGTTGGGTGGGTATGGACTATGGGTCGTCACGCGCCGGTTTGCCTGAGTTTCCTGATCGCAGCCGGAATGATGAGCGGTTGCTCGAGCAGTAAAATCCCCGAGTTCAAAGGGACGGTGGGGCAGTTGGACCTCGACGGCGGATTCTCGGACTTCCTGGAGCATCATCAGGAAGCGGTGGTCCGGCTGGATGTGGTCATCCCGAGGTCAGAATTCCAGGGCGGCAGCGAGAAGGAGTTCGACTTCATCGATGTTTTCGATACCTGTGATGAAGTCCTGAAGGAGGGCGAAACTCCTTCGGCGCCCCGCTGCCAGGGAACGGAATACAATCTGCCGAAGGTCCAGGGCCGCAGCGTGCTGGTGCTGGATGGCGGATCCTATCACCTGCGCGGCCGGTTCCGGGTGACGAAACGGACCGGGCCGCTACAGGGTATGTTTTCCGTCCAGTTGCAGCCCGCGGATTGACCTGCTTCAGTTGGCCAGCGGCCGCATGGCGGCGGCGGCGACCGGACCGGCTCCGGACGGCTGCAGGAAGACAACCGCTCGTATGCCTTTCAGCTTGGGGTCGAGCGGGACGCGTACGGTCTTGTGGAAGCTGCCGCCATGCTTCACGCTGCCGCCGTTGACAAGGGTGCGGACCACGGCCACGTGCGTGAGCTCCCGGCCGGAATTCTCGCCGCGCCTGACGGCCACTGACTCCCTGTCGCTGGCCAAAGCGACCCACACGTTCCAATCCTCCTTCGGGTTGGACGTGCCACGTCCGGCCTCTATTTCAATGGCCGCCTCCGTACCATTGCGGACGGCCGCCAGGATCCGCAGCTCTGCTTTACCCAGACGGGCCGCTTTAGCTACCGCACTTTGGAGCGCGGCTATGTCGCTGCCGACAAACTGCGCGCGGCCGTCCACCACCATCTGCGGGGTGTAGGCGGATTCCAGCCGGAACGCCTGGCTATAGGCCTGCTGCCGCGCACTGAACTGTGGGGAGGAGAAGGGATCCTTCCAGCCGATGCTGTTCCAGTAGTCGACATGTTCGCTGAGGACGATCACGGGCACACCCGAAACGGTCTGCTCCTGGTCGAGGCGGGCCAGCACCGCATCAGCGTGTGGGCAACTGGAGCAGCCCTCCGACGTAAAGAGCTCCACCAGAACCGGGGCCGCGGGTCCGGCATCGCCCAATGCGGCCGCCACGAGTGCGGCAGTTAGGGCGATCAGCGCGGCGGCTGCGCAAGGATAGACAACGATGTTTCCCAGTTTCATGAGGCTTCCAGTGATGAGTATGCGCCCATAGATCCCAGCTTTCCGTCCGTTTATTCCCGCCCGGTTGTCTCGGCAGGAGCCGGGTGGGAGAATGGCTGTCACGAAGCGGGTTTGGGGCTAGGCGCGCCGGGGAGCGCCCAAATAAAGAGGAGCTTTCTTGCGATGCGTAAAACCTGGATCCTGCTGTTACCACTGTGCGTGAACATGGCCTTGGGGCAAGGCGGCCTGCTGCTGGTGGCGAATAAAGGCGATCAGGCCGTGGCGATCATCGATCCCAAAACCGGCAAGTCGATTGCCGCAGTGCCCGAAGGCGGTGAGACGGCGCATGAACTGGTGGCCTCGCCCGATGGGCGTGTGGCCTACGCGCCCATTTATGGCAACTCCGGGGTCGGCAAGCCGGGCACGGATGGACGCAACATGGTGGTGGTCGACCTGAAGACCCACAAAGTCACCGGCAATGTCGATTTCGGCAAGGGTATCCGGCCCCATTGCCCGGTGATCGGGCCGAAGAATGGCCTGCTGTACGTGACCACGGAACTCGACAACACCATCACCGTGATCGACCCCAAATCTCTGAAGATTGTCGGCACCGTCCCTACCGGACAGGCTGAATCGCACATGCTGGCAATCAGCCGTGACGGTAAGCGCGGCTACACCGCGAATGTCGGTCCAGGGACGGTCTCCGTGCTCGACCTGGATGCGAAGAAGACGGTGAAGATCATCCCGATCTCCAGGAATACGCAGCGTATTGCGCTTTCCGTGGACGACAAGCTCGTTTTCACCTCAGACCAGACCGCGCCGAGGCTGGCGGTCATCGACGCCGCGACGAACACTATTAAGTCCTGGGTGGACTTGCCGGCTCCGGGCTATGGGACCGCACCGACTCCGGATGGGAAGTACCTGGTAGTGGCGGTTTCCAAGGCGAACAAAGTGGCGGTGGTCGACCTCGGCACCATGAAGGTGACGAAGACGATCGATGTGCCGGCTGCTCCGCAGGAAGTGCTGGTGCGTCCGGATGGCAAGGTGGCCTATGTCTCCTGCGACTCCAGCAAGAAGGTGGCGGCGATCCGAACCTCCGACTGGTCTGTCGAACAGATGATCGAGGCGGGCAAAGGCGCTGACGGTTTAGCCTGGGCCGGCCGGTAGTTTCCCCTTGGGCGCGGCTGGAACCCGTCCGGCCGCGCGACGAATCCGCGGCGAAATGAAATAATGGCGTCATGCGTTATCTGCTTTGTCTCGCCGCCACGCTCCTGCTCGTCTCCTGCGGCGAGAAACCCGCCCCGCCCCCTAAGAAGGTAGCCGCCGGCAAGTCACTGAAAGACCAGCCGATGCCCGATGTGTACAAGGTGCTCTTCGACACCTCCAAGGGTTCGTTTGTCGTGGAAGTGCACAAGGATTGGGCGCCGAAGGGAGCGGAGCAGTTCTGGATGCTGGTGAACACGGGCTTCTTCAACGACACGCGGTTCTTCCGCGTCAGGCCCGAATTCATCGTCCAGTTCGGGTTGTCCGGCGACCCGAACACGAACGCGATGCTCAACGCCAAGCCCATCGAAGACGACGCCGTGAAGCAGAAGAACGTCAAGGGGACCATCTCGTTCGCGCAAAGCGGCAAGAGCTCGCGCCGCACCCAGGTCTTTGTGAACCTGAAGGACAATTCGGATCTGGACAAGGACGGCTTCGCTCCGTTCGGCAAAGTCACCCTGGGTTTGGACGTCTTCGAGAAGCTCTACGTAGGGTATGGCGAATGGGATCCGCCCGGGCGCGGGCCGAACGCCTCGCGCATTGCCACCGAAGGGAACAAGTATCTGGATGCGCGCTTCCCGCGGCTCGACAAGATCCTGCGCGCGAAGGTCGTGCGTTAGCCCAGCCAACGCAATATGATGGGCGCCATGAGCGTGAATCGGCGTTCGTTTCTCCGGCAGAGCCTCGTGGCCGCCGCTGTATTGGAATCACTCGAGGCTAAGCCGCGCGCGGCGGGTGTCAAGAACTGGGCTTGGATTCCCACGAATACCCGTCCGACCGCAGACGAGTGGAAGCTCCGCTTCGAGAAACTGCGCGCAGCGGGCATCCAGGCGATTCTGCCCGAAGTCTATGCCGGCCGGGAGGCGTTCTTCGCCAGCACCCGGCTGCCGGTGAAGCAGGATTGGCTCGGCCTGATCCTGCCGCTTGCCAAGGCCGCGGGGCTCGAAGTGCATGCCTGGATGTGGTGCATGCCCTGCATGAATCCGGAGGTCATCAAAGCGCACCCCGACTGGTACAACGTGAATGCCAAAGGCGAGTCCGCGTCAGACAAGCCGGCTTACGTGCAGTACTACAAGTTCCTGGATCCGGGCCGGCCTGAAGTGCGCGAGTGGGTGCTGGGCACGGTGAAGGAGATCGCCTCCATTCCTGAACTCACCGGAGTCCATCTCGATTACATTCGCCATCCCGATGCGATTCTGCCCAGCGGCTTGTGGAAGAAGTACAACATCGTTCAGGACCACGTCTTTCCCGAATACGACTACGGCTACACCGAGTACGAGCGGGCCGAGTTCAAGAAGAAGTATGGCTCCGATCCGATGCAGAAGATGGACGCGAAGCTGGATGAGAAGTGGTTCCAGTTCCGGCTTGATATGGTAACCGGCCTGGTGAATGGGTACCTTGTACCGGCCGCCCATGCGGCGAAGAAGCAGATCACCGCGGCCGTCTTTCCCGGTCCGAGCCTCGCCCGCATCAATGTCCGGCAGGACTGGGGCCGCTGGAAGCTCGACGCCTTCCTGCCGATGATCTACCACTCGTTCTACCAGGAGACCCCGGCCTGGGTCGGCAAAATGACCAGGGAAGGCGTGGGCGCCGTCAAAGCGCCGCTCTACAGCGGTCTGTTCCTGGGCGGCATGAAAGAGGCCGAGTTCGCTGACGCGGTGCGCGAGTCCCTGCAGGCAGGCGCGGCCGGCGTCTCAATCTTTGCTGAGAACGGCCTGAATGACGCCCGGCTGCAGGTCTTGAAGTCCGTCTCGGAGAAGGCCCGCTCCTAGCGGTTGGCGCGGAGCATCCTGACAAAGTCATTGGCCAGCTTCGGCTCGATGTGGCCGCCGATTGAATTCGAGCGGTCGCTGCCGAGGAGCAACTGGCGGCGCCGGTCGATCACGGAAATCGTGAACTGCGAGGTGAACGGCTTGCGGCGCACCTCCAGCACGAGGTCGGCGTCTTTCTGGGTGCGCGTAATGACCAGACCGGTTTTGGCGAACTCCGGTTTCTGAATAATGGCCCGTTCGAGTTCAGCTTCCCGCATGAAGCCGGAGCGGGCACAAATGAAGATCGTCTTCGCCTGGCACCAGGCGGTTTCGGGATTACTGTCGCAGTGGCCGGCGGGCTTGGCGGGAAGCGCGGCCAGCAGCAGCAGGGCAGGGCAGAGCATTGCCCGTTGGGCATTCTTGAATTCCCTCATGTAGGCAATGTAGAGGCGGACCTCCGTCGTGGCCAGCAGGTTCGGTTGGACGGCGCGGAGCCGTGAATGGGCGGCGCAAAGCGAGCAACAGAAGGCGGTCCCGGTGCTAGGCTACTGAGATGGTATTTGGGGCGATTCTGGCGGGCTTGGTCCTGGGGGTGTTGACTGGGGTGGGCATGGGGTACGGCGCGGCTGCGTGGTTCACGTCCGTGGCCGGGCCGCGCGAGGGCGCCGCGGCGATGTACGGGTTCTTTATCTTTGGACCCATCGGCGGAGTGGCGGGGCTACTGCTGGGCAGCGGAGCCGTCTTGCGGTTTTACGGCCACTCGCAGACGTGGGGTAACTGGCTGCTCGGTTCGGGCAGCGTCCTTCTCGTGCTGGGGCTGATGCTGATGGTTTACAGCGCGAATCCGCGCCAGCAGCCGATCTTCTCGAAAGTGCCGATCGTCGAGTTTGAGTTGGACTACCCGGCGGCGGCGCTGGGCGAGGGCCCCATTCAGAACGTCTACTGGACCAACTCGAAGGCACAGAAGAAGGAGGAGGTCAGCTCGCAGTTCTGGGACAAGAAATGCGCGGAGGGCCGCTGCGTGGTGGCGGGCAGTTCCTATGTGATCTCGACGGAACAGGCCAGCACCGTCACGGTGTCGCTGCAGGGGCGGCTGCTCTACTACCACCTCAACCTGCCGAAACGCCTGGAAGGGCCGCTGCCGTGGTCGGAATGGGATGAGCAGGATGGCGTCCGGGTCCGCTGGCGCGTGGTGAAGAAGGACTGACGGCGGATTGAGGAGAAGAGGTCGGCGCAAGCCCCACCTCCTCTCCCGTTGAATGTGATCTGGCTTACGCCAACGCCTGGGCCACGTCGGCGACGAGGTCGTCCAGGGCTTCAATCCCGACCGAGAGCCGGATCAGGTTCTCACGAATCCCCATCCGCTGCTTCTGCTTCGGCGACACATCACGATGCGAGGAGATCCACGGGTAGAGCACCATCGTGTGAACGTCGCCCAGCGAGGTGGCCTTGACGATCAGCTTCAGGCGGTCGAGAAACTCGAAGGCGCCTTCCTTCGACTGCGCATTCTTCAGTTCAAAGCTCACCATGCCGCCGAACAAGCCGTCCGGCAGGAGCCGCGAGACGACCTCGGCATCGGGGTGTTGCGGATCGTCCGGGTAGTAGACGCGCTCCACGCCGGGTTGCTGGCGCAGCCAGGCGGCCAGTCCCTGGGCGTTGCGGCACTGCCGTTCTACACGGAGAGGGAAGGTCTTGATGCCGCGCATAGTCAGGAAGCACTCCATCGGACCCATGACCGGTCCCACGATGCGCGACAAACGCCGCACAGCCTCCAGGTGCTCCTCGTCGCTCACGATCAGACCGCCGAGCGTGTCACCATGGCCGCCCAGATACTTCGTCGAGCTGTGGACGACGATGTGCGCGCCCATCTCCAGCGGACGGACCAGCAGCGGCGAGGCAAACGTGTTGTCGACCACCAGCGCCGTGCCTTGCTTGCGGCAGAGGGCCGCCAGCGCCGGCAGATCACTGACTCGCAGAAGCGGGTTGGAGATCGTCTCCAGCAGCAGGACGCCGGGTTTCTCCTCCTCCATCGCGCGTTCCACAGCCGCCAGGTCTCCGGTATCGACGAAGGTGGTCTCGACCCCGAACGGACCCAGGACATCCATCAGCAGCTTGATGGTGGCGCCGTAGACGTCGCGCGCGCACAGCACTTTGCGGCGGCGGTCCAGCAGGGCAGCCATCAACGAGTGCTGCAGAGCGGCCATGCCCGACGCGCAGGCCAGCGCACCCGCTCCGTTTTCCAGCGAGGTGATCAGCTCTTCCAGTGCCTCATTCGTCGGATTGTGGTAGCGCGAGTAAGCGAAACCCTTCTCCTCGGCGGCGAAGATACGGTCCTGCTCAGCCTGGTCGGAACAAACCCAACTGGCGGCGAAATGCACGGGCGTCGCCACCGGAATCTGCTTCTGAGGCTGCTTCCGGTCTCCGGAGTGAACGGCTTTGGTTTGGATGTTCATTTCGTGTTGAGTATCTGGCCCTGGGCGCTTACTTCCGCTTCCAGCGGACTCCGTCTTTCGTGTCTTCCAGGACGACTCCCTGCTCCAGTAATTCGTTGCGCAAGGCGTCGGCCCGCTTGAAGTCCTTGGCCTTCTTGGCTTTGTTGCGCTCGGCCACCTTCTCGTCGATCTCCGCGTCCGTGAGCGCTCCGCTCTGGAGCGTCGGCTTCAGCACGTCAAAGACGGCATCGAACTCGGCCAGCAGGGCGTGGGCGCCGGGCGCATTTCCCGCCTGGAACTGCCCGGCATCCATCGCCGTATTGGCGTCGCGGACATATTCATAAATGGCGGCCAACGCGTCCGACGTGTTCAAGTCGTCATCCAGGCCCTTGTTGAATGCTGAGCTGGCTGCTGCCGTCCGTTCCTCCACCTGGGGATTGATACCCTCCGGCAGGCGGTCGTTCTTCAGCCGCAGTTCGAAGTTGCGCAGGCGCTCCAGGGAGGCCGCCGCGCCCTTCAGCCCGTCAAACGTGAAGTTGAGCTGCTTGCGGTAGTGGGCCGAAACCAGCAGGTAGCGAATCGACTCCGGCGAGTAGCCTTTCTCGATGATGTCGCGCAGGGTGTAGAAATTGCCCAGCGACTTCGACATTTTCTGCCCTTCCACCATTAGGTGTTCGGCGTGCAGCCAGTAGCGGACAAAACGCTTGCCGGTGATCGCTTCCGACTGGGCGATTTCGTTCTCGTGATGCGGGAAGACCAGGTCCACTCCGCCCGTGTGGATATCGATGGTTTCGCCGAGATACTTCATCGCCATCACCGAGCATTCGATGTGCCAGCCCGGCCGGCCTTCGCCCAAAGGAGTCTCCCACGCCGGCTCGCCCGGTTTCTGCGCCTTCCACAGGACGAAGTCGCGCGCATCGGCCTTGTCGTACTCGTCTACTTCTACCCGCGCTCCGGCGATGTTGCCGCTGAAGTTCGTATGCGACAACTTGCCGTACTCCGGGAACGTCGAAATACGGAAGTAAGTCGAGCCCTCGTTCGCATAGGTGTGGTTGCCGGCCGCCAGCCGCTCGATGGCGTTCACCATCTCAGGGATGTGTTCCGTGGCAAAGGCGAGCCGCTCAGGCGCTTCCAGCCGCAGCGTGGCCGAATCGTCCTTAAAAGCTTGCGTGTACTGCGCCGTATACTCCTGGATCGTCTGGCCCGCCGCCATTGCATTGCGGATGATTTTGTCCTCGACGTCCGTGATGTTCATGACGTGGTCCAGCGTGAAGCCGCGAGCTTTCAGGGTCCGCCGCAGGATGTCCTGGAATGAGAACGTACGGAAGTTCCCAATGTGTACGAACGAGTAGACGGTCGGGCCGCAGGTGTACATGCGGACCGTCTTGCCATCCTGTGGCTGAAACTCTTCGAGTTCCTGGGTGAGAGTGTTGTAGAACCGCAGTGCCATGGGGGAGTTAGAATAACTAGTTTACCCCTTGAAGACGCTTCACTTTGAAAAACAGGCCGTCTGCCCCGAAACAGGCGCCCGCGCCGGCCTGCTCCATACCGCCCACGGAACCATCGAAACCCCTGTCTTCATGCCGGTCGGCACGCAGGGGACGGTGAAAGGGCTCACGCGCAAACACCTGCTGGAGGAACTGGACGCCAAGATCATCCTCGGCAATACCTACCATCTCTATCTGCGTCCGGGCCATAAGCTGATTGAGGGCTTCGGCGGGCTGCACGGCTTCATGCAATGGCCGCGTGCAATCCTTACCGACTCGGGCGGTTTTCAGGTCTGGTCGCTGAGTCAATTAAGAAAGCTCAAGGAAGAAGGTGTGCTGTTTCGCTCGCACCTGAACGGCGATCAGCACATGTTCACGCCGGAGTCGACGGTGGACGTCCAGCTCTCGCTGGGCAGCGACATCATGATGATGCTGGACGAGTGCACGGACTATCCTTCGTCGCATGCCGAAGCCCGCAAGTCGATGGAAATGACGGTCCGCTGGGCCCGCCGGGGTATGCGCCACTACCGGGAGCGGATGGAGTCCCGCGAGCCGCGCAACGCCCTCTTTCCCATCGTGCAAGGGTCGATGTACGCCGACCTGCGCCGCGAATGCGTCGCCCAACTGGGCGAACTGGACGCCGAAGGCTATGCCGTGGGGGGCTTGAGTGTTGGGGAACCGCGCGAACTGAGCATGGAGATGACGGAGGTTACCGTTCCGCTGTTACCAGCGGACAAACCCCGCTACGTGATGGGCGTAGGGGCTCCGGAGGAGTTGCCGGAGTATGTGGCCCGAGGCGTCGACATGATGGACTGTGTGATGCCGACCCGCAACGCCCGCAACGGTTACCTGTTCACCTCGGAGGGCAAGGTTGTCATCAAACAGGCACAGTATCGTGAAGATTCGAGGCCGCTTGACGAGAATTGCCGGTGCCACACCTGCACTACGTACTCGAGGGCCTATCTGAGGCACCTGTTTCAGGCCGGAGAGATCCTCTTCAGCACCCTGGCCACGCTGCACAACCTGACGCATTACCTTGACATCATGCGCCGGATGCGAGAGGCTATTTTGCTTGGGACATTCCCCGAGTTCTTGAAGACTGCGCGCAGGCTCGCCTCAAGTCCAAACTCAGCCCACACCTCATAGATGCAGGGCGGGTTCCGCGCGTCGCAGACATCGAGTCCAAACTTTTGGGTGACACCGGAACGGAAATGAATTTCCTCCTTCTCCAGACGCCCGCAGCGGCTAGCTCGCTGCTGCAATTCGTCCCTATACTCCTGATTTTCGGGATCTTCTACTTCCTACTCTTCATGCCCATGCAGCGGCAGAAGAAGCAGCAACAAAAGATGTTGTCCGAGCTCAAAGCCGGTGACCAGGTGGTCACCAACGGCGGCGTGGTCGGCACCATCGTCGGCATCAACGAAGACGACACCCTGGTGTTGCGCGTGAAGCCGGATAACGTGAAACTGCAATTCGCCAGGGGTTCGGTAGCGAGCCTGGCGAACCAGGAGAAGAAGTCTTAATCACAGCGGAAAGTTAGAACACATGCAGAATCTCAAGTGGAAAGCCGTCCTGATCGTCGCCGTCGTGCTCATCTGTGTTTACGGCATGATCGGAATCCCCAAGTCGAAGGATGAGCTCATCGCGAATTGGCACAATAACATCCGCCTCGGCCTGGACCTGAAAGGCGGCACGCTCCTGGTGCTGCAGGTGCAGGTGCAGGATGCCTTCAAGGCCGAGGCTATTCAGCAGATTGAACGGCTGAAGGAAGAGCTTGGCAAGCAGAGCATCAACTACGGTTCCATGGATCACAGCGAACCGAAGACGATTGCCGAAGCCGACAAGATCCAGATTGATATCAAGGGCATTCCGTCCGACAAGACGGCCGCCTTCCGCACCCTCATTTCCGAGTCGATGCCCAGTTGGGTGCTGACTCCGGTCAACTCCACGGACTATCGGGTGAACATGAAGCCGACCGAGGCGTTGGCGCTGACGAAGGACACCCTGGCCCGGTCCCGGACCACCATCGAGAGTCGCATCAACGGCCTCGGGTTGGCGGAGAGCAGCGTGCAGGAGCGCGGCGGCGCGAATGCCGACGGCGAAATCCTGGTGTCGCTGCCCGGTCTTGACGATCCGGCCCGCGTGAAGGCAATTCTCCAGACAGCGGCCATGCTCGAGCTTTACGAAGTGAAGGATGGTCCGTTCCCCCGCCAGCAGGATGCGCTCGCCAAGACCGGCGGCGTGCTGCCGTTGAACACGAAGCTGCTGCGCTCGCAGCCGCGGGCTGGCGATCAGAACAACGAAGGCTGGTACATCGTAACCCGCACTCCCGTGATCACGGGCCGCGACCTGCGCGATGCCAAGCCCGCCCAGGATGAGTTCGGCAAGTGGGAGACGTCATTTGTCCTCGCCCAGGATGCCAAGGGCCGTTTCGGCAAGTTCACTGAGTCGAACGTCGGGCAGCGCCTCGCCATTGTGCTCGACAGCCAGATCCGCAGCGCTCCGGTGATCCAGAGCCGCATCGAGGATTCGGGCCGCATCACCGGCGCAGGTTCGCAGCAGGATGCCAGCGATTTGGCCCTCGTGCTGCGTGCCGGTTCGCTGCCGGCTGGTGTCATCTACCTGCAGGAGCAGACGGTCGGACCTTCGCTCGGCGCCGACTCAATCCAGCAGGGCCTGATTTCGGGTCTCGTCGGCCTTATTGCGGTGATCGTCATCATGCTGATCTATTACCACATGAGCGGCGTGAACGCGACGATCGCGCTGATTCTGAATGCGATCATTCTGATCGGCGCCTTGGCCTATCTCAAGGCGGTTCTCACACTGCCCGGCATCGCGGGCGTGATTCTCCTGATCGGCATGGCGGTTGATTCCAACGTGCTGATCTTCGAGCGTATCCGGGAAGAGATGCGCACCGGCAAAGCGGTGCTCGCGGCAATTGATACGGGTTTCAGCAAGGCCTTCCTCACCATCATCGACACGCACGTGGCGACCGTCGTCAGTTGCGCGTTCCTCTTTATGTTCGGTACGCCAGCCGTGCGCGGCTTTGCCGTCACGCTGGTCATTGGTCTTCTGGCCAACGTGTTTACTTCCGTGTTTGTGTCCCGCGCCCTGTTCCAGATGGAGATGGCTGGCAAGGGGCCGAATGCCACGTTGAGCATCGGCGTATAACTGTGATAAGAAATGGGGAGCTCAACCTAGGCTGCTGCTCCCCGGAGTCCGGGTTCGGTACGGTACATGGAGCTATTTAAGAACACAAACATCGATTTCCTTGGAAAAAAGGGAATCTTCATCGGGGCCTCGCTGGTCCTGACTGTCGTGGGCCTGGCCAGTTGGATTGGCAAAGGTGGGCTCAAGTACGGCATCGACTTCACCGGTGGCGCCAACATCACCGTCAAGTTCGCTTCAACACCCCCTGTCGATAAGCTCCGTTCGGAAATCTCCTCCAAGATCCCGGGCGAAATCTCCGTACAGGAGATTCCTGGGCAGAACTCCGTCATCATCGGGACGCCCCTGAAGGACGAGATTCAACTCAACTCGGAGCGGAGCGCCATCACCGAAACGCTGGAAGCCAGCTTCGGTAAGTCCGGCGGCAAATTCGACTTCAACAACGCCAGCGCGCAATCGCTGGCCGATCGTTTGCGCGACCCCATGCAGAGAGCGGGCGTGGCTCTCAACGAAGAACAGCTGCAGTCCGTTGCGAAGAATGTTCTGGAGTTCAAGAACACTCCGCCCCGTTCAGGAATCGTGACCAATCTCGATCAGCTGAACGGTGTAAGCGGCGTGACACCGCAGATCCTGGGTGTCATCAAGCAGGAGTGCTTCCTCTCCCCCTTCTCCATCATTGGTGCGGAAGTGGTGGGGCCGAAGATCGGTGCGGAACTGCGGAGCAAGGCTGTGCTCGCTACCCTCTACGCACTGGGCGGCATGCTGGTATACTTGGCCTTCCGTTTCGAGTTCATCTACGGTTTGGCGGCCGTGATTGCGGTCTTCCACGACGTGATCATCACGCTGGGCCTGTTCTCGCTCTTTAACAAAGAGATTTCGTTGAACGTTGTCGCCGCCCTCCTTACCCTGGTCGGCTACTCCATGAACGATACGATCGTCGTGTTCGATCGCATCCGCGAGACCTTGAAGCTCTCCCGGAAGGAACTGGGTGAAGAGATCGTGAACCTGAGCATCAACCAGACGCTCAGCCGAACGATCCTGACCTCGGGCCTAACCTTCATATCGGCTATTGCGCTGCTGTTGTTCGGCGGCCCGGTACTGAATGGCTTTGCGTTCGCCCTGGTTGCGGGTATTATCGTTGGTACCTATTCGTCGATCTTCATCGCGAGCCCCATCCTCGTCTTCTGGCACAACTATCTCCAGAAGCGGAAGAAGGCTCCAGTGGCTGCCCAGGCCAAGTAGGCCGTGCCATGTCGCGGGGCGAATAGAAAGTTGAGCTAAAAAGACACCGGGGACCGGAATTCCCGGGAACCGGTAGCAAACTTCGGTGTCCAAATAGGTGAGAACGGTCTCTGAGGTCTCGGGGGCCGGACGCAAGGAGAAACAGCCCAATGTTCGAACAGACCTTCGTGGATGGAACGGCTAAAACCAACAAAGGTTGGACGGTCATCGTATCCACAACGTTGCAGATCGCATTGATCGGGGGAGGAGTCATCCTGCCGCTGCTCAATCCGGAAATTCTCCCCAAGACCGCTTTGAGTTCCATGCTGGTGGCGCCGCCTCCTCCGCCTCCTCCTCCTCCCCCTCCTCCTCCCCAGGCAGCTGTGGTGAAGGTTGTGAAGGTGGTTCCGAAGCAGTTCGACGGTTCCCGCCTGATGGCTCCAAAGCAGGTACCTAAGGAAATCGCCATGATCAAGGAAGACGAAATTCCTGCCAGCACCTCCGGTGGCGTGGTGGGTGGTGTTCCTGGTGGCGTCCCGGGCGGAGCCCCGGGTGGTGTAATTGGCGGCATTATCAGCAGCGCCGCTCCTCCTCCTCCTCCTCCAGTCAAGGAGGCTCCCAAGCCCGTTACCCCCAAGCGCATTTCGGTGGGCGGCAACGTGCAACAGGCCATGCTCGTCAGCCAGCCTCGGCCCACTTATCCTCCCTTGGCCAAGCAGGCGCGCATCTCCGGAACAGTCCGCTTCACCGCTGTCATCGGCCGCGACGGTACGATCCAGAACCTAACCCTGGTATCAGGCCATCCGCTGTTGGTGCAGTCGGCGACCGAAGCCGTGAAGCAGTGGCGCTACAAGCCCACGCTGCTGAACGGCGAACCGGTGGAAGTTGTGACTCAGATTGACGTCAACTTCACGTTGAACCAGTAGTAGTCCGCATTCGTTCAAGACAAATCAACTCGCAGGAGATTTAAGAAGATGATTCTTCAGTTCCAAGTATGGTCGTTCCTGTTGCTCCAGGAGGCGGCCGTCAATTTTGACCTCCGGTCGATGTGGTCTCAGATGGGATGGCTGGCCAAAGTCGTCGTCATCGTTCTGTTCATCATGTCCGCCTGGTCAATCGGCGTGATGATCGATCGCCTGATCGTTTTTAATGCCGCTCGCAAGCAGAGCCGTCTGTTTGCCCCGGCCGTTGCTGGCGCCCTCCGCGAAGGCAAGCTCGATGAAGCCATCAAGATTGCTGATCGCTACAAGAAGTCGCACCTCGCCAAGGTCGTCGTGGCTGGTCTTCAGGAATTTCGCGCTCACCAGATGAGCACCGAAATCCCCGGCGAAGAGATGGAAGCCTCCAAGCGCGCCCTCGAGCGTGCCGAAGCGATCGTGCACTCCGAGATGGAGCGCGGCATCAGCGGTCTGGCCACCATCGGTTCCACCGGCCCCTTCGTGGGTCTGTTCGGCACGGTCGTCGGTATCATCAACGCGTTCAAGGGCATTTCGTCTGAAAAGTCCACCGGTCTCGGCGCTGTGGCCGGCGGTATTTCGGAAGCCCTGGTCACCACCGCTATCGGTCTCTTCGTGGCTATCCCCGCGGTGTGGATGTTCAACTACTTCAACAACCGCGTGAAGGCGTTCGACGTGGAGATGGGCAACTCCAGCTCCGAACTGATCGACTACTTCCTGAAGAAGTCGCAGAAGGCTGCGACCAAGTAAGTTTGTCAGGTCAGGCACTGTAAGCGAGTCCGGCGAGTTGATTTCGCCGTTGCCGGGGGCTCCGGGTCTGGAGCCCCCGGGCAGCGCGGAGTTACTTCTGCCGGGATAAGGAGAACCCGAATGTCAGACAAGAAGAAGAAACAGGCGGCGGGCGCTACCATCGCAGACATCAACGTCACCCCGATGGTCGACGTGATGCTCGTGCTGCTCATCATCTTCATGGTCATCACGCCGATGCTCTCCAAGGGCGTCAGCGTGGACCTTGCCAAGACGATGAACCCGATTGCGATGCAGAACGCCGATAAGGAAGACGCTGTCTTGGTGGCCGTGACTCGCGATGGCCGGGCTTGGCTCGGATCCAGCCAAGTCAATCCGGCCGACCTTCCTGGAAAAGTGAAAGACCTCCTCTCCACCCGCCTCGATAAGACCTGCTACGTGAAAGCCGATTCACGTGCTCGCTACGAGAAGGTTGTGGATGTCGTCGATAACCTGCGCGCGGCAGGCGTCGACAACATCGGTCTGCTCACCGACCTGGATGCCAAGGCCAGGAAAGCTGGCGCTGGCGAGCCGGCTGCCGCTGAAGCAAAGTAATTTAGTCGGGCCGCCCTCAGGGCCGGCCCAGGCGCTACCTGACTGAGAAGTTTGGCGGCGCGGACTTGAACAGTTTTAAAGGAGATTTCCTATGGGCATGGCAGTTGGCGGAGACGGCGGCGGACCGAAGTCAGAAATCAACATGACTCCGCTGATCGACGTTCTCCTCGTTCTTCTCATTATTTTCATGGTCATCACGCCTCTTACCCCCAAAGGTCTCGAGGCCACGATCCCGCAGCCGCCGCCGCCGAACTCACCTCCTCCTCCGGTGGATCGTACCGTGGTCATCATCATCAACAAAGATCGCTCGATGATGCTGAATACGGAGCCGATCTCCGAAGAACGACTGGCGGAACGTCTGCTTGACGTATTCAAAACGCGCGCTGAACGCATCTGCTTCGTCAAGGCGGACCCCGATCTTGAGTTCCAGTACGTTGCCAAGGCGATTGATATCGCCAAGGGCGCGCAAATGGACAAGGTCGGCCTAATGACCGCCAAGATGGAGGCCGGCGAATAGCCTGAGGTGGTACGCTGATGAATCGCAAAGCGCTCGTAATTCTCACCGCGGCGACACTATTACTCGCCGGCATGTCCTCTGGCTGCAAAAAGCTGCAGGCTCGCGACAATCTGAATAAAGGTGTTCAGGCCTTCAAGAACGCCAAGTACGCTGATTCCGTCGAGTTCTTCAAGCAGGCCATTGAACTCGACCCTACTTACCCCACCGCTCGCCTGTACCTGGCCACCGCTTACATGAGCCAGTACATCCCCGGTGCTGAGTCCCCCGAAAACGTAGCGTTCGCCAAGAACGCCAACGACAACTTCCTTGAGGTTCTGCGCGCCAACCCCGGCGACACCACCGCTTTGAAGTCGCTGGCCTCCCTGGCTTACCAACAGGTCACAGGCGCTCCTACGCCCGAAGAGAAACTGGCTCGTCTCGACAAAGCCGCTGAATGGTACAAGAAGCTCGCTTCAGTCGACCCCAACGAGAAGGAAGCTTTCTACTCTCTCGGCGTCATTGCCTGGGCCAAGTTCTACCCGGCCTGGATGAGCGCACGCAATAAGCTGGGCATGAAGCCGGAAGCTCCTGGTCCCATCAAGGACAAGAAGGTGAAGGCTGAACTCGCCGAGAAGTACACCGCTGTCGTTGCCGAAGGCATCCAGAATCTGGAGAAAGCCCTCAGCATCGACAAGGAGTACGACGACGCGATGGCTTACCTCAATCTGCTGCACCGCGAACGGGCCGATATCGCCGACTCCGACGCGGATTACAAAGCAGAAACCGAAATGGCCGACAAGTTCATGGCTCAGGCTCTCGAAACGCGCAAGATCAAGGCCGAACGCGCTCCGAAGACCCAGGGCATCACCACGGAAGAAGCGCCCGCTAAGTAAGCGCTTTGTACCGCAGGCCGTCAGATTCGTTAGAATAAGAGCGAGGGCATCTCATTCAGGGATGCCCTCGCTCTTTCTGTATCAGTTGGCGCAGCGGCCACGACGCCGGCGCATTTGGCCGTGAAGATGGATTCTTCCCCGACTCGCCTCGAACCCGCGGCACCTGTCTCACCGGAAACCCCTACCTTGCCTGGAGTTACGCCGGCCCTCGAGGCCGCTTACAACAACGTCGAGGCGACCGTTCGCGCCCGCCGCCCCAACGACGACCTCGGTCCGCTGCGCCGTGCCTTCGAGTTCGCATGCGAGAAGCATGCCCCTCAGAAGCGCGACTCCGGTGAGCCGTACATGTTCCACCCTGTCGCCGTCGCCCAGATCCTCGCAGACATGCAGATGGATCTCGTGTGCCTCGAAACAGGGCTCCTGCACGACACGCTGGAAGATACGCAGACCACCTCCGAGGAAATCCGCAAAGCCTTTGGCGAGGACGTCGCCCGCTGCGTCAACGGCGTCACGAAGCTCAGCAAGATCAACCTTCACAATCGCGAAGTCCGCCAGGCCGAGAGCGTCCGCAAGATGCTGCTCGCCATGGTGGAGGACATCCGCGTCATCATTGTGAAGCTGGCTGACCGCATGCACAACCTGCGCACGCTGGACTCCATCTCCCGCGACCGCCAGGAACGCATCGCCGCTGAAACGATCGAACTCTACGCCCCCATCGCCCACCGCCTGGGCATGGGCAAACTGCGCGCCGAGCTCGAGGATCTCGGTTTCCGCTATCTGGACCCGGAAGCCTACCGGGAAGTTCGCGAAGCCATTGAAACTCGCCGCCTAGCCAACGAGGAAGTCCTCGACGAGATCCGCACCACCATTCAGAACAAGCTCGGCGAAGAGGCGATCCCCGTCCGCGTCCAGGGGCGTGTGAAACGGCCCTGGTCGGTCTACCAGAAGCTCCGCAAGCAGCGCATTCCCATCGACCAGGTGTACGACCTCCTTGGTATCCGCATCATCACGGACTCCGTGAAGAACTGCTATGCCGCCCTCGGTGTCATCCACAACGAGTGGCATCCCATCCCCGGCCGCATCAAAGACTTCATCGCGATTCCCCGTCCGAACCTCTACCAATCCCTTCACACGTCGGTCATGGGCCCCAACGGTGTCGTTTTTGAGGTCCAGATCCGCACGGAGGAGATGCACCGTCTCGCCGAAGAGGGCATCGCCGCGCACTGGAAGTACAAGGAAGGCAAGAAAGGCCCGGGCGACGACGATCAACGCATCGCCTGGCTGCGCCAACTTGTCGAGTGGCAGCGCGAAATGGGCGACCCTTCCGATTTCATGTCCAACCTCAAGGTGGACTTATATCCGGAAGAGGTCTACTGCTTCACCCCCAAGGGCCGTGTCGTTGTCCTGCCGCGTGACGCCACATCCGTCGACTTCGCCTACGCCATTCACACCGATGTCGGCCACACCTGCATCGGCGCCAAGGTGAACGGCCGCATGGTGCCCCTCAAGCACTCCCTGCGCAACGGTGACGTCGTCGAAGTCCTCACCCAGAACGGCGGCCAGCCCAGCCGCGACTGGCTCACCTTCGTCAAGACAGCCCGCGCCCGCAACAAGATCCGTCATGTCATCAATGCGACGGAACGCGAAAAGGCCGTCGAACTCGGCCAGAAGCTGCTGGAACGCGAGGCCCGCCGCCTCGGTGTGGCCATGAGCCGCATCACCCGGGCGCAGATGGAATCCGTCGCCGGCGACTACGGCTACAGCAAGATCGAGGATCTTCAGGCCGCCCTCGGCTGGGGCAAGTTCTCCGCACGCCAGGTGCTGGCCAAACTCGCGCCGGATGTGGTGGAGCCGGAAACACCCGTCTCGCCCTCACCGCTGCCCACCCCTTCACAGGACAAGGATAAGTCCGGCGCGGCCAAGGACTACGTCATCCAGGTGAAGGGCATCGACGACCTGCTCACCTATCGCGCCAAGTGCTGCAACCCCATTCGAGGCGAACCCATCGTCGGCTACATCACCCGCGGCAAAGGCGTCGCCGTCCACTCCAAGAACTGCCCGAACGTCCAGAACCTGATGTATGAGGCCGAGCGCCGCATCGAGGTCGAATGGGCGCGCGGCGCGGGCGAGTCGTTCCATGTCCGCCTGGTGGTCCATACAGACGATCGCGCCGGCATGCTCAACCAACTCACCCAGATCCTGTTCGACGAGGATGTGAACATCCGCAGCGTCGAAGCACACGCCGACGAGAAGCAGTTCGATTCGGCCATCGTCGAGATGACGGTGGAAGTGCGCGACAAGAAACAACTGGAGCGCATCGTGTCCGCCATGCGCCGTGTCTCCGGCGTCCGCGATATCGAACGCGTTCATTAGGAATCTCCCATGACCATTTCCACGGATCCGCTGCACCTCGCCGTCTCTAAATCCAAAGGCATCAAGATCGACTGGTCCGACGGCCACAAGAGCGATTTCTCCTGCGAACTCCTGCGTGACGAATGCCCCTGCGCCACCTGCACCGGAGCCCATGGCACCGAGCCGCAGCGCACCGATTACTCCAAGCCCGCCCCCGCCGCCAACCCCTTCCAGATGTACAAGCCGAAGATCCGCATGAACAACATCGAAGAGGTCGGCACCTACGCCGTGAGAATTGACTGGAACGATGGACACAACGCCGGGATATACTCCTACGAGCACCTGCGCCGCATCTGTCCATGCGCCGAGTGCATGAAGTTACGACAGGAAGGCCGACTATGAAGCTGCTGTTCGCATTGATAGTCCTCCTGGCCCTGCCACTGGCGGCGGCCGATCTCACGGGACATTGGAAAGCGGAAGTCCAGATCGCCGGCAATACCGGCAACCCCTCGTTCACCTTTCAGCAGGATGGGTCCAAGCTCACCGGAACCTACACCGGCATGCTGGGTGAATACAAACTCAACGGCACCGTCGATGGCAATAAGGTTCGTTTTGAGTTCAAGGCCAACTACGAAGGCAACGCCCTGAACGTCGTCTACACGGGCACCATCGAGTCGCCCACCAGCATGAAGGGCACCATCGATTTTGGCGGCGCGGCCGACGGATCCTTCACCGCACAAAAGGATAAGTAACTCCGAATTGTAGCCCTGCCTGTGGCGATATACTCGATGCATGTTGCGCAGAGAGTTCCTGTTGCAGGCCGGCGCCACCGGTCTGCTCGCCGCCGCTGACGTCGATGTCGCCACCAGTGCCTGGAAGGCCCGTTGGGTCTTCCCCGCCGGTGCGTCGCCCAATGCGTACGGCGTCTACCACTTCCGCCGTAGCTTCTCGCTCGACCGCAAGCCGGCCGCACTCAAGCTTCATGTCAGCGGCGACAGCCGCTATGAGCTGTTCCTGAACGGAGTCCGCATATCCCGGGGTCCCGCTCGCGGCGACCTCAACCACTGGCGCTATGAAACCGTCGACGCCGCTGTCCACGCAGTCCAGGGAAAGAATGTCCTTGCCGCCGTCGTCTGGAACGAGACGCCCTACTCCGCAGTCTGCCAGTGGTCCAATCGAACCGCCTTCCTGCTCCAGGCCGGCGACACTGATTTTGAAACCGTGAACACCGGCAAAGGCTGGGTCTGCGCCGCCAATCCGGCCTACGCGCCCATCCCGCTGCCCGGCAACCAACGCGGGGATATCGCTCCCGGCTACTACGCCATCGGCCCGATGGAGCGTTTCGACGCCGGCAAACACCTTTGGGGCTGGGAACGGCCCGAGTTCGACGATTCCGCCTGGCAGCCCGCCGAAGTCGGTCCCAATGCATCACCTCGCGACCAGACCGACGCGCCCAGCCGTTGGATGCTCGTCGCCCGCAACATCCCGCCGATGGAAGACACGCCTGCCCGCCTGGCGCGCGTCCGCAAGGCCGACGGCATCCAGCCGCCGCCCGCCTTCCCGGCGCAGAAAGCGGCCTTCACGATCCCCGCCAATACCAAGGCGACCCTGCTCATCGACCAGGACCACCTCACCACCGCCTTCCTCGAACTCGAAGTGAACGGCGGCCGCGGAGCCCAGATCCAGGTCCGCTATGCCGAGGCGCTCTTCCAGCAGCTGCGCCCGCGCGCCGTCAAAGGCAACCGTGACGAAGTGGACGGCAAGGAGTTCCGCGGCTACGGCGACATCTACACCGCCGACGGCCAGCACCGCGTCTACCGCCCCCTCTACTGGCGCACCTGGCGCTACATCCAGCTCACCGTCGAAACCAAGTCCGAGCCCCTCGTCATCGAGGACCTGCGCGGCGTCTTCACCAGCTACCCCTTCACCGTCAAAGCCAAGCTCGATACCGGCGTCCCCTTCCACCAGAAGATGCTCGACATCGGCTGGCGCACCGCCCGCCTGTGCGCCCATGAGACCTATATGGACTGCCCCTACTACGAGCAGCTGCAGTACGTCGGCGACACCCGCATCCAGGCCATGGTGACGCTCTACATGACCGGCGATCCGCGCCTCGTCCGCAACGCCATCGAACTCATCGACAGCTCGCGCACCGCGGAAGGCGCCACGCTCTCCCGTGCCCCCAGCGTCCTCCAGCAGTACATCCCGCCTTTCTCACTGTGGTGGGTCGGCATGGTGCACGACTACTGGTGGTACGTCGACGATCCGGCCTTCGCCCGCCGCATGTTGAACGGCGTCCGTGCCGTGCTCGGCTGGTACACCAGCTTCCTGCGCAGCGACGGCCTGCTAGGGGCCATGCCCTGGTGGAACTACGTCGACTGGGTCGCCACTTGGCGCGGCGGCCGCCCGCCGTCCGAGCCCGACGTCATGCCGGCCACCATCCAACTGCAGCTCCTGCTCGCCCTGCGCTGGGCCGAGGAACTGGAAGCCGCCCTCGGCAGCCGCGCTCTCGCCGGCCAGTACAAGGAAACCGCCGGCCGCCTCCACGCCGCCATCCAGGCCAAGTTTCACGACGCCCAGCGCGGCCTTTACAGCGAGGATCTGGCTCACAAGCTCTTCTCCCAGCACGCCAACGTGCTCGCCGTCCTGGCCGACCTGCCGGCCACGCCAGCCGCCGCCCGCGAGCTCATGCTTAAGGTGGAGCCCGATCAGTCCCTCTCCAAGTGTTCTGTCTACTTCCGCTATTACCTCGACCGCGCCATGGTCAAGGCCGGCCTCGGCGACCGCTACCTCGACCGCCTCGGCACCTGGGAGTTCATGGTCAAGGAAGGGCTCACCACCTGGGCCGAAACCGACTCCGGCGCCACCCGCTCCGACTGCCATGCCTGGGGCTCCAGCCCGAACATCGAGTTCTTCCGCACCGTGCTCGGTGTCGACTCCGCCGCCCCTGGCTTCAGCAAGGTCCGCCTGGCGCCCAACCTCGGCAAGCTCACCAAGGCCAGCGGCGTCGTGCCGCACCCCAAGGGCCTGATCGAAGTCACCGTCGAACGGGCCGGCTCCGGCTACCGCTGGACCGCCAAGGCCCCCGCCGGAGTTCAGGTCATCGGTCCGCCGCAGGCCTGATCCGCTCCGGCTTACCGCTACAATCGAAAGACGGCGCCCGGGCCTCATCCGCCCGCCGCGCCGTCTCGGCCCGCTCGACGTCCGCCGACCACTGGAGAATTCGGATCCGCCCATGTCCGCGAAATCCTGGTACAAATCGCTCTACCTGCAAGTGCTGGTCGCCATCGCGGCTGGAGCCCTCCTCGGCTACCTCTCTCCAGCCACTGGCACCGCCATGAAGCCCTTCGGCGACGGCTTCATCAAGCTCATCAAGATGCTGATCGCACCCATCATCTTCTGCACGGTGGTAGTGGGCATCGCGGGTACCGAGGATGTGAAGAAGGTCGGCAAAACCGGAGCCCTGGCGCTGCTCTACTTTGAAGTGGTCAGTACGCTCTCCCTGGTCATCGGCCTGATCATCGTCAATCTCGTGCAGCCCGGCGCGGGCATGAATGTCGATGTCAAGACCCTCGACGCCGGCTCCGTCGCGGACTACGCCACACCCCACAAGCTCGGCACCACCAAGGACTTCCTGCTCCACGTCATCCCCGACACCCTGGTCGACGCCTTCGCCAAAGGTGAGATCCTCCAGGTGCTGTTCATCGCCGTCCTGGTCGGCGTCGCTCTCCAACGCCTGAACTCGCGCGAAAATCTGGTCTTCCAGGTCATCGAAAAGTCTTCGCATGTCCTGTTCGCCATCGTGGGTTACGTCATGAAGCTCGCCCCCATTGGGGCGTTCGGAGCCATGGCTTTCACCGTCGGCTCCTACGGACTGGCCAGCCTGGTATCCCTGGCGCGGCTGATGGGGACCTTCTACGCCACCTGCCTGATCTTCGTCTTTGCCGTTCTCGGCTCAATCGCACACCTGCACGGCTTCAGCATCTGGCGTTACCTGCGCTACATTCGCGAGGAGTTGCTGATTGTCCTCGGGACATCATCTTCGGAAGCCGCACTCCCCCGCATGCTGGCGAAAATGGAATCCCTCGGTGCCAGCCGCTCCACCGTGGGTCTGGTCATTCCAACCGGCTACTCGTTCAATCTCGATGGGACCTCGATCTACCTGACCATGGCGGCCATCTTCATCGCCCAGGCGACAAACACCCCGATGACGCTCTTCCAGCAGATCACGCTCCTGGCGGTCCTGCTCCTGACCTCCAAGGGCGCGGCTGGAGTCACCGGCAGCGGGTTCATCGTCCTGGCGGCAACGCTTTCAGCCGTAGGACACGTCCCTGTCGCCGGCCTGGCGCTGATCCTGGGCATCGACCGCTTCATGTCGGAAGCCCGGGCCATCACGAACGTCATCGGCAACGGCGTGGCGACGCTGGTGGTAGCGCGATGGACCGGTGAGCTCGACATTCCCACCATGGAAGCTCGCCTCGAATCCGGCCCGCCCGATCGCACCCCCGCCGAAGAACCAATTCTCAACTAGCACTCCACCCCAGTCTCGCCAGTTCACCAAGCTCTCCCCCCAGCATTCCCTCCGGCATTGCCGGAGCCCCGCCGCAACCCACACAACTCCGAGGGACTCCAGCACCGTCGCAACCAACCGGGAGAGTCCGCAGCCAACCAACCTCACCAACACGCAAAAAGGGCTGCCCCCGAAGGAGCAGCCCTTTTTCAATCCACCTGGCTTTCGTTTACAGCAGCCGGAAGTTCACTTCCACATTGGCCTGTACCGGAACGGGCTTCCCGTCTTTATACCCTGGCCGGAACTTCCACTTCATCACCGCTTCGATGGCCTTCTCATCCAGCCCCATGCCAAGCGGCCGGACCACGCGTACATTGGTAGTCTTGCCGGTTTCGTCGACGACAATCGCCAGCATCACGGTGCCCTGGAACTTAGCCTTGCGAGCCTCTTCCGAATACTCAGGTTCCACGCGGAACACCGGCACCGGAGCGCTCACGCCACCGCCAATGCGGTACGCGCCGCCGCCAAAGCCGCCGCCTTCACCAGGACCCACGCCGCCGCCTCGGCCCGAGCCGACGCCGCCGCCACTACCGGAACCAATACCGCCACCGGAACCAGGGCCGTTCGAGGGAATGCCCGCCTTGGCGAACGGATCGCCGTAGTTCGGCATATTCACATTCGGCAGGGGCGTATCCGGAGGAGCGATAATCGTGGGCTCCATCACCAGCCGCGGATTCGGATTGTTGATTACAGCTACCGGGGGCGTAAACTGCTTCAGATCCGCGCGGGGCAGCTTGCCCTTGCTGGCCGGCAGGGGCGAACGATCACCGCCACCACCGCCGCCGCCCATGGCCTGCTTCTTGACCGCCATCTTCGGCATGTACGGGTCAATATCCGGCTGGACGAGCGTGATCGAATTCTTCACCGCAGTCTGGATCGTCTTGTTGGTCCCCAGGAAGAAGGCCAACGCCACAAGCCCGACGTGGACGAACACCGACATGATCTGCGACTTGCCGCGATACTCGTCGCGGGCGAACATCTCTTTGACTTGTACCGGCTGGGACGTCACCTGCAGCGGTGGTAGCTGCGGCGGGAAGAACAGATCCTTCGCGTTGGCGAAAATCGTCCGGTACCAGGGCAGGGAAGTCTTGGCCAGCTCACCCATGCCCGACAGCCCGACCTCTTCTTCCGTCAGGGGACGGGAAGTGATCTGCAGCGGCGGGGGAGCGGGACTGAAGAGATCGGCGATGTTTTCCCGCAGCGTACGGAAAAACGGCTTCTTCTGCTGGATCTCCGCCAGTTGGCGCAGGGAAGAGTCGGTGCCGTGCAGCAACTCATCTTCGCTCAACGGCTTGAAGGTGACCTGCAGCGGTGGCAGCTTTTTATACGCAGCCAGTTCTCTCAGGTTTTCAATCAGCGAAAGGAACCACGGCTTCGAGCCGTCCTGCAGTTCCAGCGCCCGGTCCAGCGGACTGGACATAGGGATCTGCGAGGGGTTCCCCGGCTGCACTCGGTTCGCCTGGTTAGGCTCGTTGAATTGGTTGGGATTGCTCGCCGACATACCTCTCGACTCTCACATTCCAAACGTCAGCCTTGTGGCCGTTCGAATCTCTTGCTTCTGTTCCTTAGACGCGCCATGTATCTCAAGGTTGCAGGAAACGCGTCTGAAACTCATCCCAGCTCTTCAAAAAATTGTATCACGCAGAGTCAGCGGATGTTAGCCCTTCCATTTTTCGTAAGTGATTGAAAATTCAACACTGTCTCAAAGGTATAGGACTCTTCCACCGCTTCCGCCTGCTTGTCCAGTCTGCAAACCATTCGTTCCAGACGATTTGTCGCGGCCAGTGGTCCATCCAGGGCCAACTCCTGCCGCCCGCCGGCCGCCACCGTCCCACCCGCTCGCCGCCAATCCGCCTCCGGCCCATTCGCCAGGCGGCAGGCTACACTCACATTGACCGTGTTATCCAGAGTGTTCTCAACCATCGCCAGCGGCCGGCCGGAACCCGGCTCTGCACGCAAAGACGACAGAAAAACCTTCGGTGTAACAAGCAGGGCCACAGGTAAACAACCTGCCGGCAGCGATATTTCGTTTGGACCGCGGCTCGAAAGATAGGGCGTCAATGCGGGCAGCCCCTCTTCCCGTAGAACTTCCGTACCATTCACTGTCAACCCGGCGTTGCAGGCTGTCTCCAGCCGCACGTGCTTGCCGCTCAACCCTGCCGGTGCCGGAAACCGGCAGACCACCCGCCCGTCCTGGCCCGCCGCGCCGGCCTCCAACGGAATCCGCTCCAGCCCTCTCACCTCCAACAACGCGGCGAGTAGCAGGAGTAGGCCCATAGTCCCGCCGTCTATTGACCCAGCGCCTCGTTCAGGATCCGGGCCAGCCGGACACCCGCCCGGCGCAGCTGCAGCTCAGTCGGCGGCAGCGCCTTATTGAAGTACTCGTCGCCCAGCGGAGCCGGACGCGCCTCCGGCAGGTTCGCATAAACCACATCGCGCGAAACGTCGCGGGATTGCCAGGCCCAGTCAACGAGCGAACCCTTGGCCAACCGGCGCCGTTCAAAGAATCCGGGCTTGCGGCCCAGCGCCGCCTTCAAATTGGCATCCTTCTGCTCGGCCATCTCCAGAATGCTGGAGTCCCACGTCGAGTGCAGGTTGCTCGGCTTGCCGAAATACAGGACTTTCACGTCGTTGCCGCCGCGGTCATGCTTCTCGCCCACATGCAGGGGTTGGTGCATGTCGCTCACCAGGTGCACCAGGAACTTCAGGGCTTCCGCCCGGTCACGCTGCGCCAGGTTCTTGTTTCTCAGGCGGCTCTCCATCTCCGGAATCTGACCCACTACACAACCGGTTTGCGGGCAGAACTTCTTCCAATCCCCACGCGGGATGTCCAACGGCAGGTCGATGAAGTGCCACGTTGAGGTCTCTCTCCTCTGCGGCCTCACCTCATCCGCCCATGACGCAATGCTCTCCAGCGACTGGCCGTCCAGCAGCTTCTGCACCTCGGCGCGCGCCTTTGCGTTCAATTGCCTTGACGCAATCTCCGCGATCAGCCGGTGCCCCTCACGCCCCCAACCAAACAACGCGGGCGCGCTCACCAGCAGCAGCCCGAGGCAGGACACGCGAAAACGGCTCATCTCTCCAGTATCTGGGAGACAATCCCCGGCCCACAACCGGAACAAGGATTTTGTCACCAAGCGCGCGTAAGCGAACATCAATTGAATGGGGAGGCATCTCAGTCCCCCCTGGCGCGGCTCCGTTCAGGCGCCGCCGGTTGGAAGGAACAACAGATCTTCATGACGTACGCTCGAGCGCGGCTTGGTCCGGGCCTCACCGGTGCCGGACTCCTCTTACTGCTGACCATCGCCGCCTATGTCTACCAGATGCCTTCCACCTTCTTTCCTTATTTCGGAGGCCCCTGGTACTCCGATTGGGCCGGCTTCGTGGTCTGCTTCCTCGCCTACGCGAGCGTCAGTCTGCCGTTTGACATCTGGGGCGGCTACACTCTGCCCTGCAGCCACCAGCGCCTCTGTCTGCTCTTTCCCGAGTTCCTCATGAAGTGGTTGCGCGGCGTCTTTGTGCAAGGCGCCGTCATGACGTCATCCGCGCTGGTCCTACTCCAGGCTGGTAAACATTGGGGCGTCTGGGGCGCCACCGGCGCACTGCTGGCGCTTCAGATTACCTTGCTCGCCCTCCAGTGGCCGTTGGCCCGCTGGACCGGAGGCCTGGCTCCTGCGCCTGCGCTTCCAGGCTCCGGCGCGGTGACTGTGCTCGCCGTGGATATGGGCTTCACCGGCGGCCCCGCCGGTCTTCCCGGCCTGGAACGCAACATTCAGCCCCAATCCTGGAACACCAGCCTCTCTCCTCCGGCCCTGCTGGCCGAGCACCTCCGCCGCCAGGGCCTCATCAAAACCGGCGCCCGCACTCGCGGCGTCCTCCTCGCCCTGGGCTGGAACCTGCTCGGCTTTGTGCTGTCCGCCTCTCTTCCCTGGGGCGGGGTCGACACAATCTTCTCTTTATTGGAAACTTTGCTTGGCTGTACGCTTTGGTCGTTCCTCGGCCTGCTGATCCTGCCCTCGTTCAGCCGGCCCGGGACCCTCGAAGCCGACCGTTACGCCGCGGCCAACGGAGCCACGCGGCCGCAATTGGAGGCCGCCATCTGCGAGATCGACCAGTTGCAGGACGAGGACCTCAGCCGCCCCCGCTGGCTGGAAACCATGAGCTCGATACCCTCCGTGGAAAACCGACTCAACGCACTCGACTCGAAGCACCAACCTTACGGCGCGTGGCTCGCCGCCCGCACAACCTTATACCTGTCCTGGGCCAACTTCGGATTGCTCAGCCGCGCCGTTCATTTGAACGTCGGGCGGCCGGAGCTGTGGGTCCTGCCGCCCGGCGATTGATTCACTTGGCTGTACTGAATGCCTTTACAGCCCTAGAAACAAGACGATACCGTTCCAAATTTCATCCACTACATTGGCCAGCTCATGATCGGAATCCACTTCCCGCAACTCGGCGCAGGTCCTGGTCCTCACAAACGAACGGGATACGCCCACCGGCACGACATCATCGTGCACCCCGTGGTAGATCAGCGTGGGCTGCGTCAACGCCGGTTCGTCTTCATACCGCAGCGCGTCTTCCATCAGCTGCCAGCCCAACTCCGCCAGGCCGCCCTCGGCGTAGTTCATCGTTTCGATCACACCGGTCCGCTGCCAGGCCTCCATCGCTGCCGCGCCGAGCTTTTCGCTCCACAGCCGGCCGAAGCCGAACGCCGGAGCCAGCAGGACCGTCTTCTCCACCTCGGGGTGACGCGACGCGTACAGCGCCGCCAGATACCCGCCCATGCTGGAACCGATGATGGATACCGGCCGTCCGGCCGCCGTCCGCTCGATGATCGCCAGCTGTCCTGTGATCGTCAGATTGCGGAAGCCGCCCTCTGCGAGGTCCGGAACCAGCAGTTCCACGCCTCGCGCGGCAAAGTGCTGGTGAAAAACACGAGCCTTCCTCGATTGCGGAGAAGAGGCAAAACCATGCAAGTACAGGATCGAATTCATGCTCTCCTGTATGTTACCGGACCCGCGACACCGAAATTCAGGCCGCCCTTCGTTGCAATATATCCGGACTGTCGGTAGAATCGGAGCTTTGTGGACTTCTTGGAGGTTTCATGTCTGTTGAAGCAAAAGTGAAGCAGATCATTGTCGAGCAGCTTGGCGTCGACGAAGCACAGGTGGATAGCACCGCCTCTTTCGTTGACGATCTCGGTGCGGATTCGCTCGACATCGTCGAACTCGTCATGGCGTTTGAAGAGGCGTTTGACCTCGACATCCCCGACGAAGACGCGGAAAAGATCCAGACGGTCAAAGACGCCGTCGAGTACATCGACGCCAAGGCGAAGAAGTAACAGCCTTTAGGCGCCGGTTCCTAGAACACTCTTTTCCCCCGGGAGAATCTCATTGTCACGTAGGGTGGTAGTCACCGGAGTGGGTTTGCTTTCCGCTCTCGGCCATACGGCCGAAGAGACTTGGGCCGGCATCCTCGCTTCTCAAAGCGGCATCGAACCGATCACTCAGTTCGATAGCACGCAATTCAGTGCCAGGATCGCGGCCGAAGTGAAGAACTTCGATCCGCTTCAGTTCATCGAGAAGAAAGAGCTGAAGAAGGTCGGGCGTTTCATTCAATTCGCGGTCGCCGCCTCGGATGAAGCGATGAAGGCCTCCGGACTTCAGGTGACGCCTGACATCGCCGAACAGGTGGGTGTCTACATCGGAAGCGGCATCGGTGCCTTTGAAGTGATTGAACGCGAGCACCGGAACCTCCTCGAAAAAGGGCCCAGCCGCATCTCCCCCTTCTTCATCCCTGCCACTATCGTCAACCTCGCCTCCGGCAACGTCTCGATCCGGTTTGGGGCCAAAGGGCCCAACTCCGCCACCGCGACAGCCTGCACCACCAGCGCGCATTGCATCGGTGACTCCTTCCGCCTCATCCAGCACGGCTATGCCGATGCCATGATCTGCGGCGGCGCCGAGGCCTGCATCACGCCGATGGGTGTGGGTGGATTTGCCGCCCTGCGAGCCCTCTCCACGCGCAACGACGATCCGCATGGCTCCTCCCGCCCCTGGGATAAGGACCGTGACGGCTTCGTTGTCGGCGAAGGCGCCGGCATCCTCGTCATCGAGGAGCTTGAGTTCGCCAAGGCCCGCGGTGCGAAGATCCTGGCCGAAATCGTAGGCTACGGCATGAGTGGCGATGCTTATCACATCACCGCCCCGTCCGAAGACGGCGATGGCGCTTTCCGCGTCATGCGCAACGCCCTCAAGGACGCCAAACTCGCGCCGGAGTCCGTCGACTACATCAACGCTCACGGCACCTCCACGCCCGTCGGCGACATCATCGAATGCAAGGCCATCAACCGCGCCTTCGGTGACCACGCCACCAACGGCCTGGCGGTCAGTTCCACCAAGTCCATGACCGGTCACCTGCTCGGCGGCGCCGGCGGTCTCGAGGCAGGCATCACCGTGCTCGCCATCCGCGACCAGATCGCACCGCCCACCATCAACCTCTACGAGGTGGATGAGCAGTGCCAGAACATCGATTTCGTCCCTCTCACCCCGCGCAAGATGAAGATCGATTACGCCCTGTCGAACTCCTTCGGGTTCGGCGGCACCAACGGCAGCCTGATCTTCAAGCGCTACACTGAATAAGTCCCCTTCATCCGGCGCGCCCTTCCCTCACGGGGAGGGCGCGTCTCTATATCTCCGCGAGGTGCCTATGAAGATCCTCGTCGCCCTCAAACAGGTGCCGGCGCGCGACTCGCAATTGAAAGTCGATGCGGCTGCCCTCTGGCTGGACGAGTCCGATTTGAGTTTTGAAATCAATGAGCCCGACGCTTACGCCCTGGAAGCAGCTCTACAGTTGAAGGAACAACACGGCGGCGAAGTCGTCGTCCTCTGCGCCGGACCCGAACGCGCCACCTCCGCGATCCGTGAGGCGCTGGCCAAAGGGGCCGATCGCGCCATCCACATCGAGGACGACAGCCTGGGCGCTTACGATACGCTCAGCCTCGCCCGCCTGCTCTCCAAAGCCGCTTCGGCTGAACAGCCCGACCTCATCCTCACCGGCCTCCAGTCCGACGATCTCGGCAGCGGCCAGACCGGCGTTGTGATGGCCGAAGTCATGGGCCTGCCCCACGCCACCATCATCATGGCCGTCGAGGTCGACGGCGCCTCCCTGCGCGTCAAACGCGAGCTCGAAAACGGCTGGTTCCAGCATGTTGCCATGCCCCTGCCCGCCGTCCTGACCATCCAGAGCGGCATCAACAAGCTCCGCTACGCTACGCTGATGGGCATCAAGAAGGCCAAGACGAAGGAAGTGAAGCACCTCACCGCCGCTGACCTTGGGGTCGCGCCGGCCGCCACCGTCCGGCTGCAGAGCGTCTACCAGCCCCAGCGCGTGAAACAGACCCAGATGATCGAGGGCAACCCTGCCCAGCAGGCCGCCACGCTGGTCGAGAAACTCAAGTTTGAAGTGAGGGCGCTATGAGCGGCATTCTCGTAATCACTGAACAGTCGGGCGGCGTCTGGCACAAGATGTCCTTCGAGACGCTGGCCGCCGGACAGCAACTCGGCCGCGAACTCGGCCTGCCCGTCCGCGCCTGCGTCTTCGGCAAGTCCACTCCCTCCGCTGACTTGGCCGCCTATCAGCTCGACGCGGTCATCGCCGTGGAGCACGATCTGCTCGAGCAGTACACCGCCGATGGCGTCACCGCCGCCCTCGCCGGGCTCGTCAAGGATCTCCAGCCCGACTACGTCCTGCTGCCGCATACCTACCAGGTGCGCGACTTCGGCCCCAAGCTGGCCACCCGCTTCGAACGGGTCCTGCTCAGCGACGTCATCGCGTTCAAGGTCGACGGCCAGAGTGTCGCTTTCGAGCGCCAGCTCTTCCAGGGCAAGCTGAACGCGTCATACGCCTCCGCAGCCGGAGCGCCCGTGTTTGTCTCGCTCCAGGCCGGCGCCTACCGCGCCGAAACCCTGGTGGCCGGTTCCGCCCCCGTCGAAACCCGCAATCCGCTTCTCGAGGCCTCCCAGATCCGCCAGAAGCCCGAAGCGCCCTTCCGCGAGTCCGCCCGCGCCGTCGATCTCTCCGCCGCTGAGCTGATCGTCGCCGTCGGCCGCGGCATCAAGGAAGAAGGCAACGTCCCACTCGTCCAGGAACTCGCTGAAGCCCTCGGTGCCGAACTGGCTGCCTCCCGCCCCATCTGCGACTCCGGCTGGCTCCCCATGGAGCGCCAGGTCGGCAGTTCCGGCCAGACCGTAGCCCCCAAAGTCTATCTGGCCGTGGGCATCTCCGGAGCCATCCAGCACCTCGTCGGCATGAAGGGCTCCAAGTGCATCGTTGCCATCAACAAGGATGCCGCCGCCCCCATCTTCGAAGTCGCCGACTACGGCATCGTGGGCGATCTGTTTGAGGTGGTGCCCGCACTCACCGAGGCTGTGAAGAAGGCTCGATCCTGAACAGGTTCAGGCTGTACTTGAAAGTATTGCTTTAGCCTCAGGAATCGCTTCTCGTACACTTCGTAGCTGAGCCAACCCAGCAAACTGGAACCGGCCAGACCCGCCACCAACAGGGCGATCTGGCCGGTTCCTTTTTGTAAGCCCATCGCGGGATAGGAATAGTACAACGCATACGCCAGGGGCCAGTGCCAGACATACATCCCATAACTGTGGCGACCGAACCAGACGAGCACCGGATACTCCAGAAACCCGCCGCCGCGCGGTGCGGTCACAATCACCGTCAAAACGACGGCAAACGCCACCGCAAACACGGTCAAACCGGTGGCTAAAACCGGCGGATGGAGATAGTGCGTGCCGCGGCCGGCCGCCAACACCGCCAGGCTGGCTGCACCCGTACCCCACAGTGCGGTTTTGAGCCACGGACGGACCAGCACCACCCACGATGTCTCCCGCACCAGTACGGCCGTCATGGCGCCCATCATCAGCGCGTCCGACCGCAAGATCGTATTGCGGTAGATCCAACTCGGATCCCAGCCTAACCAAATACATGATGTTCGTGCCGCAAGCACAAGTAAACAAGCAATATTGCACCATCTAAAAAGCCGTCGTGCCGGCAGCAGCCAAACCACCACCGGCCAGGCCAGGTAGAACTGTTCCTCCACGGCCAGCGACCAGAAATGGCCTAGGATGTGCTCGAGTCGTCCATCCGCCGGCAAAGGCACCCAATTGTTCAAGTACATCCAATAGTAGATTCGATCTGCTTGATTCGGAAGATACTTATCCCCTAAAACGACAACTGTTGGGAAGGCAAAAAGGAGCACCGTCAGAGCCGCGAAATAGAGCGGGAAGATACGCAGGATCCGCCGCATCCAAAAGGTGCTGAAGTAGTTCGGAGCCTGACGCGTATCCAGCAGAATTCCGGTGATCAGGAAGCCCGAAAGCACGAAGAAGAGCTGCACGCCTACCCACCCGAGGCCGAGAATACCCTTCCATGGATGCATCAGGTCAGGTGCTCTAAAGTGAAGTAATAGAACAAGAAGCAGCGCAATCCCGCGCAGTCCATCCAAGGCGGGAATGTGGGCTTTCGGCGCGACACCGGAATCACCAGTCACGCTTGCTTAGTGGGCAGGAAAGACGAATGCTCTCAGCGCGGCGCGTCTTTCAGGACGCCTGGAACCCGCGGACCCGGGTGGCGCAGGCTCGACCGCGCAGGAGCGCCAAAGAGCGCAATATAGACCAACAGGCTAAGTGCAATGGCGAAGGTGCAGACGAAGGCAAGAATCACACGGCGGCCTACTCGATCCCGATAGGCATCGAGTTGATCGATCTCGGCAATGAGCCGTTCAATCGCCCGTGACTCCTGGTCAGTGGGGAGTTCCATCCCGCCCTCGTTCCTTCTAGAATGCAGCAACTAAGGCGTTTCGTCCAGTAGCGCAGAGTAGTCGGATAGAATCGATTGCTCGTTCCGATTGAACTTCTTTTTGAACTGCTGGCTCTTAAGTCGATCAAGGCGTTCAGTTTGTGACAGAGTGCGGAGAGAATCCATTTCGCTCTGCACCTTGGCCCTGCGGTTGTCATCCAGCGCATTGAACTGCTGGAACATGTCGCGGGCGCGCTGCTGATGCTCGGAGGGCAGCTTCTGGAAAGCCTCATACCGGCGCTGCAGCGCCTCCCGCTCGTCGGCCGGCAGCGCGTCCAGTCTCTGCATCCGCATCTCGGCCTGTTTGCGGCGATCGGGCGGCAGCGTCTCCAGAGTTCGTTTGCGTTGATCCTGGGGCATGCCCCGGATCCGGTCTACCGGTCCGCCGGACGGTCTCCGTGCCGGCTGGGCAAGCGCGAACAGGGGCCGGCAAATGACCATTAAAGCTATAAACTGCAGTAGCTTCAGTGGTGTCATTTGTTGCTCAACTTTAGCTGCTGCAGCATCTCCAGATCCTGCAGGGTCTGCTCCACCTGCTGGACCTCAGTGCCGGCCATCAGGGGCTGCTGATCCTGGGGCTGTGGGGCGACGATCACGAAATACGCGGCGAGAACAGCCGCCGCGGGCAGTACAGGCTTCCAGGAGATCTCTCCCAGCCATTGCCGCAGCCGCACCTTCCAGTTCGGTCTCGCTTCGATTCGGGCCAGCAGCCTGGCGTCGAACCTTGTGTCGACCGGCCCGGGCTCCCACGCGTCGAGGGCATTCCAGACCCGCTGTTGCTCGGCGCAGAATTCTATACAGAAGAAGCAGTTGGCGATATGTTCTTCAAGTGATGCTTTGCGCAATTTGTCCAGCCGTCCGGCACAATACTCCACTAGCAACTGCGTATGGTGTTCGGATTCCAGTGGGCAACCGGGATGCTGAGTCATTTCCGCATCAGGCGTACTGCGCCAGCCTCGCGCGCAGGCTCTCGTACGCCCGGAACAGCAGTGACTTCACCGCCGACTCCGAACAGCAGAGCACCTTCGCGATCTGAGCATACTCCATCTCTTCGTATTTGTGCATCAGGATTGCGGCCCTTTGCTTGGCAGGTAGCTTAGCGATAGCCTCCCGCACCTCATGGAGCTTCACTCGATGCACCAGTACGGATTCCACGCTGGGCTGTCCGTCCGTCAGCCGCCGGGTCGCACCGCTCGTGCTGTCGTCCTGGAGGCTATCCTGCGACTTGAGGTTCTTCTCGTCGCGCAACCAATTGAAGGCCAGATTCGTGGCGATGCGGAACAGCCAGGTGGTGAACTTGGCGGAGGCTTCGTAGCTCAAACGCGAGCGGTAGACCCGCAGGAAGACCTCCTGGGCCAACTCCTCGGCGATGGCTTTATTTTGGACCATGCGGAATAGAAAGTTGATGACCGGTGTCCGATGCCGTTCCAGCAACTGCGCAAAGCAGGCAGGATCCCCATCCCGCACACGCAGCATCAAGGCCGCATCGAGATCGATCGCAGCCGCAACCGCCACACCCGATTGAACCCGTCCAGGAGTGGAAGGTTGCAGAGAGATCCCGCTGGTCATGCCTCTGATGACGCAAGCGAGGCTGCGCTGGTTTACAGCAGGTAACAGAAATTCACTATCGGCCCGTCCGGTTTGGGGTACTACTCTTCCTTCAAGGAACGGTCCATTAGATCATGCAGGCCTTCCCTGGGAGATTTACCCTCTCGAAGGATGGCGTACATCTGCCGGGTGATCGGAAGTTCCACACCTAGCCGCGCGGACAGGTCCATCGCCGCGTAAGTTGTCTGGACCCCCTCCGCCACCATGCGCATCCCGCCGAGAATCTCCTCCAGCTTGCCGCCCTGGCCCAACTGGTACCCGACGGTGCGGTTCCGGCTGAGCTCGCCGTTGCAGGTCAGCACCAGGTCACCAAGACCGGCCAGCCCGGCCATCGTCCGGCTCTCGCCGCCGGCCGCCACGGCCAGCCGGGTAATCTCCGCAAGACCCCGGGTGATGAGGGCGGCCATGGTGTTGGCGCCCAAACCCAGGCCGGCGCAGACGCCCGCCGCGATGGCGATCACATTCTTCAGCGAGGCCCCGATCTCGACCCCGATCGGATCGCTGTTCGTATACAGGCGGAGCGTCGGTCCCGAGAAAGCATGCTGGACGGTTTTGGCCAGTTCCGCATCCTGGGAGGCGATGACGATGGCGGCCGGCTCGCGCCGCGCAACCTCCTTGGCGAAAGTGGGTCCGCTGAGCACCCCGATGCGAGGCGCAAAACGAGGTGCGATCTCCTCGTGGATCACTTCACTGATGCGGGCCAGCGAACCGTTTTCCAGGCCCTTGGTGGCGCTGACGAACAGCATGTCGGGATGCAGTACCGGCAGAAGCTGGCTGTAGATCTTCCTTGCGTGGTGTGAGGGCATGACGCCCAACAGCACCTCCGCCCCCACGGCGGTCGCCTGCAGGTCAGAGAGAACCTCGATGTTCATCGGCAGCGCGTTGTCGGCCAGGTAGATGTCGTTGCGGCGCGTTGTGCGCATCCGCTCCGCCAGATCCTGCTCGTACACCCACAGCCGGACTCTCTCGAAGCGCGGCGCGAGGACGATGGCCAGGGCCGTACCCCAACTGCCTCCGCCGATGACTGCAAGATCCTTCACTTACTTCTTACCCCCAAACCGGAAGACGTTTTCGGTGCCGGCGCGCAGGCGCTGGATGTTGGACTTGTGCCGCCAGACGACGAAGGCCCCGCAGAAGGTAACGGCCAGCATCACGGGCCACTCGGGGTGGTAGATTAGCCAGACACCCAGAGGGAACAGGGCGGCACCCAGGATGGACCCGAGCGAAATGAAGCGCGTGACGGCGACTACCAGGACAAAGACAATGATCACCCCCAGCAAAGCAGCTGGGGCGAGGGCGAGCGCGGCGCCGGCAAAACTGGCGACGGCCTTGCCGCCCTGGAATTTCAAGAAGATCGGGAAGGCATGCCCCAGGACGACGGCCACCGCCGCGGCGGCCATCCACGACAGGTCGCCGTTCGTGAAGTGGCTCATGATCCAGACGGAGAGCCAGCCCTTGCCGATATCCAATAAGAGCGTGAGGATGCCGATGCCGCGGCCGGAGGTGCGCAGCACGTTGGTGGCGCCGATATTGCCGCTGCCCATCGACCGGACATCCTGACCCGTCTTCAGCCGTACAAGAATGTAGCCGAACGGGACGCCGCCCAGCAGATAGGCGGCCAGCAGAATCAACAAGGGAGTGGTCATACTTCTTGGGAGGCTTCCAGGGGATACGTCGCGAACTTGGTGTAGACGGAGCCGGTGGCGGTGGGGCGGCTCTGGTAAAGGTGGAACTCCTTGGCGGTGTACGCGCCGAAGTCGGAGTTGGGCAGGTCGGCGATCGCCTTTTTGAGAGGGAACAGGTCCACCGTGGTCTTGATCCGGGCCAGGGTCAGATGCGGGTGGAACTCCTTGGTCTCCGGCGGCACTCCGATTTCCGTACAGGCATCGTCGCAGTCCTTGGCCAGTTGACGCAAGGCGTCGGGCGCCTGAATGCCCGCGTAAAGCACATGGGGATGATGGGGATTCGGGAACCAGCCCAACCCGCGGATCCCGATCTTCATGGCGCCAGGGCGCGGCACCTGTTTGAGGGCGTCCTTCAGCTCATCCAGCCGCTCCACCGGCCACATGCCTACAAACTTGGTGGTAATGTGCAGATTGGAAAGCGGACTCCAGGCGATGTCCGCCTTCGGCTGCAGCAGCTTCAGCAGCAGTTCGAGGTTGCGCCGCATTTCGTAGGGCACGTCGAGACCGATGAACAGACGCATATGACTTGGGACGCTCGCGGGAATCCGGGAAGGTATTTTGAGCTGTCAGCTCCCCCTTCGCCTCGCTATCCTCGTACTTAGCGTACCCTGACGTGCTTTGATATGCATCCTCGAGTCCTGCCTCGCTCCTTCTATAAGCGGCCTACGGTGGAGGTCGCTCGCTCCCTGTTGGGCCAGATCCTGGAGTTCAACGGCCGGCGGGGGCGGATTCTGGAAGTCGAGGCGTACCTCGGCGAAGGCGACCGGGCGGCGCACTCCCACCGCGGCATCACTCCGCGGACAAAGGTGATCTTCGGTCCTCCGGGGCATGCCTATGTCTACTTCATCTATGGGATGTACTACTGTCTGAACGTCGTGGCGGAACCGGAGGGTGTGGCGGGCGGGGTCCTGATCCGTTCAGTGGAAGGCGCAGGCAACGGACCGGGCAAGTTGACGCGCTCGCTGGGCATCACCCTGGAACAGAACGGCTGCGATCTGACGAAAGGGCCGATTCGAGTGCTGTCGGGGCCGCCGATCGACCATGAGGCCATTGAGGTGACGCCGCGCATTGGGATCCGACTGGATGCGCATTTGCCGCTACGGTTTGTGCTGCGCGGCTGATCGCATTCTCCGGCCGCGGACATTTCCACCGATTCGCCAAACTCGGCCTGAAAATCCTTGATTCCTCAGTCCGGCAGCAGTACTATGCTTCCGGGAGGATTTGCCCCGTGCGCACCTATCACACCCCCCAGGTCGCGGACTGGCTCCGCGAGGCCTTTGTTGTGTTCGTCATCCTGGCAGCGCTGCTGTCGCTGCTGGTATTGGTTATCCCCTCTAACGCCTGACCTCCAGCGGCCGGCCGGAGTAGCTGATGGGACTCCGGCCGGCCCGGCCGATTCAATTTCACATTGAGATATGCTCGGGAGCATGCTTCGCGCTGCGCTCCTGCTCTGCCTGGGTTGTGCCCTTGTCTCCGGGCAACCCGGCTGGTGGATGAACGAGCCGATCCGCTGGGTCCAGACGAATCTGCGCGAGACCGATGCGGCGATGGATACGGGCCGGCTGGCGCGGCAACTGGCCGAGATGCGGGCCAACGTCGTGCTGATGGGCATGGGCGGGATCTGCGCGTATTATCCGACGAAAACAGAGTTCCATTACCCGAGCGCCTATCTGCCGGCGGGCAAGGATATGTTCGGCGACATTCTGCGCGAGGCGCACGCCCGACACATTCGCGTGGTGGGCCGCTACGACTTCAGCAAGACGCAGAAGGCGGTTTACGAAGCGCACCCCGAGTGGTTCTTCCAGAAGGCCGATGGCTCGCCCGTCGTCTACAACGGCTTGTACTCCACCTGTATCAACGGTGGTTACTACCGCGGGCAGGTGATGAAGATCCTCGCTGAGGGGCTGGAGAAGTACGACGTCGACGGGCTGTTCTTCAACATGTTCGGCAACCAGCCGACCGACTACAGCGGGAACTACGTGGGTCTGTGCCACTGCGATGCCTGCAGGAAGAAGTACCGCGACGAGTATCACCGGGAGATTCCGGAGAAGCCGGACGAAATCTATCGGGAATTCCTGCAGCAGAGCGCACGGGAGGTGTCGCAGGCGATCGGCCGGCTGATTGGAGAGAAGCGCGAGCGCGCCGGGTATTTCAATTACATGCAGGAGTTCACCGACGGCATCATGTCGGAGTCGAACACCGCCGTGAACCGACCGCTGCCGCTGTGGCCATATGCCACCAGCGACAATGTGAACCGCGCCCGCAACAGCCAGCCGGACAAGATGGCGGTGGATCTCAACATGCAGTTCGTCGATTACGCCTGGCGCTTCGCGACCGTGCCGCCGGCGGAGATTGCGCGGCGTATGTGGCAGGCGCTGGCGCACGGCGGAGCCCTGACCTTCGAGGTGAACGGCACGCTGGACCTGCAGGACCGTCAAGCCTATGAGACGGCTCGGCCCATCTTCCAGTGGGCCGCCGCGCACGAACGAGAGTACCTGGGGCTGCATAGCGAGGCGCGGGTCCTGTTGCTGACGAAGAGCGGCAGGAATAGCGCGGAAGATGCCTCCTACCGGGGCCTGTTCCGGCTGCTGAGCGAGGAACATATCCCCTTCGCGGTCTCCAACAATCTGGAATGGATCGGCGCCCACCCCTACGATCTGGTGATCGCCTCGGATTGGGCTCCCTCGCAGTTGAAGCGCTATGTGGAGCAGGGTGGCCGGCTGTTGCTGGTGAGTTCGAAGCCGCCGGAGTTTGAGGCGGCGATGGTGGTGGGGACGCAGGCGGATGTGAAGGGGTACGTTCGCGTGCGCGATCACAGCGCCTTTCCGTCGCTGAAGTCCACTGATCTGCTGATGCTGAACGGGGGCTTTACTCAACTGGAGGCGGAAGGGGGCGTGCCGCTGACGCTGGTGCCTCCCTCCATGATTGGACCGCCCGAGAAGATCCATGTGGATATGAAAGACACCGACACTCCGGCGGTGTGGGCGCGCGCGGTGGGGCGGGGCCGGATGACCTGGCTGCCCTGGAACCTGGGCGCGCTGTACTACCGGCTGAGCCTGCCGGCGCACGCCGCATTGTTCCGGGACCTGGTGTCGGCGCTGATGCCGAAACGGCAACTGGTGACGAACGCGCATCCCCTGGTCGAGATGACGCTCATGGAGCGGGAAGGGGAGACGCAGGTGCATCTGATCAACCTCTCAGGCCACTCGCAGACGGCCACGTTCGAGCCCATCCCCATGCAGGGCATTGAGGTTGCGGTGGAAGGCGTCTTTCGGAAGGCCCGGACGGTGCGCGGCGCGGGTGAGTTGAAGGTGTCCGTTGTGGACGGGTATACGCGCTTCGCCGTGCCGCGGTTGGCGGACTACGAACTGGTGGTGCTGTTCCGCTGAGCTGTTGGGAGCGCTCAGGCGGCGGCGATGGACGCGGCCACCCTGCGGATCTGTGCTCCGATGGTCAGGCGCAGTTCGGGCGGCAACAGGTCCTTCTGCGGAAGGTCTTTCCAGGCGCGCGCTGTCAGTTCGGCTGTTGTGCGCACCGTGTCCCAGGCCGGGGCCATGGGCAGGCCGGCCCGATCCGCGAAGCGGCGGACCTGATCGAGGGTGATTTCATGCAAGGCGCGGCTGCCCCCGAACGACAGAGCCAGTTGGTCTTCGCGGAGGTAGGGCAGGGTAGAGACGTAGTCGTAGGCAGGCGCCAGCGTCGGGACGCGGCCATCGGGGTAGAGCAGCGCCCAGTTCTTGAGGTGCATGTCGCCGTTACCGATGAGGACTGAAAAGACGATGCGCCGGAGGAAGTCGCCGGTGGCGTCGCCCGCCGTCTCCGCACGGAGCACGGCCGCGATGTTGGCGTAGCTGCGGCCCTTGTGTTTGTCCTCGGGTAACTGGCCGAAGACCTGGGCGAAGTCCTCCATGTGGATGCGCCTGCCGTTCGCCGTGCGATCAAAGCGCTGCACCGCAAGGGCTTGGCCGGGAAGGCGGGCAAAGTCCGCCGGGAGTCCGCCGATCTCGGCGACGGGCAGCAGGCGTAGGGGTGGTACCTGGATTCCGATGGCCCGCGCCAGTTCCAGCATCACGAACTCGTTCTCCGGGACCGACGGGCATTGGGTGGAGGGTAGTTTCACGATCCAATTGCCACCAATGCCTTGCGCCGGGATGGTCAGGCCGCCCGCTGCTTCCAGGATGGCCGGGAACTTCAAATGCGTTCCGGCCAGCGAGAAGCGAATGGCTCCGGGGCGCGGCGGTTGCGCTGCCGGTTTGACACTGTCCATGGGACGGATCACGACGGCGCCACTTAGGTCGGCGCCCAGCACCGCCATCAGGGAGAACTCGCGCTCCAGATGGACGCCTGCCTTGGCCGCGAGGTATGTCCGCAAATGCCCCTCCGGCAGTAGGTTTGCGAAGAATGGCGGGAGCCGACGGAGGGTCGGGCGGGCGCGGGTGACCAGTCCGCCGCTGGAGGCCTTGAAGCCCAGGCTGAGCGTGGCGCGGCCTGGATCGTCCACATAATGCTGTTCGAAGGAGAAGAGATGTTGGTCGCCCGCCAGCCGGGTGAGCGTGCCGGCCAGGCGGTCGTGCAGATAGACGCCGAGGACGTGCGTCCGCTCAAGCTCAGGCGTCATCGCCGGCCTCGTCGTCGGGATCGGTGGCGTAGAGCGGGCGGTCGTCGTCGCTGGCGGGCTGAGCGTAATCGCGGACCATCGATTGGACGGCGGGCACCAATGGCCGGGGGATGAGCAGCAAGTCGAAGTCGAGGACGCGTACGAGGTCGAGAAGGGTGTTGAAGCGGGGTGTAACCTTACCCGACTCGATGGCAGAGATGTGGACCTGCGGGAGGCCGATGCGGCGGCCCAGTTCGAGCTGGCTCCATTTGCGGGCGCGGCGAGCCGAGGCGAGGGCTTGGCGCATGGCTTCGGGCAGGCCTGCGAGTCGCTGGGAATCGATATGCGCTGGCATATGGACCTGCAATCAACATATGCCATCGCATATCGCCTGTCAATCAAATTCGATCAGTAGATATGCGATCACATATCAATGTAGATCATCAATATGCTATCGCATATGAAAGAGATAGCCGGAAACGCGCGCTACCCCCGCACCACATACACCTCGCCCGGCTTCGTCTCAAACTCCACGATCTCGCCCTCCGCCTTCTGCGGCCAAACCGTTCCATCCGCCTGCCGGACGACCTGCGGCTTGCCCTTCGGCCACGGATTCACCAGCCGGACTTTGGCGCCTTTCTCACTCCTGATACTCAACGCAGTCACCCGCGACCCGTTCCAGGCAGCGGAAACGAGGAACGCTCCAGCGGCGCGCAGGTCCCGGAAATTCGCCGGACCGAGGTTCTGCGTATTCGGGAACAGCCGGATCACCCCGCTGTAACTCTGCAGCAGACACTCATTGAGGACCGCGGGTAGCGAGAGGTTCTCCGTCCAGACGCCCATCTCCATCATGTAGTCGTAATTGGTCTCATCGCGATAGCGGCCTCCGGTCTGGCGCAGGCGATCGTTGGCGACGCCGAGCGGGGTAGTGCAGTAGCGGACTTCGCGCTTAAACCAGTCGAGATCCAGCATCCCGAGCCGGGCCCGCGCCAGCGGCTGCCAGACGAGGTCGTTGCCGCCCTCCAGTCTCACGGTGCGGGCCGTGCGGCGCGCGATTTCCAACTGGTCCCTGCGCTGGTCGAGCCCTACCTGTTCTCCGGGAAAGACCGGAGCCAGCGTCACCGGCACGTTGTAGACATACTCGGCCGGGGCGTCGAGCACGTCGAGCCAAACACGGCCGTACGGCCCTTCCACATCGGGATACGGCGCCAGATTCTGGCGGACCTCTTTCCAGCGCGCCAACTGATCCCGATCGGTGTTGAGACGCGCGGCGGCTTCGCCGACGGCATCGAGCAGGAACGCGGTGAGGGCGATGTCGATGATGCAGTCGCGGTTCAGACGGAAGTCGACGGTGGCGCCCCAGTTCTCGGGCGAGACCGTGGGGGCGATGTGGTACTTGCCGTCGTCGCCCTTCTTGACGAAGGCAACCAGGAAGTCGGCCGCGGCTCGCAGCATGGGGTAAACGCGGCGCAGGTACGCCTCGTCGAGCGTGTAGAGGTACTGCCACCACAGGCTTTGGACGGTCCAAGGCGTTTCACAGATCTCGTAACCCCAGGGCGGGGCAGGGTAGGGGTTGGCGGCGCTGGGTACGGGATAAGCGGAGTGCGGGAAGTAGGCGCCGGGCAGGCCGAACTGCACGCGGGCATTCCACTCGGCCATGGGCATGAGCGACTCCACCAGCCGCGTATAGGGCTCGTGCTGCTCGACGTGATTGCTGGAAAAGACGCCCCACCATACCTGCTGGGTGTTGTAGTTCATGTGGTAGTCGCCATGCCAGGCGGTGCCGATGCGGCCGCTGCTCCAGTTGCCGAAGAGGCCGGGTGCGATCTTGCCGGGCTTCAGGCAGCAGGCGAGGACGTACTGATTCTGGTACCAGGTGCGCTCCAGATCCTTGTCCTGGAACCCGACGGCGGAGTGATTCCAGAACGCGGCCCACTGCCTGGCGGAGTCGGTGCGCAGGGTGGCGACGGGCACGGTGGAGAGGCGCGCGGCCTCATCGCGGGCATGGTCTGCCGCGTTCACGTGATCGCGGGGTGTGAAGAGCGTGAGGTCGAGCCGCAGGGGCTGGGCCGCGGACGAGGTCAACAGGACCCGATGACGCTTCGGCTCCTCCGGTTGGACGCTCCAGTTGCCGGCCAGGATCCCGTGAAGCGAAAAGTTGGTGTCCTTGGGCGAAGCGGGCGGGTGGGGGACGGCGTCGGTAGGCGCGGTCGCCGGGAAGAGTTGGTAGCCCGAGAAGCGGTTGCCCTCGGCCCACAGTTTCGGTTCCGGCAGTTTCGCCTGATCATCCCAGTTGGCCTGATAGGCGACGGAGAGGACGGGCACCGGGCCATCGCTGGACAGGCTGATATGGCCGTTCTCGCGGCTCACGAAGCAGGTCAGATGGAAGGGGCGCACCGTTCCGCGCAGGTCGTCGTGTTCAAAGGTAAGGGTCGCGGCACCGGTGGCGATGTCGAGTTCCTGCCGGACCACGCGCACCAGGCGCGAATCCCAATGCAGCCAGATGGTGCCGCAGGGCCAGGGCCGCGGCCAGGGCTTGCGGTAGGAAGACTGCATAAGGTCGGAGTATTCGCGGAAGAAGTCGATCTTCGACTCCAGGAACGTCATCTCCGGCTTGCCCTGCCGCTTGGCCTCGTCGCCGGCGCGCTTCCACAGTTCGAGCACCTGTTGGAAGGTCTTGATGTGCGGGACGTGCTCGTCACTGACGCGGATGTCCCATGCGTCATTCTTCCCAATGTGGAGGCCCAGGGCGTCGGGTCGTACGGTGAGGCACACACCGATGTCGCCATTGCCCAGCAACAGCCCTTCAAAGAACGTCGGCGTGGGTTGAGTGCGGACGAAGGGATGGCGGCCTGCGAGGGCCCTGCTGTCGAGCGGAGCCGAGGGGGATGCCTGCGTTTGCGCGGCGGCCAGGGCTGTGGGCGCGGCTGCGGTGGCGCCTAGGAAAGTCCGGCGGGTGGTGTCCATGGGTGCCTATTTCGGGCCTCCGGCATTGGAGTATTCAGGTCTGGAAATCAGATCCCGTGGAGCCACAGTATCAGATGCGGCTGGGAGCGCCCAAGCGGTTCGCACCCGCCCAGCTACGGTTGTGTAGGAGAAAGACCGGGTGATTTCCGGCGGAGTACTAAGGGAGTTCTACGATGGTTCGCGCCCGGCATGCCCGTTAGCATCTTCGGTAAGAGGTACGCATGAAGATTCCGGCCCTGCGAATGACTCTGCTCTGCGCCGCGGCGAGCTGCTGCTTTGGTCAGGCAATGGTGGAACACGCGGCGGCCGCGGCTGTGGGCACGGCCGGCAGCGTGGGTGGCAAGGCGATCAGCAACGGCTTGGACAAGGTCTTCGGCCGTGTGGCGGCGGTGACGAAGGAGGCGGAGGGGAACCCCGAGCCCGAGGCGAAGGTCAAGGCCCAGGCGGGCACGAAGTCCATGGGCGATTCCTCCAGCACCTCTGGAGCGGCGCATTCGCGGCGTACTCGAGTGACACGCAGGAGCACGGCGGCGGCCGAAGCCTCGGAGCCGGCCGCTGCCTACGGTCCTGCGCGGAGCTACGCCGCAACGCCGCCGCGCATCGTGGCCACTCCGCAGGAGTTCGCCAAACTAACAACTGGCGCGCCCAGGAGCGAACTGGCTGAGCGCCTGGGGACGGCCTCATACAAGATCAGCGTGCCCGAAGAAGGGCACCTGACGGAGATCTATCGCTACGCCAACCACGGCGTGGCGGTAGGTACGGTGCGGGTGGTGGATGGAGTCGTGTCGGAAGTGAAGCCGGCGAAGAACTAGCGGCCGGCCCAAAGGGTCCAGGCTTCCATGAAATCCTTACCCCGGAAGCGCGTCGTGCGGGGGCCGATGTGTTCGACGCCGGGCAGGAGTACGGCGTCGGGTGATGGCGTGGAGCGTGTGGTGGCTTCCTGGATGATCTCGACGGGCCCCTCGATGCGGTACGGCGGGATCTGGCTGAGCTTGCGCAAGGCCTCGTAGGCGCCGGCTTCAATCCGCATGTTGGCGGTGGTTGCATTGTCCGAGATGCAGGCGTAGTAGCCGACGCCTTCTTTGACGGCGACGGTCACGGCCTGGGGCACAATCGCGTGGAGGTCTTCCGTGGCGGCCTGGTCTCCGGTGAGCAGGATGACGGGCGTGTTGTACCAGCCGGCGAGCGCGCTGCGGGTTTCGATTTCGCCCACCTCTTTGCCGTTCATGAGCAGCTTCTGGATCCCTTGCGAGCTATAGCTGTGGGCCATGACGGCACGCTCGCGATTGGCGCGCGCGTGCTGGCCGATGAAGGCGATGGCGGAGAATTTCCGTTCCAGCAGCATTCTTGGTCCAAGTGCGCCGATGACGAGCCGTCCGCCTTCAATTTGGAGAGCGGACAGGGTGCGGCTGCCGTCATGGCCATCCCAGACGACGACATCGGCTCCGCCGGCGCGATTGAAGCCGCGGATGGCGGCGTTGATCTCACCGGCCAGCAGCTTCTGGAGTTCGGGATTGGTGGGCTCAGTCTGCTCCTGGCGGCAGATGCCGGCGACGCCTTCGGCGTCCGTGATCAGCAGAATCGATTTGGATGCTTGCGCGGCGGCGCAGGCGCAGAGGGCGGTGGTCAGGACGAGTAGCTTGCGTAGCATGACTAGCCCATTATGGGGCTGACGGGGGCGGGGTGTCTCCGTAGAGATAGGTCGTGATGGCCTTCTCCACCTCGGCCTTGGTAAAGCATCGGACGGGGATAGTCTGCCCACCGGTAGGCTGGACCTCGATGGGGTCCACTTTGGGAGCCAGAACCCGGAGCAGGGGTGCGTGGTCGCGGCTGCCGGCGAAGTCCGGTTCCAATGCTATGAAGCGGTAGCGGCCCGGAACGATCCGGCTGGCGTACTTGAGTGATTCCGGATCACCTTCGGCGACATTGTCATCCTGCTCAGTCAGCAGTGGTTGCTCGGGGATGGCCAGCACCATCCATTTCTTCTCAGGATCAGCCGGCTGGTTTGTCAGTTTGTAAGTCACGTTGGGTTTTGGTGCCAGGCGGATTCGTAGGGCCGGCGCGGGGGCTCCCCTGATCTCAATGACTCCGCATTCCATACGTTTGTCATTGAAGATCACGCTTTCAACGTAGGTACGGTCGTACTTGAGTCGGCAGCGGACCCTCCATCGACCGGCCGGGACCGCGGGCAGCGTGAACCGGCCGGTCTCGGAATCGATGTCGGCAGACGTAGCGAAGAGCTCGGAGCCTGCGTCGGCAGAGTCCAGTGTGGTGGTTCCGGCTGGGTGGACGACGGTGTGGCGCACTGCGCCGGTAGGGGTGTTCTCAACTACATAGGAAACATTGCTGCCCGGCTGAATCAGGCGGCTGCCCAAACTGTCTTCCGCGATTCCGCTGACGGGGATTCCGGGCCGCAAGACGATCGGAAAGGGAGCCGGTGCGGCACTGCCCACAATCAAGGGGAAGTTTGCCGTGGCCGGCGGAGTGGCCCCCCGATCCCTGGTGGTGGCCACGAGGCGGTAGGTGCCGGGCGGCGCCATTTGGAATAAGAAGGAGCCGATTTCCTCGTCCGAGTTTCCGGATATGGATGCGAAACGGCGCTCTTCACCGGCGTCGGCTGGATAGATCTCCATCGATACCGGCTCTTGCCAACGAACCCCCGGCGCAGCGGAGAACGGGCCGGTGAGGGAGTTGACGGGGGTAGCCCGCAGGTGAAACTCGAGATGAGGGTCGAGTCCTGGCGCGGCCGCGAACGGCTGCGCCCCGGCGCGAGTAGGGCTGTCGGGATAGAAGACGGGCATCCACATGGAACGAGCCTCGAAACCGTTGCGCGGGACGGCATCGAGCAGGTGCTCGGTGGGCAGAATGGCGTTGCAGCGGGTGAAAGCGACATACCGATCGGGAGCCACGGAGTCAATCCGGAAAAAGCCACGATGGCCAGTGACGGCCATGTGCAGCCGGCTGGCGCTGCCTTCCTGCACCGCAACAGGGGAAATGAATACATGGCAGTCGCCAACGGGTTCACCCTCATCGTTCAGGACGCGGCCGGAGACGACCGTGGGCGCAGAGAACGTTAGCTTCAACCCCTCAGTCTCCTGGCCAGGCTTCATCTCCACTCGGATCCCAATCTGTGGGCCACCCAGCGGGCCAGGGTTCTGGTGGTGGGAGACAGTCAGAAAGTAGTGTCCGGGTTTCACGCCGGCAAAGCGGAATGCCCCATTGGCGTGGGTGGACGTGGATTGGCCTAGATTCGTCTGTCTTCCGTCCTCGTCCACCAGGCGCAGGCGCGCATCGTTGATGGGCACTCCAGCCGAGTCGACGACGATTCCGGAGAGAGTCCCGGGAGTCTGCTGCGCCATCGCGCCAAGCACGGCGAGGAAGAGAACGGCGAAGCGGCTGGGCATTTCAACGAGCCCCTTTCTTCGCTGCCGGACGATTCCCGGATATGGCCCTGAGGATAACTGCCGGCCCGGGACCTTCCTTCAGTTGGACAGGTGTGCCCGCAGCTCGATACTCCGCCAGGAAGTTGGCGTCGAGCCAGGCTCCGGGCTCGATGTCATCGAAGGCATAGATACGGTAGGCGCCCGGGTGAAGTCCCGTCAGGCGGAAGTTGCCTTGCTCGTCGACGCTGGTGGTGGCGTAACGGCTGGGAATCGAGGCAGCGGCATCATCCGGGGCCGCCAGGATGATGGTGGCGATTCCCTCCTGCACATGGCCGCTGACCTCGGCACCGTTCGCTCCGATGAGGATGTCGAGGCGAGCCGGAGTGGCGGGTGAGATGAGGAAGGGCTGGTCGAGGACGTCGAGTTTGCCCAGCGTCACTGATTTCAAGTAGCCGCCAGGTGGAAGGGGACTGAGAGCAAGGGCCCAGCGCCCGGCCGGCACCCCAGGGATGACGAAGGAGCCATCGGGCTGGAGTGTGGAACGGTCCAGATTGACCGGTGCGGATTCCAGTGAGCGGAGACTGACGGTGAGCTTGGCGGGAAGCGCTGGGGCTCCGGAGATGCGTACGCGGCCACGGAGGTCTATACAGGGCTGAAGAGGCAGTTCCACAGTTGGCGCCCCCGCTGCGGCGCTGACTTCTTCGCGAGCGGAGTAACAGCGGCCCTGGAGTTGGACAGTGCCACTCAATGTATAGCGTCCGGGGACGAGACTCCGATACACGGGACGCTCATCCCCGGCCATGATGGACTGGCCGCCGACATAAAGGTCCTCAAGGATTCCAGTGGGGCGTGTTTGCAGGATCAGGGTTGCAAGGCTCGTGCCTGGAGCAGGTTTTGGGATTGCGACATCCTTCGGCCACAGGATACGGATGCCAAGCATGGCCTCGGCCGGCACCTGCGCGGCTATATTGAAGCCCGCGAGTTCGTCGCCCGGCTTGATCTCGACGAGCACCGCCTCGTGGAAATTGAGAGTGGAAGGATAGTAGGAGGTATAGCGGCGATTGAGATCGACATTGGCGTTCGCTGGAAACAGTTCCAGCCGCGGCAACACCGTGTAACCCACCGACAGGCGATAACGCCCGGGGATCAAGCCATCAATCTGGTAGTCTCCTGACCGGTCGACGGTTCCGCCTCGCCCGAAGTAGTTACTGATTGTGCCTTCGACGGGCCGAGCCGTGACGGTTGGATTCATCGCAGCCGCCGATAGCCCCGTGATCGTCCCGCTCACTTCCCCGAGCGCGGGCAGCCTGATGATCAACCCGGACTTGTTCTCATTTGCCCCGAGCGTAATGATTTGGCCAGGCGCGTCGGGCCGGCGTGCGCCGTAGTTCATCGGGGCGTAGCCGGGCCGGGTGACGCTGATGCGGTAACGGCCGGCGGGTAGCGCTCGCAGAAGGAACTGGCCGTCACCTTCCGTGCCGGCTTGGCCTCGGACATCGTCGCGGCCTTCCAGGGTGATTTCGACCGTGGCGCGGTGTAGCGGCGCGCCCGTGACGGAATTGACGACGCGGCCCGCAATCGAGCTGCTGCGCTCCGGCTGGGCGAAGGCTCGGCCCATTCCTAGAATTAGGAGAACAACGGAAAGTTTATACCGGACCATTTCGAGGCACTCCGGCTGTAATTCTCAATTATTCACTATGACACGTTTGGAGAAGTCTGCAAGGGGCGACATTCTTCTTTAACGCGGATCTCCGGCGATGTAGTGATGGATGATCTTCTGGACCTCCTCCGCCGCGAAGCATCTCACATTGAGGGTCTGATCCCGGCCGCCCACAACTTCCACAGGCTTCACTTGCCTGCCGAGAAGCCGGAGCGCGCGTTCATTCAGACTCACACCGCCCTCCGGTTGTTCCACGCCGAACAGATGGTACCTTCCGGGCATTAAGCCGTCGCCACGGCCAGCATCCGAGTGGATGAGCCTGCTCGGGCTGCCATCTCCGAATGGAACCGCGTGAAGTGCACAATTGGACTTGGCAGCCGCGGCGATGTCGACAAACTCGAACTGCAAATTGGGGAGCTTACTATTTGTACGTATTTTCAGGATTGCGGTCGAATCCGGGGTCACTTCGATCTCCTGGTTCCCAACCGGCGCTTCCCCATACTGCATGGATTCCACCCAGGCGGGCCGCTGTAGTTGTTCATAGCGGACAAGCCAGCGGCCCGGCGCCACTCCGGGGATCTGAAAGCTTCCCTCCTGGGGGCTAACCCGGCCGGTGAGGGTCGTGAAGGGGCCACCCGGCCGTGCGGGCGTCAACGTGAGGATGCCCACGGAAGCAGTTCGTGCAGATCCCATGGGCGGAACTCCTCCCGGCCGGATTCGCTGACCAGCGGAGGCGGGCGCTGCTGTGGCGGCTCCAGCATCAGGCCACTCCACCTTGCCGAGGACCGTCGTGCTCATTCGCAACTGGAGTTGGACCAGTGGCGGCGCGGCCGGTCCGACCACCACCTTGCCGGCCTCGGAAACCAGCAAGCGCCCGAACTGATCCGTCGTCCAGGCTGTGAGGCTGTAGGCGCCGCGCGGGATCATCTCGAAACGGAAAGTTCCCGTTTCCACGTTGAGGTAGTCGGTCCACTCCAGTGAATCCTCAGTGTCTGGCCCCTCAGGGATCAGGCGGATCTCCGGTGCCGTCGACCAGGACAGGCCCGGAGCTGGTGTCACCGTGCCGCGGATGGTGTGGACGGGGACGGACCTCAGCTGGAACTCAAGGCTCACCTCGGCTCCGGAGGCGACACTGATCTCGACGGCGTCCGAGCGGGTTGTGCCGTTCTGGTAGAACGTGCGCTGCCACGTTTCTTGCGGCTCGAACCCGTTCGGGCCGACGATGTCCAGGATGTGCTCAGCCGGGAGATCCTGCTCGCAGGTCACCACGAGGGAGTAGCGGTCCGGTGCGACGGATTCCAGGCGGAAACGGCCTTTGTCGTCAGTTGATCCCCTGCCGGCTTCCGGAGGAACCGCGCCGCCCAGCGGCACCGGCAGCAGGGCGACGCCGCATTGGGAAAGAGGCTCTCCGCCGTCGTTTAGGACGACTCCGGTGATGGTTCCCGCGGGCTTCAGGCTCACCGCGATGGCAGTGGTCTCCTTGCCGGCGCGGACTTCAATGCGGGTGCCCTCCTGCGCCAGGTTGAGCGCGCCCGGGTACTCGCTGTGCGCGGCACTCACAATGTAGATTCCCGGGGGCAGTCCACCCGCTGAGAATCCTCCTGCCGAGTCGCTGGTGGCCAGCTTCGTGCTGTCAGTCTTGGCAGTGCGGCCGATTGTCACCCGGGCACCGGCAATGGGCTCACCTGTCGCCGCGTCGACCACACGCCCGCTCACGGAGCCTCGCTCCGAGGGCGGTTGGCTCTGTGGCCGGCCCTGATTGGCGGGATACGCGCTGGTCTGGCCCCGGACCGCTATCGCACACAGGCAGAGGGCAAGCAGCCATCGTTGCACGTCACTGCACCCTTCTCGTGGCGGTGGAGCCCACGATGGTTTTGACCGCGATCTCCGGGGCGCGGCCTTCGCGCAATTCCACGGGCGTGCCCAGTCCTGCGTAGTGCGGCAGGAACTCCGGATCGAGCCACGCCTGCGGGGCCAGTTCTTCGAACGCGTAGATTGTGTATGCGCCCGGGGGCAAAGCTCGGAACTCGAAGCTGGCGTCCTCATCCAGGCCTGCCGTGAAGAAGAAACGCGGGCGGCCGGCTCGCTCGCCCTGTGGGGCGGCCAGGACCACTGTCGCCCGGCGGTCGTCCACACGGCCCCGGAGTTGAGCGCTCACCGTGCTCACTACAATCTCCAACGGGTCGCGATTGTCATTGGAGACGAGGAGACCTCCGTTCAGGACATCGGTTCGGCCTAGCAGGGCCGATTTGACGTGGCCGCCCGGGGGGATGGCGTCCACCGCCAGATCCCACACACCGGCAGCAACCGCTGGGATCGAGAACGAACCATCTGGTTGCACCTTGGCTGATTCCATGCGCAGGATGCCAATCTCGGATCCGCTCAAGCGGACGCTCATCCTCGACAGGGCTCCACCGTTCGGGCCTTCCAGGCGGATGCGGCCCTTAACGGACGGGGCGGGTCGAAAGTAGAGGGGGACGTCGAGGGTGCCGCCTGTGAGGTTCACCTCCTGGCGGGCCGAATAGAGTACGCCCGTGGCCTCAGTCGCGCTCGTAATCACATATCTGCCCGGCGCCAGGGCGAGCGTCTCAAAGCGGCGCTCGGGGCCCGTCGCGATCTGCAGATGGTATCCCGATTCTCCGTTGACCTCCCGGATCCGTGCGGGGATGAATGGGCGGGCTGTGAGCGCCCCATTGGCCCGCTGGACAAGCGGGCTGTTCCCTCCGGGCAGTCCGAAGAACGGGAGGCTCAGGCGGATCGGTTCCATCTCCTGGATTGACACATTGATGCCCATCGCCTCGCTGGCCGTACCCAGCAGGATCGGAGCGGCCTCGCCTCGAGCCGGAGTGGCGGGATGGAAGGTGAGTGCCGGGACCTGGCGCGGAGCCGGCTCCAGCGAAACCACCGGCCCGGGCTTTTCATCCGCGATCTCCTCGCGCTGTCGAGCCGAGACAATATAGTAGCCGGCAGGCAGATGGATGATCCGGTATTGGCCCGCATTGTTGGCTCGCGCGCTGCCTTCGGGGCTCCAATCCAACTGGCCGCGTCGATAGATTCGCCGGTATGCCTGGACGAATGCGCCCTTGGCCGGGCCTCCGCCGGCCGCAACGATGCTTCCACTGATTGCGCCCAACTGCGGGAGCCGGACGATGAGCCCGGACTTGTTCTCGTTGGGCCCCACTGTCACAATCTGGCCTGGATTGGAAGGGAACCTGGCTCCATAGTTCATGACGGCGTAGCCGGGTTTGGAGACCTCGATCCGGTAGCGGCCCGCCGGCAGCAGCCGCAGCAGGAATTGGCCATCGGCATCGGTGGGCGCCATGCCGCGCACATCGTCCCGGCCGTCCAGGACTATGGTCACCGCGGCCCGGCGCAGGGGTGCCCCGGTGACCGCATTCACCACGCGCCCCGCAATGGAGCTATTCCGTTCCGGCTGCGCGGCGGCCGTGCGGGCGGCGAGGATCAGTAGAATAGCGGCGGTTTGATATCTGACCATATCTTGCGCCTCGGCTGCGAATTGAGAACATTACTATGACATGGATTGGGGTGAAATTGGTTTCGTCATAATTGGCAGGAGCTGCGGGTAAGGCGCTGAAGGATTACCGCGCTTCTCCGGCCACAAAGTTCGCCACGATCTTGAGCAACTCGTCCGTCGGGAAGCATCGGATCTGGACCGTCTGCTCCTGGCCGGCGGAGAGTTCAACTGGCTTGACCTCACGGCGCAGCAGTTCGTTCACCCGTTCATTGATCATGCCGCCGCCTGCCCCCTGTTCCACCGCGAAGAACGAGTAGCGGCCCGGCCCGAGGGGCCTCGCCTGCACCGGTTGCCCCGGAACCACGACGCCGATGATGCTCGTACCCCTGGGGCCCCCGCCGTCCGCCGGCACTGCCTGAATCATCCAGTAAGTCTTGGCCTGGGGCGGCGCACCCTTCAGCTCATAGTGGACCTCTGGTGCCTTGGTGCCTGTTCTGAGCAGCAGGGTGCCCGTCGAGCCCTGCACAATTTCAATGACGTCGCCCTCCACCAGTGTGTCGCCGTATTGCATGGACTCGATCCAGGCGGGCCGCTGATACGACTGGTATTGCACGCGCCAACGCCCCGGCGTGATGCCTTCCAGTTGAAAAGTGCCATCCGCGGCACTCACCTGGGTGCTGTGTGATTCCAGGTTCTGACTGGGGCCGGCCTCGCTGAGCATGATGGATCCCCTGACCGGTTGTTGGCCGGAAGGCCCACCCATCGGCCCCACTCTCATGCGGACCGCCGCTTGCCCATTGCCTGCTGCCTCGGATGGCGGCTCCTCCACCTTGCCGGTGAGCGCGATGGAAGTCTGCAGTTGGAGCGTGACCGGCGGGGGCGCTGTCTGCCCGACTGTGATGCGCTGGCTGGCGTACCAGGCGGGCTGGGATCCACCCCGGAACGGGACCGCCTTGAAGCGATACGCGCCGGGGGGCACCATCGGGATGCGGAACCGGCCGGACTTTCCGGCCGCCGCCGAACCGAAGTTGGATCCGCGATCCGCGGCACTCTCTTCCGGATAGAGCATGACATGGTAGCCGTCGGCCGGCGGGGATCCATCGGGGGCGATCACGACTCCGGTAACCGTTGTGACGAGCTGAGGTTTCGCGCGCAGCTCGACTTCCACATTGGCGCCGGGTACGACATTGACCGTCGACGCGCCGGCCGCCGTGGGACTATCCGGGTAATAGATTGGCTGCCAACCGGCGCCGGGCTCCAGCCCTCCTGGTCCGACAACGTCCAGCAGGCGCTCGACGGGCAGGGCTTGGGAACACCGGACAGCGAGCAGGTAGCGATCCGGTGCGACCGGCGCGATGCGGAACTCGCCATCTTCGTTCGATTGCGCGTAGTTGTTCTGACGGATGGGCACTGTCCCGATCGGCGCCGCCGACAGGAAGACTCCGCAGTCCGGCAGCGGTTCGCCGTCATCGCTCAGAATGCGGCCTGAGACTGTGCCTGCCGGCGTCAGCTTCACCACAACGCCGGTGGTCGCTTTGCCGGATTCCACGTCCACTAGTAACCCGGCTTGGGGCAGGCCCAGCGCGCCGGGGTACGACTGATGGTTGGCCTGCACGTAGTATTGGCCCGGCTTCAGATTCGCGGCCGAAAACTGTCCGGCTGGATCCGCGCTGGCGGAGACCATTCCGCCGGGGCCCAATGCCTGCACTGTTACCGTTGCCCCTGCGACAGGTTCTCCCTTTGCAGCGTCCACCACGCTTCCGCTGATCGAGCCCGACGGCTGCTGCTGCTGCTGGTCCTGACGCCCGCTGCCAATTCCCTGAATCTGCGCGGGGCAGGGGAGACAAAAGCAAAGGAGAAAGAACAGGCAGCGCATGTTATTGGCTCCGCCTTTCCGCTGGAGCGCCGGGGATTGCGGTCACCTTGATATCCGAGGCTCGGCCTTCTCCAAGCTCAACGGGAGTGCCGAGACCGGGGTAACTCTTCAGGAACTCCGGATCGCGCCAGGCCCCCGGTGCCATTGATTCGAAAGCGTAGATCCGGTAGGCGCCCGGAGCGAGATTTCGGAATTCAAAGTCTCCGTTCTCATCCGCACCGGTTGCGAGGTAAAAGGATTGGACGCTTGCCAGTTCGCCCTGCGGGGCCGCCAGGATCGTGCTGGCGAAGCCGTTCTCGACATGACCACGGAGTTGCGCCGCGCGGGTGCTGATGACAATCTCCAGCGAATCTTTGGTGTCCGCCGCAATGACCATGTCCTTGGCCAGCACATCCAGCTTGCCCAGCATCATGGACTTCAAATACCCGCCCAGGGGAATGGGCCCCGGCAAGATATCCCAAATCCCGGGTGGGACGTCTTTGAGGATGAAGGAGCCGTCCGCTTGGACCTCGGCGCTCCTCCTGTCAATGGGTAGGTTTTCCCCGGAATTCAGGACAACCTGCATACCGGAGAGCCGGCCGGCGCCGGGCCCTGTGATGCGCAGATGACCGGAAAGATTGACGCACGGGGAGTAGGAGAGCAAAGTGTCGACAGAACCGCCGGACAGCGCAATCTCCTTCCGCGCCCCGTAACACTTCCCCTCGACCTCCATCGAACTCGCCAGGATGTAACGGCCGGGATTGACCGGCTGGTACTCCACCTGCCCGTCCATCGTGGCGGTGAACGCGTGCATCGGCGCGCCCGGACCTCCATCCGTGCCTCGGATCCAGACCGGCGCTCGCAGCATCCCGAGGCGAGGGGCGGCCCCAGGTTGGCTGAACTGCGGGGTCACGCCCGGCGGCAGTTGAATCCACAAACTGACCCGCACCGGCGCCATCTCCTGGATGGGGATGTCGATATCGCGGCGCGCCTCGCCGGAGCCGATGTCGAGCGGCACTGCCTCCTGTTGGATCACCGTGGAGGGATAGTAAGTCAGGGCCGGCACCGCCTTCTGCTCGGTCTCCTGCGGGGAGCGGGGCGTGCCCATGCGAATCACCGGCATGTTCACCTGGTACGCGGCCACGATATAGCGGCCGGGCCGGAGGTTGCCGATGTGATACTGGCCCCGATCATCGATGGTGGCGCCCCCGGCCTGGATCCAGCCCAGCCTGCCGCGCGGGAACTCCCTGCGGAACACGCTGACGTAGGATCCGCGGGCGATCATGCCGGACGTGCCGAGGATGGTGCCGCTGATCGAGCCCAGGCGTGACAGCCGGACCATGAGACCCGACTTGTTCTCGTTCGGGCCGAGCGTGATGACTTGGCCGGGAGCACCGGGATAGCGGGCTCCGTAGCCCATATCCGAATAACCGGGCTTGGAGACATTGATCAGGTAGCGGCCCGCGGGCAACGCTCTCAGCAGGAAACTGCCGTCGGCGCTAGTGGGCGCCATGCCGCGAACATCGGACCGCCCCTCGAGAATGATCTCCACGGAGGCTCGGTTCACCGGCGCGCCAGTGGTGGCATTCACCACTTGGCCCGCAATCGAACTGCTTCGCTCCGGCTGCGCGGCGGCCGTGCCGGTCGCCAGGATTAATGCAATGAAGAGGCGTTTATTCCGGAGCATTCTGTTGCGTTGCGGCTCAATTACTCACGCATTTACTATGACACCGTTCGGTGGCAAGCGAAAGCGGGGCGCTGGCTGTCCTACCGTTCTTCCCCCGCGATGTAGTTCGCCGCCATCTTCTGAACATCGGCGACGGAAAAGCACTTCACTGCAATGGCCTGGTCGTTGCTTGCGGTAATCTCCACAGGCTCCACTTGCCGGCTCAACAGTTCCAGCAGGCGGTCATTTACCATGCCCCCGCCATTGGATTGCTCCAGCGCGAAGAAATGATAGCGGCCGGGCGCCAGCGAATTCGCCGTGATCGAGTGGCCTGGCGTGCTGTTGCCCACATAAGCCTGGTTCCCGGAGCCCTCCCGCGCCACCGGCAACGCCTGGATCATCCAGTATTTCTTGGCATCACCCGGCGGATCCTTCAGCTCATACTTGACCGTCGGAGGACTCCCGCCCAGCACGATGCTCAGCGTTCCAGGGGCGCCTTCTACTACCTCAATCTGTTGGTTCTCCGCCGGCGTGTCCCCATAATGTATGGTCTCCATCCAGCCCGGCCCCTGGTACGACTGATAGCGCACGCGCCAACGGCCCGGGGTCACACCCTGGATCTGGAAGGCGCCGTCCTGTGCATTCACCTGGCCGGCCTTCTGCCCGAGCGGCAGGTTGGGCCCCGCCGGCATCAACATCACTGATCCCTTCGCTGGCGTGAATGGCGTGGCCTTCGGGCCTCTCAGGCCGGAAAAAACGTTGAGGGTCAGCGGAGCGGAGGCAGGCGCCGAACTCGCATGTGGATCCTCTACCTTGCCGCTGATTGTCATCGACGGCCGGAACTGCACGGTCATCGGAGGGGGAGGGGCGGAGCCGACGCTGACCGCCGCCTCGGCCACATTCGCCTGCTCCGGCGCACCATCCTGGGTCATCCCGAACAGCCTGTAGTTGCCCGGCTGCACCATGGTGAAACGGAAACTGTTGCTGGGTTGGACCATGGCGACGGCGGCCGGCTGCTGCGAGCCAACGATACTGTCCGCGATGGCGAGCTGCAGCATCGGCTGGTTCTTCCAACTGGCGCCCGGTGCGGCTGTGATGACCCCGGTGAGTGAGGTGACGGCAACCGGTTTCATATGGAACTCCACCTTCACGTCGGCCCCCGCGGTGACTCCGAATGACGCTCCGCCTCCGGCCGCTGGATTGTCGGGAAAGTAGCCGGTTTGCCACGATTCGCGCGGATCAAACCCCTCCGGACCTACCATGCTCAGCAGGTTCTCCACCGGCAGGTCTTCCGGGCAATTTGCCTGCAGGATATAGCGGTCCGGCCCAACGGGAGCCATGCGGAACGCCCCCTTGTCATTCGACTGCGCAAACCCCGCGGGCTGCCCCGGCGAACGGCCCAGCGGTGCATGCATCAGCATGAGATTGCAGTTGGACAGCGGTTCCCCACCATCGTCAAGTACACGGCCGGACACTGCTCCAGGCGGTGAGAGGGTTACCGTGACGCCCTTGGTCTCCTTCGCAGGCAGAACCTCCGCGAACACTCCGGTCTGCGGCAAGCCCAGCGGGCCCGGATAGTTCTGATGCGCCGCCTGCAGGTAGTATTGGCCCGGAGGCAGCTCATCGACCGAAAACTGCCCCGAGGCATCGGTGCTCACGGTGCGCGTACCGGCCCCGCCGCCCGAGCCAAAAATCAGCACCTGGACCTCCCGCGCCGGTTCGTTGGTGGCGGAATCGACCACCCGGCCGCTGAGGGAGCCGGCCGGCTGCGCAGCAGCCTGTGTCCCCGTGGTATTGAAGAACTGATTCTGCTGGGCGCCGGCTGCCAGCGCGAAGGTCGCGATACACAACAGCAGCCGCCTCATCTCAAGGCCCCTTCCTTGCACCGCCTGACCCCGGGATCGCCTTCACCTTCAGGTCCGGAGCACGGCCTTCCTGCAACTCCACTGAAGTCCCGCTATCGGGGTAGTTCTTCAGGAACTCCGGATCCAGCCAGGCCTGCGGTGCCATCTCTTCAAACGCATAAATCTTATACGAACCCGGCGTCAGCGCCCGGAAATCGAAATCGCCATTTTCGTCGACTCCAGACGCCGCGTAGAAGCTGAGGACGTGTGCGAGTTCGCCCTGCGGCGCGGCCAGTATCGTGGTGGCGAAGCCTTCCTCGACATGGCCATGCAGGTCGGCGCCACGCGTACTCACTACGATATCCAACGGGTCCCGCGTCTCCGCCGTAATGAACATGTCCTTCGTGAGCACGTCCATCTTGCCCAGCATCATCGATTTCAGGTAGCCGCCCTTGGGGATCGGCTCCACGACAATGTCCCACAAGCCCGGTGGCACGCCTTTCAGCACATACGAGCCGTCCGGCTCCACTTTGGCGTTCTCGACCCCCATCGGCGCGTTTTCGCCCGAAACCAGGCCGACCGTCATGTTGGACAGCGGACCCGCGTTGGGGCCGACCAGGTGGACATGCCCTGACAGATAGATGCTCGGCGTCAGTGTCAGTGTCACCTCCACGGCTCCGCCCGAGATGGTAATCTCCTGCCGCGCCGAATACTTCTTGCCCTCCGCTTCGGTCATGCTCGACACGATATACCGGCCCGGCAGCAGCGCCTGGGCCTGGTAACGCTGTTCGCTGCTGGCGCTCAAAGCCTGCGCCTGGTTGCCCGTGGAGCCACCCACGCGTTGTAGCCAGACCGGCAGGTACATCCGCGGGCCCGGCCCGCCGCCATTCATCTCTGAATGGCTCGCTTCCACCTCCGGCGGCGCCTGCACCCGGACGCTCAAACGCACGGGCGCCATCTCCTGGAGCGCGATATCCACATCCGTCATCTCCGCCCCCGGCTTGAGGTCGACCGCACCGGCTTCCTCTTCAATCACCGACGAAGGATGGTAGGTCAACGCGGGCATCGCCCGCGGCTCCGGCTCACCCGGTTCGCCCGGCCGCATCACCTGCGGGGGTAGGAACTGGTTCTGGCGCGCTGCCACGACATACTGCCCGGGTGGCAGGTGAAAAATCCGGTATTCACCCCGGTCGTCTGCATTCGCCCCTCCGGCGTACACCCATTCCGGCTTACCGCGCGGAAAGGAACGGCGAAACGCCTGCACATAGCTGCCAGTCGCCGGACCGCCGCCCACACCCGTCACTGAGCCGGTGATCGCCGACAGTTGCGGCATGCGGATGATCAGGCCCGACTTGTTCTCGTTGGCCCCGATGCTGATAACTTGTCCAGGACCACCCGGTTTGCGCGCGCCGTAGTCCACCGGGCCGTATCCATTTTTGGAAGCCCCGATAAAGTACCGTCCCGGCGGCAAGGCCCGCAGCAGAAACTGCCCCTCCCCATCGGTAGGCGCCGTGCCTCGGACATTCTCACGGCCCTCCATGACGATGCTCACCAGGGCCCGGCGCACGGGCGCTCCAGTCGTTTCGTTTAGCACACGCCCGGCGATCGAGCTGTTGCGCTCCACCTGCCCGGCCGAGCCCACGGCTCCGAGGATTACCAACATCAAAATGGAACAAACTCTATATATTTGGGCGCTCTCCACCGGCATTTTCTAAACATTTACTATGACACCGCCGGCATCGCCGCAGGTTCCAACAAAGTTTGGTGAATAACAGCGGAACCTCCGCGTCCTGCCGCCCCTGCACGCTGCCCCCGGTCCGGCCCTCCAATTGGTGATATGACGTATGGGATGCAGCGACGCACTTTACTTCGGACAGCGGCCGGCGCGTTGGCGGGCTTTGCCGCCGCAGTGCGCCCGGCCCTGGCGGCCGACGCCGACATCGAGATCACTCCCCGGGCCGACGGTGACACCATCAGCCCGCACATCTACGGCCACTTCATCGAGCATCTCGGCACCGTCATCTACGACGGAATCTGGGTGGGCCGCAATTCGAAGATCCCCAACGTCGACGGCATCCGGCTGAAGTTTGTCGAGGACATGAAACGCCTCGCCGTCCCGAACCTTCGCTGGCCCGGCGGCTGCTTCGCCGACGGCTACCACTGGCGCGACGGCATCGGCTCGGCCTCTGCCCGGCCGCGCACCTACAACTACTGGCAGGCCAGCCTGCCGCCCGGCTTCGACCACACCGAGACCAACGAATTCGGGATCCACGAGTTCATGCGTCTCTGTCGCCTCACCGGAGCCGAGCCCTACCTCGCCGCCAATGTCGGCTCCGGCTCCCCCAAGGAATTCCACGACTGGGTGCTCTACTGCAACGCGCCCGTCGGCACCGTCTCCCTTGCGGCCGAACGCGCCGCCAACGGCGACAAAGCCCCCTTCGGCGTGAAATGGTGGGGCGTCGGCAACGAATCCTGGGGCTGCGGTGGCGCGATGAATCCCGGTGAATACGCCACGCTCTACCGCCGCTTCATCACGCAATTCCCCGTCTACGAGCCCAAGCCTTACCTCGTCGCCGTCGGCCCGCGCGGCCATTCCAAGGACATGGACATCGGCTGGACCACAGGCTTCTTCGAGAACATGCTGCCGCAGCACCGCGCCAAGGTCGATGGCTACTCCCTCCACTTCTACACCGACTTCCGGAACACCAGGGAAAAGGTCGGCCAGTTCGACGCCGCCGGCTGGTACGACGTCATCCGCGAGGGCCTGCGCACGGAAGAGGTGATCGATAAGCACTGGACCGCCATGGGTGCCTACGACAAGGCCCACCACACGAAGCTGATCGTCGACGAGTGGGGTGTCTGGTATCCGCCAGGAGAAGAGACGGCGCCGAACCACCTGCTCAGCCAGCCACTCACCTTGCGCGATGCCCTCCACACCGCGGTCTCCTTCGATGTCTTCAACCGCCATGCCGGCAAGATCGCCATGGCCAACGTCGCTCAAACCATCAACTGCCTGCACTCCCTGTTCCTGGCGCAGGGCGACCGTTACGCACGCACGCCCGTCTATCACGTCTTCGACATGTATCGCGGCCACATGGGTGGCCGGTTGGCCCAGCTCAACATCCGGACCCCCGAGCGCAAAGTCCCCTCGCGCAATGGAGCAGTCACCCTGGCCGGACTATCCGGCTCAGCCTCCACGAAGGACGGCCGGATGTCCATCACCCTCACCAATCCGTCCCTCGACGACGCGGTCGCCTGCCGCATCCGCCTCAGCGCAGGGACGGCCTCAGAAGCCCGAGCCACCGTTCTCACCCATGCCGACAAAGCGGCCCGCAACACCTTCGACCGCCCGGACGAGGTGAAGCCCGCGGCCCTGCCCATCACCGTGCGCGGTGGCAGCGTGGAAGTCACCCTGCCGAAACAGTCCGTCGTCTCCATCGAACTCCGCCTGGGCTGAAACACGGGCAGGGTGGCAAATCTGGTGTAATCAGAAGCGGTTCCAGCCGGACTCGAATCCCCTTGGAACCGCCCTCTTTATCCCATGAGACTCCCCCTTCTCCTGACACTCTTCGCGGCCCTGGTGCCGCTGTCCGCCCAGAACCCCGTACCCGCGAAAAACCGCATGGTCGTCGTCATCAGCCTCGACGGCTTTCCCGCCTACGCCTTCGACGATCCCAATCTGCCCGCACCCACCCTGCGCAAACTGATCAGCGACGGCGCCTGGGCCAGGCGCATGACCACCGTGAATCCCAGCGTCACCTGGCCCAACCACACCTCCATCGTCACCGGAGTCCTGCCCGGCGAACACGGCCTCTTCTACAATGGCTCGCTCACCGCCTCCGGAACTCCGCCCGTGCACAAAGTGGAACCCTGGATCGAGAAGGAAAAGATGGTCCACGCCGTCACGGTCTACGACCAGGCGCAGAAAGCCGGTCTCACCACCGCGCAGGTCGATTGGGTCGCCATTCACAAGGCGAAGACCATCACGTGGGCCTTCGAGGAGGTGCCCTCCGTCGATGGCGTAGTGGAACAGGAGATGATCGCCAAAGGCCTCGTCACCGCCCGGGAAGTGGAACAGTTCCGCCAGGCCAACATCTTCCGCCGCGACCAGATCTGGGCCGACGCCGCCAGCTACATCATCCGCGAGCACAAGCCCAACCTTATGCTCTTCCACATGCTGAGCCTCGACTCCACGCACCACACTTACGGTCCGAAGACTCTGGCCGGCACAGCGGCCATCGCCTTCCTCGATGGTCAGGTGGCGCGTATTCTCGAAGCCATCCGCGGCGCCGGCATGACCGACCGCACCACCGTGATCATCGTCTCCGATCACGGCTTCAAGAAGTACAGCAAGCAGATCCGCCTGCTGCCCGCGCTCGCAGCGGCCGGCATCACGTCCGGCGTCCAGGTGATTCCCGAGGGCGGCACCGCCATGATCTATCTCGATCCGGCCCGTGCCGCGGAGCTGGCTCCGAAGGTCAGCGCCGCGATCGCGGGTGTCGAAGGCGTGACGCAGGTCGCCGGACCCAAGGAATTCCCCTCGCTCGGCTTCCCCGATCCTGCCAGGGATCCGCAAATGGCCCACCTCGTGGCGGCGGCCCGCGACGGTTATGCCTTCACCAACACGCCCGGCGGAGCGGCCTCCACCGAAGTACCGCAAATCGGCGGCAGCCACGGCTTCCTGAACTCCGAAGAGGACATGGATGCCATCTGCATCGCCTCCGGTTACGGCATTAAGAAGGGCGCCACCCTCGACCGTGTCCGCAATCTCGATGTCGCGTCGACCCTGGCCAACCTGTTAGGCGTCAAACTGCCCGATTCGAAGGGCCGCGTGATCTCTGAGTTCCTTAGGTAAGAAGCCGGACCAACGGGCCGGTGCCCGTCCTCACCGGCCCGTGCCTGACGGCGCGGCCATCTGCCCGTTGTTCAGGCGCAATTTGGAGAGCCAGGAGTTCTGTCCCCGGAACAGGAATTCCATCGCGATGTTCCCGCCCACATTCGCCAGCATGCTGTAGTTCCCCATGCGGAAGGCATCTTTCACTCCGTACCGGTCCGGATACCAGCCATAAACGGCTGTCGTTGCCCCCGCATACGGAGCAACGATCGCGGGAAATGACAGGACCCGATGCCCGTCCTCTCCGCGCCGCGCAGTTACCGTAGAAAACACGGCATGCCCCAGCCGGCGCATCGCGCCCTTGCACTGGCACGGATAGTACACTGCATCTTCATCGAAGGCCGCCGAAAGCGCATATCGCGTGGTGGTGCTCACCGCGGCGATCCCAAAATTGGAGCCCATGCGTTTGCCGAACCCCTCCGCGCCCTGGCCCCATTCGGGAATGCCGTTGCCCGCCTGGCTGATGCCGGCTGCGAACGCAGCGCCCGCGATAGGGTAGGGGCCGAAGGCGGAGAACAGGTAGTTGCGGAACTCCGTCGCCTCCGTCGGCTTTGAATACCCAACCACTCCCGTCGGCCGTGCGAGGGTCGCATCCTCCTGCGGCCGTAGCGTACCGGGCGGCGTCCTGGATGGGTTCTTCTCCGTGGACGGCGGCTGGGCCCACGCCAAGCTCTGTGCTCCACCCAGGCAAAGGGCGGCGAAGAGCAGCACTGCGCCAGTGCGGCCCCACGCTCTCCGGGCCGGCTCACTCTTCGCTGGATGATCGCCTGGCGAGCGGCCGGCGGCAGGCCTTTGGTTGACAGTGGACATGGGATTCCCTCCAGTGGAAGTGCGGCTCACTTTGGTTGCTACTGCACGAGGCGGTCCAAACTTCCGAACTGGCAGGATACCGCGCCGGGGGACCTCAGGCACAGCGCACCCGGCCCACGGTCTGGCCGCCATCAGCCGGGCAGGGCAGCGGGATCGCCCTCTCTCCTCGCCCAATAGGCGTCAGGTGACGAAATGAGGTCAACTGGCCCGCTCCGTCGCCCACCTCATTGTGGAAACGGCAGGCCCGGCTCGGCCCGGCCCTTCCGTCATTTCGTCTGGGATCGGGAAGATCCTGGCTCCGGGCCCGGCAACAATTGCCGGAATCCGCGCTTCGCTACAGATCCAGCGCGCATCGGAACCCAATCAACCCCGACCGGTCCTTCGCCGGCGCCATCAGCAGATACTTCCCGTGCTCATTCAACTTGTATGTATTCGGGAAGTACCACGCGGAGCCCTGCGGCCAGTAATACGACCCGCCCCGCAGCACCGCCGCGCGCGTGTGTTCGTCCGTATACTCGTCCGTCCACTGCCACACATGCCCCACCATCTCCTCCACCCCAAACGGACTCGCGCCCTTCGGATACGCCCCCACGTCGGAAGGCGCGCGCACCGTCCGTCCGGTCTCCTTGGGCGGCACCGCTGACGCATCAAATTCCGCACCCCACGGATACAGCCGGCCATCCGTCCCCTGCGCCGCGTACTGCCACTCCCACTCATGCGGCAGCCGAGCCCCGGCCCAGGCGGCATACGCCCGCGCATCCTCCAACGACACCCAGGTCACCGGCTTCTGCGCCCAGCCCTCGGGATAGTTGCCGTTCTTCCAGTCGCGCAGGAAGTTATGGTCATCCGCCGGGTGATACTGTGTGGCGTCCATGAACTTCTTGAACTGCGCATTCGTCACCGGATGCTTCATCAGGTAGAACCCGGGCATCTCCAGCATGCGCCGGTGGTGCCGCCGCGCCGACGGCTCGCCCGGATACTGAACATCCACACCCACATCGTTCCCGCCCTCGATCATGATGCCCGACACCTGAAATTCAAAGCGGCCCGCCGGGATCTTCACATACCCTTCCGGGCTCGCCGTCGCCGCGCGTGCGGCGGGAATCTCCACTCGCGTCTGGCCCAGCGCCTTCCACTCCTGCGCGTAGCTCCGCAGTTCCCGCGCCGACATCTCGCGCATGCGAGTCAGGAACGCCGGCAGCTCCGCGTCCGGCTGCGCCGTGACATAGATTGCGCCGTACCCCAGCGCCTCCATCTCGAAGTTCAACACCAGCCGCCCGCCGTCCCGCTCCGCTTGCAGTTCCCGGCCATGATAGACGTCGAAGAAGCGCAATCCAGCCGTCGCCGGCGCCTCCAGTTGACGCCCCGCCACGTCGTACGCATTGCGATTCACCAGCGTATACAGCGTACCCGCCGCACCCGGAAACTTCGTCGCGAAAATCCCATGCTGCAGCGTCGGTGTATGCGGCGCCCATTCCGGACTCACCAGCAGCGAGGCAAACTGCCGCTCAATCGTGGCGACACGCCGCAGCGCCTCCCCGTCGCGAGGCGTGATCCCGTTCCAGATCCCCCACACGTTCTCCCAGCTCTCATAGCCCACGCCGTTGAAGAACGCCGCCTGCAGTTGGTCGTTCCGATCCTTGGCCCAGCGCGCGCATATGTTCACCATGTGCCGCGGCTCCAGCCACTTGTAGCGGCTCACCCCGGGCACCCACGGATACTTCCAGTACCCCCACGACATCGTGTTCCACGCCAGTTGCTCGTCCGCCTCCAACGCCGTCTCGGGCTCCAGCACCACCGGCCGGCCCGCCTGGTCCGCGGCAGTTTTATACGACAGCGGCAGCCCGTGGAACGTGTCGCCATTGATGCCATCCGATCCGGTCTCGGCCGCAATGCGAGCGGCGGCCGCCCAATACGCCATACCCGCCTCGCGCGTGCCGGTATCCCACGGCATGGTCGGCCAGAATACTTTTACGCCCCGCTTGTGGAAGTCCGCCACCATCTGCCGCAGGCCGGCTGGGCCGCCGGGCAAATCGTAGTGAAGGTCGAACTGATTGCGGATGTCGATCCCGATGTTCGGATACACCGGCCACAGCAGGATGCTGTCAATCCCGCCGTAGCGTTGCGTCACGTCATCCAGGAACCGGTCCACCGTATACCGCCGCGTCACCGGATCGTAGAGGAACCGGTCCTCCACCATCACCTGCGGCTGAATGAAATTCCTTTGGGACCACAGTAGCTCAGGGCGGGCATACTCGGAGCCGTTGTAGCCCATGCGGATCAGCTTTTCGTGGCGCCACTGCTTGAGCTGTCCCAGCCAGTCCGCGAAATCGGCCGGCTTGGCCGGACCCGGCAGAATCTCGCCATCCGGCGGATATCGCGTATCCTGGGCCTCCAGCGGGGTCATGGTCATCAGCAGGCCCAACAGGCCCGCGGCACCCAGCGCACAATGGCAATTCATCACTTCACCATTCTGCCTCCAAGTACGCCAGGCCCGTCTGGCCCAACTCGCCACGGAAACCCGCAGCCCGCACGCGCCGCAAACAGAGCCGCGCACGCAAGTGAGCGAATAGCCCACAGCAAGGCTGCAGTCAACTCATCCGCGCGACCGTTCACTCGAGCACCAAGCTTGACATATATCCGTAACGGATATAGTATCCAAACATGCCGAAGAAGAAAACGGAGCAAGGCCCGCTCACCCCCGCCGTTCTCCACATCCTGCTGGCTCTATCCACCGGCGAGCGGCACGGCTACGGAATCATGAAGCAGGTCGAAGCGGACTCGCAGGGCAAAACGAAGATGGGACCGGGCACCCTCTACGGCTCGATGGGGCGGATGATGGAGGCCGGCCTGATCCGCGAAAGCGACAAGCGGGTTGATCCCGGGATGGACGACGAGCGGCGCATCTATTACGAGCTCACCGGCGCGGGCCGCGCTGCGCTGGAAGCGGAGCTGCAGCGCTATCGCGGCGTAGTGGCGGTGGCGGAAGGACGGACCGCATATGGCCACTGATCGCGCGGTCCGGCGCTACCGGGCCTGGTATACGGCACTGCTGCGGCTGTATCCGCGATGTTTCCACGACCGGTTCGGCGAGGCAATGGCGCAGACATTTCACGACCAGTGCCGGGAGCGCCGCAACGCCGGGCGGAGCCTCCTGGGGCTCGCCCTATGGATTTTCTTTGAGACCTCGGCGGGCATCATCAGGGAGAACACAATGCACGTGACAGAATTGCGAAAAACGATCCTGCGCGTGGCGCTGGGGGCGTTGGCTTTCTGGATGGTGCCGTTGGTGGCATCCCAGTTCGTGGAAGACTGGCACTGGGGCGTCGGCGGGTTCGTCTTCGCCTATGCCATGTTCTTCGCAACGGGCTTGGCCTTTGCCCTGATCGCGAGGAAGATGAGCGCCTGGTCGTACAAGGCAGGTGTCGCTTTAGCGCTGGCATCGGGTTTCGTCATGGGCTGGTCCACCATGGTCCACATCTCGGAATCGGAAAACCCGGCGAACTTCGTTTACTTCGGCGTGCTCGCGGTGGGCGCCATCGGAGTCTGGCTGGCGCGCCTGGAAGCGCGAGGCATGGCGCGAGCAACGTTCGCGATGGCGGCAACGTTGGCCGTGATAGCGGCCTTCGCCCTGCTGCGGTCATCGGGCGCACCCTCGTCGGGGCCAGTGTGGGATGTCGGAGTCGCGCACGGTGGGTTCGTGCTCTTGTTCGCCGCGTCCGGTCTGCTGTTCCGGCGCGCGAGCTTGGCGGAACTGAAGTAAGGGCCGGCGCGAAAAACAGCTTCCAACCCTGAACCTTGCGGGGCGGCATCTATGCTGCGCGGAGCTTGAGCCTCGCCTCGTCAAGACTCTGGAAACTGCGGCATTTTTGTCGATCGAACCCTCGGTTCTTGCCGCGCAATTCGCACCTCTTGTGCCGAACCTTTGCTTCTGAACCGTTCGCAGTCGCGTTGCGGCTGCACTAAGCTGGTAGCCAGGGCGTGGAGTTTCCGAGCCGGCGGGGGCTGGTTTGATTTTGCGAAAGCGAGGGCGTGGATGTCTAAAGTTCGTGTCGCTGGATTCAGTGTCTCGTTGGACGGCTTCGGCGCTGGGATTGAGCAGAGCCTGGACAATCCCCTGGGCAAGCGCGGTCCAGAGCTTTTTCAGTGGTTCTTCCCTACAAAAACCTTCCGCGCGATGCGGGGGCAGGAAGGCGGATCTACCGGAGTGGACGATGAGTTCGGTCGACGCGCAATGGAAAACTTCGGCGCCTTCATCCTGGGTCGCAACATGTTTGGCCCGGTCCGTGGTCCATGGCTAGACGACTCGTGGAGAGGCTGGTGGGGTCCCAATCCGCCCTACCATGCACCGACCTTCGTACTGACGCACTTTGACCGGGAACCCCTCGTGATGGAAGGCGGGACGACCTTCTATTTCATCAGCGGCGGAATTGAAGAGGCGCTGAAGCTGGCAAAACAGGCCGCAGGCGACAAGGACGTCAAAATCGGAGGCGGAGTCTCCACCGTAAGGCAGTATCTGGAGGCCGGGCTGATCGATTCCCTCCATCTTGCAGTGGCACCGGTAGTCCTCGGTCAAGGGGAGCCGCTATTTACGGGGATTGACCTGCCAGCGCTGGGATTAACTGTGAGCGAACACCAAGCCACTGAGCGCGCAACTCACGTTGTGCTCACGCGGAACTAGCTAGCCCTCTAGCCTGGCCCGGGATCCCCGTCAGCGACGGCTGCGCCCCATGGCCGCCCGCGCTTCTCAGTGCTGCGATGATCCTGGGCCACCCCGAACGAATCGGCCGGAATCACCCGGCGGCGGCGCAGGTCGTTCTCCAGCGTGCTGACTAGAGAATCGGCGGCGCAGGGGTGCATCACTTTCTGCGAACGGCGACCATCTGAATCCCGTCGACCGTGATGATGCAGATGTGTCCGGCCCACGCGGTACCCGTCGCGTCGGGTCTCCCATTCCGGAGGCTAGTTCGGCCGGACTGAAGTCAGACCGGCCCGCTGACCCGACCGGTCCGGCTCGACAAGCGCCCTGGTTGGCCGCGGTTAGCCCTTCCATTTCCAACCAACATCACCGCGATCGCAACGGTTCGGATAGTCCTAACGCGAGTTCGTCTGGGAGGCATGCCGGTGGTCGAACGCCCTTTGCGGCATCGAGTGTCACTTTGAGTTAGGCACTGTTCCCGTCGGTACAAACGGCGCCTCGCCGCGGAGATGACAATCCCTGGGGGCAGTCCTCCACGGCGTGCAGGCGGCCGCTTTTTGTTACTTGCGCAGAGAGCTGAAGCCCGCGCGCATTTCCTCGGACATGAACTTCGGTTGCTCCCAGGCGGCGAAGTGTCCACCCTTGGGCAGTTTGTTGAAGTGAATGAGGTTGGGATAAGCCCGCTCGGTCCAGCTCCGCGGAGCTTGATATAGTTCGTCGGGGAAGACGCTGACGGCAACCGGGATGGAGACACCTTTGGCATTGAAATACCCCTTGCCCCAGAACTCCCAGTAGAGACGAGCTCCAGAAACCCCGGTGTTCGTCAGCCAGGCGATCGTGATGTTATCGAGAATGTCGTCGCGCGTGAGGCCCTCCGACTCGCCATCGAACACGCGCGCGATGAGCGCCAGGCTGCGAGCGTCGTGATCGAGGAAGTACGCGGCTAAGCCGACGGGCGAATCCGCAATTCCGTACAGCGTCTGCGGTCGCAGCCCCATCTGGTACCCGTAGCCGATCCCCTTCTGATAGACGAACTGCAGACGCTCGTACGCCAGTTTCTCATCGGCTGAGAGACTCGCTGGCGCCGGCGCACCGGAATAGGCCGAGCCGTCGATCTCGGCTGGATAGACGCCGGGCATGTTGGTGTGGATGCCCAGCAACTCCGGTGGTGCCAGCAGTCCCATCAGGTCGACGACGACCGCACCCCAATCGCCGCCTTGCGCTACGAACTTTGAGTATCCGAGCCGCTGCATTAACACGACCCAGGCGCGGGCAATTCGGTCCGGGCCCCACCCGGTGCTGGTGGGCTTGCCCGAGAAGCCATAACCTGGCATGTTCGGAATCACCACGTCGAACGCGTCAACCGCGGTCCCCCCGTGCGCCGTCGGGTTGGTCAGCGGTTCGATGAGCTTGAGTTGCTCGACAATCGAGCCGGGCCAGCCGTGCGAGATGATCACCGGCAAAGCGTTCTCATGCTTCGATCGCACGTGAATGAAGTGGATATCAAGACCATCGATTTCGGTGATGAAGTTCGGCACGGCGTTGAGGCGCGCCTCGATCTTGCGCCAGTCGTAGTCCGTCGCCCAGTAGCGTGCGAGCTTCTGAACGGTCGCGAGCGGCACGCCCTGCGTAAAGTCGCCGACGGTTTCCTTCTCGGGCAACCGAGTGGCGACGATGCGTCGGCGCAAGTCGATCAGGTCTGCCTCGGGGACATTCACCTGGAACGGGCGAATCGCCGCTGAGCCGGCCAAGTTTGCTAGCTTTGCTGTTGTCATTACTGTCTCCTTCGCAGCCACTTCGCAGCCGCGTGTTGGCATGACTCAAAGCACGCAATGCGCCCTTCCTAAGCCATTGCAACTGAAGGAGACCCGACTTGGAATCAACTGGTGAATATGGCGACGATGGTGATTCTGGTGAATTTGGCGGATCTTGCGGGGCTTTCAGCGAAACTTAAAATCCGTCTTGCGGATGCCCAACGCCTTGATGCGATGGTCAAGCGTCGACGGTGGCACCCCGAGCTTCGCCGCAGCCCCCAAAGTTCCAGCGACTCGGCCTCGGCATTCTGCGAGCGCTGCCTCGATAATCTCCCTCTCCCCGCGTGGCTGGCTTGGAAGGCGAGTCGGCGCCGCCCCTCGGGGACGGGGCTGCGCCGGTCGCGTCGACAACCAGGCCGGGTCGACGGCAAACACCTCGCCTGCGCCCACAATTACGGACCGCTCGATGACGTTCTGCAACTCACGGATGTTGCCCGGCCAGTCGTAGTGTTGCACCAACTCCAGCGTCTTCTTGTCAATCGAGTTGAAGCGCTTGCCCGACCGGGCCGCGAAGCGTTGCACGAAGTACTCGACGAGCATCAGGATGTCATCTGCTCGTTCCCGGAGCGGCGGCACCTCGATCGGAAAAACATTCAGGCGATAGAACAAATCCTCCCGGAAACTTCCGTTAGCCACGGCGGCCGTCAGATCGCGGTTGGTCGCCGTAATGACTCGAACATCGACCCGAACCGTCTGCGCGCCTCCAACCCGCTCGAACTCACGCTCCTGCAACGCTCTGAGGAGTGCCACCTGGGTATCGAGAGGGAGTTCACCCACTTCATCCAGGAAGATCGTGCCGCCGTCGGCCATTTCGAACCGGCCCAGCCTCCTATGGAGGGCGCCTGTGAAGGCTCCTTTTTCATGACCAAATAGTTCCGACGAAATCAGGGTAGGCGCCAGGGCGGCGCAGTTTACACTGACGAACGCGCGTCCGGACCTCCGGGATCGTTTGTGAACGGCACGGGCGATAAGTTCCTTGCCTGTTCCCGTCTCTCCGGAGATGAACACGGTGGAGTCCGTCGGCGCCACATTGGTGATCCGCGACAGTGCGGCCTGCAAAGGCTTGGAGGAGCCGACAATTTCCTCGAACATTGACACCCGGTCGACTTCGTCGCGCAGGGCCAGATTCTCCCGGTAGAGCTGATCCTTGAGAGCACTGATGCGCGTCTCGCGCTCCTGGAGATCGGTGTAGAGTCGCGTGTTCTCCATGGACATCGCGGCGCCCGAGGCCAGCAACCTCAGGACCGCCATGCGCGCGGGCGTGAACGCGTGAGGCGTCAGGCGGTTTTCAAGATACAGCACCCCCAGCAGTCTGGTCTGTTTGAGGAGAGGAAGGCAGAGCACTGAGCGAGGGCGGTGCTCGCGAATGTACTCATCTGACGCGAAGATGTTCTGACCGCCGGCATCGTGCAGGAGCACCTTCTCCTTGGTCCGCAGAACATACTGGAACACCGAACCCGGCAGAGCTACGGCTGTCACGCTCGCCTGCTGCAAGACGACATTCAAGTGATCGCTGCTCGTGGTCACCTCCGCCTCAATGCGATAATCATCCCCTCGAGGAAGAATCAGGAGACCTCGTTCGGCGCCCGCATGCTCGATGGCCGTGCGCATCAGGGTGTCGATCAGCTTCTCCAGCACGATCTCGCCCGCTACGGCTTCCGATACCTTGATCACGGTGGCCAAATCGAGGTGCTCGACTGACGTCTGGATCGTCGCGGTTGCATCGGCGACGGCTCCTTCGGTTCCAATCTGAGGATGCAGTTGCTCGAGTTGTTGAGCCTTGGCCTCCGCTCCCCAACGGCGATAACAGGCGCGGGCATCGCGGAGATAGGTCGTAGCGATCGCCTCAAAACCTCACGCGGCATAAAAGCGTCCCGCACGCTCGTTGGATACCGCCGCGTTGTGTACGGAGCCGTTGGCGTGCGCCAGACGAATCGCACTTTCGTACAGCGTCTCCGCGTCAACGACACGGCCTTCGATCCGCGCGACTTCGGCACGAACGAGCGTGGCGCGTTCCGCGAAGTTGGCAGGGCAGTGTTCAGCCCATACCTCGAGTTGGGCGTGGTGAGCCGCCAACGCATCCATTTGCAGAACCTTGCCGTCCGTCTCGGCAGACTCCACACCTCCAGCGTGGGCAAGAGCCGCATAAAAACGATAGTCCGCGGTGACGATTTGAGATGGTGCTGTCCACAGCAACCGCTGCGCCTGCTGTGCGGCAGCGACGGCCGAAGCGAAGTCGCCGGCAAAATAGCGCGCTTGCATTTTTCGTGTCCAGTAGCAGAACTCGGCGAGAGACAACATTGGATTGCCCGCCAGCTGCCGCTCCGCGTCCAGTTCGTCGTACTCGTCGTAATTCAGCGAGCCGAACTGCGCGGTGGATCCGCGAAGGGTCCGTACAAGACCGAGCTCCGATCCGCAGACGTGAATCACATAACCGAAGCCCACTCGCTTACCGAACGCCAGACCATTGTCGGCCTCCGCTTGAACCTCGACGAGCGGGTCTCCCGCCACCAGATAATTCGCTACTAGCTGTTCCCCTCGGTAGGCAGCAAATGTGAGGTCTCCAGCTCGATACGCAAGGTCAAATGCACGGCGCACCAGGTCGCGTTCGGTTGCGACATGCTTCGCCCAGGGGACCACGCCGTTCGCGAATGTAATGTAGGTCCGGGCTTGATAGCGCGTCAAGCCACGTTTCTCCACCAGATCGTAGCCGAGCTGACCGAAGCGATAGCCATCCTTATAGTTGTTGAACTGCGGTCCGGCCAGCATGGAGAACCACGCATAACCGAAGCATGAGCCATCGCAATTGCCATACTCAAGGCTTAGGCTCACCATGCGGCACACGACGAGCGCCATTAATTGATCGTCGTAGAACAATGTAGGCGTCACGATTTCACTGAAGACATCCAAGGTGTCGAGGAACTCGGCGTCGGTGGCCAAGGGCAGATCCACCAACTGTTCAATTGTCCGGCTCCCGAGCAGCGTCCAAATGCGTTCATACTCCGGCATCACGTCGTCACGGGTCGGATGATTTGACCACACAGTGCCCTCCTGGCGAAGCCAGTCCAGGAATACTTCTACTCCACGATCACTTTGATCCGATGCAGTGTACAGGGTGAGTCGCAGGCGCGTCACTATACAGAAGTCGTGACGATTCCTGGTGCGTTGCACCAGGCGCGAGAGTCGATCCTCGGCGGTGCCCATGTCCGCAGTCAGGAGCTCGCACTCGGCCATCAGGTACTCGATCCAGAATACGAGCGCGTAGTTGCTCTCCCAGGTCTCCTCTGTCAGGAGAGCGCTGCCGGCTCTGAGGTACTTGAGTGCCGAGTCATATGCCGTTGCGTTCTTCGCCCGCCGTCCCGCGATCAGATTCAGGTCGGCGATCCATTCCCGCTCATTGATCGACGCGACAAGGTGCGCACCGCGATTGAGTTGATTGACGATTTCGAAGATGGCTTCTTCGCGCTTAGCCGGAGGCGTGTGGGTTGCGAGCAGTGTGCCGATGCGCAGGTGCGCCTCAGCGCGCTGCTCCTTCGGGATCAGCGAGTACGCGGCTTCCTGCACCCGGTCGTGCAGGAATCGATACGAATTATCCGCGCGAAAAATAAGACCCGACCGCACCGCTTCCCAGAGATGGTCGTGCATATCCGCGGCTGTGCCCGGATACGCCATCTGCAACATCTCGAACTCTGCGCTATTGCCCATGCAGGCGAATTGCTGAAGAGCTTGCTGGGTTTCAGTCGGCAAGCGATTCAGTTTTCCGACCATGAGATCGACGACGTTGTCCGTGAAATCCTTGGCATAAATGCGCGGAAGGTCCCAAATCCACGCCCGCTCGCCGATGTCGAACGTGAGCAGGCCTTCATCCGCCAGAGTCGAGATGAATTGAATTGCAAAGAAGGGGTTCCCCGTCGTTTTTTCGTGAATCAGTTCCGCCAGGGGCGACGAGCGTGCCGGTACGCCGTGGAGGGCATCCGCCAAGAGTTTCCCCAGGTCGTCGCGGCCGAGCGGCGTGAGCACGATGTCCTGGATTACTGCACCGGCCTGGCGGATCGCAGCCAATTTACGCATCAGCGGGTGATCGGCACTCACCTCGTTGTCCCGATACGCGCCAATGAGAAACAGGTGTTGGAGGTCGCCGCCGGTCAATAGATCTTCGAGCAGGTTCAGTGTCGCTGCATCGAGCCATTGCAGATCGTCAAGGAAGAGCGCCAGCGGGTGCTCGGGGCGAGCGAAGACCGCGATGAACCTGCGAAACATGAGTTGGAAACGTCTCTGCGCTTCCTGCGGTGGAAGTTCGGGCACCGGTGGCTGTTCACCGATGACATGCTTCAATTCCGGGACGAGATCGACGATCAACTGCCCATTCGGCTCCAGCGCTTCCCGCAGCGCGTCACGCCATTTTCCCAGGTCAGCATCGGTCTTGCTAAGGAGCGGCCGAATCAGGCCTTGGAATGCCTGGGCGAGCGTGGCATACGGAATGTCGCGCTTGTACTGGTCGAACTTGCCTGATGCAAACAGACCGCGGGGAGGGACCAGCGGCTTGTGGAGTTCATTTACGACCGCCGACTTGCCAATGCCGGAATATCCGGAAACCAACACCAGTTCCGGCCGGCCGCCTGCGACGATTCTATCGAACGAGGCGAGCAGGGTCTCGATCTCATCGTCCCGCCCGTACAGCTTCTCGGGGATCATCAGGCGATCCGGGATGTCGTGCGCCCCTAGCGCGAAATTGTCGATACGTCTCTGGGACTCCCACTGCGATAGACACTGCCGCAGATCGCTCTCAACGCCCGCCGCGGTCTGATAGCGTTCCTCCGCCGCTTTGGCCAGCAGCTTCATCGTCATCGCCGACACAGGAACTGGGACACGGCTCAAGCGCTCGGCGGGCGCCACCGGTTGTCGAGCGATGTGGGAGTGCACCCATTCCATCGGATCGGAAGCCGTGAACGGAAGGCTGCCAGTCAGCATCTCGTAGAACGTGACTCCAAGTGAGTAAAGGTCGCTGCGGGAATCGATCGAACGATTCACTCTTCCTGTTTGCTCTGGCGCCATATAGGCGAGCGTTCCCGCAATAAATTCGGGGGGCTCGGGAGACTGGCGTTCCCGCGGGAGTCGTGAGGCGATTCCGAATCCGGTGAGACGGACGAGAGCGGTGTCAGGGTCCACGAGGACGTTGGCAGGCTTGAGATCCTTGTGGATCAGCCCACACCCGTGGAGTCGACCGAGGGCGCCGGAAAGTGCTACGGCAAGACGGAGGAACTGGCCGATCTCCATCGGCTCTTGGACGAGGCGCTCAAGGGGTGCTCCTCCGGCGTAGTCCACAACCAGCATCGGCTGTCCGTGCTCGCGGGAGAGATCCACTGGCCGCAACGCCCAAGTGGGGTCCAAATGCTCTCGAATTGCATACTCATGTGTCAGGCGATTGACGTTCTCGATGTTTGATCGTTCAGTGCTGGAAGAGATGGGGATGAACGTGTGTACCTCTGTCGCGGCGTCCTTCCGTTTCAGTTTGCAGAAGGCACGGCCGGCGTCTCGCCACAGCACATCTAGCGAGTCGTCTTCCCACGCAGCGCCTAACAAAACGGATGCCTTCATCGCGCCTGCCCGCATCTCAGGGCAAGAAGTTTTAGGACGTTATCAACTTCATACTGCATGATGAATTGAATCTCCTCGTCAGACACGTGCGACTACTCGGTGCGCCAAAAACAAGCAGGCACCGATTGCAGTTTTTTGGGTCCTCTGTCGGCCCACTCCTGAACGCAAAGGCGACGATCGCCTATACCGCTCTCAAGAGTCGCATGCGAGCGCGGTGAGCAGTGGTGATGCCCAGGTTGATTGTTCCACAACTGGCGTTCCGATCAAATCGGAAATGGGCCGCACACAGTAAACTTAGATAGGCGAAGCCTCTCCGCTCGGCCCGAATACGAGACATCATTCAGAATCCATTCAGGTGCGACATTAAGGTGCGACCCCACTTGCCTTCGTGCCAGATCCCCACCGAATCCCCAGCTGTGCGCTGATCCCGGCCACCTCACACAAATCCCTCTGAATCCCTAAAATGAGATCTCTCTCCGTTACTCTCCGGGTGGCGGGCATCCGCGGAATGCGGGTCGCCCCGAGCCGGCCTTCCCCTCCAGTTTTGGCATGTTGCCGCTTTTGGTAACAGGCAAGGCGACCGTACTCACCTTTCTCGCCACAGCCAAAACAAATCGCAGCCCCGCCTCTCAGTCGGGCCCGCCCATACCAGCCACCCGGCCCCCCCTGCGCCAACCCCTCCCCCAAGTTCTAGCCTGCATCCAGAGCCGAGGATTCCCCCCCTGGCCCCACCACCACTCCCCCCCCCCTGTTTCCCTCATGAAGCTTCCTTCAGTCACCGCGGAATCAAATCTTTATTTCCTTTATATTCAACAAACCTCTCCCCAAAACACCCCTCAACCCACCCGTTACCCTGGAATCGCGCCGGCTCCCACGCCGGCTTTTTTTATTTCTACGGAGATTCGTCATCATGGCTTCCGCCGCCCAGATCACCGCCAACCAGGCCAATGCCCAACGGTCCACCGGACCCGTCACAACCCAGGGCAAAGCCCGTTCCGCCCAGAACGCCCGCCGCCACGGCCTCACCGCGCGCACCCCCCACATCTCGGAAGACGACCGCGCCGAATTCGCCGCCCTCGAAGCTCGTCTCCTCCGCGAGACCCACCCCAAGTCCTGTCTCGAGGAAGAGGTCTTCCACCGCATCCTCGCCCATACCTGGAACCTCCGCCGCATCGAATCCTTCGAGTCCGCCATCCTCGCCGAAACGGACCCAATCGCCTTCTCCGAGACTGATGCCGCCCGCCTGAACCACTTCGCCCGCTATCGCCGCGACCTCGAGCGCTCCCTCTACCGCGCTATGAACGAACTCCGCAAACTCCAGACCGAACGGGCTTCTCTCCAGTTCCAGGGACCTTTTGCCATCCATGCCATCGCCGAATCCACGCCAATGGCGGAGGTGACCACCCTGCTGCCGCAGCTCCGCGAGGTCTTCAGCGGATCCCATACCGACCAGGTCACGGCCCGCGTCCGCTTCACAACCGGTTCCAAAACCGCTGTCCAGTTCAGCAAGTCCTTGACCGCCAAGTGGCTCAAGAAGGTCAGGGCCGGCGGATCAGCGGCCACGCCCGCCGCCTGAGAAGCTCAGCCGCTTCCCACGAAACAAAGCCAGTCTCCGCCGCAAAAAAAATCGCCCGGGTCACGACCAATGCGTGCCCGGGCATGCTCTTCGAAAAATGAATATTGACTTCACGTCGTGGGGGCGCCAGCCCCCGAGCCACAGGAGTGTCTCTATCCGGGTAAGTCTCCCGCCACGGTTCGGGCGAGCCCCGCCAATGGCGCTGGCTTCACCCCCCCACAGGGCGGAATGGCCACAACTGGAGGCCGTGGCTGGAGGAGGCGGCGGGCTCTGCTGGGGCAGAGCCCGCCGGGGATGACCCTGCCGGAAACTCGTTCCGCGCAGCTCTCCCTCTTCCGCCGCCCACCCCGGGCACGCCTGCGGCCGGGCCGTCCGCGGGGCAGTTCCGCCACACGGCCATCGCCTCAGTCGCCTAGAACGTGGCTCGCACGCCCAACTGCACCAGGCGCGGATTGTTCACCTGTGTGGTGATCAGCCCAAACTGCGCACTGGTATACGTCGTATTCGGGTTCCCGAAAATCGGCGTATTCGTCGCATTCAACGCCTCCGCCCGGAACTGCGCCTTCACCCGCTCCCGGATGCTGAACGTCTTGAAGATCGACAGATCCAGGTTGCGCGTCGCCGGCCCTCGCACATTCAGGAACCGGCTGATGTTGCCGAAGCTGAACTGCGCGGACTGCGAGAACGCCGCCGGATTCAGATACCCGTTCAGCCGCTCCTGTGTCGAGCCCTGGGTGGCAACCGCCAACCCCGTCGCATTCGGCCGCTGATAGCTGGCGCCAATCACGGAATTGTTGTTCGGCTGTGAGATCGATAGCGGGAACCCTGACTGCACGGTAATCACTGAATTCACAGACCATCCCCCAAGGGCGAGATCCAGAATCCGGTTGCTGTTCCGCAGATACGGCCGGCCCCGTCCCACCGGCAGGTCGTAGCTCACCGCCGCCGTAAACCGGTTCGGCACATCCTGCGTGGACAGGCTCCGCTCGGCCGACAGATCGTAGGCGTTCTGCGGGCCGGACACGGTCGCAATCTGGTTCGTGCCCGCCAGGCTGATGCCCGACAGATCATCCGTACTCCGCGACCACGTGTACGACGCCAGCAGGCTCAGGCCCTGCGACAACCGCCGCTCCGCCCGGAAATAATAGGAGTAGTAGCGCGACGTCCCCGTCCCGGAGCTGTTCAACGTCACCGACGTGAACTGCGGGAACGGCCTCAACAACTGATTGCGGCTGATATTCGCCGTACCCACCGTGCCCACTCCGCCATTGCCGAACAATGGATTCGCCACCGGGGCGGTAAGCGACGATCCCTGCGAAGAGTAAGGCGGGTCCAGTTGGTTGATGTTCTGGCCGTTCCGCAACAGCCCCAGCGAGCGCGAGCCCAGCACGCCCGCCGTGATCACGAATCCGGCCGGCGCCTGCCGCTGGACTTCCAGCGAGATCTGCTGCACATACCCTGCCGAGCGTGTCGCCGGATCGGTAATCGTGATCGCCTGGCCAATGCCCGACAGGCCGCCCAGCGCATTGCCGGTGGGCTGCAGCAGCCCGTCCGGATACGGATTCGAAAGCGAGGCCGCCGGAGTGAAATTGCCGTCCGTCGAGGCGTTGATATTCGTGGTCTGCGAATACCCGATCGTGTTCTGGAACGTAAAATAGGTCGGCGCCCAGAAGATCCCGTAACCGCCGCGCACCACGGTCTTGTCATTCGCCGAGTAAGCAAATCCCAGGCGAGGCCCCGGCTTGATGCCCTTCGGATCAAACGTCTGCGTCGGGTTGCCGCCCACGCCCGCATACTGCACGACACCCTTCAGCGCCAGCGCCGGCAGGCTCAGCGGACTCGCCGCTGTCCGATCGAACCCAACAATCAGGTGATCGTTCACATCCCGGATCCCCGATTCGTACTCGAACCGGAAGCCGAAGTTCAGCGTCAGCTTCGGCGAGAACCGGAAATCATCCTGAACGAAGCCGCCGTAGTAGCGGATGTAGTTGTTGAAGTTGGTAACCACGTTCATGCTGCCCGAAACCGGAGCCCCCAGCAGCAGCGTCGCCAGGCTGCTGCCCTGGCCCGTCGTGGAAACCCGCGGATTCGGGCGCGTGAATACATCCGAGAATCCGAAGCTCGACGGACCTGCGGTCGGCACGCCCGCATCGTTGATGCTGCGCCGCTCGAATCCCGCCTTCCAGCTATGCCGCCCCTGGAACTTCGAAACGCTCGCGTTGAAGCTGCGGGAATAGAACACGTCCTGCGAAGCTCCGCCGCCGCCGAAACTGCTCACGTCGGACATCGTGATGGCCGGAAAGGCCGGGTTGGGCGTGGCAGCTACCAGGGCAGGCGGCAGCCCCAGCGAAGCGAGGTTGAACCCCTGGCTCGCCTGCGTGCTCCGCGTGTAGAACCGGTTGAACCCCCAACGCAGCACCACCACAGTGGTCGGCGTCGGCGTCAGCGTGGCGTTGGCCTGCGTCGCGTCGATCTTGCGGTCGCAGCAATAAGTCTGGCTGGGCGAGCCCGCGTTCCCAAAGAGATTCGGCGCGTTGATCTCGAACGTCTTCTGGAAGATGTACGAGGCCGACGCCCGCAGCCACGGCGTGAACTGGTGATCGGCCTTGGACGCGAACTGGTCGCCTCGATTCGGATAGCTCCCTGTCAGGTTGAGATTCGGAGCACCATGGTAAGCCGTGGCCGAGTTCGGTAGCGGATAGTAAGAGACCAGGGCCTTTCCTACGGAGTTGATCCGATCCGCTGGAATCACGTTGCCCGCGAACGGCGTGCGCGTGCCCGCGGTAGTCGTCGTGGCCGGATCGTAGATCGTCTGCTGCGCGCCGCTGCGGCCCACCGTCTGGCTGAAATCGCCTTGCCGCTCCAGCGCCGTCGGTACGGACAACGCGAACGTCGCGGCGTCCTTCTGACGGTACGCCTCCGTGGCCGCAAAGAAAAAGGTCCGATTGCGGCCGTCGTACAGCTTCGGCACGTACACCGGGCCGCCCAACGAGCCGGCCCAATCCCGGAACGGCTGATCCGCAATCCTCTGCCCGGCCCGGTTCGCAAAGAAGTCGTTGGCCAGCCAGTCCGTCTGCCGGATGTGGCCCACGGCGCTGCCGTGCAATCCGTTCGTACCCGACTTCAGCAGTGTGTTGAATGCACCGCCGCCCGTCCGCCCCGCTTCCGCGTCGTAGGTGCTCGCCTGCAGTTTCAACTCCTGCACGGCCTCCGGCGAGGGCACAATCACCGCCCGGTTCGTCGAGTCGCTGATCGAGATTCCGTCAACCAGGTAGTTGTTCGTCCGCAACGGCCCGCCCGCAATCGAAATCTGCGCATTGGCGTTCTGGTCCTGCATGCGCGCAAATTTCGGATTCCCGGCAAACACCACCGTCTGCGCCAGCTTCGCCATGTAGAACGGATTGCGCCCCAGAATCGGCAGGTCCGTGATCTTCTGGCTGTCGATCACCTGCCCCGTGGAAGCATCCGCAGCCTGCAGCAGCGGAGTGCTCTCCGTCACGTTGATCTGTTCACTCACCTGGCCCAGTTCCAGCCGCAGATCCACCGTAATCGCGGTCTGCGTCGGCACCACCACGCCGCTGCGCTCCAGCCGCTTGAAGCCTGGAGCCTCGGTCACCAGCCGGTAGGTCGACGGATTCACTGAAGTGAAGACATACTCGCCCTGGTCGTTCGAAACCGTCTGGCGGCTCACCTGCGTCTGCTGGTCCGTCAGGCTGACCCGCGCATTGGCGACCGCCGAATTGTTCGGGTCCGTCACCTGGCCGCGAAGCGTCCCATGGAAAGTCTGCGCTCCCAGCGATGCAGCCAGCAGCAGTAGCGTAAGCGGGATTCTGGTCAACATAGTTCTCCTTCTCAACGGGGGTAAGGGGGAATGGAGGGCGTCTGTGGGGCGAGGCTCGAGGCCTCGCGAGAGCGAACGGTCGGCTGGCTGGCACTCCTCAAGGCCGCCCACCCGGTAATACAAAGGAAAATAGCGATAGGGACTCATGACGATCACCCTTCCTGATCTCGCAAAGACACACCTGTAGCCTCTGGCCCGGATTCCTCTTCCGGCTGGACACAGCGCACTTAAGTTGTTCTTGGGGTTTGGTTTGAACGGAAGATCAGGGTCAACAGCAACAGCCGCGGGAGGAGCGGACCGGCAATACAAGCTCGTCAGTTCTTCGATCAGTAGACATTATAGATCTACAATAGGGGATACAAACGAAAGCGTCAAGATAAAACGACCAAATCTGTCTACTATAATTGGAGGCAGGCTGCTGATGCCCAATGTCCCGGACTCAGCCGCCCGGCCCCAGCCGTACTCTGCTACGACAGCTCACTCATGAACTTCAAAACGATCGCGATTCACGCCGGGCACGACCCGAAGAACCATCTGGGCGCGGCCATGCCCCCCATCTACCAGACCTCTACCTTCGGTTTTCGCGATGTCGGTCAGCCCGGCCCCTACGACTATTCCCGCAGCGGCAACCCCACCCGGGCCGCCCTTGAGGAATGCCTCGCCGCGCTCGAAGGCGGCCGCCGCGGCTTCGCTTTCGCCACCGGCATGGCCGCCGAGACCACCGCCCTCATGCTCTTCTCGTCCGGCGACCGCATCCTCGTCCAGAACGATCTCTATGGCGGCACCTACCGCCTCTTTGAAACCGTCTTCCGCAAACAGGGCATCACCGCCGAGTACGTCGACCTGCGCGACCTCGACGCCCTCCGCGCGGCGCTCGCCACGCCGGCCGCCGCCATCTGGATCGAGACCCCCACCAATCCGCTGATGAACCTGACCGACCTTGCCGCCGTGGCCGGTCTGGCCCGCGCGCACGGCGCCATCACCATCTGCGACAACACCTTCCTCTCGCCCTACTTCCAACGCCCCCTCGATCTCGGCATCGACGTGGTCATGCACTCCACCACGAAGTACCTGAACGGGCACTCCGACGTAGTCGGCGGAGCCTTGATCGCGAAGCGGGAAGACCTCTGCGACCGCATCGGCGTCCTCCAGAACGCACTGGGCACCTGCGCCGGACCGCAGGACTGCTACCTGGTATTGCGCGGCATCAAGACCCTGGGTGTTCGCATGGAAGAGCACAACCGCAATGCCCTGGCCATCGCTCATTGGCTGCAGGCGCATCCCGCGGTATCGGAGGTCCTGCATCCCGGTCTGGAATCGCACCCCCAGCACAGCCTGGCCCTCAAGCAGATGACCGGCTTCGGAGGCACTTTCTCGTTCCGCGTGAAGGGCGGGGAAGCGCAGCTCTACAAGCTGTTGCGGGGGGTAAAGGTGTTCCTGTTGGCGGAATCGCTAGGCGGAGTCGAGTCCCTCATCGATCACCCGGCCACCATGACCCACGCCAGTATCCCCCCGGAAGTGCGCCAGCGCATGGGCATCGGCGACGACCTCATCCGCCTCTCGGTAGGCCTCGAGCATGTGGACGACCTCATAGCGGACCTAGACGCTGCCTTGGCTCAATAGCAGCGACCGGAAAAACCAAGGGCGCCCGCCAGACCCGTTTGGTCCAGGGGGCGCCCTTTCATGACACCGTTATGTAAGACCCGCCTACACCGTAGCCTCCAACTCGCCAGCCGGCGCCCGGCCAGTCCCCCGCGCCAGCACGGCATCCAGCGAATACCGTCCCGCCGCGGCCAGCCCGATCGCAATCGCAGCCAACAGATACAACGAGGCCAACTCGGCCGACTGCCCGGCACTAAGATGCCGGTAAATCGCCACCAGCATCGTGAACCCCACAAACCCCGCGCTCACGCGGGTCAGCAGGCCCACCGCCACCAGCAGCGATCCAATCGATTCGGCCAAGGCGGCAGCCACCGCGAATACCCCCGGCAGGGGGAACCCCAGTCCGGCCACACCCGCCACGAACCCCCATTCCTGACCTTGGAAAACATACCCCGACGCGGCGGCCAGTTTGCTCCAGCCGTGCAACCAGAACAAGCTGAACCCGGCCCCCAGGCGCAGGGCCAGCAGCCCCGCATCCAGAAGCCGGTCGCTTCGATACGACGAAAAGGAGATCAGGCCCATGGGCGTCACCGCGACGAACGGATCGTGTTCTCGGACAGCAGGCGTTCCACCGTGGCGGTGAACTCAGCCTTCAGCCTGGTATGCTCTTCGCCCGTGGCTTTACTGGCGAAGCCGGCATGCGCGCCGCGCACCAGCCCGTCCCGCCCAATGAAGAATGTAGCCGGCCAGGTGTTCAAGTTCACCGCCTGGGGCAGCTTGTCTTTCAAATCGGACGGCTCGCCGCCCACCAGCACCGTGTACTCAATCCCGTAGTTCTTGATGAATGCCCGCAAGCGCGTCGGATCCTTCAACTGCTCCGCCTCTTCAAACGACAAGGCGACAATCTCCAGCCCCTGCTTCCGGTACTTACGGTAGAGCTCGGCCAGGTACGGAGCCTCATCGTGGCAGTTCGGGCACCAGCTGCCCGTGATGTTCAGCAGCACCACCTTGCCCCGGAACCGCGCATCCGCATCGGTCACCGTGGCGCCGTTCAGATCCGCCGCGCTGAAGTGGATCGGCTGGCTCGGATCCTTCACGGAAGTCCAACGCGAGGGATCCGCCGGCTCCGGCAGTCCTTTGACGCGCGCTTCCGCGCTCTTCACCGCGGTGTAGCGCGTCTTGCCATTCTGCAGGATCCCCAGCGTCCCGTCCCCATTCACCGTGACTTCCAGCAGCCCGGGCCGTGCCCCCGAGAAGTGGCTCAGCAGGAACTTCCCATCCCGGTACGTGCCCGTGAGTGTCCCCGTATCGCCATCCACCCGCAGGATCGTCGCCGATACTTCCGGCCCGGATTGCCGCGCAAAGAACCGCCACGCCGCCTCGCCCTTCGGGCTCTTCACCGCGATCTCCCACTGGCCCGCGATGGACGGAACCTTCTCCTCCGTCACCGCCACCGGCGCATAAGGCTTGGCCTGAAACACATAAGGCGGGCGCCCCGTGCGGCCATAAGTGCCCGTCAGTTGACCGTTCTCCAGCTTTGCTTCGAGCTTCGTCGCGTAGTGGTCGAACTGCAGCGACAGCACATTGTTCTCCAAGGTGCCGCCCGTCGAACGCACCCGTTCGTCCCCATTGAAGAACGCGCCCGACACCTTCCCGTTCTTGCTCGTGATCTCAAAGCGGAACGGGATCGGTAACTCGTTGACGACAACCGTCGCGTCCCAAAGGACGGGAACAGCCGGTGTGGCCGCGTACGACGCGCTGGCCAACAGGAGCGAGGCGATGGTGGCGCCGCGCAGGATAGAGCTGGATGTTCTCATGTCTCGGATACCTTTCTCACTCGTATTGCTTCTCGCCAGCCGGCTCTGCGCGGAGCCTTCCGTCTCGCTCAACTACATCGGACAAGGTCACCACGCCAGCTTCAGGCCGAGTTGCAGGTTCCTCGGCGTCGCGGCGCTCGTGATCGTGCCGAAATTCGCGGCCCCCAGCGTGTTGCCCGGAGTGCCGAATCGCGGCGTGTTGGTGAACTGGAACGCCTCGAAGCGGAACTGCAGCCGCAGCGCTTCCTGCAGTTGCCACGACTTCGCCGCCGAGAAGTCCCAGCCGAACTGGCTCCGCTGCCGCAGGATGTTGCGGCCCGCATTGCCGATGGTGAATGCGGCATTCCTGGCCAGGGCGGCCGTGTTGAAGTCCTGCTGCACCGTGCGCGTGGTCGAGAACAGCTCCCCCACCACATTCGGCCGGTTCACGATGTTGATGCTGCCCGTGTTGGCCGGATTGCCCGAAACCACAACGCTATACGGCAGGCCGCTGGAGGCCGTGACAATGCTGCCCAGGCTCCATCCGCCCACCACGGCGTCTACCACCGGATGCACCGACTTGCCGAAGGCGCGGCCGCGGCCAAACGGCAGGTCATACAGCGTGCTGGTCACGAAACGGTGCGGCACGTCCTGGTTGTCGATCGCTTTCTCCAGGCTCATGTAGCGCGGATCCTGATACCCGCAACCCGACGCGTTGCCCTGTGCCGAGCCGCCGCACGTATCGCCGATCGCCTTCGAGAACGTGTAGGAACCCAGCAGCGTGAAGCCGCCCGAGAACCGCTTCTCGATCTTCGTCAGCAGCGCGTGATAGTTCGAGTTGCCGTCATAGCGGTGGCTATACACCTCGGCCAGCGGCGAGGTCGTGATGCCGGTGCCCGGAATCTCCAGCGATTTGTAGATGCGCTTCGAATTCAGTGCCCCCGCGCCCGGCAGCGAGAAGTTGCCCTCATACTGCCGCACCAGGTGCAGCCCGCGCGAACCCGAGTAGCCCACTTCGGCAAACCAGTCCTTCGGCAGTTGCCGCTGGATATTGAAGTTCCACTGGTGCGCGCTCGACAGCTTCGGATCGCGCTCAAACGAGCTGAACTGCAGCCCCGTGGCTTTCGTGAAATCAGTGGAGCCGGAGGGCGGCCCGCCCGCCAGAACCACGGCCGGGCTCGTCGTGCTGCCCGCCAGGCTCACGCCGTAAGCAAAAGGCGGATTCCCGATCAGGAACTCGTTATCCCCGAACGGCTCCATGTAGGTGTAGTACAGTCCGTATCCGGCACGAATGACCGTGGCGTCGTTCGCCTTGTACGCAAAGCCCACGCGCGGCATGAAGTTGTTCTTGTCCGTCGTGACCAGCGCCCGGTCGTAGCGCGAACCGTTCGCCGCGTAGACCAGCTTGGCCTGCCCCGGAACCGTGTCGATGTCAAAGATCCCCATCTTGTTGTACTTCTCCACCCACGGCGGCGAGACCTCATACCGCAAGCCCAGGTTCACCGTCAGCCGGTTGGTGATCTTCCAGTCGTCCTGCGCATAGAGGCTCAGGTTGTACGTCCGCAACTGAACGTTTACCGGAGTATTCCAGCTCCACGAGTTCGAGTAGCCCAGCAGGAAATCGGCTGCGCCGTCCCCCGTATACTGCGAGTTGAAACTGTAGTTGCCCACCGCATTCCGCTGGTTCAGGATGTTGTTCTGCGACCGCAGGAACCCCGCCCCGAACTTGAAATTGTGCCGCCCGCGGATCCACGTCAGATCCCCCGAAAGCTGCCGGTTCTGCGAGTCGCGATCGACCGGATTGAAGCCGCCGATGCCCAGCGCCCGGTAGCCCGTGAGACTCATCTGCGAGAACCCGCCGGGAATCGTGTTGTCGCCGCCCTTGATCCCATACTTCGCGTTCAGCAACTGCCCCTGCGTCGAGGCCGGATTGTCGCGCTTGAACAGCGTGAAGTTCCAGCCCGCGCGGACCGAGAGCAGCAGCGTCGGTGTGAAGATGTGATTCCAGCCCGCGCCCGTGTTGTAGCCCTCGGTGATGTAGTCCAGGTTGCCGCCGCCATAGGCGGGCGCCGGCAACGAGGGCGTATCCGGCACCGAGACGTCCTGCTTGCTCAACCGCCAGAAGGCCGTATCCTTCGTGCCCAGGTTCTGGTCCACCCGCACGTCCCACTTGTCCACGTCCTGCCAGCGCGGCGACAAAAACGTGTAGTTCGACGCCAGGTTCGACGACAGCGGAGTGGGATACAGATTGATCAGCCCGCTCGCCACCGGATCGAGCCGCGAAGAGGGGATCACATTGTTTGCGAACACCTGCCCGTTGGTGGGATCCACCAGCTTCTTGGAGGTCAGTTCGCCAAAGTCGCCCGTCCGCATCCGCAGCGTGGGGATCGTGCTCACCACTGTGCTCGTCTCCCGCACCCTCGTCCCTTCGTAGTCGCCGAAGATGAACGTCCGGTTCCTTCCGTTGAACAGCTTCGGAATCACCCCCGGAGCGCCAAACGAGAAGCCATACTGGTTCCGCTTGAACGGCGGCTTGGCCGCGCCGGCCGGCGTGAAGTAGTTCAACGCGTCCAGCTTCTCGTTGCGCAGGAACTCGAACGCCGACCCGTGCACCTGGTTCGTCCCTGACTTCAGCGTCAGGTTCACAATCGCCCCCATCGCGCGCCCGAACTCGGCCGAGTACGCGTTGGTTTGCACCTTGAACTCCTGCACGGCGTCAATGGAAGGCTGCACCATCTCGGCCCGCCGGCCCGCTCCGGCCAACTCCACGGAATTGTTGTCGATGCCGTCGATCAGGTAGTTGTTCTGCGTCACCCGCTGGCCGCCCGAACTGAAGCCGCCAAAGCGGCTGCCCGGCGCCGACGGCACCGCCCCCGTTGAGAGCAGGGCCAGGTCGCCGTAGTACCTGCCGTTGAGCGGCATCTCCACGATCCGCTTGTTGTCGATCACCTGGCCTTGGCTCGCTTCGACAGTGTTGAGCTGCTGGCTCTGCTCGACCACGTCGATCTTCTCCGAAACCGAGCCAACCTCGAGTGTGAAGTTCACCTCGAGCCGCTGATCTACGGCGAGGGCGACATTGCCCAGCGTCGCGAGCTTGAACCCCGGCTTCTCCGCCGCGACGTCATACCGGCCTGGGCCCAGCAACGGCACCGTATACAAGCCGGACTCGTTCGAAACCGCGGTCCGTTCCACGTTTGTACCCGCATTCTTGACCTTTACCGAGGCGCCGGCCACTACCGCTCCACTGGCATCCGCCACCCGTCCGGTAATCTGCCCTGTCTGCCCGTAAGCCGCCGATCCGGCCGCTAAGCTCAATCCGATCAATAAGATTGCGTTAAAAGAGAGACGTTTCTGCATGTTGAATTCCCACCTTCCAGCTCCTCGCTGGCTTTACTAGAGTAAACCGATCTATTTTATATACTACTATGTCGATTGACAAAGGGGAATAAAAAAGAGCCGGCTAGAAACGGTATCTCACCCGCAGCGTGATCGACCTCGGCACACCCGGACAGCCCGCATCCTGCGACGAAAAGTCGTCCGCGATATAGAACCGGTCCGCCAGGTTGGTCGCCGAAACCACCGCCGACACGTTGCCGAACCGGACGCCCAGTGACGACGTGAGCAGCGTGTACGACGGCAGCCACTGCGGGTTCACGACGTTATCCCGCAATGGCCGCGAGCCCACATACGCCGCACTGTTTGTCCACGTAAACCTCGCAAGCTGCAGGGTCACCCCGCCGCCCGCGATGTTGGCCGGACTCATCCGGACCCGGTATCCGCTGAAGTCGGTCGTCAAAGTCGTCCTGAACTCGATGTGCCGCGCATTGTGATGGGCGTAGTTGGCGAAGACCGAGTGCCCGCCCTTGGGCAGCCGGGCCCGCAACTCCGCCTCAAAGCCCCGCACCCGCGAAGTGGCGTTCACGAACGTGAAGTCGTCCGGGCCGGATCGGAACGAGCGCTGCCCGTCGATCTTCCTCATATTGAAATAGGAGGCCTCGCCGCTAAGGCGCCCGCTGCGCACCCGCAACCCGCCCTCCACATTCCGGGTCACCTCCGGCCGCAGCAACTGCGGAATGATCACGTTGTTCTGCGTACTCAGGGCCGGAACCTGCGGCCGGAAACCCTGCGCGAAGTTCCCAAAGGCCACCACATCCAGCCGCTCGCCGCGCAGCAGTGCCACGTCCGCCGCCACCCTCGGGCTCAGCTTCCACTTGTCATACCCTGCCTGCACCGGAGTATCCAGCCTCCGCAGCAACTGGTCGAAGTGATCGAACCTCAGCCCCAGGGTGATGCCTACACGGTCAACCTGCACCCTGTCTTGCAGATAAGCACTCTGCACCGTCTGGTTGAACAACGAAGTCACCGCCGCGCCGCGAATGCCCTTGGGCCCGTTGGCCGCATTCGCCACCGGATTCACATAGTCCGGACCTGTGAATGTGGCCGGATTCGTGAAGGTTGGACTCGCCTGCCGCTGGTCGTTCCCCTCGAACGTGGCCCCGCCCAGCAGCGAACTCTTCACCCGGCCCTTCGCCGCGTCCCAGCGGAGCACCGTGTCGTGGATCCACGTATCCTGCCGCGTATTCGTCTCCGACCACCCCTTGTTCGAGACTGTCGGGGCCGGCAGAATAGTGATGCCGCCGGTCACGAAGCGGTCGTAGCGGTTGAAGTTGAACGTATTCGTCAGCAGCAGGCGCGGCGTCAGCTCCGTGTCCACCTTCCCGGTGAACGAGTGCAGTTGCCCCGAAAAGCCGGCACCGTCGATCCCGAAGTTGTCTTCCGGAGTGATTCCGTACAGCGGCCGTCCATTGCGCAACGGAATGATGGAACCGCGGCCCGCCTCCACGTCGCTGCCCCAGTAGTTCAGCCGCACATTCAGCAGCTTCGAGAACGTGTGGTCCACCGCGAGCGTGCCGAAGTTGGTGTCCCGCCCGGTCTTCTTCTGATACCCATCCGAGCGCGCCAGGGAGCTCGCGCCGGCGATGCGTCCGCGGCTCCATGGAACATGGAACGACCCCTGCCCTTCGAAAGTCGAGAAGCTGCCCACCCCAAAGACCAGCTCCGCGCTGGGCCTGGGTTGCGCCTCCGGTACGGTGAAGAACTGCGCCGTGCCGCCGATGGCGCTGCGCCCATAGACCGACGATGCCGGCCCTTTCACGAACTCCGCCCCCTGCAGCATATTCACCGGAATCATCGTGAGGTCGGCGCTGCCGTTCGCCTGCCGGAACGGAACCCCATCCAGCAGCACCAGCACATCGGCCGTATCCCGCAACCCGCGCGTCGAGATCCTTGTATATACATTGCCCTGCGTGGCATGCTGCAGCCCAGCCACGGTCCGCAGGGCCTCATCGAAGCTGCCGGCGCCCGTGTCGCGCAACTCCTGGGCGCTCACCGTCGAGACCAGAAAGGGTACGTTGAGGGTCTCCTCCTTCACCTTGCTGACGGTCTCCACAAAGTTCGCCATCGGTGCCAGCGCGAGTTCGATCGCCAGCTCCTTCGATCCGCCGGCGGCCAGTTCGAACGGCACCTCTCGCGGGGAGAAGCCCGCCTGGCTGACCGTCAGGTGGTAGGTACCCGCCGGCAGGGCGGAGAGGGACACCCGCCCGTTCTCGTCGCTCTGGGCCGAGCGGCGCGCCGAGCCGGACAGTTCGGCCCGTGCGTCCCGGATGGAGGCTCCACTGGAATCTGTCACCGTCGCGGTGACGGTCCCTGCCGGAGCGGGGTCATTCGGTGCTTGCCAGGAGTGGGCTTGCAGTGTGAAAAGAAGCGCCAGGATCAGCGCGTTGAGTAGGATTCGCATGATTTCGAACTCTGTGGAATAGGAGAGAAACGCCGTTTCCAGCGTTTGGAAAGCGACCGGTTCCAGTACATGAGCAGGCCCGTGACCGACAGCGCAAACGGCGCCAGCCCGATCAGGACATACAGCACCATCACTGCGTACACCGCGATGGGCCCCAGGCCAAAGCCGCCGCCAAACCGGCCGAAGTGCAGCGGCAGCATCAACTTAATGAATTTCGTACCAATCGAGTTGGTGGAGAACCGGTCCACATGGATCACCTGCCCGTCCGCCGGCTCCAGGTAGACATTGGACAGCCCCACCCGGTGCCAGTCGTTCGGCTCCTTCAACTTCACGCCAATCGCCTTGCCGCTATCGTTCGGGAAGCTGATATAGACCGCCCGTGCCCCGGGCATCGCCGCCTCGGCTAGGCGCAGGTAATCCTCATAGCGGATCCGCCGGTCCGCCAGCCGCGTCCTCGCCGGTGGGCCGTTGAAGGCGCATGGGTCGATCTCTCCAATGCGGGCCGTGCGCGTCACCCAGGCCGTGGCGGACTTATACGCATCGGGAAACGCGAAGTACGCGCCGGTGAACGTGACGAATCCGAACAGCAGCGAACTGTAGAACCCCACAACCTTGTGAAGATCGTAGTTCTGGCGCTGCCACCGGCCGCCCCGCAGGTAGTGCAGGCCCGCCCGCCAGGTCCGACGGCCTGGCCACCAGACCACCAGTCCGGTGAGGGCGAGGATCATCCCGGCAATCGCCACAATTCCGTTCACCAGGCGGCCCGTTTTGCCGCCCAGCAGATCCGCATGCAGGCTCCAGAGCCATTGCAGGAACTTGTTCGTGTAGTCATCGCGCCCAATCAGCACTGCGCGGTACTGGTCCACGAAGTTGTGGACCCGGTGCCCCTCCGGTGTGGTGGATCTCAGGTTCCAGGCCGTCTCCGGCCCGGTGTCGAAGGCCGCATTGAAGACCCGGTCGCGCGGATGCTCGCGCAGCACCGCCGCAACGAGGTCGTCCAACGGGAGCCGCCGGGCGTCCGGTTTGACGCTCGACGTCCCGGGTGTCGACATGTAGTTCATCTCCACCCGGAACACAACGATGGCTCCGCTGAGCCCGACAACGCCGAAGACGAGTCCGGCGATCAGGCCCAGCCAGAGGTGAATCTGGTAAAGCCATGCCCGAAACCGGGTACGGCGCGGCTGGTCGGCAAAGGTAGCGAGTGCACTCATGGGAAAAGGGGAATCCGGCCTTAACGCTGGGAGTAGGCCGACAGGGGCGGGCGGACAGTGTCCACTCAAACAGGGAGTGGACTACAAGCTCTTACTTTTTGACTGGTTTCACGGGCGTGGGCGGCGGCGGCAGCGGAGCCGGATCGAGATATCCGCGCGTGCCGTCCGGCCGGATTGGGCCCGGTCCGAAGCCCAGATGCTCGCGGTCGACGTTGTTCTCGCTGCACGAGTACTCGGCCAGCAATTGGCCCGGCTCGCCGGCCACCCACGTCCGCGAGTAAGTGAACGGTTTCGTATAGAACTTCGGATCCTCAATCAGCGTCTCGACGTGCAGGTGGTCGGCATCGGGCCGGGTCCACCGCTCGACGACGTGCAGGGTGTCGCCATGCGGGCTCCCGTTTTCGTCGGCCCAGACCTGCGTGTCCTTAAACCCAATGGAGTCAATCACCAGCGTGTCGCCCTCCCAGTGCCCGATCTCCTCGCCGAAGAACGAGGGATCGGGATCCTCGGAGTGCTTCCGGCCATCCACGGGAATCAGCCGGTAGTAGGTGTAGAAGTAGAGGAACGACACCAGCTTCGGAGTCTGCATCACCATGAACGGCAGGCCGCTGGCGTTGTGCCGCGGAATCCCGCCGATGATGCACACCGCTTCCGGATCCACCGTCGCCGTGGTGTTGTGCTTCCAGGCCGCCTCGCCGGCCGGCGTCAGCGGCAGCTTCAGGCCCGGCAGATCCTTCGCGATATTGCCCACCGGCTTCGTGTTTCGGGTTCCTTTCCAGAAGCCGTTGAAATCGGGGCGGCCATCCGCGGTGCGCGGTGTTGGCTTGGAAGTGCCTTTCTTATCAGCGCCAATCAGATCACCATAAGGCGATTCGGCGGGCTGGTCGGTCGGCTTCGGGGCGGTCGACTGAGCGGCCAGGCGGTCTCCGGCAATCAGGAGGACTCCAGCCAGAATTGTGAGTGCTGAGTGGTTTTGGATGGGCATAGGGTTGGTTTGGATCTTGACTATAACACGAAAACAGTTATTGTAGATAGAATTAGTCGTCTGATGAAAGGAGACTCAATTTGAAGTCAAGATTTGCGCTGATGGCGGCCGTAGCTGTCTTCGCGGCGGCCGTTCCCGTGGTGGCCCACCACTCGTTCGCCGCTGAGTTTGATGCCAGCAAGGCAGTCCGGTTGACGGGCACGCTCACCAAGATTGAATGGACGAATCCGCACTCGTACTTCTACCTCGACGTGAAGAACGAGAAGGGCCAGGTGGAGAACTGGGCCTGTGAGGGCGCCGGCCCCGGAGCCCTCTCCCGCCGTGGGTTCAAGAAGGGCGATATCAAGCTGGGCGACACCTTGATTGTGGATGGATACCGGGCCAAGGACGGCTCCCGGTTGATCGACGGCCGCCGCGTGACGCTGCCGGACGGTCGCAATATCTATGGCGGCACGCCCGGCGATGGTGGACCGGGCGACAACGCTCCGGGCCGCTAAGCACTGGAGTTACCGGACGGGCGGGCGCTTCTCAGGGTGCAGGTCGTGGCAGCCTCGGCAGGTGGCCTCGAGGCGGCCAAAGGCCTGAAGCGCCTGCTCGAACCGGCCCGCCCGTGCTGACAGCAGCACCTCGCGAGCGGCAGCCGAGTTTTGGGCCGCCAGGGCCCGCACATCCTCCTGCCCCGCCTTCTTCCACTCCGCTTCCTCCGCCTTGCCCAGCGCCGCCAGCTTTCCGGCCAGCTTCGCGGACTTTTTCGCATCCCGCGCGGACAGCGCCTCCCACAACTCCTCTTTCCACTCCTGCGCGGCGTCCATCGACTGCTTGCGGTGCTCCGCCGTACCGGCTGAGGCGAGCACGGCGAACACGAATCCGGTGAGTAGTTTACAGCGCATGCGGCTCCTCACAGAAACCCGATCGCCCGGCCCGCCAGGCCCACGCCCAACCACAGCGTGAGCGAGACCACAGCAGAGAGCTTGGCCAGCCGGCCGGGCTGCGTGCCCGGTGCGATGTCCTGTGCGCGCCGGTGGAGGGTCAGGTAGAAGGCCAGCACCAGGACGAAAAGCAGCATTTTCAGGCGGAAGGCCGGATGGTAGTAGCACTTCATCGCCTCGGCGGAGACCAATAGGGCGCCCGAGACCACCGCCCCGGCCAGTCCCATCCAGAACAGCGGAGCGAGCTCCCGGCCCACCTTGGAAGAGACCGTGCGGCTCAGCCCGATGCCGAGAATGGCCAGGTCGCCAATCAGGATCGCTCCGCCGAGCGCGGTCAAGGCCACCAGGTGCAGCATCTCCACCGAGGCGAAACCCCACTTCGAATTGCGCATCACATCGAACAGCGGAGCGGCGGCAAGCCATTGAAAAATAGAGAGGAGAGACATGTTCAGTAGTAGGCGATGGCCCTTCCGGCCAGGATAATCCCGGTCCACAGGGTGAGCGAGGCAATGGCGGCCACCCGGGCCTGTCCGGGCAGGGTGTCCTGCTGATCCCACTCCGCCACCCGGCGGTAGACCGTCGAATGGAAGATGAGAGGGTTCAGCCCGGCCAGCACGAGCAGCAGGATCTTGATCCGGAAGGCCGTGTTTCCATAGGACTTCGCGGCCTCGGCCAGAAACAGCAGCACCCCGCTGACGAACATGGCGGCGAACCCGATCCAAGTCAGCGGCAGGATCCGGCCGGCCACGCTGGACACCGGTTCACGTCTAAGAACCAGTCCCAGCAGGCGCAGGTCGACGATGGCCACGGTCCCGGCCAGCAGCGCGATGGCCAGCACGTGCACTGTTTCAATGAGGGGAAAGAGCAGATCGGACTCGCGGATGACGGTGGCGAACTGCGTGTCGTTGAGCCATTGGAAAAGGTAAGGGACATTTGTTTGCAGCATCCTGGGGATCCTGGAATGGGCGGTGAGCCGGTGACCGCGGCCCAGGTTGGTGACCGGGCCGCAGCCTTCTGAGTATAGTAGATTATATCCGTCTACTAACTATAGATTGATTTAGTATACGTCAGATTGCCGGGTGGCGAAATGGGGGTGGAGAGGCGTTGGGAGGGAAGGATTGGTGAGGCTGAAGGGGAGACGGAGAGGCGGACGGGGAGTGGGCGGGGGGCACGAAGAACGGCCAGGGGATTGAGTTCCGCCGGGTCTGCCTTTCGGACGGCGGCTGGGCGGAGGAGGCGATCGCAGGAAGAGTACTTCAGCCATCCGCAAGGAACCTGAATCTCGGAGACGCGCCAGAAGCCTGGTGCTTGGGGAAGGCGAGTACGCAAGGCGAAAGAAGAGCCCCGGTCCTTGTGATCCCAAGGGTCTGGACGTTGCGGACGATTGCGGCCAAGAGGCGGCAGCCGACGAGGGAGTGCTTGGAAGTGCCAGGTTTGAGCCTGAGGCTCGTGGAGCGGCATGAGACGCCAACTCTTCGGACTATCGATAAGGCCGGGTACCGTCAAGCACTCCGGTAATGAACTTTGAAACTTGGACCACAGCCTAAAACTTCAATTGCTGGACGCGGCCTTGCGGATGCTGCCAGTTCCGGCAAGCGGTCCAACGAATATGATGCAATCGAGAGGGTTCAGCTTCCTGAGCGCTGTGCCGCATGGTGTCGCGCCTATGCGGCGACGCCGGTTTCCCCTGCCTCGCAACACTGCACTCTGTGCCCAAGAGCGCTCCCAGGAATCTAACGAGGTCTGCGATTCTTCGCGACGCAGTGGATCAGCCGTTCCCGCTGCAAGATGACGGAATCGAGATCGGCGGATTCCCAACCGTTCGCCGAGCACTCCTGTAACAGGTTTTCTGCGCAAGCCATCAGGCTTCTGATAAACGGATCAGGGGCAAAATCGAACTGGTGCATTACATTCGTCCCGCCAACCATTCTTTGGACGAACCCAACTTGCCAGGATTCTCGGCGCTTGGCGAAGACCCGGACCAGGTACGGCCCATCCATGAAACTCACTTCAGCATTCCGCCTTCTACCATCAACGAGAGCAACCGCAGCCTCAAGACACCACCTCACTACAACTATCGGGAAATCGCTCCAATGCGGTTCTGGAAAAGCCAGTGTTCCAAATTCGCACCAGATTTGGCCGCAAATGCTTCCGTGGTTGGAACGGGTGAGAGTTCCCGGCAGAACGCGGAGCAGGAATTCCGTTGTCATGTTCACCAGAAAGTTCCAGCGTACCTGAGTGCCATTGACTGCTAAAGGTCAAACGGATGCCCAGGGAATCCAGGAAGCAACGGCACTAAGCAATCCGCCATGAACTGAAGGCTGCGGAGCGCAACACTGCGGAGGCTGAACTACCGGCGTCCAAGGAGCACTTGGCGGCTCTGTTCGGTCAGGTTGACAAACCCCTGGAAGTGGGCGGATGCGGCCCCATCGTTCGCGACACCAGTGAGTACATCCAGGCGAACGGCCTCGACGAACAGCGAACAGCTTCGTGGGTGCGGCGGGTACTGCGACTGTATGGTCGTGAATGCGGCAGACGTCCTCGTGTGTCACTCCCCATCTCGCCGCGAAAGTATCCATCTTCGGCGGCGACAATTGGCTGGCCGCTATTGCCTTGGTCACTTCCCACCGGTGGCCACAGGATCGTTCACCAAAGCCGCGTGTTGGACTCGCTGCCGCCGGTGGACTTGCGGTCTTGAGTGCCGCAGCACAACCGTCGCGCAGTTCGAAAACCGCCGGCGCGTCGGAACTAGACGGGAGACAGGAATCCGCGGTCCTGAAGCATTTGAGCAAAAGGTCTGACAAGCCGGGTCCCACTCCACCGTTCCGCCAATGGACGCCCAGCCGCCATGATCCCGCCTCCACCAATCCCGTCACTCTGCCGGAACGGCGGAGATCCCTGCGGCCCTGATCGCCCCATCGAGTTGAGAAGCAGTGATGACAGCGGAGTCGTAGCTCACGAGAAACCCGCTCTGTCCTTCTGCGAAGCCGAATCCAGTCACACCCTCCATATCCAATAGGCCCTCCAGTGACGATGGGGAGGCTGCGCCCTCCATCGAGTATTGGCGAGACGGTCCCCGCGGATGCAGCCGCTCATACTCTTCCAGGTGGCCACGCCAAATCTGGGCTCGAGCGGCATTCACAGGAACATCGCAATGGCCCTTCTCGTAGCAGTCCACCAGCAGCCGAAGCGCACTCGACTCTCCCTGCTCCGCGGCCCGCTCCAGCCACATCAGCCCCTCCTCGGTATCCTTCTCGCCTCCCTCCCCGAGCAGGAGCATGAAGCCGAGATCGTACCGAGACTCCGCTTCACCCGCCTCCGCGGCCAGACGATACCACCGGACAGCTTCCACCAAATCCTGAGGACCGGCCCAATCCCCGGTCGCATACGCAACTCCCAATGCGCGTTGTGCGTGAACGCTCCCCAGCCGGCCGGCCCGCAGGAGTTCCCGCTGATATTCCGGATTCGACTCATAAGGCTGCAACTCGCGATGAGCCAGAAACCAGATTGCCTCGGGATGTTCCTGGGCGGCAGCGGCCCGCATTAGTCCCAGCATGGAGCCGCGCATCAAATCATCGTCACAGGGAGTGCACCAAAAGTAATGATAGGCGAGCTGATACTCCGCCTCGCAATCGCCGAGATCGACCCAAGGCTGCCAGAGACGCACGACGCCTTCCCAGTCATCGCCATCGAGCGCCTGCTTTGTTTTTGCGAGTAATTCCTGACGCAGGGGTTCTTCCACGGATCAATGCTAACAGGAGCGCTCGGAGGGTTGGCCCGCGCGGCCCGCAACGCCGCATCTCTGTTCTCGAACCAGGAGTTTCTCGACGAGCATCGAGCCTCTGGGCACGTCGGCGCCCTTATCCCTCACGCTTCTGCCCGCTGGTCCGCCCATTTCAAGATCGCGTCCAGCGCCGGACACAGAGCTTGGCCCCAGATGGTCAGCCGGTACTCCACCTTGGGCGGAACCTGCGGATACGCCTGGCGGTGCACGATGCCGTCCGCCTCCAGCGCCTTCAGTTGTTGCCCCAGCATCTTCTGCGTAATTCCGGGGATGGCCCGCTCGAGATCGGAAAAACGCAGAACCTTGCCGCCGAAGAGGTGGAACAGAATCACCAGCTTCCATCGGCCTTCCAGCAGCCGCAGGGCTGCTTCGACATCGGCTGCCGCCGAGACGGGCGTGTAGCGTTTGGACATGACTCGCTCCTAACTTACTTTTTCGTGCGTACTTCCCATTTTAGGAGTAGCATGGCACACTTGCCTCGTGACAGCCAGAACAGGTAACTCCCAATGACAACCACCCATAGCAACTACCCCTTCCCGGTCGCCTCGGAGGAGTTCCAAGGCAAGCGGGTCCTGGTGACCGGCGGAACTAAAGGCGCCGGCGAAGCCATGGTCCGCCGCTTTCTTCTAGCCGGCGCACGCGTCTGTACCGCGGCACGGTCCCCGCTGCCCGCCGGTCAGGCGCCCACCCTCTTTGTGCAGGCCGACCTCGGAAGTGCCGACGGCATCCGCGCGTTAGCCGGCCGAGTTCTGGACGAGTGGGGCGGAGTCGACATCCTGGTCAATTGCGTGGGTGGCTCGGACGCGCCCAATGGGGGCTACTCCGCTTTGACTGACGAACACTGGCAGACGGCGCTCAACATGAACTTATTGGCTGCCGTGCGTTGCGACAGGCACTTTCTGCCCGGCATGATCGAACGCAAAGCCGGCGTCATCCTGCACGTGGCCTCGATTCAGCACCGGTTGCCCTTGTACGATTCCACCCTGGCGTACGCAGCCGCGAAGGGGGCGCTCAGCACCTACAGCAAAGGGCTCGCCAACGAGGTCGGCCCTCTGGGCGTGCGCGTCAACATGATCTCCCCCGGCTTCATCGAAACCTCCGGCGCGCATGGCATGATCGTCGCCTTGGCCGCGAGCCGGGGCACCGACGAGAGCACGGCACGCCAGGCCATCATGGACACGATTGGCGGCATTCCCATCGGCCGGCCGGCACAGCCTGAGGAAGTGGCCGAACTGGCCGCGTTCCTGGCCTCCCCTCGAGCGGCGTCCATCCACGGCAGCGACTATGTGATCGATGGCGGCACGATGCCCACCACGTCCTGACCGGGTGGCCGGCCCGGGACGTCTCGGTGTGTGACTCGCCGGATAGGCGCTTGATCTCTGAAGCCGTCAGGGGCTGGGGACGTCCTGAAAGCGTCCCCAGCTTTCGCACCGCCGCACCTGTCCTGATCAGCGGTGCGCCCTGACGCACTTCTCCCTCAATTCCGGCATTAAACCGTCTTCATTGCCCGTCGCTCAGGATTTATCTTCTCTTTCCATCCAAGCGCTTACAGCCGTACCCTCCTGAGTTGCTCGTCCCCATGGTGTACAACCTCGGCCAAGGAGCAACCACATGGAAATCTTCAAACCGGCGACGGACGGCTTCACGCCGTCGCGCCACTTTCTGCAAACCAGCGGCGCCGAGAACTCCCTCATCCTGGGAGACGACTCGGCCAGCGTCATCACCTGCATCGAGGACCAGGGCCTCTTCAAGGCCCTCCGCGACGACGTCCACCAGCACGTCGCCCCCGCCACCCGCCTCGAGCAGCACATGGCCGACTCCATTGCCGAGGAACTTTGGCGCAACTCCCGGCATTCTCTCGTCGAAACCACCGCCCTCTGCGTGGCCATCGAGCGCGATTGGGAATCGGTCACGAAGGAGTGCCCCAACGCCGATCCCGCTTACCGCACCTACGTCGCCATTCGCGACAGGAGCGCCCGCGACACGGCTTGTATCCGCACCAGCCAGGACTTCGAAGCCCGCACTTGGCGTCGCAGCCGCGCCGACCTCGCCACCCTCCGCACCTACAGGACGAAGCCCCGCTAACGTCCGAAACCGGAGCCCAACGCCATGACGAAACGAACCCGTTGCCACCGCCGCACGCCGCACGCCACCAACCGGCACAGCCTCTACCGCCTGCCTGCCGGCATCGAAGCCAGCCTCTGCCAACAGTCGTTGGAGCAGACGGAGGACATCGCTGACCCGCGCTTCCGCACCCTGTTCGTCCAACGCCTCCTTCTCCGAGGCCATGAGCGCCGCCTCTTCCAACTCGAAGCCAAACTCTGGGCAGAAGCCCTTCATGTCAGCAATGGAGCCCGCCGCCAGGCCGTGCTCTGGATTCACCAGAACCACGCCGAGGTCCTCCAAATCCTGGGCCGCTACCACGCCTGGATCTGTGCCCGAATCACCGCCGTCCAGAAGGCCCTCCGCCCCTTCCTCGCCCAGGAGCGCGCTCGCCAGGCCGCCAGCACCCCTGCGGTGTTCGCGGCCGCGGCCGGCTCTAGTCGACCCATCACCCTGGCCGTTCCAAACGAAGCCGACGGCCGCCACCCAGCCCGTGACGCAAACCGGGCAAGCGCGGAGTCGGTCGCACCCCTGCAGTCCCTCAGGCAGCCGTCCGGCACCTCCAAGCCAACGCACTTCTCCCCCAATTCCGGTATTGAGCGATTGGCTGTCACCGCATCCGAAACTCTTTATTTCGTTTCTTTTCAACAAAAGCCCTCAGAAATGGGTCAATTTCCCTTGACTCCCCACGTTACCCTGGAATCGCGCCGGCACCCACGCCGGCCATTTTCATTTACAAGGAGTTTGACATCATGGCTACCGCCGCTCAGATCACCGCCAACCAGGCCAACGCAAAACAGTCCACCGGACCCGTCTCCATCCAAGGCAAGGCCCGCTCATCCCAGAACGCCCGCCGCCACGGCTTCACCGCCCAGCACCTTAGCATCACGCCCGAAGACCGTATCGCGTTCACAGCCCTCGAAGCTTCCCTCCGCCTCGATACCCGGCCCGCCAACTGCATCGAGGAGGAGATCTTCCACCGCATCCTCACTCACACCTGGAACCTCCGCCGCATCGAATCCTTCGAATGCTTGATCCTCGCCGAAACGGACCCATTGGCCGAAACCGACCCGCACGGCGCCCAACTCGACCGCTATGCCCGTTACCGCCGCGACCTCGAACGCGGCCTCTACCGAGCCATCAAGGAACTCAGCAAACTCCAAACCGAGCGAGCCGCCCTCGCCCAGCAACACCCCGATGTCGTCAAAGGCGTCCGTGAGAACGTCCCCTTGGCCGAAGTCACCCGCCTGACCAGCAACACCGATGAACTCTTCTTCTACGAAGGCTATGGCCGCCCAAGGCGCGCCCTCGAACACCTCACCACCGGCATCGACACGAACCACCCCGACAACCAGGACCCGCTCGGCGGCCTCCAGCCGATCCGCATTCCACGAAACGAAGCCAACCCCGCCGCCGCAGACGGACTGCCTGACAACTTCTACAACGTGTCCAAGCGCTGAAGACCACCCCAGCGCCATGTCACGCCGAGTTGACGAAACGAAGCCGCTAATCATCGACGAAGCTGCCGAGCATTGACGAAGCCGTCGATTATCGATGAAACCGTCGAGCATTGACGAAACGAAGCCGCCATCAGACTCCGCCGCGAGTCGCATCACCAGTCGGAGACCATCTGGCCCTGCTCTTTGACAATTTCACATGTAAGCCCCACTCAGGGGAACCGTAGCGAGCAACCATCACACCCCGCGTGTGTCCGGACCCAGTCCCGGAGCGGCAGCGACGGGCTCCCCCGAGGTCTTCCCGCGCCTGCTCCGAAGTCCACCCGGAAGCCTCTCGTTCTCCCCAAACCATCCGCCCACCCCGTCGGGAGGGCGGACGCCCTCGTCGGCAGCCGGTCCCCTGACCGGCTCTCTTCTCTTCTCAGGTTCCAAGCCTTGCCGCAACCCGACGAAACGAAGCCAGCTGCCAGGCCCGCCACCAGCAACCCAAGCAGCCGGAGTCCCCTCTTAGCCCTGAACAGCCGGCCTCCAGCGCGGCGGAACTCATATACGCCCCAGTCCGCTCGCTTCAGTCTTTGAGCTAAAGAAACCTTTATGAAATAGTGGTGGAAAGCACTAGTCCACCCGCGGAAACCGGCCAGATTCCGCTTTGTGGGGGCAGGGCTTCGTGTTAGCTTATGGACTGTTGTGAACCCGCCGACCTGGCCGGAATTGAGAATCCTCGTGCATTTCTCGCCACTACTGCGAGTGTCCCGATTAGGAGTGAACTTTGAGCCGGCCTGATGATTGCCTCGCCCCTCTCTCTTTGCGGGATGAGCAATTCCGCAAAGCCGTCGAGGACTCGGAAGCCGGACATTTCCAGGTCAATGCGGATGGCACCTTCCGTTGGGTGAACAAGGCGTGGCTGCGCCTCCATGGATATGCAAGCCCATCCGAAATCATAGGCCGCCATTTCAGCGCCACTTTGTTGGCCAGGGATGTTGCTGAAGTTGAAGCTCTACTGACTCAAGTTTTGGCCGGCGAACCTGTGCGTGCCGGCGAGTTCGCCCGGCGCATGCTGGATGGCCGAATCGGCTATCACACGTTTACCGCTCATCCGATAGTGGAGGACGGTGTCGTCACCGGCATCGAGGGCTTCATCATCGATAAGGAGTCCATCCACAACCTGGAGGAACTCCGCCGGCTGCTATTCAACGAGATCATGGACGGCTTCGCTATGCTTGAGCCGGTCGTGGACGAGTCTGGCCAAGTGGCCGACCTGCTCCACTTGGCTGCGAATCCAGCCTTCGCCCGGTGGGCGGCCCGTCCGGTGGACGAAATCAAAGGCCGGTCGGTCCGGGAGCTGTTTCCCGAAACAAACCCGGATTGGGTGTTGGAGGGCGCGGAGGTCCTCCGGACCGGCACACCGGCCCGGTTGGACGTCTCTTCCCCTGAGCGCGAGCAATGGTTCGAGATGCTCCTGTTCCCGATCAGCCCCGGCCGCCTCGCGCTCATGCTGCGCGATGTGACGGAGCGCCACCGTGTCGACGCCGTCCTGCGGGAGAGCCTCAAACTACTGCATGCGACCCAGGAAATTGCGGGCCTCGGCAGTTACGTCCTCGATATCACCAGGGACCGCTGGACCAGTTCCGGCGTGCTGGACGAAATCTTCGGTTTGGATGCGGGCTTCGAAAAGTCGCTCTCCAATTGGCTCCAGATCGTTCACCCGGACTTCCGGCAGACCGCCTCTGACCACTTCCAGAATCACGTGCTCGCCCGCCGCGGCCGCTTCGATCTCGAATACAAGATCGTCAGGCTGTCCGATGGGCAGGTGCGCTGGGTGCACGGGCTCGGCGAATTGGAGTTCGATCCGGCTGGGCAGCCCATTCGCATGATCGGCACCATCCAGGACATCAGCGAACGGAAACAGCACGAGACTGAGCAGGAATGGGCCGTCGCGTTCCTGCGGCTGCTCAACCGGGCCGGCAGCGTGGATGAACTCGTGCGCAGTGTGATCGACTTTCTCCTCTCCATCACAGGCGTCGAATCGGCGGCCATCCGGCTCCGCGAGGAGGACCGGTTCCCTTACCTCTACTCCTCCGGGTTGCACGAGTCCTTGAAATGTCCGTGGAAATCGCCGTTCCAGCATACGTTTGAAGAGCCGCCGGTGCTCTGTCTGTGTGGAGCCGTCCTCTCCAGCTCCGCCGAGAACGGCCATGCCCAGCTTCGCTCCAATGGGTTCACCGCGGAAGGCAGTTACTGGTCTGGCCACTTCTCTTCTGCCGCGGCGGCCGGCTTCCACCCCGGCGCCGCCATTCAGCTTCGGCCCAACTGCCCGCTGCGGGCCTTCGAAACACTGGCCCTCATCCCGCTGCGCTTCGCCGGCCGAACCCTGGGGCTGCTCCAGTTTTGCGATCCCGCTCCGGCACGGCTGGATGGCCGCCTGATCCCGCTCCTCGAACGCATGGCCTCCAGCCTGGCGATTGCCGTCGAACAGCGCCTGGCGCAAGCGGCCCTGCGCGAGAACGAAGAACGCTACCGGATGATCTCCGAGAATACCGGGGATGTCATCTGGCTCTACGACCTTGAGGGGCAGCGCTTCACTTACGTCAGCCCCTCGGCCCGCAAGTTCAGCGCGCTACCCTTGGAAGCCTCCATGTGGCGGAGCCTGGCCCAAATACTGAGTCCGCGCTCTTACGAAGTGGCCAGGCGCAAGATCGATCGGCGCATCGCGGCGGTGGAAGCGGGCGACCTCACCGCGGTACATGCCGTCGACGAGCTCGAGCAGATGCGGGCCGACGGGGGTGTCGTCGACACGGAGGTGGTCACCACGCTCCTGCTGAACCCGCGAGGGCGGGTGCACAAGATCCTCGGCGTCAGCCGCGACATCACGGAGCGGAAGCAGTCTGAGGCGCGCCTCATGCAGGCCCAGAAGATGGAGTCGGTGGGCCGCCTGGCCGGGGGCGTTGCGCACGACTTCAACAACCAGCTCACCGTCATCAACGGCTACAGCCAGTTGATGCTCGCAACCCTGCCCGCCGGCAGTCCGCTCCGCTCCCATGTGGAGCAGATCTACGCGGCCGGTGAACGGGCCGCCAGCCTGACAAAGCAGTTGCTGGCCTTCAGCCGTAAGCAAATGATGAATCTGCAGGCTCTCAACCTGAACCAGGTGGTGCTTGCCCTTCAGCCCATGCTCACCCGGCTTGTGGGCGAGGATGTTGAGGTCCGCGTGGTCCAGTTCTCCGGCTCCGCCGTCGTGCGGGCCGACCTGCATCAGATGGAACAGGTCATCATGAACCTGGCCGTCAATGCGCGCGACGCCATGCCGGCTGGAGGCGTTCTCCTCATCGAGACCTCGCTCATCGAGTGGGACGAGTTCGCGCTCATCGATCACCCGGACCGGCGGCCCGGCCGCTTCGTCCGCCTGGCTGTCGGTGACACCGGCCACGGCATGGACGAGGCGACGCGCACCCGCATCTTCGAACCCTTCTTCACCACGAAAGAGGTGGGCAAGGGCACTGGTCTCGGACTCTCCATGGTGCAGGGCGTTGTGTCCCAATGCGACGGCATCATCGAGGTGCGCAGCCGGCCCGGTGCCGGTGCCACCTTCGAAATCTACCTGCCCGCCGTAGCCGCCGAGGCGCCGGCCCGTGGGGAGGGGGATTCCGCCGAGGCGCCCGCGGGCATTGAAACGGTCCTTGTCGTCGAGGATCAGCACGCCGTCAGGGAGTTTGCTGTCCATGTGCTCGCCTCCTGCGGTTACTCCGTCATCGACGCCGCCGGTGCAAACGAGGCCCTCGAAATCGCACGCGCAGGCCGTGGCGCCATCGATCTGCTCCTGACCGACGTCGTCATGCCCGAAATGGATGGCGTCGAGCTGGCGCGCCGCATCCGCGAGATCCATCCGGACATGAAGTGGCTCTACATGTCGGGCTACAGCGGCGCCGCCATCTCCGAGCGAAGCCACCTCGATATGCGCGCCGAGTTCATTCAGAAGCCCTTCAGTCCGGAGCAGCTGGCACTGAAAGTCCGCGCGGTTCTCGGCGGCCGGGCCTAGCAGTCTGTGGCGTAGGTCCCGCCTGCGCGACTTTCGCCACAGGCTGCTAAGGTCGCCTGGGGCCTACACCTTAGCCGAATCAGGTCAAGCTCCTATAGTCCGATTCCGCGGCAATGTCGATCACTTCGTCATGATTGGTGGAGTACTCCGGCTGGTCCCACTGCTGCTGCTCGCCGCGCACGTGGCCCGGACTGCGGATATTGAAGGCAACATACTGATTCTGCGGAAGTTGACGAAGAGAACCGTGACTGCCTCCGCAGGCGCCTACCAGCGCGGGACCCCCGTCGAGCTGGGCACTGACCCTACAGTCGACCCCCTGGCCTACGAACGCGAGCACGTCGTCGTCTACCTCGAAGGCGCCCTGGGCGCCAAGCCCGTTAACGCCACCATGGAGCAGAAGGAGCGACGTTTCTTCCCCGACCTCCTGGTCATTCCCGCCGGCTCCACCGTCTCGTTCCCCAACCTGGACCCCATCTTCCACAACGTCTTCTCCCTCTCAAAAGCCAAGTCCTTCGACCTCGGGAACTACCCGCGCAACCAGTCGCGCAGCGTCCCCTTCCAGAACCCTGGCATCGTCTTCGTCAACTGCCACCTCCACCCCAACATGGCCGCGGCCATCGTCATCGTGCCCAACCGGTTCTACGTCCGCGGCGACGCCGAAGGCCGTTTCACCCTCTCGCAGGTGCCCGCCGGTGAGTACACCCTGGTGGCCTGGCACAAGACGGCAGGCTTCTTCCGGCAGAAGGTGCAGGTCTCCGAGACCGGCACGGTGAAGGTCCAATTCTCCATCCCGCTGGGTCCGGAAACCACCGCCCAACACGTGCATGACAGGTGACCCATGCGATTCGCCACACGGACCTTTCTCTACTCCTTCACGCCCTTCGCACTGTTGCTCACGGGTAGCTTCTGGGCGATTCAGGAGATGGTGGAGTCCACCGTGCACGAGCGGCTCAGCGCCGCGCTCCGCGACACCCAGTCGTTGATCGCCCGTGTGCGGTCGAAGGGCGAGTTGCAGAACAGCCGCTTCCTGCGGGTCATCGGCGAAAACGCCGCCCTCAAGGCCGGCCTCCAGTTGATGGCCGCCGAGCCCCACAGCGCCGACGCGCGCCGCACGGTCGAAGACCAGTTGCGCGACGTCGGCGAGAAGCTCGGCTTCGACCTGCTCACCGTATCCGACACGCAAGGCAAGCCCCTGGCCGGAGTCATTCGCTCGGCCGGGCGGTTGATCGCCATGGACATGACCGCCATCCAGCCGCCCAGCCGGGGCTTCCTGAATCTCGACGACCGCACCTACCAGGTGACTTCCATCTCGCTGGAACAGGCGGACGAACTGATCGGCACTCTCGCGGTCGGCGAGACCTTCGACTTCTCCGGCTTTACCACGCCGGCCGTGCTGACCCGCAACGGCAAGGTCCTGCTCTCCAGCATCCCGGGCATTGCGGCGCCGCGGTTGGAAGCCGCACTCAAGGCCTGTCAGCCGCAGGCCGAATGCGAAGTGACCCTCGGGGGTGACAGTTACCTGTCCCTGCCGCTGGAGAGCATGTCCTTTGGGGATGGCTATCTGTTGCGCAGCTTACAGAATGTCGACTCCGCCATCGGGCCGGTCCATGCCATCTTGCGCCAGGTCTTCCTCGTGGCCGGGCTCGGCGCGCTGCTCGCCGCCATGGTGGTGAGCCTTCTGGCGTCGCGCTCCATCGTCAAGCCCATCGCCAGTGTGGCCGAGCAGCTGCGGGAGTGCGCCCATACCGGCCGGCTGCCCGAGTTCCAGACAACGCCCGGCGCCACCTACGAGATCCGCGAGTTCACGCGCAGCTTCAACCGCGCCGCGGCCGCCATCCGCGAGGCCCGCCAGTCGCTGCACCGCGCCTACGTCGAGTTCAGCGGCTCGCTCGCCAATGCGCTGGATGCCCGCGACCGCTATACCGCCGGCCACAGCCGCCGCGTCAGCGAAATGGCCTGCGCCGTGGCCCGTGCCATGAACTTCAGCACGGAAGACCTGGAGGAGATGCAGATCGGCGCGCTGCTCCACGACATCGGCAAGATCGGCATCCGCGACGCCGTCCTGCAAAAACCCGGCCGCCTCACCGACGAAGAGTTCGACCTGATCAAGCAGCACCCCACCATCGGCCGCCGCATCATGGAGGGTGTCCAGGGCTTCCAGCCCTACCTGCCCATCGTGGAACTCCACCACGAGAACTGGGATGGCACCGGGTATCCAAACGGGCTGCTGGGCGAGGAGACGCCGCTGCCGGCGCGCATCGTCCATGTCGTCGACACCTATGACGCCATGACGACAGACCGGCCCTATCGCAACGGGCTGAGCCATGACGAGACGCTCTCATGGCTGCAGGAGAGCGCCGGGCGGCTCTTCGATGCCCATGTAGTCGAGGTATTCACCGAGCTGGCGCCCACCTTTGCGCGCCGCCGGGCCGAAGGCTTCTGCCTGGAGAACTCCATGCTCAGCCTCGTCGAAGCAGTGGCGGATCCGCCGCTCCCGGCCAGGGAATCGAGTGAAGCATGAGGCTCCTCGTCGTCATCCTGATGCTGTGCGGCGGGTTGCCGGCGCAGGAGGCGAACTCCGGTTTCGAGCTCCGCACCGCGCTCAGTGCCGGCGGCTTCTTCACTGACCGTTTGACCGCTCCACCCCGAGACGGCGCCCCAGCGGCGGCAGGAACTCGCGCGGTCTTCTATCCGTCCTGGAAGATTAACCGCCATTGGACCGTCGCCGCCACCTACCAGGTGTACACGCGCCCCTACTTCTACGAGCAGTTCAACACCCAGGGCCACGGCCTGAAAGGCGACCTGCTCCAGGCGCACTTGAGCTATTCGCAGTTCTGGAAGAACGGTTCGCTGGTCGTCCGCGCCGGGCAGCTCTCCTCTGCCTTCGGGTCGTTCCTCCTGCACTATGACGACATGGCCAACCCGCTGATCGATATGCCCGCGACGTACGGCTACTACTACAAGCCGATCACGACGCTCGGCCAGGCCGGCGCGCAGGCGGACCTCACCGTCTCCCGGTTCGACTTCCGCGCCCAGCTCGTGAACTCATCTCCGGCCAACCGGCGTAGTGTCTTCGATAACGACCAGTACGGCACCTGGGCCGGAGGAGCGGGCGTCACCCTGATGCAGGGCCTCCGAGTCGGCGTCTCCGCTTACCGTGGTCCTTATCTTCATCGGGGGTATGCCTTCTACCGGGCCGGTGAAGCGAAGCCCCGTGATCTGCCGGGCTCGGCCTACGGCCTGGATGTCGAGTGGGCGCGCGGCCACTGGGACGTCACCGGCGAGTGGCAGAAGTTCCAGCGGGCCTATCGCGTCGTCCCTTTTCTCAACCAACACTCCGGCTATGCCGAAGCTCGCCGGGTGCTCCATCCGCGCTGGTATGTGGCGGGCCGCGCCGGCTACACGCGCTCCAGCCGGAACCCGGCCAACGACATCTATGAAGTGACAGTCGGCTACCGGCCCAATTCGCACCAGTTGCTCAAGGTGGGCTATCAGATCCAGCACGGTCCGGCCACGCCCGGCGCTTCGGGCAATACCTTCGCGATCCAACTGGTTACGACGCTCCGCCTGATCTCGATTGCCAAGGACTAGAAGCCCACGCCCTTCAGTACCGCCAGCAGGTCCTCTTTGCTGCGCGAGCCGCTGAGGAAGCGCACCACCTGGCCATTCGCGTCGATGATGAAGACGGTCGGGATCGAGCGGATCCGGTACAGGCTATGCGCCTTCCGGCTGGAGTCGTCCAGGGTAGGGAAGGAGAGCACTGCTTCTTTGGAGTACTCTTTCGCGACGCTCTTGCCCTCGTCGTTGATGCCGTAGACGTACAGGCCCTTCTTGCTCAGGCGGTCATAGATGTCGGCCAGGCCCGGCAGTTCGCGGCGGCACGGCCCGCACCAGCTGGCCCAGAAGTTCAGCAGCACTACCTTGCCGCGCAGGTCCGACAGCCGCACCTTCTCGCCTTCCAGCGTCTTCAGTTCGAAGTCCGGCGCCGGCTTGTTCAGCAACAGGGAGCCGGTCTGGCCGGGGATCGGCACAGCGTCCACCCGCTTCGCGTTCTTCGGCGGCAGGAACTCGAAGGTGGAATCCGGCACGGCGTCGTCCCAGCGGAAGCTCGAGAGTTCGAGGGTCATGCGGAACAGGGTTCGCTCCCCGTTGCGGGTCCGCGTATTCGCCCAGACGACGTGGCCGATGTCCAGCGTTTCCGGCTGCACGGCCATTTCGATATAGGTACGTCCGTCTTCCGGGTCCTCTTTCGACATCACCCGGAGCAGCGGCCACCTGTCCTTGCGGCCCTCGAACTTCACCGGCGCCACGCCGTTCTGGTCCGCGCTCTCGGCGTTCTTGAACATATTCGCCAAACCCGGCACAACCATGCGGGTAAAGGTCTCGGCGAGGTCCCGCTCATTGTCGGAATCGCCCCCCGTCTCTTCGCTGTCCAGCGGAGCGCCCTCTTCCTCGGTGAACTGCTTCAGCTTCGGCACATAGGCCCAGCTCTTCTGGCCGTTGGAGATGAGCTGGTATTCGTCCTTCTCCTCCGCCTCGATGCGCAGGAACGACTTGCCTTCCGGACCGCTGGCCAGCTTGAATTTGGCCGTGGAGAGGGTGCGGGCCGCGTTCTTGCCCTGTTGCCCTTCCAGCACCAGCGTGCCTTCCATCGAATAGCGCTTGGCGGCCTGAGCCCGGGCGGCGGCGTTCTTGATCGTCTTGCTGAGCTCGGCTTGCGATAGCTCCTGCGCCGGAGCAATGGAAAGGAATACAGAAAAGGAAAGTATTACGGAAAGTACACGCATCAGAGGCCTCGGATAATGACCTGATTGTTCATTATCCGAGGATTTGTAGCCCCGCGCAATTAGCGGGATTGCAGGTGTTTGTAAAGGTGGTGAACGAACGCCAGATTGTCGCTTTGCACATAGTGCATGGTGCCACCCATGCGCGAAAAGCTCTTGCAGAATCTCAGGTAATAGGCCGGATTCGTCTTGGGCGGTTCGCCCTTGGTCCAGTCCCAGCCGCCGCCGTCCTGCAGGTCGACGACATAGATAGTCAGTCCGCTTACTGTGGGCCGGCCGGCCTGCAGCCGCAGGTTGTTCACGCAGCTCAGCGTCTTCTCGAATACCTGGGGCGCCATGATGGCGGAGCCGATGGAGAGCACCACGCCATTGTCGAGCGACTCGGCCGAATCGCCGAACAGGCGGAAGTCCAGGCCGCCGGCGCGGCCGATCACGGCTCCGTCGAACATCGGATGGTTGGAGATGATGTCGTAGCCGATGCCCGGATGCACGGTGGCCGGTACCTCGTGGCGGAAAGCCTGCGCCAGGATGGACGCCTGCTTCCACTTGTGCTCGACCGTGATGCGGCCGCTGGGCAGAGCATGCTGGCGCATCTGGCGCAGCAGGTCGGCCCGGGCTCCGGTCAAGGGATGGCCGGGTTCAGTCGCGATCGCCTGTTCCAGTTCGCCCTGAGTGGGCAGGGTGACTCCGTCTTCCCAGATGAACCGGCCCAGCGAGACGCCGTAGCCTTCGCTGCGCAACGCCCCGGCCAGCAGGGCGAGATGGATGTTGCGGCCGGTCTCGTCCCAGGCTCCGAAGGTGCCTGTGGCGACATTCTCTTCCACGCTCTCGGTGGAGCGGCCCAACCAGGAGTACTCCCAATCGTGGATCGTGCCGGCGCCGTTCGTGCAGACGTGGGTCAGCCAACCGGAGGCCATCATCTTCTCGAGGATCAGGGCCGAACCGTTCCGCAGGAGGTGTGCGCCGTACATCAGGGCGACCCCCGCGCCGCGCTCGCGGGCAGACTGGATGGTTCGGGCGCACTCCGCCGTGGCCTGGTCGACCTCAGGGGTGCAGGCTTTGGGCTCGGCGTCTGGCGGAACCAGGATCTGTTCGACTTGCGTGAGACTCTTCCGGGTGGCGAGGGGGAAGACCTTCAGGGTCTCCCAATTCATACTGGCAGGCTTCAATACACGGGTCCTTTCTGACCCTTCAGTATCTCAGGCCAGGGGGCAGCCGTGGCACAACGGCGGTTCCGAAGCTTCCACTTGAAGTGTTGTATGGGCGATGCCGAAGCGGCTGCGCAGGCTCTCGTGGACCACTCCGAGAAAGCGGTTGTCCAGCCGTTCATGGTTCACCACCAGGTGGGCGGTGAGGGCGGATTCGGTGGTGCTGAGGCTCCAGACATGCAGGTCGTGCGCGCCGGTCACGCCGGGCATGGCCAGAAGGGCGGCCCGGACCTGCGGCAGGTCGATATTGGCCGGCACGCCATCGGCGACCATGCGCCACGATTCGACGCAAACCGGCCAACTGCTGCGCAGGGTCATTGCCACAATAACGAGAGCCAGGGCCCCGTCGATCCAGCGCCAGCCGGTGACGGCGCTGATGCCGGCGCCGGCCAGCACGGCCAGGGAGACCCCCGCGTCGGTCGCCATATGGAGGTAAGCGGCGCGTGTGTTCAGGTCGTGATCCGACCCCTTCTGGAGGTTCCAAGCCGTCCAGCCGTTGACCAGCAGGGCGGCCGCGGCGGTGGCCATCACGACGCCGTACTTCAGCGGGTTCTGGTCGTTCCAGTGGGTCACCGCCTCCCAGGCGATGAAGCCCAGCGTACCCAGCAGGACTACCGCATTCACAAAGGCGCAGATGGCCGTGAGACGTCGGTGGCCGTAGGTGCGCTCCGCGGTGGCGGGCTGGCGCGCGGCGACACGGGCGCCCCAGGCCAACAGCAGGGAGAGAGTGTCACTGAGATTGTGAGTCGCGTCGGCCAGCAGGGCGGCCGAACCGGTCCAGGCCCCTATTGCGAACTCGACGGCGACCAGGAGCCCGTTCCACACGCTGCCCCAGGCGAAGGCCGAATCCGAATGGTGATGGTGGCCGCTACAGGACATCCCTTGCTCCTCTCTTCTCTTCCGCACATACCCTACACCCCTATACTGCGCCTGAGTGGAGTGGATGTCAATGGATACCCCTGGGGCCTATACGCAGAAAGGGCGGCGCACCCGGTCAGGTGAGCCGCCCAGTCGGTTTTGGCTAGAAGTTAAAGCGAAGACCGAACTGCATGGTGCGGGGATCGGTCGCGCTGGTGATCTGGCCGAAGTTGGAGGCGCCCATAGTGGTGCCGACGCCCCACCAGGACATGTGATTGGGTGCGTCATAGAACTCTGCGCGGAACTGCAGGCTGGTCGTTTCGTTGAAACGGAAGAACTTCTGCAGGGACGCATCCCAGTTGTTGACGCCCGGCCCCATGATGACATTGCGGCCGAGGTTGCCGAAGGTGCCGGCGGCGGGCAGCGCGAATGCGGCGGTGTTAAACCATTGCAGGCGCTGGCCGCCGCCCTGGTTCCAGTCGCCCACCACGTCGGGCCGCTGGCTGGTCTGGCCGATGCCGGCCTGGTCGGGGTTGATGCTCAGGTTGAGCGGTGTTCCGGTCTGCAGCGTGGTGACGCCGGAGACCTGCCAGCCGCCCAGCGTCTTCTTGTACCATTCGGCGCCTGTTCTCCAGAAGGGCAGCGGATAGATGTAGCTGAACACGAAGACGTGCGCGCGGTGGTAGGAGGCCAGGCCGCGCTCGGCCTTGAAGTTGTAGCTGTCCATGGGCTGCTCGTTGTAGGCGCTGGCGTCGGTAATGGCCCGCGACCAGGTGTAGGCGAGGTTCAGCAGCCCGCCGCCCCGCATCTGCCGCTTCACTGAGGTTTGCAGCGAGTTGTAGATGAAGTTGGAACCGGTGACGTACATATTGATGTTGGCGTAGCCGGGGTAAGGGCGCAGGGCGTTCGTGTTGACGCCCGGGTTCTTCTGGAGCGTGCCGGCCGGCAACTGGTTGTAGTTCAGGGTGCGGGCCAGGTTTGCGGCGCTGGAGCCGACGTAGGCGACGTCCAGCGTCGTCATGGAGTCGACCTTGTGCTGCACGCCGAAGCTCCAGTTCATGATCCGCGGCACTTTCATGTCGGGGAAGTGGGCATTGGAGATGGCGGCCGGATAGCTCAGGCGGCTGCCGCCGGTAGGGTTCTCGATGTTGGCATCGTAGATATCCGACTGGGAGATGAACGGCGGGTTGTTGATGGCGCTGAAGAGGAAGTTGCCTTCGACTCGTTCGTAGAACACGCCGTAGCCGCCGCGAAGCACGGTCTTCTGCTTGCCCGTGAGATCGAAGGCGAAGCCCAGGCGTGGCCCCCAGGTGGCGCCGTACTTATTCGCTGTTTCTTTGGGAATGCCGCGGAACAGGGCCAGCACGGCCGGATCGCTGGTCTGGGCAATGCGCTTTTTGGCGGCGTCGGGGAACTCGGTGCCGCCCAGGACGAGACCGTTATAAGGATCATAGCTGCCGGCCAGGATCTGGCCGTTCGCCGGGTTGATCTTCGGGGCCTTGTTCAGGTCGTAATACTGCGGCAGCCACATGACGCAGTTCTGCAGCGCGCAGTATTGCGGCTGCATGTACTGGTAGCGGAAGCCCATGTTGATGGTCAGCCGGGAATTCACTTTCCAGTCGTCCTGTACATAGGGCTCGATCTGGGTGAAGCGGTACCATCCTTCGCGGTTGGTGTTCGCCTCGGTGTACTGCGAGAAATTGCCCAGCAGCGCGTCGCCCATGGCGTTCCCGGTGGAGTTGGAGTGTCCGGTGGCGTAGGTGATGGTGCCGTTTACGGCGGGCCAGTTGTCCTGATTCTTGCGGCTGCGCATGATGAGGATGCCGGCCTTGAGGTTGTGGTTGCCCAGGTATTTCGAGAAGTCGTCCTTGAAGTTGAACAGCCGGTTGAAGTTGTTCCAGTTCACGTTGGACGCATTCAAGGCGTTGTAGCCCGCGATGCTGACGGTCGGGATGGTGTTGTTCGTGCCGTAGACCATGGGCAGGGTGATGCCCTGGCCGGCCCGGGTGTAGTCGTTCAGGAACACCGGGTTGGCGGCAAAGTCACCCTGGAGGATCACGTTGCCGCTGAACGAGGCCTGGAACGTGTTGACCGTGGTGGCGTTGGCGATGTGGGTCCACTGGGCCTTGGTGTTGGTGCCCGGGATCTTGCGGGTGTAGGTCACCAGGGACGTGAGGTTGTTCAGGTTCGTGTAGTAGTCGTGCAGGAAGTGGACCGAGATTTGGTTCTTGTTGCTGAGGATGTAGTCGCCTTTGATGAAGTACTGCGTGGCGTCGTTGGGGGCGGTGGTGGGGAAGACGAAGTTCCCACCCGACCCGTTGAAGTTCGGGGCGGGGAAGTTCTGGATCAGCCGCGACATGTTCTTGCTGATGCGGCTATCGGGGATGATGCCCCCGGGGAACGCGGCGCCGGTGTTGGGGTCCTTGGGCCAGGCGGAGGAGGCTAGGCCGGAGAAGTCACCGTTGCGAAGCGTCTGGGTGGGGACCACCCAGGTGTTGATGGCGCCCTGCCGCAGCCGCTTGAACTCCATGCCGCCGAAGGCGAAGAGCTTGCTCCTGTCGCTGTTGAACTTGCCCGGGATGTAGACCGGACCGCCCAGGTTCCAGCCGAAGTTATTGAAACGCAGCTTCTGCTTGGTGATGGCGTTGAAGGCGCGGGCGTCGAAGGCGTCGTTGCGGACGAACTCGTACAAACCGCCGTGGAAGTCCTTCGTGCCGCTCTTCATGGCGAGGTTGATGATGGCGCCGGCATTCTGGCCGTACTCGGCGCTGTAGTTCGTGGTCAGGACTTTGAACTCGGCGATGGCGTCGGGATTGATGTTGACGAAGTTGTTGCCGCCGCCGCCGTTATCCTTGTTGTCCACGCCGTCGATGTTCCACGAGAACGTGTCGGTGCGCGAGCCGTTGGCGGACTGCGCGCTCATGTTGGAGCCGTAGCCGCCGAACAGGTCCATGGCCGAGCGGTTTGTGGTGGAGACACCGGGAATCAGCGACAAAAGCTGGGTGAAATTACGGCCATTCAACTGAAGATTGGTCGCCTGCTGACCCGTAATGAGACGGCCGACCTCGCCGGAACTGGTTTCCACCTGGGCTGAGTCGGCGCTGATGGTCACCGAGTCGTTGACTGATCCCACTTCCAGGGTTGTTTCGACGTCGGGTTTGGCGTTCACGGCCACCACCACATTCTTCTGGGTGGTCCGCTTGAAGCCCGGCGCTTCGACGGTCACTTCGTAGAGTCCGATGGGAATGCTCGGCACGACCCAGTTGCCGGATTCATTCACTGTAGCGTTCCTGACCTGGCCGGTGTCGACCTGCAGGACGGACACTTTCGCGGTGGTGACCACGGCGCCCGAAGCGTCGTGAACCGTCCCCGAGAGTTGTTGGGTGGTGGATTGAGCCCAGATGGCGATGGCAGACATTGCCAGGGTGGTCAAGAGTTGGACCGATCGATTCATTGTGCTCCCTTCCGACGTGGATGAACCTGAGGCTGAACCTCGAATGCTGGTTCATTTTTGGTTGGAATAGGCCGGAAGAATAGGCTCACGACAGTCCTATACGGTCAAGCCCGATGGTGGTGCCTATTTTTCAATATGTTACCGGGGCGTTAACGATTTTACGCATCTAACGTATTCGACGCCCGGAAATGGAGCATACAATGGGGCTCGATGCGTGAAACGTTAGCGGAAAAGTCTCGTCGCATCGCCCTTGAACCGGTTCCCGAGGAGCAGGTCCGGGCCCAGCTTGAGCGGGTTCTCGCCAGTCCGCCGTTCCGGAACAGCCGCCGCTGCCAGTTGCTTCTGCGGTATGCGGTGGAGAAGGCCTGCGAGGGCCACATTGATGAATTGAAAGAACGGGTAGTGGGCAGCGCGGTCTTCGGCCGGGACGCCAGCTACGACACCAACCAGGACGCCGTGGTCCGCAACGCGGCGGCCGAAGTCCGCAAGAAACTCGCCCAGTATTACCTGGAAACCGGGCACGTCAGTGAGCTACGCATCGACCTGCCGCCAGGGTCTTACCTGCCCGAGTTCCACATTTTGGCGCCGGAACCCAGAATCGAGCCGGTGCCCGAAGTGCGAAACGCCCGCTGGCCGATCTGGGCGCTGGGCGTGCTGCTGGGGGCCAGCCTGTTTGGGGCCGGAGTGTACATGGGGCGGCCCAAGCCGGCACCGACCACAGTGCTCGATAAGTTCTGGCAGCCGGTGATCGAATCAAAAGGCGAAGTGCAGTTCTGCATCGGGCAGACCAAGACCCACTCTTACGTGGGCAGGCTGCCGACCACACCTTCGGGGGCGGTGGATTCGAAGGCCACCATTCCGGTCTCGAAGCTGGTGTCCAACCTGGATCGCTTTATATGGATGGGTGATTCCGTGGCGCTCTCGAAGATCAGCGGGTTCCTGAACACGCGGGGCAAGGAGGCGCGGTACCGATGGGCGACTTCCACGCCTTACTCCGAACTCCGAGGCAAGAGTGCGGTGATGATTGGGTTGTTCAACAACGCCTGGACCATCCGGCTGACCGAGGGGCTGCGTTTTTCCCTGGTTCGCAATGAAGCCGAAGGTTGGCGCGGGGTGAAGGATCTGACATCGCCCGACCCGTTTAGCTGGCGGGTGTTTCGCAAACAGGGTGCGTGGACCGACGAGACAGACTACGCCATGGTGACGCGCGTGCTGGACCCCAACACCGAACAGTTCGTCGTCGCGGCGGGAGGGATCACTCACCTAGGGACGATGATGACCGGGGACTTCCTCACGAATCCTGTATACCTGAGCGAGGCTTTGCGCGAGGCCCCCGCCGACTGGGCCAAACGCAATATGCAGATTGTCCTGGAGACCCACGTTGTGGGGGGTACACCGGGTCCGCCCAAGGTATTGGCCATCCACTACTGGTAAGGATGGCCGTCAACCCTACATCTGCCTGAGGCTTGTGCCCGGCCGGGGAAACTGATAAGTCATGGCTTGGACGATCCTGGAGGATCGGCACATGCCTCGCGTTTATAGCTTTCATGTTTCACCCAAGCTGCCGGAACGGCTGAGTTGCCTCAACGAGCTTTCCCTGAATCTTCGCTGGTCGTGGCACCACCCCACCATCGAGCTCTTTCGCAGCATCGATCCCGATTTGTGGGAGGAGACCGGCCACAATCCGCGTTGGATGCTGGGCCGGGTGGATCAGCGACGCCTGATCGAACTCGCAGCCGATGAGGCCTTTCTGGCCCAGATGGACCGGGCGGCCGACGACCTGGAGGACTATTTGGGCAGCGTAGGCCGGTTTGCCCTGGAGCATCCGCTGGATCTTTCGCTGGTAGTGGCCTATTTTTCCGCGGAGTTCGGTTTGTCGGAGTGTATCCCCAATTATGCCGGCGGCCTGGGGATTCTGGCCGGGGATCACCTGAAGTCGGCCAGCGACCTGGGGCTGCCGCTGGTGGGGGTCGGCCTGTTGTACCAGGGCGGCTATTTTCACCAGTACCTGAATGCCGATGGCTGGCAGCAGGAGACCTACCCGATCAACGACTTCCACACCCTGCCTATTTCGCCGGTGATGGACGGCAACGGCGCGCCGCTGTTCATCTCAGTCGATTTCCCGGGCCGGCCTGTCTTTGCGCGGATCTGGAAGATCCAGGTGGGGCGGATTCCGCTCTACCTGCTCGACACCAACGTCAAGCAGAACCGGCCGGACGACTGCAAGGTAACGGGCGCGCTGTATGGCGGCGACCGGGAGCTGCGCATGCAGCAGGAGATCGTGCTGGGCATTGGCGGCATGCGGGCACTGAAGGCCCTGGGGATCCACCCCACGGTCTGTCACATGAATGAAGGGCACTCCGCATTCCTTGGCCTGGAGCGGTCGAGGATGACGATGGAGGAGTTCAATCTGCCCTACTACCAGGCGCGGCAGCTCTCGGCGGCAGGGAGCGTCTTCACGACGCATACGCCTGTGCCGGCGGGCTTCGACCGTTTCGACACCTGGCTGATGGAGAAGTATTTCCGGCAGTACGCGGACACCCTGGGGCTGACCTTCGAGCGGCTGCTGGACTACGGGCGGCAGGACCAGTCGCGCCGGGAGGAGCCGTTCAACATGGCCTTCCTGGCCGCGCGGCACAGTGCCTACTGCAACGGTGTGAGCCGGCTGCACGGAGAAGTGACGCGCAAGATGGCGCATGAGATGTGGCCGGGCTATTCGCTGAACGAGGTGCCCATCGGGTATGTCACGAACGGCATCCACACGCGCTCGTGGATCTCGATGGAGATGAGCGCGCTGCTGACCCGCTATATGGGGCCCCGCTGGGCGGAGGAGCCCCCCGGCAAGGCGATCTGGGAGCGGATCGAGCGGATTCCCGATGGAGAGCTGTGGCGTGTGCACCAGATCCGGCGGGAGCGGCTGATCCACTATGCGCGGGCCCGGTTGTCGAGCCAGTTGCGGCGCCGCGGCGCGACGGATTCCGAGGTGGCGAACTGCGCCGGGGTGCTGGGGCAGGGTGTCCTGACAATCGGCTTCGCGCGCCGGTTCGCGACCTACAAACGAGCGACGCTGTTGCTGCGGGATCCGGCGCGGCTGAAGCGGATTCTGAACAATCCAGAGCGGCCCGTGCAGATCCTGATCGCCGGCAAGGCGCATCCGCACGACAACGAGGGCAAGGAACTGATCCGGCGGATCATTCACTTTGCGCGCGATCCAGAGGTGCGCCGCAGCATTGTATTCCTGGAAGATTACGACATCTCCGTGGCCCGTTATCTGGTGCAGGGCGTCGACGTCTGGTTGAATACGCCGCAACGGCCGAATGAAGCCAGCGGCACGAGCGGCATGAAGCTGCTGGCCAACGGCGGGCTGAATCTCTCGATTCTGGATGGCTGGTGGGATGAGGCGTATACGCCGGAGGTCGGCTGGGCGATCGGTCACGGTGAGAACTACACCGATGCCGAAGCGCAGGACCAGATCGAGTCAGAGGCGCTCTATAACCTGCTGGAGCACGAAGTGGTGCCGCTGTTCTACCAGCGGGACGCGGCCGACGTACCGCGCGGCTGGGTGAGCCGGATGAAGTCGTCGATGACCCAGTTGTCTCCCGTCTTCTGCACGAATCGCATGGTTGCGGAGTATGCCGAGAGGTTCTATGTGCCGGCGCACCGGCGGCATGTGCGGCTTGCCGCCGACGGAGCGGCGCGGGTAAAGCCGCTGGTGGAGTGGCGGCGCCGGGTGCTGGAGTTTGGCCGCCAGGTGCGTGTGGTCAACGTGGATTCGAGCTTGCAGCAGGAGACGCAGGTCGGCTCCGAGGTGAAGGTGACAGTCCGGGTCCAACTGGCGGCCCTGGCTTCGCAGGACGTGAGGGTACAGATCTATTACGGCGCCGTGGATGCCGATGGCAGCATCCCGCGAGGCCAGGCCGTGGAGATGGAGCACCAGGGCCAGGTGGGCGGCGACCATCTCTATACAGGCCGGTTCGAGTGTAGGGACAGCGGCTCGAGCGGATTCTCAGTGCGTGTGATCCCGTATCACGAGGACGCCATCGTCCCGTACGAGATGCCATGGGTGCAATGGGCGGAGTAATCCGCCCAACACTTTAGGAAGACCAGCGGCCCGAAAGTGCCGCCGGCGGATGCGCGATCGACTGGAAGCGGACCAGCCGGACCTCGTCGGTGTTCTTTAGCGAGGCCAGCGGCATGAGGCCCAGGTCCGTGATGATGCCCGCTCCGCGCTCGGCCATGAGGACCTCGGCGCAGGGTTGGGCGACACGTTCGCCGTCGCGGGTGCGGACGTCGACGGGCAGGCCGCCCAGGTTGGCGTAGCGGCCGGGACGCATGCTCCATTGGTCTTCGCTGAACGCTTCGGCCATGAGGACGGCGCAGACGAAGGCGGCGTTGCCCCACAGGTATTCTTCATGGTCGAGGTCGGCGCCGAGTTCCTCGAAGGGGAAGAGCTCGCACTCATCCGACTGTTTGCCGTAGGGCATGCGGAGCAGGAAACGCGGCAGGATGAGGCCGACGGAGGGTGCGATCTCTGAGCGGCGCAAGGCTTCCCAGTTCTCACTCTTGAGCGGCGTCCAGTCGCTGTAGTCGGGCGCGGCAGCCATGGACGGGCAGCCCAGGAACGCCGGCGAGGCGGCGGAGATCCAGGGCGCGTCCAGGGCTCCGGCGATGGTGCCGAGTTGCATGAGCAGGCGGAGGTCGTCGTTCCCGTAACCGAAGGTGTAGTTGCCGACGATCACGCCCCACGGATCGCCGCCGGCGACACCGGTGGAGGACTCAGCCAGGGCGCGGAAGGTACCGGATTCGGGCAGACCGTCGAGATCGGCCAGGTCTTCCGCGAGTTCTTCCTTCGAGATATCGAGGATGTAGATCTGGAGGTCGGTGCCGGTTTCGACGCGGCGGACGAGGAAGAAGAGGGAGCGCCAGGCGGCTTCGAGAGACTGCAGGGCGGAGCTGTGGAGGAGGGCGCGCATCTGCACGTTGGACGCCTGGTCGATCAACGCACGGCGTTCGACGACGCTGGCGTCCTCAGGAGCGACTACGTGGGGCGCGACCTGCGCGTCCAGCCAGCGGGCGAAGGCGTCCTTCGATTTGGCGCCGCGGCCGCCCATGCGGGTTTCGGTGGCCTCGACGGCCTGATCGAGCAGGTTGCTGAAATCGAACTTCGGGGCTGGGCCGGCGGGTGCGGCGGGGGGCGGCGGAGGAGGCGGCGGTGGGGCTGACCTGGACTCGGTCACCATCTTTTCGGGGTTCTTGCGGGCTTCGCGGAGGCCGCGGAAGAACTCGGTGGATTCGTAGATTCGGTCCGGGTGAAAGTCGTCGAGTTCAGTGAAGCGCAGAGTGCCGGCGGCCGGGAGCTCGATGCGCGGATTGAGGCGAGCGAGTACCTCATCGAAGTTGTCGCGGTCGACGAGGATGGGCCGCCTGGCGGCGAGCTTGCGCCCTGTCTCATTGACTCCGCGGTTGGCCCTGCCGCTGAAGTCGCCCAGTACCAGAATGCGAAACGGCGTGCCGGGATCCGGGGTGGCAGCAGCTCTCTCGCGACCGGCGGAGACATCCAGATTCACCCCGCCCAGACTATAAGTTTTATCCATCAAGCCCTCGATTCTTACGCAAGGATAGCGCCAAAGTCACGGCAAGGCGAGAGCCCCACCCCAGGTTCACGCAATATTCTTTCGACGTATCAGTTCCGCTTCAGCAGCCAGACTTCCGCGAGCCGGGAATGCTGCCGCCAATTCAGATGGCTCTCGTCGGTTGGGATGGTCCAGGTGAGCACCAGGCGGCCATCCTTGAGGAGATCCGGAGCGACGGGAAACTCCTTGAACTCGCCCATCTGCCTGCCGTCGAGGGTGGGGGTGGCGCGCTGGCCGTCGATGCTGAGCAGGCTCTGGCCGTAGCCGCCGGTTCGCACGACGTAGGTGCCGTTGGGATCCAGGCCTTCATAGACCATGCGGGCCGGCCACATGGTGGTCTGCCAGGAGAGGCGGGCGCGGCTGCGGCCGCTATCCCACCACCAGAAGGTCGGCTCGGGCGCGCGGAAGGATTCGGGTTCCTGCTCGGCGTCGCCGTCGACGTGAGGCGATTTCGCTTCGTTGCCGATGTCGTCGTAGAAGCTGCCCGGGCCGGGTTGTTCCCAGGCGGCCAGGGCGTGCAGGCGGGCGGTTTTGTCCTGTTCGGAAGGTAGGGCTGCCACCTTTTTGAACTCGTCCTCCAGCCACCAGCGGTTGTTGAGCGGAGCGTCGACGAAGTCGAGGACCGCCCCGCGTTCGGCTCCACTGGCGTGGTACTTCTCGACGCTGGTCTGGAGTCCGATGGATTGGAAGAGCTTCTCGCACAATTCAGAGATGCGGGCTTTGAGGTCCGGGCTGACGGGCGCAGAGACGGCGCGGTTGAGGATCGCTTGCGACTGGCTGATGGCGTCGGCTGAGCTGCCTGGCTTGGCCGCGGCCAGGACGCGGTTGACCTCGGTCTCCAGATCGGATTCGTAGATCATGCGGCGGCGGACATAGGAGTCGTAGACGGCGCGCAGGAGGCACATCTGCCAGCGCCAGTTGGATTCGAGCTGCGGCGCCCTGGCTTCGAGACCGCGCCAGGTGAGGAGGGTGCCCTCGACGGCGCCATTGGCGGCGAGGGGGCCCTGCCAGTTGCGCTCCAGCGCCAGGATCGCGTCGGCTATTTCCCAGGCGAGGGCGGAGGAGAAGTGTAGGCTGGCGTACTCGCGCAGGATGGTGCGGACGGGGGTGTTGGGGTCCCAGGCGAGGGCGCTCCAGACCACTTTGTTGACGTCGTCGTGCACGCCGTCGGAGTAGGAGATGAAGCCGTCGCTGGCGGCGGCGTAGCGGTTGTGGATGGCGGCGTACTCAGAGGGACGCGGATTGACGGCTTCGCGGCCCAGCGTCAGGGCGTAGGCCTGATCCCAGTGGGGCACCTGGTACTGGCAGATCTTGTTGTGGGTGAGGTCGGGGTAGAGGCGCAGGCCGTACTGGCGGGGGAGGCGCTGGCGGGTGCGGGCGATGGGCGGGCTGGAGGGGCCGGCGACGAGGCCGCCGAGCCAGGCCGGGTGCTTCTGCTCGATGTAGCGGTAGACCCACTCCTCTTTCTCCTTGTCGAAGCCCTGCAATGAGAGCCAGACCCTGGCCTTGGGATGGAGTGGAGCCATGCGTTTGGCGACGTCCTCGAGGAACGGCAGGACGAGTTCGGGCGGGTTGGAGCCGGGATCGCCGCCGGGCACAAAGACGCCGGTGAGGACGCGGCTGTCGGCGAACACCTCGTCGAATTTGCGGAGCAGGGCTTCGCGTTTGGCTGTGTCTTTCAGGTCGATATCGGCGGGCGTCCAGACCCAGTAGTCGAGGCCGTACTTGCGGCAGATTTCGGTCATGGCGCGGTTCATCTCTTTGCGCGGGACCTTCATCAGGGGATTGTGCCGGTCGTCCTGAAACGGGATGTTCTCGATGCTGTTCACGCCGAAGAGGGCGAGGTCGCGAATGTACTGGTCGAACTGCTGGATGGTCCAGGCGTCCCAGCTATTGGCGGTGTTCCGGTAGCCGAGTTGATGGCCGCGGATGGGGGAGGCGGGGGACGTGGAAATGGCGAGCGGATCCACGCTGAGTTTGCCGCGGCTCCACTCCGCTTTACGGAGGAAGGCGCCTACGCCGTAGAGCAGGCCGCGCGCGTCAGCACCGACGATCCAGAGGGATTGCCGCGGGCCGTCGGTGATCAGTTGGTAGCCTTCCGCACGGAGGGGCGGCAGACCGGCTGCAAGGCCGGCGGGCGGCTGGGTGGTGAGGATGATGGCCGGGTGTCCCTGGGCTGGATTCGCGGCGATGGGCAGTTTGATACCCGTACGGCGCTCCACTTCCTCCTGGAGGACGGTTGCCGCGGTCTGGCCCGCTTCCGCGCGGAGGACCACCGCCGCCTGGCTGAGGTCCAGAGCCGCCGTCTGGGCGGAGATGCAGGGTGAGGCGACGCCGAACAATAGAGCCGCTACGGGCCAGGATCCGAGGAGAGAGAGCTTCATCACAGTTCACCATCATCGCAACTTCTTCGCGCGGGCCGCGGGCCCTTGAATACTCAGTGCGGATTCGCGGTGATAGCATCATTGCGGGCCTGCGCCGCCGGCTGGAACTGCCGGGCCGCTGCCCAGATTCGAGTCTTCGATATGCGTTCTTCCTTCCACCTGATTGCCTCCCTCGCGAGCCTGCTTGCTGCCCTGGCCTCCGGAGCGCCGGCTGATGGGCCCATCGCCGACACGGCTGCCGGCAAAGTGCGTGGTCTCGCTTTGCCCGCGCCCGGCGGCGCCGTGTTTAAGGGGATCCCCTTTGCGCAGCCGCCTGTGGGCGACCTGCGGTGGAAACCTCCGGTTGCCGCGCGGCCCTGGACCGGAGTGCGTGAGGCCGTGGAGTACGGCGCCCCTTGCGCCCAGGTTTCGGCCGAATGGAATGCAAAGACCGCGGCTGCCGGCAGCGAGGACTGCCTGACGCTGAATGTATGGACGCCGCAATGGCCGGCTCGCGGCGCCAAGCCCGTGATGGTTTGGATCCACGGCGGCGCCAACATGGGCGGGTCTGCTCGCGGTGCGGGCGGCATCGAGCCCGCTTTCGACGGGGCGAAGCTGGCGAGCCAGGGCGTGGTGGTGGTGACGGTTCAATACCGCCTGGGTATTTTCGGGTTCTTCGCGCATCCGGAATTGACGGCGGAGTCGGCCCAGCACGCGTCGGGCAACTACGGTCTGATGGACCTGGCCGCGTCCCTGCAGTGGGTGAAGGCCAACATTGCCCGGTTTGGCGGGGATCCCAGAAACGTCACGATCTTCGGCCAGTCCGCGGGCGCGATGGACGTTGGTTACCTGATGGCGTCGCCGCTGGGCAGGGGTTTGTTCCAGCGCGCGATCGCGCAAAGCGGCACCGTGCTCATCGGCGGGCATCCCACGCTTACCCTGACGCAGGCGGAAGAGGCCGGCCGGGGCTTGGCCGCCAAGATGAACGCACCGGCGGCGGGCGGGCTGGCCTACATGCGCAAGCTTTCCACGGCCGAGGTGCTGAAGGCTTCTCCTCCTTATGGAGGCGGCGGTCCGTTGCGGCCGGCGCCGGATGTGGACGGCTACTTCCTGACGAAGTCTCCCGCCGAGGTGTTTGAAACCGGTGGACAGGCCGCTGTGCCCCTGATGATTGGGAACAACGGCCGGGAGTGGAACTTCACCGGCCAACCCGAGGCGCTCAGGAAAGGGATCGCGGGGGCCTTTGGGCCGCTCACTGAGCAGGCATTGAAACTCTACGGGATGGAGGGCGGGGCTCCGGTGGAGAGTTATCCTCCTTACGGCAATGCGGGGTCGCAGTTCTCCACCGACACCTCGTTCCGCTGCCCGTCCGTGCTGATCGCGGGTCAGCATAGCCGGCACGCCCCCACCTACCAGTACGAGTTCACGGTGGGGCCGGTGGAGAAGGGTACGCCGCATTCCGGTGAACTGCAGTATGTCTTCGGTGTCAGGGGCGTGCAGGAAACCGCCGATCCTGACGCCGTGCAGACCCAGCGCGTGCAGGGCTATTGGGTGAACTTCGCCAAGTCCGGCGACCCGAATGGCTCGGGGCTGCCGAAGTGGCCGAAGTACGAGTCCACCAAGCGCGAGTATCTGGAGCTCAGCAACGAGGGGCCGGTGGTGAAGTCCGATCTGCGCGGCAAAGTGTGCGCGTTGTTCGGTGAGGCGGTCCGCCAGAGGACAGGCCGGCCGTAGCGGCCATTCACGGGTCCGGTTGAAGGGGCGCGTGCGCAACGAGGTGCAGGTATCTTTGATTGGGTACGTGCAGCGCCCGCCCCTCCATTACTGAGGCTTGCATTGAGGCCGGAACGGTCTAGGAGTTGTGGATACTTCGGCCGCAGGCGCAACACCTGGTGCGGTCGCTTGTCGGGCCTCGGCTAGCGGAGGACCTCCAGGGGCCGCAGATCGACCACCGGAGACGGGTAGATGTCCGAGCCTACTACGGCGTCGTTGGGCCGTCCGGCGATGTGCCCGGCCTGTACATCGTAGAAGTAATAGTTGCTGCCGGCCTTGGCTTCGTATTGGTTGCCTTGGCCGTCCGTCAGGCGGACACGCCCGCCCAGGATGTCGTTCACGGCTTCCCGCCGCTGGTCGGAGGCGGCCATGCGATCCCAGAACGCCTTCTGCTGAATCTCCGCCGAGGCGTGCATCTGGTTCAAGGTATTGCGGACGTCCTGCGCAGCGGCTTGCCGGTTGGCCGCGATCCACTGGTAGTTGTGCTCCCAGTTGCCCTCGATATAGCCCCCGATTCGCGCCAGCAGCGCGCCACTGCCGGCCGGACCCATGTAGCCTTTGATCTCGGTTTCGAAGTTGCCGCCCAGCAGGTCGGGACTCTGGCTCCACAGCATGCGTGTCATGCCGAGCAGGCGGCCTTCCACGGGGCGTCCATTCCTGCTGGCGCGGAAGCTGATCTCACCGAACAGGTGCTGGAAGCCATGGACGCCCATGCGCTGGGGCACCTGATCCGCCTGGGCGTTCAGGTCGTTGCGATCCTGGCGCTGCACGATCTCCAGCCCGCTGAGGCCCAGTTCAGAGCCCCAGACCTGGCGCAGATACCACTCCGCCATCTGGAGTCCGCTCTGGTGCGCTCCGGCGCGCCAACCGGGTCCAAGTTGCGCCGGCGGCATGCCCTGGCGGCCCGGCACCAGTACCTTGTCGAGACGCACATCGTTGAACTGGATCAGGGAAGCACTGTCCGGGCTCCAGATCCGGATGCCTCCGCGCACGTCGGTATTCGAGATGCGTTGGATGCCGCCTTGCACGTGCCAGCCCTCGGGGATCGGGATGACGAACGCGCCTTCGTTCGCCTCGCGCCATTTGGACATGCGGGGCAGGGCGGCCGGAGGCGCATTCGCCGGGACCGCTGCTGAGCCGCCGCCGCCATACTTGAAACTCTTGAGGATGGCCGTCATGACCGGCTGTTCCCTCGCGAACTCGGCTGCCGGAGCGGCGATACCGTAGATCATACCGGTGCGGGCGCTTGTCTCCGCGCACAGTATGGCTCCGCGGCTCTGCCGCTGGTTAAAGAAGAAGCGCGCGACGGCACTGCGATTGCCAGGCTCGATGGCGAGGTCAGAGACTTGAGGGAAGGCCTGCCAGCCACCCGAGAGGTTCATCTTGAGGGAGGTGACGCAGTCCTTGGTCCTGCCCAGAACCGGCATAATGAGCACGAACTTCGAGGGCGACGCACCCAGGATGGTGACCACGCCGCCGTCGTATTTGCGCACCTGCCAGCCATCGGGCAGGTTGACGCTGAAGCCGCTGTCGTCGCGATATTCCTTCGCCATCCCTGTCAGCACGAACAGCACCGCCAATGCATAGTTCCTGATCATTGCCCCTCTGGATGAAGTAGCGGCTCCGGCGGCAAGATTGACTCATCTGGATTGGATTCCAAGCGGCTGGACGCAATCGTTCACTTTCCATCCTCTACACTCCAAGTGATGACCAACCAGTGCCGCCTTTTGTTTACAGTGGTTTTCGCCGCCTGCTTACCAGCCCAGCAGATGGAGGACGTCCGTTCGCTACGGCTGAAGCTCTCCGCCGGAGACCTGCCCAGCGCGGAGTCCGTCCTCGAGGTTCACCGGGCGGCCAAAGGCGAAGACGCGGAGTATCTGATGGGCTTGGCGTGGCTGGCGCGCGGAGCCGCTCTCGTGGGCGACTGGGCCGCCGCTTCGACTTACGCGGAACGAGCCTCCGGCCTGGCTCTGGCGCAGTTGAAGACTCCGGCCGATTACGAGAGCCATCGCGAGGCAGTCTATGCGCTGGGCACGGCGCTGGAGGTAAAGGCCCAGCAGATGGCGGCCTCCGGGCAGCAGGCAAAGGCCCTTCGATTCCTCGAAGGCAGCCTGAAGACTTATTCCGTGGCGCCGTTCGGCCTGCGGGCTCGGCTGTGGAAACGCTGGAATCAGATTGGCCTGGTGGGGACAAAGGCTCCGGCTTTCGTTTCAGAAGATGCTCTTGGAGCGGCGATGCCCGCACTGGATGAATGGCGCGGCCAGCCCGTGGTGCTGTTCTTCTGGGCCGAATGGTGCGGCGACTGCAAGGCGCAGGCGGAGGACTTCCGCCGTGTTGTGGGGCGCTACGAACCAAAAGGTGTCCATTTCGCCGCGCCGACGCGTTTCTATACCGCCGACCGCGCCGCCGAGAAGAAGCGCGTCGAGGAGATCTGGCGGAGTGTCTACGGCCCGCTGCCGTTGGTCCGCGTGCCGTTTAGCGATGCAGCCATGCTGCGGTATGGCGCATCGGCCACGCCTACGTTCGTCCTGATCGATGGCAAGGGCACCGTACGGCTTTACTCGCCCACGAGAATGACGGAAGAACGATTGTCCAGGGAGATTGAGAAGCTGCTGCGCTGACCGCCCGCCGGCCGGGCCACTGCAGAAAGTTGTTCCGCACCCGCCTGAGCCGGGTCAGATCAACTAACACGCGCAGTGACGGGCTGCGCCGGACATCGCGGCAATGCTACTAGTTCAGGAAGTTCAGGAAGATACCCTCAGCGACGAGATGCTGGTCCTCCGGTTTCAGTCCGCGCCGACTGAAGACGAGGCGAATCCGCACGCGGACGAGCTTTTCAGCCGCTACAAACGGAAGGTAGCCGCGTGGTGTTACCGGTATGCCGGGGACCGCGAGACGGCCCTCGATCTGGCCCAGGACGTGTTCCTCAAGGCGTATCAGAACCTGAAGGGCTTCCGGGCGGACTCAAAGTTCTCCACATGGCTTTTCACGATTATGCGCAACAACTGCCTGAATCATGTCCGCCAGCGTTCCGGGGAGCCGCTGGACGCCAGTGAACCCATTCTGGTGCTGGAACCGGTGGACGCCCGCGGGTGGGATACCTCGGCTGTGTTGGAGCGGGAAGCGGCGCTGCGCGCGATGCGGGCGCTGATCCGCGAGACCCTGGACGAGACGGAGCAGCAGGTGATGGTCCTGCACTATTCGGACGAGCTGCCGCTGGAGGCCGTAACGCGAGTGCTGCGCCTCACGAATGCCAGCGGCGCAAAGGCGTTCATCGTCAGTGCCAAGCGGAAACTACAGACCGCGGTGCGGCGCCTGCATGCAAGGCAGGACCGGAAAGGGTTCGCACTGGGGCAAGGAGAAGGGCGATGACACTCGACGATAGGGACCTGCTGAAGCAGTTGTTTGGGGCAACAACGGAGTGCCAGGCTGTGGAATCGCTGGCTGTGCGCGGGCCGATCGAAAGTGCCGCCATTCAGGCGCATCTGGGCAGCTGCGCGCATTGCGCCGCGCAGCGGGCGGCCTACGTTGCCTTCCTCGAGCCTGCCCCGTGTGCCGCGGATGCCTTTGCCGTCAACTGGGTGGACAACCGCATGCGGATGCCTTGGAACCGCGACGCCACGCCGCGCGCTTCCTGGTTTGACCGCCTCTTCGGAACGCGCGCACTGGCCCCCGCCGCCATTGCGCTGGCCGCTCTATTACTGACGGTTGGCGTCGGGGTCAGAAGCCGTTCCTCTGTGCCTTCGACACAGGACCTGTTGCAAAGCGCCGAACGTTCGCAGAATGTGGAACTGATCGCGCCGAAAGGCGACGTGGCCAGAGCCCCCGAGGAGCTGCGCTGGGGCGCCGTGGCAGGCGCGGCGCAATACCGCGTGAAGATCATGGAAGTCGACCGTGTGCTTCTCTGGCAGGCCACCACGGCTTCTCTCAATGTCCGCGTGCCTCTTGATGTCCAGGGCAAGTCGCTGCCCGGCAAGCGGATGATCTGGCAGGTGGAAGCGCTCGACGCCGGCGGCAAGGAACTCGCCCAGAGCAGCCAGAGCTTCCGTAAGAAGCTTGCCCCGACTCACTAGATCAGGACCTGAGCACTCACAATGACGCAAACCACGAAGTTCATGTTGACTGCTCTCAGCGCTGTGTCGCTGATGAACTGGCCGGCGGCCGGCCAGCAGAAGCGGAATCCCGCACCCGCCGTAGGCTCGGAAGTGCGTGTCCTGGACGAAACCCAACCAGCCGGCGGCACTGTTCAGCTGAAACTGAGCCTGACGGAGCCGAAGCCGATCTCGAGCGGTACGAAGCGAATGGCGCTCGATCCATTTGCGTTCGACGCCGTCTTTGGGATCTCCCTTTGGAGTCCGCTGGGTGATGTATTCGGTGTGGCCCACGTCGACGGCGGGCAACTGGCCGTAAACTCGATGTCGCCGTTGTCATCCTTGGGGACTGTAGTCGACTACCCGATCCTCACCGTCGCGGCGCACATTCGGCCCGATGCTGCCGCCGGGATGACTGTTCCCCTTTCATTGGATCCCGGCTCGACATTCGTTGACGCCCTCGGCTTCGTGGAGCCGTTTGTCCCATCGAAGCCGGGTATCCTGACGCTCGCTGGCTCGGCTTCCATTCACAATGTCGTGCCCGGCGGTGGCACCTGGCCGGCCGGCACGGTGATTCACGTGGCCGGTTCAGGCTTCGATCCCGCGGCCAGGGTCCGCACCAAGTTCAAGACGAAATCGGTGTTGGTGGTGAACCCGTCCGAGATCCAACTGGTTCTCGCCGAGACTGTGGAAATGGACGCGCAGAAGATCAACGTCACGAATCCCAACAAAGACACGGTGGACTACTTCTCGTACTTGCGCGCGGTGCCGCAGGGCGCCAGCGTGCAACCTGTGGTGGCCTCGGCGCACCCGATCTTCCCGCGATCGTTCCAGTTCCTCCAGGTGAGCACCACCCAGCAATCGCAGGGCGTGCGGGGCACCCAACTGACCGCGCTGGCCATCCAGAACTCGAATGCGGCTACCGCACAGATCCGGCTGGAAGCCTGGACCCCCGCCGGCGGTGTGCTTGCGAGCGCCTCGCTGGCGCTGGCCTATGGCGAATCGATCACCCGCGAGTTGGGCGAGTACTTCCACTCGAAGTTGAGCCCCGGGACCATGGTGCGCGTTTTTGCGACGGTTCCGGTTCAGGTAGTGAGCTTCACCGCTGATACCTCCACCGGTGACCTGAAACCCTTCATTTCGACGCCGTTCTGATCCGGTAGGCCCACGAGAGCAGCGCGAGCACGATGCCGGCCAGGCTGGCGAGCACTGGAAGGAGCGTCGAGCGTGGCGTGCGGGCTGAGGCGTCACCGTTCAGGACGTACCCGGCCCAATAACGAGGGTGCGCTAGTGCCTGGCCCGAGCGCCGGAACGACAGCCTCGCTTCCCGCAGCGCCGCGGAGACCGTCTCGCCGGCGTCCAATGCGGAGTAGAAGGTCCGCATGAACTCGGCCGACGGCCGGTCCGAGATGCGCCACAAGGTGGATACTGTGGATTTCGCGCCAGCGCCCAGGAACGCCCGGCTGATGCCCTGGATCCCTTCGCCAGCCACAGCCTGACCGAGTTCTGTATCGCAGGCGGCCAGCGTGACCAGAAGTGTCGTGGACAGATCCAGCGCCGCGACCTCGCGCGCGAACAGAAAGTCGTAGGGCCGCCCTGCGTCAGGGGAGGTAAAGACCAGCCGTGAGCGGTCCGGGTCGACGCTATCGGCCACGGCGTGCGTGGCAAAGTGCAGCAGCGGGACTCCCTTTAGGTTCACAGCGCTGACGAAGCTCTTCAAGTTGGAAGCTCCGGCGTGAACCAGAGTGCGGCCGGAGGTCGCGGAGGCGGCTGCGTGCGCTTCCTCCGTGGCGCCTGGCAACTCCGCCAGTCCCTCCGCAAACAGCGCGGATCCGGACGCCGAGGCAGGCGCCCGCGGACTGGCGAACGCGACCAGCATCGCCCTCCAAGGCGAGAGCCAGCCTCGCTCCGCCCGCTGGCCGGCCAGCATGGACGAGGAGGGCAGATAGCTGACCGCAAAGCGATCGATGAGCAGTTCGTCTGAGCCCGGCAGCCGCAGGGATTCGAAGGGCAGCGACTGGAGCCGGCCATCGCCGACGATGATGAGTTGGGAAGTTGCAGGCTGGGGTAGTTTTGCGAGGACACCCAGCGTCGCGGTGCCAAGCTTTGCCGATGCGTCCTGCCATGCTGCCTGCCCGGACCGCAGTGTGTCGAGATAGGCGTCGATCATGCCTGCGGCCGGCGCGTCAAAGCGCAGCAGTCCGGCCGCCGCCGGCGTGATCCAGATGACTGCGCCATGCGGGTCCGCCAGCCAGAACTCCAGCAGGGCCGAGCCTGGTGACAGCCGCTTCTGGATTCCCGCAATTGTGGCCGGCCCCGCCTGGACGCTGATGCGGTCTTTCAGCGCACGAGCGCGGCCCTGCTCCATGTAGTGAAAGATTTCCTCGAGCTTAGGCGAGTCCTGCTCCACCAACAGGGTGATCGCGGCATCGTAGACGTCGCGCTTGTCACCAAGGAAGCCGGCTCTCAAACCGACGGTCGAGATGCTGGTCCGCATTGCCTCGATGGCGGCGATTGCCTCACGATAAAGGGCCAGGGCCTCCGCGGGCTGGCCCATGTCTTCCTCGACACGTCCGAGCTCGTACTGCGCCTTCCACTTCTCTTCCGGAGCATTGATCTGCTCCGCCGCCTGCAGCGCCCGCGCGGCCTGCTGGCGCGCTACCGGTGCAAGGTGCCTCCGACGGGAGGATTCACTCAGGTACAGCAGCGCCTGCGTAGCCTCCCTCCGGTTGCCCGAATCCAAGGCCAGCTTCAGCGCGCGCTCGAAGTTGGGTCGCGCCTGGGCGGGGTCTTCCAGGTCCAGCGCCAGGGCAATACCCATGTTCTTGATGACGCCGATTTCGCCGTCCCGGTCGTGGTTGGCCGCGAACAGCGCCTGTGCCTCGCGGTAGCGGTCGAGTGCTTTATACGGGTCGCCCAGCCGCCGGTACAGCACGCCCATGTTAGCCAGTAGCTGCGCGCGTTCCCCCGGAGCCAGTGCACTGCGAGCCGAGGATAATTCCTGATAGATCGCCAGCGCTCGCTGATATTGCCCCAGCTTCTGATAGAGCACTGCGATGTTGGCGCGCGTCATCTGCAAGCGCCGGGCGTGCCAATCTTCCTGGCCGTGCCTGCCCAGGATGTCGAGCGCCTCGTTATACCGGTCGTGCGCTTCGCTGTAGCGGCCCAGAAAGTAGTAGACGTTTGCCTCGTTGTTGAGCAGCGTCACTTCCGCTGAGGTGATCCCCGCGCCGCGCGCCACGCCCCGGGCGGCTCCGTATGCGGCCAGTGCTGCCTCATACTCGCCGGAGTTCACCCGCGCGCGGCCTACGGTGGTGCGGCAGTCGACCTCCGGCTTCGGCAGCTTGAGCGCTGCGTTGAGCTTGGCGCACTCCGAGGCGTCCCGGATCGCCTCTGGATACTTGCCCGCGGCGAATTCTGACTCGGCCTGTGTAGCCAATGCCTGGGCCTTGGATTGTTGCTCCGCTGAGACGGCGCCCTGCGCCAGGCACACGGCAGTGAAGCTGCAGCAGAGAATGGACAGACTTCGCACCCAGGCTTGATTGTAGCCTTCAGCCGCCGCTCTGGCGTTTCGCCGAACCCTGTCTACGCGCCGCCGCCATTGAGCACGGCCCCGTAGGTCTTCAGGTACTTCATTCCCGTATCGCACATGATGGTGACGATGTTGGCCTTGGGGCCAAGCTCTTCCGCCAGCCGGAAGGCGGCCACCACGTTGGCTCCGGTCGAGGTACCCGCGAAGACACCTTCTTCCCGAGCGAGTCGCAGCGCCATCGCCGTGGCCTCCTGCGTCGAGACTGCCTCTATGCGGTTGGCGATCCCCGGCTGCCAAAGGGGTACGATGTAACCGGCGCCGATCCCGTCGATCTTGTGTGAGCCCGGGGCTCCGCCCGAAAGCACGGGCGACTCGGCCGGTTCCACCGCGACGATCCGGATCTGATCATTCTTTCGCCGCAGTCCTTCGGCATTGCCGCGCAGTGAGCCGCCGGTTCCCACGCTCTGCACGAAGCCGTCGATGTCTCCCTCCGTTTGCAGCCAGATCTCTTCCGCCATGCGGTGATAGGCGGCCAGAGGGGCCGTGTTCTTCATCTGGTCGGTCCAGACGGCGCCTGTCTCCGCGGCAATGACCCGCGCGGCTTCGATCATGTCCTGCGTGAGCTGCTTTGTCATGCCGCCGCTTTCGCTCCGCACGATCTGCAGCCGCGCGCCCAGGATCCTCATGTGATCGAGTTTCTCCTGCGAGAACGCATCCGAAGTGACGATGTGCAGGGGATAGGCCTTCACCGCACAGACCAGCGACAACGACACGCCCGTGCTGCCACCTGTGTACTCGACGACGGAGCCACCTTCCGACAGCCGCCCTTCCGCCTCGGCCTGTTCGATCATGGCCAGCGCCATGCGGTCTTTCATGCTGCCGGTGGGATTCTCGCTCTCCAGCTTCAGCAGGATGCGGGCGCCATTGTCCGGCGCCACCCTGCGCAAGGCCAATAACGACGTGTTGCCGATGTTCTGGAGGATGCCCCGCTGCAAGCCGCTCATGATGCAGTTCTACCAGGAACCCGCAGAGCCTTGCTGAGAGCCTCCGGACTGGCCGCTACTTATACGGCGTGAAGGAGACCCCGACCGGACCATCCGCCCCACCCTGCAGCGAGCCAGAGTCTGGCCAGTAGAGTTCCGTCATGAACGTCGATCCGGCACTGGCCCCGCCGCGCGTCACGCGGTAAGTCTTCGACATGGTGGAGACCCCGAAGGCCATTTCCCCTTTCGTGTCGAAGCCCGCCTTCACGCGCATGCCCGCCTTCCAGCCGCCCGGCGCGCTGGGGCCCGGTTTCAGGTTCTTATACGTCACCGTCACCGTGAACTCATCCACCTGGTCTTTGCCCTCTTCCTTCGTCTTCAGGTCGATGGGCGGAGTGATCAGGTCTGCGATGTAGCAGCACCCGAATGCTTCGGCCGCGCTCTTCACCTGGAACGGAGCCGTGCCTGTGATTGAGACGTCGAAATCCAACTCGTAGTATTTGTTGTAGAGCACTCCGTGAAACGAGTGGTCCAAGGAGGTGACACCCTGGAACTCTCCGTCCAGCTTCATCTCCAACTGCACGTCCGTCGTCCCGTTGTTCGGATAAATGTGGGAACCGTTCGACACCATCACGAACACCCGGCCGTTCGCCTCGGCCAGCGCCTGCACATCCTCCAGGTCAAACATCTGCATGAATTCGCCCGCTTTCTCCAGGTGCGATCCATGCATGGTGTAGACAAACGCCTTGGCCAGGCCCTGCGATGTCAGGGTGAAGCGCAGCTTGGCTTTGTCCTGCCAGAGGGGCACGTTCGTTTTGTCGAAGGTGACCTGATACAGCCGCGCGCCCAGGTGCGGATAGGCGAACCTCTCGCGGTAGGACACCGTGCTCTTGCTCAGCGGCCACGCCACCGGCTTTACCGCGCCTCCGGTCAGCAGTCCATAACCCGGGTACCCGTCGATAATCCGGCCGCCCACATAGCGGTCGCAGAAGGTCCACCAGGCTTCGTGCAGCGGCCCGAAGACCTTCTCGAGTCCCTCCACCGGCATGGTCGAGGTTTCCGATTCCATCAGCTTCAACACGTCGCCGATGCGCGCATCCACCACTCCGGGCGAGGCCGGGGCCAGCGTCTGCAACAACAGCGACGCCCCGTAGCCGTGCCGCCGGGCCGCTGCCGGACTCCACCAGTCAGCCACCTCCAGCGGCTCAGTGTACAGGAAGTACATGTTCTCCGACGCGTTGCCGGAGATGTAGTTGCCGTCACCCGACATCGCACGCTCCAGCCACGTGGCCGAAGCCTCTTCCATCCACAACCAGCCGCTGCTGCTGTTGCCTTCATACTGCGCCTGCATGATGTGCAGAAGCTCGTGGCCGGCGGTGATCCGCGCGTCATCCAGTTCCTTCTGCCCGCCGCCCTGCAGCGTATCCAGATTGATGCAGAGGCCTGTGTTCTTCTTCCCCCAGATGCCGGTCTCCGAATTGCCTGCCGCGCCTGAACTGCCGCCCAGCACCAGATTGGACCAGCTGTTGTAGGAGAAGAGGTAGATCTCGATCGCCGAACCGCCGCGTTTGTTCCAGTCCAGCCCCATGCTCGCAATCAGTTTGTAGGCGTCTTCCAGGTCGTTGCCGAGCGTCTTGATCAGTTCGCCCGCGCTCGACGGGGCATGCAGGATGAAATGCTCGTCCCGCGACGTGTTCGGCTTCAGCCCGGCCATGGCCCACAGCATCCAGCTCACCTTGCTATTGCTGGTCAAGGCGCCCGTCCGCGCCCGCGCCGCGCGTGCCGTCGTCTTCTCCGGCGTCTGCGCCGGCAGCGCCACGGTCAGCTTGCCATCCTGCACCTGGCCGGAGAAGAACGCAGGCCCGTCGTCACTGCCCTCGGGCTGCATCAACAGCGTCACATCGCCGTCCGGGGTGCCTGCCACGTCCAGCGTCAATGTCACTGGAGCCGCCAGGGCTGTAGGCAGCCCTTCCAAGCGGAAATAGGGCGTGACACGATCGCTCGCAGGTTCCCTGGGCCGCGTCGTGGTCGAGATCTTCAGATTCACCGGTTCGGCCAGCGCGCCGGCCTCCGCCGTAAGTTTGAACCCGGGCGCTTCGAAACTGCCGCCCTCGGGAGTCACCCATCCGTCGGAGGCCACCTGCCAGTTCGATTCCGCCCAGGCACCGGTGAGTTTGACGAAGGCCTGGCCGGTCGTAGCGTCGTTCACGCACAGGCCCGGAGTCGAAGTCACGAGTTTGTACTCTCCGGCCGGCAGGACCTGCCGCAGGTTCGCACGCATCGCCAGGCACCACTCCGGACTTGTTGCGTCGCACGCCTGCTTGCCCATCGTCGATGCCAGGACTTCCTCGCCCGCGGCATTGAGCAGTTGGAACGATAGGGAGGCCGTATTCTCCGGGAACTGGTACCAGGTTTCGATCTTCGTCAACACCGCGTCGTCCGGCAGCCGCAGGGCCGCCTGGTCCGTCGTCCGGCACGCTTCGGTGTTCCATACTTTGGAAAGTTGAACTACCCGCCCGCCTGCCGGGAGCGAGGCGCCGTACACCAGGTCGCTGCCGGCGATGCCCAGCGTGACGGGGTACAGCCCGGCCAGGACGTCGGCCAGCGTCACCACAGTGACCTCATAGAAGCCGGGACGACCCACCGCCAGGCGCGCGCCATTCACTTCCAGGTCTGTCTTTTCCAGTTTCGCCGCCAGCGCCGCATTCGCGATGTTGAAGGGCCGTTCCAGGCTGCCGTCGCCCGGCAGGGCTCCGGCCGCAATCTCAGGAGTTGTCGCCCCCAATCCCTGCACCATCAGCCGGACTTCCTCACCGGGCTTCGCGGGCGCCAGTTCGGTCACCGCACTCCCATCAGGGTGATACGCTTCCACAATCCACGACGCGTTCACCTGCCGGTACACGGGGCGTGGAGCCGCATCCAGGATGGGTAATCCGCGCGAGATCTCACCCCCGGCCGTCTTCACCTTGAGAGTGACCGAGCCCGCTTTCAGGCCGTAAGGAAGTTGGACCGTCAGCCGGTCGGGCAGTGTCTCCAGCAGCGCCGCATTGAGCACAACGCTGCCCTGGGTGACGGTCACCGTGGTGCCGTTCAGGGTCGACGGATAGGGCGGTGTCGCGGGTCCTGACTGGGTGGCCAGGTAGTTGCCCCTGATGTAGACCAGCGACCCCGGGGCGAATTCGTACAGTCCGCCTCCGGCATTGAGGACGGCGTTGGTTGAAGCAAATTCGGGTTTGGTCTGTCCCCACCCGAAGGAAGCAAAGCAAAGTATGGAGAGCGTAGCCAGTGTCCGCATAAATATGCACTCCGCGGGGTACAGCGTTCGGGCCCCCGTCTGCAGACTCAGTATACGCTTACAAAAGATAATAAGGTCTGAAATCAGAAGTGATGTGTCTGCCCCTCGCTCCGAACCCATATGGGTGAATGAGTGGGGATAGAGCCGTTCACCGCGCCGTGAATCGCCCGCCAGGCACGCTCTTGCGCATTTTTCTGTTGCAGGTAGGTGCACTATGTGCCATAGTGCACCTGTGGTTCCCTTCCGGCTGTCGTTTGTGCCCGGCATCCCGTTGTTTGAGCAGGTCGTCTACGCGGCCCGCAAGGCGATCGTCAGCGGAAAGCTCCGGCCGGGCGACGCCTTCCCTTCCATCCGAGGGCTCAGCCGGGAGTTGAAGATCAACCCGAATACGGCCCACAAGGTCATCGCCCATCTCATCAACGAAGGCCTGCTCGAGGTGAAGCCCGGCATCGGCGCCTTTGTGGCCGAGCCGAGAAGCTCCACGCGCGCCCAGCGCCGGCAGTTGCTGGAGACGGAGCTGGAGCACCTGGTGGTGGAGGCCCGTAAGTTGGGCCTGAGCCTGGCGGACGTGCAGGACGGGATCGCCGAACACTGGCGGAAGCTGGAACCGCCTTCCGGAGAAGACGCATGAGCATGGCAATTCACACCGAGCGCCTGACCAAGCGGTATGGGGGCACCGAGGCGCTACGCGGCCTCGACCTGGACGTGCCCCGGGGCTCCATCTACGCCTTTGTCGGGCCGAACGGGGCAGGGAAGACCACGGCGATCCAGACCATCCTTAACCTGCGACAGCCGACCACTGGGCGCGCGGAGGTGATGGGCGCGGACAGCCGCGCGCTCACGCACGAGAACTTCCAGCACATCGGGTACGTTTCGGAGAACCAGCGTTTGCCGGAGTGGATGACGGTGGAGGAGTTCTTTGACTACCTCCGGCCGCTCTACAAAACGTGGGACGCGGACCTTCACGCTGAGCTGCGCCGCCAGTTTGACTTGCCGCCCGGCCGCAAGGTGAAGCAACTGTCGCGCGGCATGAAGATGAAGGTAGCCCTTGCCTCGGCGCTGGTGTTCCGGCCACAGCTCCTGATCCTCGACGAGCCCTTCACCGGACTGGATCCACTCGTCCGCGAGGAGCTCATTCAGGGCCTGCTCGATCGCGCTGAGGGCATGACGATCTTCGTCTCCTCGCATGACCTGGCGGAGATCGAATCCTTCGCCAGCCATGTCGGCTATCTGGAACAGGGCCGGCTGCGTTTGTCCGAGGAGATGGCGGTGCTCGCCGAGCGCTTCCGGGAAGTGCAGGTGGTGTTCGAGGGGGAGGCTCAGCGCCCGGCGCCCTGGCCGGAAGATTGGCTGCCGCCGGAGACGTCGGGATCGATGATGCGCTTTGTGGATACGCGTCAGGATCCTGCCCGCTGGCCGGCCGCCTTCCCGACCGCACGTAGCATCGAAGCCCAACCCATGACCCTCCGAGCCATCTTCGTGGCCCTGGCGCGCAGCGGCCGCAAGGGAGAACAGCAATGAGACTGGTCCTGCACCTGCTCCGCAAGGACATCCGCCAGTGGTGGTACGAGAGCATCGTCACGCTGATCGTGCTCTTCACTGCTGCTTTCACTGCAGCTGAGTCCATGAATGCGTCGATCACGCTGGTGGTGTCGTTCCTGTTCCCTTACCTGTCGCCCGTGTTGCTCGTCCTGCTCGTGGGGCGGGTCATCCAGGCGGAGCGATGGCCTTCTCCTTTGGAAGACTGGCGAACGAGGCCGATCTCCCGGCTTCACATCCTCTCGGCCAAGTCGCTGTTTGCCGGATTGTTTGTCGTTCTCCCCTGCTGGCTGGGCCATCTGATTGCCTTCCGCAGTCTTGGGTACAGTACCCGCCTCTGGTTGCAGGAATCACCGCTTTTGCTGTTCGGCACGCTGGTGCTGTTTGTCCTCCCCGCGGCGGCCGTGATGGCGGTGACCACCCATGTCGGCCAGGCGATTCTCACCGCCGTGGGACTGCTGCTGGGATCACTTCTGGTCAGCGCGAATCTGTCATCGCATAACTTCTCGGCGGCTCCGCCCAACTGGCGGGTGACGGCGATGCTGCTTGCTCTGTTCGCCGTCGTGGCCCTGGCTGCCCTTTACTGTCAACTGCTCCGCAACCGGACCTGGATGGCTCGTGGCGTCCTGGTGTTGGGCTGCATGGCGGTCGTGTGTTTAGCGTCGTGGCGGCCGTTTCGCGACAGCACTGCCCTGCGTGACTGGCTCAATCCGATGCCGGACACTCTGCGGCCGATGGCGCTGAAGATATCCGCGCCGAAAAGCGGCCTTTTGTCGACGGCGCCTGGATCGAGCGCGGACATTGTGATGCTCCAGTTCCCCACGGAACTCTCCGGCGTGCCCGAGGACGTGATCACGGAGGCGAGCACAGGGAACGCCGTGTTACATGCTGCTGACGGATCAGAGTACCGGTTTGGCCTGGCCCGAGGGGATCAATCCGTGGGAACCCGCTGGAGTTATGCGCTCATGATGCGGCGCCAACGGTACGACGTGTTGCGCGTGCAGCCCGTGGAACTGGACCTGCAATTCTGGGTGTACGTCTACTGGAATCCAGATCTATACACCGCGACGGTGAAAGACCGGCGCATCACAGTTGGGGACCTCTTTGAGTGTTCACCGAATTCACTGTTAAAAATGGCGAGCGAAAGGCCGGATCTCGAGTGCTCGACCGCGAACTCGAATCTTCGGCGATTGGAGTTCAGTTGGCCGTCGAAGACGGGCGCCGTGAAACTTCCGGCGACGGCCTACGGTGACGACAGCTACGACTTCTTTCGATCCAGCGGAGGCCGGGTGCTGCGCCGTGAAGTCTTCTCGGGCAACCTGCTGCCGTATTGGGATGAGGGAACGCAAGTGCAGGTTCGCCACTACAAGGCCGTCTACCAGTGGCACAAGACGGTTCACCTGTCCGGCGTCCGCCTCGACGACTACCGGCAAAACGAGTAGCCGCGGGCTCCTCGCATCAGGCCCATCACTGTGCCGCCACTTTCACCGGTAGTACGCCTGCGGTCAGCGGGCCGACCTTGACCGTCACGTAGTGGTCGCCGTCATACAGGCCCGGCACCTCCACCCAGACGTCCAGCACTCCGGCGTCGGTCGTGCTCATTGTGGCAGACACCACTCGCAGCTCCTTCATGCCTGTGTAGGCGGTCACCGGCAGCACCGGGGTTGACGGAACTTCCAGGGAAGCCGCCTGTCCATCCGGCAGCGCAGGGCTCACCGCCCCTTGCCCTGTCAGGCGGATCAGCATTCGCTCACCCGGATGCACCGGATTCTCCGGATTGATCAGCGACCCGTCTTCCTTCCGCGCGTACAGACCGTTGACCAGCGCTTCCAGGTACTGCGGGTTGGCTGCGGCCACGGACATCACCACGGATCCGGCCCGTGCGCCATTCGCGTCCAGCGCCTCAAGCGTGTACGAGCCGGGTTGGATTCCGCTCGGCAATTGCAGCAGGAACGTACGGTCTTTATAGGAACGGATGGGTACCGGCGCGCCGGCCAGTTGGAAGGAGTAGCCGGCCATCGAAGACGGCAGCCCGCCTGGCTCCGCGTCCTCCGCGGCCAGCGGCCCGGGCATGTACGTGTCGAGTTTGGCGAAGAAGAGCGCCCCGCTCGCCACCCCGCTGCGCGATGCGTCGGCGAAGATTTGCTGCCGGGACAGGGTCGAGATCGAGAGCCGCTTGTCGTAATCCTGCGGTGCCACCATGGTGTAGACGGTCACGGTCCGCACCTGCTGGTTGGACGCCTGGAATCGTACGGTGTAGGACCGGTTCTCCACCGCTGCGGGCGTGGCGGTCACCGTCAGGTCCACTGGAGTGATACCTGTGGCCGGGGTGATGGTCAGCCAGTCCGGTAGCGGATCCATCGTGAAGCTGAGCGGATCTCCGGTGCTCTCCACCCGCAGCAGGGCCGAGCCGGCCGGCTGGGCGTCGCTCACCGGGATGGTCACTGCCTGCGGAGTCGTGAACAAACGCGGAATCTGCGCCGCCGCCTCGCCCACCCGGAAGTTCACCGTGAACGTCGCCTGGGCCGGAGCGTACGGCGAGTAGCTGGACCACCGCAACTCAAACGTCACGGTGCGCGTGCCGGGCGAAAGGCCGGCGCCATTTGCCGTAAATGTGATCTCCGTCGGGGTGGTGCCTGTGGTTGTGTTCATGGTGAGCCACGCCGGCATGTCGGTGGTCGGAGTCACCTTGAATTCCATCGGCGCCGTGACCAGGGTGGCGAATATATCGCCTTCCGCCATGCTGCTGATCCGGATGGTGCCGGTGACCGGCGGCGCATCTGGCCGATCCACCGCGAGCTGCACCACTCCGGGCCCGTTGTGGTAAGACTCGGGCTCAAAGACCACCTGAATTGGGCGTTGAATGATCCTCGATGGCAGGAGAGCCAGCCCATCCTGCGCGCCGGGTGCGAACACATACAGGCGGTTCGTCCAGCCCGACTGCTGGATGGCGAGCGCGGTATCGAAGGGCGTTGTGCCCTGGGCGGGCACCGTCTCCACATCCTTGAAGCTCAAGTGCGGGGTCACCCGGATCGGCAGCGTCTTGCTGCCAGTCTCCGCATGCAGGTTGACCGTCACGGGCGGCGTGCTGCCGTCCACTGCCTGATGGGCGCGCAGTTCCATCGCGCCCGCATTGAGTTCCAATTTTGGCGCGTCTGGCACATCGGCATCCATCGCCGCAAACCAGACGTCTCCGGTTCCGCCGGGCCCCAGCGGTGAGAGGTCAGGGCTGGCGGGCGAGTATTCCTGAACCGTGAACGCGAATCGTTCTCCGCTGTGTCCGCACAATGGGCCGTAGCCGACTCCTCCGATGGTCTTGCTTAATAGCGACCCGCCGCCTGGACTCATGCGCAGCAAACCTGTCGTGATGAGCTGCGGAGTGGCATCCCGCCGGTTCTGCGTCGTTAGCACATCAATGCCCGCGCTACCGATGTTCAGGCAGAGGCCATCATCCGAATCCGGCAGGAAGGTGCTGAACACAAGGGCGTCGCCCGCCGGTGCCAGTTTGGCCAGAAATCCGCGAGGGAATCCAGGCAGGCGATCGTATGCCTCCTCGGTGCTGGGAAAGACGGGCTGCGCAAGATTGCCAGTGGAGGTTTGGGCGGATCCGCTAATATAGATGAAACCTTCTCCGTCCACCCCGACGGCCGATCCGTGGTCATCGCCCAGTCCTCCAAACATCGTCGAGAGGAGGATCTGCGTGCCGTCCGGGCTCAACTTCAACAGAAGCACATCCCCTGTGGCAACCCCTCCATCCTCCGATCGCTCCCTCGTCAACGTGTCTACCGTCGGTTTGAAGCTTTTCCCCCAGGCGGAACCCGTCAAATAGGCATGCCCCTGCGCATCCGTGGTGATGGCGTAAATCTGAACCTGGGGCAGGTAGGTTGCATAAACGATTGTGGAACCTTGCGCGTTGATCTTCATCGCAAACGGCCAGGAGCCTTCCGCGTTGGGGCCTTCGACCGTTCTTGGCATGCCTGTGCCCCGCCCTGCGACAAAGGCGTTGCCGTCCGTATCTACCGTCAGCCCGCGTTGCGGGATCGTGCCGGTGCCGCCTAATTTGGTCGAGTACACCAGCGTTGAGCCGCTGGGATCCAACTTGAAAAGGAAACAGTTTCCCGTTGTCGAGGCGGCTCCGGGCGTCGTGGGGAGATCCGCATTGGCTCCCGCGCCGGCCACATAGACGCTGCTGTCCGCGCCGGCCACAATGGCGGAAGGAGTCCCTGGGCCGAGCAGGACACTGTAGAGAATGTTCGCGCCCGACGGATCAATCTTGGCGACGAACAGGTCCTGGTATTGATAGTCGGGTGAGGCCGGCCGGGGCGCCAGACGCTTCGCATTGGGGAAATCCGCCGAGGCCGTCGTGCCCGTGATGTAGACATTCCCGGCAAAGTCCGTGGTGATGGCCGTCGCTGAATCGAGAGCCGACCCGCCCAGCACGTTGGCGTACCGGATCACCGGACGCGCTGTCTGCGCGTAAGCCGCGCTCAAGCCCAGCAGGAGAACGGAAATAGCCCGAAACAATGACCGCCGACCAAATGAGGTCGATTTCGATTTTGTGAACATGCGTCATGGTCATATTAGCGCGAAGGAAATGTACTGTGCGCATTTTGGCGGTTTTCGTCCTAAATGAGAATTCCCGGTCTTCGGAAGAGCAGCGACTTGTGGCAGAAGCGCTGTCGCTGTTCGCGGGAAAAGGAATTAGGGGAGGCTGAAGTCGCCCGGTGAAAAGATCTCCATTTGAAAGGCCTCATATGAGGGCCGCTGACGCTCAACTCCACGCCAGGCGCACGAACGCACAACCCTCCGATCAGCACAATTCCCGCTGTTCCTGGAATGACCTCCGGTTCGGATATTCCTCCCGATCTGTCCTGCTCGCCAGGCACCACCCGCGATCGCCAGGGACTGAGCGACCCGTGAGTTCACACCCGTAACACGCTACACTCAGCCAGCAGCCAAGATATGCAGCGCATCGCCATCACGGGAGTTACCGGCTACATCGGCGGCAGATTGGCGCCCATGCTCCTGGAGTCCGGCTACTCCCTGCGCTGCCTCGTTCGGACGCCCAGGAAACTCGAAGGCCGCAAGTGGACGGAAGACGCCCGGGTGGAGATCCGGAAGACGGAGTTGGCGGATGCCGACGCTCTGACGCGAGAGCTTTCCGGCTGCTCCGCCGCGTACTATCTCGTGCATTCGATGATGTCCGCCGGCGGCGAATACGCACAGCTCGACCTGCAACTGGCCGGGGCATTTGCGAAAGCAGCGGCGGCGGCCGGCGTGACCCGTATCATCTATCTGGGCGGGCTCGGTGAAACCGGCCCGAACCTGAGCCAGCATCTGGCGTCGAGGCGCGATGTCGAATCCGCCCTGGCTTCCACCGGTGTGCCGGTGACGGTGCTGCGCGCGGCCATGATCGTCGGTTCCGGCTCCGCCTCGTTTGAAATCCTTCGCTATCTGGTGCAGCGCCTGCCGGTGATGATCACTCCGAAGTGGGTCAGCACGCGGTGCCAGCCCATCGCGGTGGAGAACGTGCTTGGGTATCTGGTGGGTGTCCTGTCCGTCCCCGAATGCGCCGGTGGGACGTTCGACATCGGCGGCTCCGAGATCCTCCCTTACAGCGAGATCATGCGGACCATGGCGGAAGAGTTGAAACTGCCCCGCCGCTGGATCATCCCTGTGCCGGTGCTGACGCCGCGCCTGAGCTCCTATTGGATTCATCTGGTGACGCCCTTGAGCAGCAGCATCGCGCGGCCCCTGGCCGAAGGGTTGAAGAACGAAGTTGTCTGCCGCGAGGACCGGATTACCCATCTCGTTCCTCAAAAACTGATGAATGTGCGCGAGGCCATCCGGGCGGCCCTCAGCCAGGTGGAGTCCCGCCTGGTGGAGACGAACTGGTCGATGGCCGGACCCATGCTGGGCGATCCCGACTGGTCGGGCGGCACCGTCTTCCGGGATGAGCGTTCGGTCTCCATGGAAGTGCCTGCCTGGGCCGCATTCCGTGCCGTGTGCCGGCTGGGCGGCGAGCACGGCTGGTATGCGGATTGGCTGTGGAAGATTCGCGGGGCGCTGGACCGGTTGGCCGGAGGTCCGGGACTACGCCGCGGACGGCGCGATCCCGACTCCCTGCGGTACGGCGACGCCTTGGATTTCTGGCGGGTCGTTGGAGTGGATCGCGATCAGTCGCTCTCCTTGCGGGCGGAAATGCGGCTGCCCGGCGAGGCACTGCTCGGCTTCCGGATCCAGGACAAGGGCGCCCATGAATGTACGCTGCGGCAAACAGCGCTGTTCCAGCCGCGCGGGCTGTTCGGCCTTCTTTACTGGTATTCCGTGCTCCCCTTCCACGGCCTGATTTTCCGAGGCATGCTGGCCGCGATCCAGGGTGATGCCTTGCGGATCGCGGCTGCCGAGGGAACCCGCCGGGCAGACGCCGGCTGATACCGGACCAGGCTGCTAGCGTGCCGGAAAGTTCAATGCAACCGGCAAAGGCGCGTTGTTGCTCAAGGGCCATTCGCGCCGGTCGCCGGATCCCCAGACCCACACAGATCCATCCTGCTTGACGGCGAACGACTGGTTGCCCCCGGCGAATACCGCTTTGACCCCGCTGATCTTCGCCGCTGCCGGAGTAGCCTGTTCCTGGCCGGTTAGCCCGTTGCCGGCCTGGCCCCAATCCGAGTTGCCCCAGCTTCTGACTGTGCCGTCTTTGAGCAGCGCCAGAAAATGCCGGCCGATCAATCCATTCGCCAGGGCCTTCGCATTCTGGACACCCGGCACCCTTACCGGTTTCCAGGTCCGCTCGTTGTCCTCCCTTTGGCCGTTGCCGAACTCGGCCTGCTGATTGGAGCCCCAGACCCAGACCGTCCCGTCCTTCTTGAGCGCCCCCGAGGCCACGGACGTTGCCGCTACCGAGGCGACGTTATCCAGGCCAGGGATCTCCTCCGGCAACGCTACACGTACACCTTCCGCCAGGGTCCGCCCCAGCCTGGCGCCGGCGCTGCCCCAGGAGAGGACCTTCCCGGTCGAAGTCAGGGCCAGCACGTGCGAACTGGACGCGCTGAGCTGCACTATGCCGGAGACGTTGGGAATGCGCACGGGAACTTGGGCCGCGGGCGTGGATTCGCCCATACGGTTGTTATACACGCCATCGGCCACCATTCCAGAGCCGCGGGAGCCCCAGGCGCTGACTGTTCCATCCTTGTGAATCGCGTACGCGGTCATCCCGGCGGCGGTGATCTGCGCCACCTCCGCCAGACCGTTGACCTCCAGGGGCACTTCCGATCCCGCCAAACCCTGTTCGCCGCGGCCCAGTTCTCCATTCATGCCAAACCCGAACGCCAGCACTTTGCCGTTCTCCAGCAGCACGTAGGATGTTCGGCTGCCCGCCGCGATGTCGATCGCTTTGCCGGGCAGCGCGATGGGCGCAAAGGCGGTCATGTGCCCGCGGTAGTTGGGCAGTGTGGCGCGCGGTCCCAACTGTCCGTCCCGCATGTCTCCCCAGCCGCCCACCGTGCCATCGGCGAAGAGCACCAGCTTGTGCAGTTCACCGGTGATCTTGATGACTGCTCGCGGCGCCTGTGCGCGCGCGAGGCCGGTTGCCAGGAGCAATTGTACGGCCAGGCAGGAGGCGATCCGTTTCATGGTCACAGCCTGCATTATCGCCCAGATCCACAGGGAGGCCCGACGTCCGTACAGTGCGAATCGTTCCAGTCACAGGGCGCTCGGGCAGCGGCCGGCGCGCACTCGGCCAGATGTTATACTTTTTCGGACAGAAAGCGAGGCATCGGATTTGTCCAACATTTCCAGTCAGGACGTAACGATCCGTTTAGCGGCGCGCGAGGATGCCCCGGCTTGTGGCGCCATCTGTTTCGAGGCGTTCGCGAAGATCAATGCGGCTCACGGTTTTCCGTGCGACTTCCCGAGTCCGGAAGTCCCAAAGGGTCTGCTGTCCGCCCTGTTCTCCAGTCCGGACTTCTACTGTGTCGTGGCCGAGGTGGAGGGCCGGCTCGTAGGCAGCAACTGTATGGACGAGCGTGCCGTCATCGCAGGCATCGGCCCCATCACGGTGGATCCGGGCGTACAGAACCTGGGCGTCGGAGGGAAGCTGATGCAGGCCGCGTTGGAGCGGGCGAGTGGCCGCGGGGCCGCCGGAGTGCGCCTGGTGCAGGCTGCGTTTCACAACCGGTCGTTCTCGCTGTACACTCGCCTCGGCTTCGACATCCAGGAGCCCCTGGCGTGTCTGCAGGGCCGTCCGGTGGAAAGGCACGTGCCTGGTTGCGAGGTCCGGCCCGCGCAAACGGCCGATTTGGATGCCTGCAATGAGCTATCGCGGCGTGTCCACGGCTTTGACCGGGGCCGGGACCTGGCGCAGGCGATCCGGGAGCAAACCGCCCTGGTGGTGGAGCGCGCGGGCCGCATCACGGGCTACGCGTCGAGCCTGGCGTTTTTCGGCCACACAACAGCGGAGACCAATGTGGACCTGCAGGCGCTGATCGCTTCAAAGGACTCGTTTGGAGGCCCCGGTTTGTTGGTGCCGACGCGGAACAGCGCGCTGTTGCGCTGGTGCCTCAACAACGGCCTGCGGGTCGTGCAGCCGATGAACCTGATGAGCCTCGGCCTGTACAATGAACCGGCCGGAGCCTGGTTGCCGTCGATCATGTACTAGGGCTGTGGCAGCCCTGCCGATCAATAGGCTTGTGCAAAAAAGGTGGGTTTTGGCCAGGAAAACGGCCGGAGTAGAATTTGGCTCCCCGAGAGGAACCCTGCTACGTAAAGCAGATGGAGAAATGGGCTAGTTGCCGGTGACGACGGTGACGATGGTGACGCAAATAGCGATGCCACGATCAGCATAGCTGTCAGGCGAATTCAGTTGACGCGGCGCCTCGCCGGCAATACTGGCGGCAGGAGGTGCCGATGTCGGAGACTCAACTCCTCATCGACCTGGCTGCACCGGCTGAGTTGTTCTCGACCAATGACGACGAGGCGTACGCCGTTCTGCCGATCAACGGCCACAAAGAGAACTGGCCGGTGCGGTCGAGCCAATTCCATCGGTGGCTACTTGGCCGTTACTTTCAGCAATACCGAAGCGCGCCTCGCGCCCAGGCCCGCCGCGAGGCGATCGATACCATTGAAGCGCGGGCAACCTACGAAGGCACGCCGACGGACGTCTTCACGCGCGTGGCCGTCTCGGACGGTCACATCTATATAGACCTGGGCAGGCCCGATTGGAAATGTGTAGAGATCACGCCGTCCGGCTGGAACGTGATTCAGGAGTCCCCGATCCGGTTTCGGCGAGCTGCAGGGTTGAGTGCACTTCCATGCCCCGTCCATGGCGGCCGCGTCGACGAACTGCGTCCCCTGGTCAACCTCGGCAAGGAAGAATCGAACTGGTACCTATTAATCGGTTGGCTGCTCGGCGCCCTCCGGCCCACTGGACCCTACCCGATTCTCATTTTTCACGCCGAGCAGGGAGCGGGGAAGTCTTTCGCCACTCGGCTGTGCCGGAACCTGGTGGACCCTTCCCAGGCCCCACTGAGAACCGCGCCGGGCGGCGTGCGCGACCTGTTGATCACCGCGCGGAACTCCTGGATCATCTGCGCCGACAACCTCTCAGATCTTTCGCAAGCCACGTCGGACGCGTTGTGCAGAATGGCGACCGGTGGCGGCTACAGTACGCGCAAGCTCTATACGGACCGCGAGGAGGTCATCTTCGATGCCATGCGGCCGATTATCCTCAACGGCATTCCCGATCTGGCGACGCGCCAGGATCTGGCCGACCGGTCCGTTATTCTGCACCTTCCACCGATCCCGGATACTTCGCGGAAGAGCGAGGCTGAGTTATGGCAGCAGGTGGAAATGGTGGGACCGCGTGTAACCGGCGCACTCTACGACGCCTTGAGCGGCGCACTCCGGGATCTGCCGAACGTCCATGTCTCGGGAAAGCCGCGAATGGCAGACTTCGCACTTTGGGTTACGGCGGCCTCGAAGACTCTGGGGTGGCCAGCAAACGCGTTCCTGGACGCATACGAAACCAATCGGCGCGAGGTGGCCGAGACGGCCATTGAATACGACCCAGTGGCCGCCGCGGTGCGGTCCATGATCGACCGCCACAAGAGGTGGTCGGGAACCGCCACCGAGCTTATTGGCGTCCTTGAGGCGTTCGTCCCGGAAAGAACAAGAAGCTCAAGCCTCTGGCCCCGCACTGCCCGCTCGCTGTCGGTAGCTCTCAAGCGCGCCTCGGCCTTCCTTCGCGCCGCTCGAATCGAGATCGAGTCGACACGAGAAGCCCATTCGGGACGACGTCTGACACACCTCCGTAGAATTCCTAAGTGAAGCACGTTTAACAGCAACTACGTAGGGTCTTTCGGTTTCCGGCGTCTCCAACCAGATTCCAGATTACGCTTCGTCCAGGCCGTGTCGCGGCGCTCAGGTACTGATGTCGACGCCGCCTCTAAGTGCGGAGCGCAATCTGCTTCGGACGTGTGCAAGCCCTGGAATATGTGGGCGCCTCACTTAGCGCGTCTATTTATTCCGTACATTCACCTATTTCCTGTCAGCGAATTTCAGTAGGTCACTGGAGTCTCATGCGAGGATCGAACAGCAGATAACACGATGAACTCCGAGAGGAACAGCAACGCGTCGCCCACGAAAGCGGGCAAGGAGTTCAACGTCGAGAGAGGAGTAAACAGATGAGCATTGTGTACCTGAACGCAGACCGTATTGGCAGCACGTTGTGCCTTGCCCTGCTCTGCTTGGCCATCGCCGGTACCGGAATGGCCCAATCAATCGAATTGCCTGGCCAGCAGCAATCCAGTCCGGCGTCGGTCCAGGCGGTGCCGGCCGACTCAGGCCAAACCGGTTTGGCGTACTTCCTGGGCCAGCAGGATGCGATCCAGGCTGACGTTGCCAGACTGCAGGCGGAACTGGACGACCTTCGGAGGAAATACTCCGCCGATCCGAATGCGGCACTGCGAGAAGAGATCCGCGCGCGCGAGGCGTTCGCGGCCAGACTCCAGATTGAGCGCGCCGAAGCCCGCAAGTTCGTCAGTCCGACGCTAGCGGTGACACTCGATTGGGTGGCCCGCGACGCGCAAGAAGGCGCGAACGCTGTCAAGGCCGACCTCAACGCTCGACTGCGCGTCCCTACCCCCGAGCGGGCCGCGCTAAAAGCGCAGATCGACAAGTTGCAGCAGGAGATCGATCGCAAGGTCAAGCTGGCAAAGGTGCTGGCGGACAAGATCAAGTCCCTCCACGACGACCGCCGGCGCGAAGAGGTGATATCCGAACTGGACGCGCTAGCGAAGACCACCAGTGGCAGTAGCCTTGCCGGGACAGCGGCAGCGACTGTCACGGTCCGGGATAGGGAGAAACACCAATGAATCGTCTCCTCTTCATCATTGCGATCGCTGTCGTCCTGTTCGCATCCGGCTGTGGCAGCGGCGACCAGCAAGCGGGCAAGACCGGCGTGACGCTGACGCCTGCGACGCCGACGCCGGCCGTGGAACAACCGAAGCCCAGCCCGACGGAGCCAGTCAAACCGCAGGCGGCACCAACGGCGCCACCGACACCAACTATTCCGGCGTCGAACAAGCGCAAGCCGGCGAGTGTACACCGGGCCCGCTCTGTGGCGCAAGCCTTGGCACAGGTTGCGCCTGCCGCTGTCGAAGATGGTCGCTCCGTCAAACTCGCCAACGAAATCCTCGACCTGCCGCTTCAGGATCGGCTGGAGTGGAGCAGGCAAGAGTTCGCAAAAAGGGGGATCAATGTTCGCGACGATCGATAGTCCATACCGGCCCTGGCCCACGTTGTGGGGGCTGTGCGTGGTCTCAGGCACCCTGGGGCTGGTGATCTTCTACCAAGGGGTCTGGCCGTTATTGCTGGACATCGAGCCGCCGGTTCCTCGCATCGCGGCGTTCCGGGTCACTCGCCTAGCTCCGGCGCCCACGTTCAAAGTGGTGCGCGCCGGTGGTGGAAGGCGGACCGCTCACGCCGCCGGATCCGCCGTGAAGCACGCCATGCGCTCGACGGCCTCCGTGATCCCCGGGACCGCGCAGTGGCGCGACTATGTCGAACGGGGCCAAGGCCTCGACTTCGCCATCGTAGCGGAACAGTCATTGCCGGTGCTGCGGGCCTACGGCGTACCTCTTGCCATGGCCAGCCAGCGCCCACGCGGGAAGGCATTGCTGTACGACCTCCAGACCGGTCACCTGAGCCCAGGGGTGGTGGCGCAAGGCGTGGTGGTCCGTGAGGTGGTAGGTCTGCCGGCGGAGTTCGACAAAGCCCTCCGGCAGGCCGAATTCGAACTCGGCTTCCGCCCGCGCGTTTGGGCCCTGTATCCGGGCGATCTATTCGCCGTGCTCCGCTCCTTGACGGAGGAGGCGCTGAAGCAGCAGGGCGTATCAGCGGACTCGGTGCAAGAAGCCCGCGTTCGGATGAGTCTCGCTGGAGGACGGGCATTTACCGTGACGTTGGTCGGGCACTCGTAGGGAGGACAAACAACCATGCCGAAGATCGGGATTTTTTTGACCTTGACTGCCGCGCTGTGGGCCCAGCAGTACGACAAGTCCGTGCGGGACCTCGCCGACCAGAGGGATGCCGCCTCCGCCGAACGGTCGGACAAGCTCAAAGTGATCGTCGGTGCGGAGAAGATCCTGCGTGAGAGGCTGGGCTCAGATTTGGGCTCCAAGCTCATCGCGGAAGCGCCATTCATCCATTTGCGATTAATGGCGTGCATGGTGAAGGGTGATTTCAGTCGCCAGGCTTCGAAGATCTACGCGGAAGCCGCGGAAAAAGCAGCGAAGGCGGCGGACGAGTACGAGGCTTCCACCGGCGCCGCGAGGGGGTCATCGCCCCAAGCCACGGAAGCGAGGCGAAGCCTGGAAGATGCGACCCGTCGCGAAGCGGAGCTGAGAGCAAAGCCGGCGTTGAACGGCGTGGAGAAGGCGGAGTTGGAAGGCCTGCCCACCTTCATGCAGCAACTGCGGGACACCATAGCTCTGTACGAGCGGATCGAGCAACCGGGTCCGGCAGCCGCCCGGGCGAAGGACATGGCCCGCCAAATGCGCGAGAAGGAAGCGTTGTTCCTGTGGATGGTCAAGCGGGAAGCCGGCAACACCAAGTTCTACAACGCGCAGTGCATGAATGAGTTTGGCCAGTTGGAATGGATCGACCAGGCCGAGCACGACAACCAGACGATCCGGGAATATGACCGACTTGGTGAAGGGCGGAACGCTCCCAGCGGGGCGGTCAGGCCCAGCGAGCGCGCCACAGCGACGGCAGGCACTCCAGGTCTGGACGACAAGGACAAGCTCAAAGAGGCCGATCGCATTCTGAGCGACCCTGACGAACTGGTGCGGCGTTTCGAGCAGTTGAAGCAACTCAGTGGGCAAGGTAAGTCGAAGTAATGAGATGTGGATTCGCGAGAACAAAGGAGCATGGAAATGATAGGCAAATGTGAGACGTTCATCCGGATGGCCCTCGTGCTGTCCGTTCTGGCTGGCCTGGCTATGGCTCAGTCGACAATCAACGGAGCGGTGACCGACATCACGACGGTCACCGGGTCCCCGCTGTCCATTACGGGAAATAACTCCACCGCCCGTCTGGGCTCGACCACCATCGTGCGTTCCACGATCAACGGGGCGCTCACCGACATCACTACGGCGACCGCGTCGCCAATGACAATTGTCGGGAATGGATCGAACGCACGCATCGGTTCGATCGATGTTGAGAACTCCACCGTGAACGGCGCGATCACCAACATCACGACGGCCACGGCGTCACCGATCTCCATAGTCGGAAATAGCTCGACCGGCTATATCGGCGGCGCCAGCGTCCTCAACTCGACGTTGAATGGCGCCATCACCAGCATCACCACCGCCTCGGAGTCGCCCATCAGCATCGTGGGCAACAATTCGAGCGGATCCATTGGCGGGGTCACGGTTCAAAACGCCCGGATCAACGGCGCGGTAACGGACATCACCACCGCAACTGCGTCTCCGATCAGCATCGTTGGGAACGGATCTTCGGCGTCGGTTGGCGGAACAGCGGTAACCGGCTCCACGGTTAACGGCGCGCTGACGAACATCACGACCGTGACGGGCTCCCCCGTGACTATCCTGGGCAACCGTTCTGTCGGCGTGATTGGGGGCATCATCGCCAAATAGCCAAGCGGCCGCGGTGGCTCAAGGTGCACGGTCACCGCGGCCCTTTCAGAGTCAGCAAAAGGAACACTTCATGAGGAACTCTATTCTGCGTCTCGTCTTGGCAATTGCGATTCTTGGCGGGGCGATGCTGCGGGGGCAGCACACCACCAAGGTTCTAGGCGCCGTCGTGGCAAAACCGGTGGCGACAACGGCCCTGCCTGTAACTATCGCCGGAACACTGACGATGGTGGTGAATCGTTCTCGCGTTCTCGGGGAGAAGGTCGACGGCTCCGGAACACGCTATTTTTCGGTGAGAGATTCGGACCTTGTGGGTAAGACACCCGCTCAAGTCGCTCAACGGCTCGCGCCTGCCGTGGTGACGCCTAAGGAGAATGTGAGGACGTTGGAGATCGTTGTCGACCTCGAACGTCCGCTCTTCGTGACGACGACCGGCAAGGCGCCCTTCGCCATCGGGACGGCGATCCTCGACGGCAAGTTGAACAACCTCCAGGTGAACACCAATATCACCCTCGGGGAGGTCAAGATCACAAGGAAGGAATAGAGGAACCGATATGATCATGCAGCAGCGTTTCATCGGCATCATGATGCTGGTCGTGGCCGTCACAGGCAAAACGCCAGCGTGGGCGGGCGACAAGGGGCTGGAGAAAGCGTTACGCCAGACGTCCCCGCTGCCGCGCCCGATCGAGGTGCGCCGCCCGGTAGACGTCACGCTCGATCAGTTCCGCCAGCTTGTACTCGCTTATGGAATCCCCATGGGCTATGGACCGATCGTCATTGAGATCGACTACCTCGGGAATATCTCCATGAACGACAAGTACCCGAACGACATCGGTCAATACGCCCGCGACGTCCTGGCCAAGATCGGCGTGTTTCGCACCTTCCGCACCCTGCCGCAAGCCGCGGCTTCGACTGGTTCATCGGGGTTCGTACTGCCACAACTGCTGCGGGAGCGCGGGACGCCGCCGAAGCCAAACTTCCGTCTGGTGGGCTCAATCGTGGGCGCAGAACAGGTGGTGGTGAAGGGGCGTAACGGGCGTCTGGACGGTCAAGGGGGCGGCGGCCAGACCGCGACGAACGGCGGCGCTAGCTTCGATCGAGGCAGCACCGTGACTGCAATTACCATCGCGCTGACGCTAGAGACTTGGGATTCTCTGGACGTAGAGGGCGCGAGCGCTCGGTACCGCATCTTCGTCGAACAAACAGAGAGCAACCGGGGCGTGGATTTGTATGTGGGCGGGAACGGTTTCGGGTTGGGCTCCCGGTTGCGGATTACTCAAGACTCTTCAGACGCGATTTATGACTCGATGGCCGTGAATCTAATCCAAATCCTCGGTGCAGCCTTGAAACTCCCGGTCCATCGTATCGATTCGCAGTTCCGGCGCGATGCGGCTCTTGAGCAGCGTGTGCGGCAGGAGTTCGGCGGACTGACGGATCTGGAATTGGAGGACGAACTTCGTCGATTCATGCTGGTGGATGGGTTCAAGATTGGCAGGCAACCGGGACCCCTCCCTCCCGCTGACAAGGCCATGTTGATGCTGGAGATGCAGCACCGGGGCCTGCGCGTGGAGCGAGCCGGCATGATGGAGATGACGATGCAGTTCTGGCGGGGCCTCAATTATCAGGAGGCCGCAAACCGTGTGGCGGAAATACGCGTGGAGAATAACCTGAAAGCCCGTCAGAATCGGGAACAGGAGGCGATTCAACAGGCTGCGCTCAGGGTTGATCCACGCGAGTTCGGGTTCACTCCGGGATCACGCATTATCGTCGTCGATCTGTCCCGGATTGGCCGCCCGGACCTGCTGCAGCGGATCAGCGCAACGCTGCAGCGGTGTTCCATTTGCGGCGAGGTGCGCTGGCATCCGCAGAAGCCGCTGATTGGGTTGAACACGGCCATGAAGGAATCGGATGTCCAGTATCTGATGAACAGCACCCGTCTCCCGCTCGAGTTTGTCTGGTCGCACGTCGATTCGCCTCGGCTGCTGGTTGTTCCAGCGTCCGGAACTCCACAGCAGGGTGTATCAGCAGCGGCGAAGTAGCCGCGCCTGCGGCTGCTTCTCCTTGAGGCAAGGGCAGCGGCCTGATCCACAACCACATAACCTGTTTCACCTCTGATACTTGCGATGGCTTCAGCGCAATTCAGCGATCGATGGGCAGCCCTTGTTACGCTAGGCTAGTGTCGCTCAAACCAGACGTCGGCCCCGGAGGTCTCATGCAGAACAAGCGCAGAAGGCGTGTCGTGGTCTCGATTCTCACCTTCGCCGCCATCTTGGCGTTGGACGGATGTCAGAAGCCGGGCCCGCCCTCGGCTGCTTCAGCCCCGCTGGAATTGACAGTCAACTCGTGGGTAGGATGGGGACCCCTGTTCATAGCACAGGAGAAGGGCTTCTTCGATGGGCTGAACGTCGGGATCGCGTTCACTGAGGATGCCGGTGCCAGACGGTCTGCCATGTTGGCCGGCCAAGTGGACGGGTACGCGAGCAGCGTCGACAACCTCGCGATCGACGCGACCTTCGGGGTGACAGGCAAGACTGTGATGTGCTTCGATGAATCCGCCGGCGCAGATGGTATAGTCGCGCGGCAGAACATAACTTGGGCAAACCTAAAAGGACATAAAGTTGCGGTACAGAAAGGTCTCCCCGGACACTTCCTGCTCTTGACTGCACTCGCGAAGCATGGACTCAAACCAGACGAAGTAGCGATCCTGGACCTGGACGCCGACAAGGCGGGGAGCGGGTTCGTGTCTGGAACCCTAGATGTCGCGGTAACTTGGGAGCCGTGGATTTCCAAAGCTGCCGGAATGACAGGCGGGAAAAAACTCCTAACAACCGCTGAAATGCCGGGGACGATCGTCGACACGCTTGTAATGAGGGACGAAGTCCTGTTATCTCGAAGGGCCGACGTTAAGAAGGTTATTGATGGGTGGTTTAAGGCGTTGGAATGGTACAAGACGCAACCTGACGAAGGCAATCGCATCATCGGAGCCGCGTACAAACTTAAGCCGGAAGAGGTAAAGGACATTGTCGCCGGAATCCGCTTTTACGACCTTGCCAAGAACCGGGAATACATGGTTGGTTCGCCTGCGGGCACAGCTCCGATCTTCAAGGTATTCGATCAGGCCTCCTCACTTTGGAAGGAGGCGGGTGTCACGAGCACCACGGTCCCTGCGCAGCGTTACATCGACTCATCCCTGATAGTGCCTTGAGCTAATCTTCCAATCCAAAGAGGTCTTGGTTTATGCGCTCTTCACGTTGGGTCATCGGTTTCGCTGGGCTTCTCTTCATTTGGTGGGTTGGTGCTGAGTGGGTGTCGAAGGCTAGACAGCACGATCTGCCCAAGACCACCATCACCCGCCTTTACCCGCGTCCCGCTCAAGTAGCTGCGGCTGCGTTGGAATTGCCATTCTCAGACGTGCTTCATAACATCACTGTCAGTAGCTTCCGCGTGCTGGCCGGGTTCCTGCTGGCCGCGGTTGTCGCTGTGCCGTTAGGTTTTATCTTTGGCAGGCTCAGGACGGTCGCAGGCGCTTTTGAGCCGGTGAACGACTTCATTCGGTACCTGCCTGTAGCAGGCTTCAGCACCCTCGCCATTTTCTTGCTCGGTACTGGAGACGCCAGCGCTGTACTGGTCGTGTTCCTAGGTACAGCGTTTCATCTCGTTGTTGCTAACACCGACGCCGTTAGGCGCGTGCCGACGGTGTACTTCGATCTCGGCCGCACAAAGGGCCTTAGCCGGTCGCAGTTGATACGGCGCATCCTCATTCCAGCCGCAGCACCCGCTATATGGGACAATCTGCGGATTTCGGTCGGATGGGCGTGGAGCTACGTAACCCTTGCCGAAATCATGGGTAGCGAAGGCGGCCTTGGCCACGCGATCGAGGTGTCCCGAAGGTATATACGCACGGATCAAGTTCTCGTTTGGATTACAATTGTCGGGCTGCTGGGCGTACTGTCCGATGTGGTGATGCGGTTTGCTGGTCACAGGATGTTCGGCTGGGCGTATGCTCTGTCGGCTATCGACCAGAAGGCGAGGAGAACATGAGCAGTCACTGGCTGGCTGGCGGAAGTCCTTCACGCCGAAAAGGAACGGCTATTTCTCTCTCTGGGGTCTCTAAACAGTACCCCTTGCCTGGTGGCGGCAATTTGGTCGTCTTCTCGAAGCTGGACCTTCGCATTGATGCCGGTAGTTTCACTGCGTTCCTCGGGCCGTCGGGTTGTGGGAAGTCCACGCTACTAAGACTGATTTCTGGGCTTGAACTGCCCGATAGCGGAACCATCAGTGTGGAGACTGCTAGCGATGGAGTCGGACGGCGAGCCGGCCTCATGCACCAAAGGTTTCCAACGTTGCCGTGGCTGACGGTGGCGGAAAACGTAGGACTCGGAATGAATCCCGAGAACAACAATATCGCTCAGGGCATACGTACTGCGGCGCCGATCGCGCAAGAGAGGGCCAACTACTATCTAGGGCGCGTCGGCTTGTTCGGCTGGCAGGACGCTCGCCCGCCAGAACTGGATCTAAGCGGCGGGATGCTGCAGAGGCTCGCGTTGGCCAGCACCCTTGCTATGGACCCTGATCCGGTACTACTCGACGAACCGCTGGGAGCGCTGGACGCGCTCACACGAAGAGAACTCCAGTCGCTTATCCGTGAGCTCCATGAGACTGAGGGTGGAACGTATCTCATTGTCACCCATGATGTCGACGAGGCCCTAGCCGTTGCGGATCGTGTTGTTGTACTCGGGCCAGCTGGGATTGGTGTGCTCTACGACAGTCAGACTGCCAGCCGACCGCTTGACCGAGAGAGTCTCGTCCGACTCCTCCGCAGCACCCATTTGACGTTTGCTGCGGGCACGTGGAGCGGCTATGTGCCCGTTCAAAAGACATCGATGCGTCAGGGCACCAAGGCCTACGAGTTCTGGCCCGGGTTAAGCGACGAAGACCGGCTCACCGCACTTCGATCAGGCCGCGCTCACGGAGCATTCTTAACCATTCAAGCGCTCGCAACGCTAGAACACCGGCTGCAAGACCTTGACCTCAAAGTCGTTCACGCATTCTCTCGACCGACGACGTCGGCGATCTGCGAGCACGTGCTTTTGCACCCGCGGGCCCGATCTAGGTCAAGTTTACAGTGGTTGCTTCCTGGCGATGGATTGGAGGCGGCAATTGTAAGAAGGTTGGATCCAACGGCCTTCCCGTCTCGCGTTGCCATGAAGGACAGTCGCTCTGCGTGTATCGCGGCAGTCGCCGACGGGGAAGCAGACGCATGTATCGCCGACTTGGGATTCGCGCGCCGCCTGCTTAGCATGTGGCAATGGTTTCGCCTCGAGAGGCGCCCCCTGCCTGCCACGATCTGGCAGGATCTGTGGACACTCCTCGTCATACCGCAAGCACAGATCGAGATACTTGGAGACGCTGTGGGACGGACCGTTCGGCGGCTTGCGCGAGATGCCGCTGCGGTTCCTGCCGTAGCTGCTGCGAAAGTGCACTATCCGAGCTTTGAAGAGAGCCAGCGCCTTCTTCGAGACGGAGTCCTCCACGAGGCATTTCGTAACTGGAATGGCCGTTGCTTTCCAGCCGTACAAGATGGCGATTCCCTGGGTGAGATAAGAGCGAAATGACAATTCAGCCAAAACAGAAGCCTTCACCGGTCGCGTTGCACGATGGAACAAGCGCACGCGCTGCCAAGGCAGCGATAGACGCCGTGCGCATAGAACGCCCAGATGAGTTTCGACGAGTATTCCTGAATGAACACGGTAACTCCATTGAAGCTTGGGACAAGCAGGACGGGAACGTAAAAACCCTGGTCGATATTGGGTTGCTGGAACAACTACCAGATGGGAAGTGGCGGTGCCCCTTTCTGCTCACAACATGGGAGGATCACTACTACCTAAGCGACTGGCCCGGCGGAGAGCAGGACTTCGATGAGTTCGAAGTGTTCTGTCCTCACGTCGAAACTCGATTCTTCAGCAACCTTTGCCAGGCGCGCCCCGGGGATTACGTCCTGGATCTTGGGACTGGCAGCGGAATCCTGCTGATTGAAGCAGCTAGGCGCGGTGCTCGAGGACTTGGCATCGACATCTCCTTGCGCGCATTGGATTTCGCCCGAGCGAACGCACAACTAAATGGTCTTGCTGATCGTGTGAGGTTTGATCGCGGAGACATTACCGACCCGGCTCAGTACCAATCGTGGGGGTCTCCCAATCTCGTTATCTGCAATCCTCCTTTCGAGCCTGTACCTGACGATCTCGGCTTCCCTCGCCGTCCGCTCCACTCGGCGGCAGGACCGACCGGGGACGGCCCGACGCGAGCCATACTCGCTGCTCTTCGCTCGTGGTCGCACCGCCCAGATCTCTTTCAGTTCGTGCTGTTTTCACTGGGATCCGCCCCGGAAGCGGAGAACGAGCCAGACCATATCTTCTTGACGGAACCGTTGCGACGAGCCGCCGGAGATCTAGGCTGCATGCTGGAACTGCGGGAACTGCTGCGACCACTGAAGATCGATGATTACTTGGTGTTGAACTTCCGTCGCGGTACAAATGACGCTGAAGCGTGGCGGAAGCGTATGTCATCTGCAGGACTTGGGACATTGCATCTTCTCTTTGCGAATCTGTATGCCTGCCCTGGCTCGTCGAGAGGGGGGGTGCCAACGACGCGCTGGACACGACACCGCAATACCTTCCCGGAAGACGTGTGTTTCGTTTGGCCCCTTGGTGTCACGAGTCGAAGTCGTGGGTCCGACGGCGCCGCTGAAGGGGACTTCATTCGGGAGCACCTGAATTCACTAATTGTGGCGAAGGAAAAGTCGATGGAGGGGCAGACTATTGATCTTCGACTTGACGACGTTAGGATTCAATCGTACCTCCGTGACATCATCTCCGACGGCACCCTTTACGGGAGGCTCCGGCCGTTAGTAATCCTGGATATTCCGAAGCCGGCTGCGGGTGACAACGGCTCGGAGGTCGGCCTCCTTACGATCGCGGGCGACGATGTAGTCCGGTTTGAAAAATGTGATGATCGGAAGTTGGAGGAGACACTCGGGACAATTGTTAGCGGCCGAGTGTTCACGATGAGTGCAGACGTGAGGGTGCCCGACGCCACAAGCCCAGACTTTATCCGCACATGCATCGATTCCATGGATGTCAGCAAACTAGCTTCCCTCAGACACTGGTCGGGATCGACCTTTCAGCGCTTTGTTGTGATTAGCTCAGCATTCCAACCGTTGACCCCCCTGCAACAATTGTTCTTTGCCCACTTTCTGTCGGAGCTTGCGGCCGCAGCGATTCGGGAACGGGCACGAACCAAGGAAGTGCTCGCTGATGCGTCTTTTATGCTTGGACACGATCTCAAGAACCGCCTTGGAACCCTTCCGATGCAGGCTCTGATCGATAGCCTCTGGGCAGGGGATACGGCCGGCGCTCGTTCGCAGGCCCTTCGGTTGGATCGAGAAGTTGATTCGCTTTATTGCATCGGCTCTCTATTCTCGGTCCTGGCTAAATCGACTGAAGGTTGCTTACCCCTGGAGTGGCTCGCACCTAAGTTTCGGTCTGGTTGGCCGCGCTCGTTCAGCCAATCTGATCTGAGGGAACTCGGCGCAGCATTCGGACAGCTTGCTGCCGAGGCGATATTAGCTGTGGATCGTGATAACGAACTTGCGATCACCATGATCGACGCTGATGGTCCGCATGTCATCCGTGCGGAACATAGGAATCCCATTTCTCGCTTTTCGCCATTCAACGCCGAGGCCGAGCAGGAAATCCCGGCCGCCGCGTTCTTAGCTGGTTTGGCTGAACTCTGCCGAAATGCCGCGCGCGCGGTACTGAACCCGTCAAAGCGTGAATTCTTTATGCGCGCCCATGGCGGCCTGAAGATTGAATACGAAGTGTCTACGGACAGTGCCAGTAGGTCAGTGACAGTCACAGTGTGGAATCCGTTCGTTGGGAAACTACAGAAGGTTACCTCTCTGGATCGGATTCAGAACGTTTATCGCGAGTTTGGCGATGCCATTCGGCTGGAGGCGCCCGTAATCGTCGACGCGAATCCCCACAGGCCCGGACCAGGGCAGTATGCAATGTCCTCGTGCACATTCTATCCGGCACGCTTGAACTTCAGGAGGAAAACGGCACATGAAGGGTAGACGCTTGAAGCTCTTTGTTATCAATGACGAGTGGGACTTCGCCAAACCTGATTCTGACTTGATCGAGGTTGTCACCTTAGACGAAGGCCTTGTCGGCAAGAAGACTGACTGCCTACAGTCTTGGCACCAACATATGAGATTGTGGGGAACCGGCACGCCGCCGGAGTTTGATGTGCTGCTGATAGACATCAAATTTGAGATCGATGACACGGACCCGGAGTACCATGCTGAGTCGCAGACGAACATTAATCCTTATGGCCTCCTGCACGCGCTGCCGTTCGTGGCGCGTCAGGGTCTTACGCGGTGGCCCTTTGTCTGGTCGCTACATAGTGGCGATCCAGGATCCGTAGCCAATGATCCTGTGGCGATATTCGCCTTCGGGCTGCTGTGCGCAATGGAGCGTAGGTCTGAGATTGTGTGGAATGAGCGCACGCAAGAGGAGGAGACTTGGCGATGGGACGGCTATGAACTCGCAGCGATCCCGGAGTACTTCTCGCGGTGGATCCCGAGTGCTCCGAAGGGGAATCCGAAGGCCGTTTGGCCCCAGTTGGTTGACAGATATCGCAGTAAGCTTATTGAGAGCGTCGCATGTGGAGACATCCGAATTGCTACTCGGGAACTTGACCGGCTGTTGGCTGCCGCCCAGTCGAAGCAGGCGGCTGAGATTCGATTGTTGGACGAAGGTTCATTGTCGTTGAAGCGGGGGTATCGCGAAGATTCCATCGCATTACCCTCGCTATTCGCAGATGTTTTGCAGCCAAAAGGTGTTCGGTGGAGCAACGGGGGCGACACCTCCATTGTTGCGAAGTACCTCGCCGACCTAAAAGGGGCGTCAACCGTGGACGACGCCACGTTTCTATATAGCAAGGTGTGTGAGATTCGACAAGCGCTGGGTCCTGCCTTCGAGAAGTTTGATGAGGTAGTAACGGACAACAGTTCAGCTGGGCTCAGCTACACTCGCCTGCTCGGCCAGCGATCGCCGGAGAAGGTCGCGGTGGCATTGTTCTTGTGTTGGTGGCTTGATCTCGATTACTACACCCGCCCGAAGCGAACGGCAGATCTAATCAAGTACTGCGGACTCAGGAAAGACTACAACTCTCTAATCGGTCCCTTGGATAAAGCTGGCTTCGGCCGGAGGCCGCAGGTATTCCTCGATTCCCTGGGAACCGTGCCGCTGGAAGATCCGCTCTACAGAGAGGTCGGCGAACTTCATCAGCGAGAAGTGATGAAAACAGGCCTCCGAACGGAGGAGTGGTGTCCGTCGTGCCTGCTGGTTGAAGAGGAGTAGGAGTTACTGTAGTCCTCCGGAGGAGTGTGGCTATCTTCAATCCAGAACTGGCAGTTCTGTGCCCGGCGGATCAACTTCGATCGGGGGCAGAAGCCGTCCAGGCGTTGGTTGCCATGTCCAGCAGGACCCATTGTCTTCGACCAAATAGGGCCGAGTTCCGGCGCGCCTGGCCGCAGTCTGTTTGAAGAAGAAGGCGATGCTTTGCGAGACGCATGAATCGCGGATCTGCCGACCCCACGCGTCGTCGCACGCCCGGAATCCCCTCCCGGACTCACCGCCGACAATCACCTGATCAGTGCCCGTCAGATCGAGAAACCCCAGGGGGCCGAGGAGAGGCCCCGCGCTAACAAAGGCTAAGCTAGGGTTATCTCCTGGGCCAGAATAGGGCGAACACGAGTAGGGTGACTGAAAACCGCTGACGAGTGGATGGGAGTTGGTCAGTCAATCGTCGTGTCAAGGGCTAGAGTACAGGAGGATATACCCCAAAGTGACGCCGGCGCTATTCTTCACCTTGATCACGCCTGACCAGCCAGTTGGGTTGGAAGCCTCCATAAGTTCGGCGAAACGGTAGCCGTTGCCGGAGCCGCCAGCAAGGATTAGTTCGCCGTTGGCGGTGAGTTCAAGGAGGGTGCTGTCGGCGAGGTTGGAGCCGGGGCCAGTGACCTTGATGGGAGAGGTTGTGTTGTCCGAGGCGGCGATGACGATCGGGCCGACGGCGACGCCGGAGGCCATGTGCGGCGTTTGGGAGGTCCAAGTACGAGCGTAGGCTTTCTGCGCGTCGGCCCCTTGCTGGAGGCATGCGCCCCAAAGGTTGATGTCGCCCGTGGTCCAGTCGTCGCCATTGCCGGCGAACTGGCGGGCGACGATCCACAGGCCGGTCTGGCCGCTCGCCAGCGTGCCGGTGACATTGAAGCGCTGCCAGGAGGTCGTCAGGGTCACCTGTGTGGGACCGGCGAGGTAGGCCGCATAGGCGTTGTTGACGATGGCCAGTGAGATCTTGCGCGTGCCGGAGAGGACGCGGGCCCAGATGTAGAAGGTGTAGGTTCCGCCGTCTGTGAGGCCTGCGACCTGCTGCTGGATGACGGGCGTCGTCGTGACGGCGATAACCGCATCCGCAGTGTGGTTGCCGTCCGGCGCGATGATGGCGCTCGAGGTGACGGAGCACGAGCCGCCGTTCTTGTCCCACGCGGCTGCGGCGAAGTTCTCAGAGTGCTTCGCCATGTTCTCCAGCGGGCCGCCGATCGTTTGGTGTGGACCGCAGTCGACGGGCCCGGTGAAGTGGTCACCGGCGCGGTCGGCGGGGACGTAGCCGAGGGCATTCGTGATTTCTCCCGCGACGGGCGGCGCCGCGTTCACGATGACACTAACGCGGTCGTTGGTCGGATCGTCGGCCGCGCTTATCGTAACGCGCGTGCCTTCGACCAGATTGATGGCGCGGCGCGTGCCGATATCGGTCCCGTCCTTCTGGACCTTCACTGGTAACTCGCCGCTCACGATGTCGCTGGCGGTGTGGGTGTGCTCCGGTAGATCGGCCGCCGCGATGCTTGCTCCTGCGGTCACCCGGCCCTTGGCATCGACTGTTACCTTCGGATACGCGCCCGGCGAGGCACCGGAGGGCGGCAACGAGAGCACACCCGACTCGACAGCGAGGCCGCCGGCTGGATCAACCTGCACGATCCCCTTGCTCGCGTAGCCGGCGTCCGGATAGGAGAAAGCGCCGAACGTCTGCCCGGGCGCGAAATCGACGATGGCGTCCATGGCGAGATGATTCTGCGCGTTCAGAGCCATGCCGAGGTCGCCCGAGTCATCGGCCCGCCGCCATTTCACGCCGCCGGTGTTCGGCAGACGGACGAGGCCGGTGCCGGACTTCGCCCCGGATCCAAATTGAGCGCCATCCTGAAAGGTCTTGTTGCCGGTCACGACCTGGTCGCCGGCTGAGCGGACGTAGTTGCGCGCGGAAACCGCGCCGAGCTCGTTCTCGATGGCCAGAACCGCGGACTGGAGCGCCGTCAAGAAGCCGGAAACCATGTTGGCCCGGACGGTGGAACCGTTCTGGTGCACGGCGGCGGCGGTTCCGAAGGCGCCGCGGATGCAGCCGGTGAACTGATTCGCGGTCTTTGCCGCGTAGATGATGAGCTCGTCGTCGATTGAGAGAATGCCGTAGGTGTCGGCGAAGCCCATAGAGGTGGATGCCACGCTGATCGTCGAGTCGCCGGCACCGATCGCGTTGGTGGCCGTGGTTTCCAGCGGCTTCGATTGGAAGGCGTCCACCGGCGTGAACAGGCTCGAGGCGTCGTCGATCGCGGTCGGGAACTTAGGCATTGAGGCCCCTCTTGTTGCAGGCGAATCGGTTGAGTGCACCGTCAGCCGAGGGCGCGAAAGGCACTGCCAGGATGAGGGGCTCGGCGCGCACCGCCCGCGGCTTGTGGTAGATCGCGCTCTGCGGCGTCCGGCCAGTGAGTGCTGTCAGTGGCACCGGCCTGCTGTTCAGGGCGAACTGGTCAAACGCCCAGAAACACAGCGACCCGATCTCGGTCTGGGTCCACATGGAGTACGCATGCAGGAGCGGCGGATCCGGCACCCCGTAGATTCCAGCCAGGTACATGCACTCGCCGCCTGGGCGGCCCAGTTCCAGTGGGAATCGCATCGTCTGCTTCATCAACGACGTGTTCTTCTGCCAGACGTCGTAATCGAAGCCCTCGCAGCGGAAGTACTTGACGCCGTACCCGGAGTTCTTCCACTGCTCCGGCAGATTGACGTGCATGTTGAGGCGGCGGAAGCCGGGGTCGGGTGCAGGCTTGCCTTGGTTGGCATCGAGCGGCCACAGGCACTCGAAGACGGCGGTCGGATGATAGAGGCGCACGTAGGCGATGACCTCGGCGCAGTATTCCCAAATCCGGTCGCGCAGGAAGTCGGCGGCCTGCCTGTCGTCTTCCGGATTGTCCGTGTTTGCCGCAAAGTGATGGAGCGAGCGCCCGAATTGGGCGAGGAAGTCTGCTTTGGTCCCCTCGTCGTAGAAAGGCATCCCGGTGGAGTTCGGGAAGTACCACCATTGCGTCTCGCCGAATTGCAGGACGATCGGCAGCCCGGCAGCCGCGAGTTGGTCCGCGCACTCCTTGTACATCTGCTTCAAGTACGCCCGGACGCGCGAGCCGAAATGCATCTGCGTGGACGGTACCGGAAGATCGACGGGGGCGCCGTCCCAGTAGCGCGCCGCCATTGCCGCGGGCGGGCGGTAGCACTCCATGGAAAAGGCGAAGCTCGCTGGGATGCCGGCCTGACAGAACTGCGTTGCCAGGTCGCGAATCCAGTTGCGCACGCCCTGCGTCATGACAGGCGAGATTGTGTCGATCATCTCCCAATCGCCCTCGGCCCCAGGCGTGGACAGGCTCGGCGCGCCCTGAAGAACGGTGAGGTTTGCGCTGGTGTCGATGGTGAAGACGTAGCCGGGCGCGCGCGAGCAGATGCTGATCGTGCCGCCGCTGCTAGTGCACCACACGCCGGGGAAAGTCACGTTCAGCATGGCGCGAAGCTGCGCCGCGACGTCGCCGTCTCCAAGCCCGGCGCCCGGCGCGAAGTAGAGAGTCGTACCGGAGACGTTGATCCAGAACGGATCATCAGGGGCCCACGAGCCGACCTGCAGCGTGCAATTCGGGTAGGTCGCCTCGACACGCCGGCGTTTGTTGTTCCAGAAGACGCCCATGTAGACGTCGGCATGGCCGCGGAAACCGAGTTTATCGAGGTGCCACACGTGCCAGGCGGGCGGCTTCTTGTACCCGTGGTCCGTGTCGAAATCAATTGCCAGCGAGACGTTTTCGTATGTCTGCGGTGCCTCCGGCACGTCTTGAGGAATCAACGGCCAGAGGTAGTCGTAGTAGAAGTAATAGCCGGAGCTGCTCGGGTTCTTGTCGAACAGCGCCGTAATCTGGACCGTGTGGGAGCCGGGCGAGATGCCACCGCCGATCTTCTTCATCGCGGCGAGCCCGTTGTAGTCGTTGAGGCAGAGATCGAAGACCTGCGGCGCACCGCCATCGATGACGACCTGGATCTTGCCGGCGCTCGTTCCGAGCCACGTCCCCACATAGAGGTCATGGATGGCGTCGCGCTGATAGGTGACGGTGACGCTGCGGAGATCATCGGCGGCGGACGGCGCACAGCGCCTCGCGTGGCCGCCGCTCCACCAGCCCGCGCCATACGGCGCCTCCTCCCAATACCCGGCGTAGGTCGCGTACTTCGACTCCTCCATCCGGTCGTTTTCGCTGGGACCTCCGACCTGCAACGCGGTGGGCCCGGACAGAGTGATGTTCGAGATCGAGACCTGCCACTCCACATCCGATCGCGTGCCGGTGATGGTTGAGATCCACTGGACCGGTGTGCCTGCCGCCCACGCCTGCGAAATGGAGGAGTCCTCGCCGCGGCGCACCAGGATGCGGTAGTACCAGGAACCTGGCTCCTCGGGATCGGGCTTCACCAAGCCGAAGTTGGCCAGGCACGTGATGCGCTCTTCCGAAGCCGCACTGCCGACGTAGTATTTGGTGCCTCCTGACATCGCGGCGGCCTCGGCGAGTTGCCATTCCTCCTGAGTTCCTGCCAGAGATGCAGCCACGGCCTGAAGCAGAAGCCCTCCGTTCGCCAGGCCATACTCCACATCCTCGAAACGCGGCGCGAACGTCATGTGGATCTTCACGATGTCCGTCGCCGGCACGGCCACCAGCGACTGCCGGTCGCCGTTCTTGAAGCCAGTCAGTGTGCCGAAGGGGAATTGAAAACGGTACGTCCTGTCGCTGCGCGCGCCCTGAATCATGCTGGCTGACGACGATGCCCCGTCTGGGAGACTGACGATGACGTTGTCCCCGTTCACTGACTGCCGAACCGGAATCCCGTTTGCCTCGCGGCCGGACTGCCCAAGTGCTCCAGCAAGCACCGCCGTCATCGTGAATCCGGTCTTCGTGGTGCCGAACGCACCGCCGAGAAGGGTCAGTGCGTTGGGCTGCTCGCCGTAGTCCGGCAATGAACTGTCGATCATGCGTTGTTTCAGAACGCGCCCGAAGTGCCGAGATCGCGGAAGAACGCGGCACGTGATCGGGAACTTCGTGCCGAGATGCATCTGTTTGAAATTGGCTGTGAAAGTACCTTGGCCCACCGAGAGCACCTTCACCACCTCGTCGCGATCAGTGCCGATGTCGATGCCGACGTAGTCACCCGGCATGATCTCTGCCGAAGAATTCACCTTGGCGGTCACGATGCCGGGCTCGCGAAGGGCCACGAGGACGGCTGGCCCGGAACCGTCCGAACTGCTCACTCTGACTGGGCCGACGACGCCGGCTTCAAGCGCCACCGTGATGACGTTGCCGCTGGCCGAGGCGGTCACATCCCAACTGGAGATATCCAGCATCGAGGCCAGGCGCGAGGCGATGTCCGCCGAGTCGGTGGCGCCGCTCTCCTTGATGCCAAAGCCGTAGCCGTTCGCATACAGCCAATGCCAATATTCGGAATCGTCCTGCCACCAGATCGTCTGCTCACACGACGTCAGGTAGGGCTGCCCGATGTCGCTTTTGAGTTGCGTCTCCAGGCCACAGTAGTCGATGGCTTCGACCGAGTTGCAGGACCACCGTGTCCCCATGAAGTAGACATAGGCGGCGTCGGTGAGGCCCGGCGTGGGCCCGCCGATGAGCGCATCCAAATCCTCAGCCTCCTTATCCTCAAGGCCGATCTGGAATGAGCCGGGCGTGAAGCCGCCGGAGAGGACCGTGCAGTGGGCCATCAGCGGGACTTCGTAGATGTCGCCGTTGCCGGTGGTGACCGTCAACTTGTCCCACCCGACCGATGGGTACTTCACGCAGTCCGGCCGGACGTTGCCTTCCTCCCCATTCACCGGCAGCACTTGCATGTCGAACTGCAAGGTGACGCCGGAGACGTCGGTGACCGGCAGCGGCTTCAGACGAAGGTGATTGTAGTAGTCGTAGGCGCTGAAAAATTGGACGTTGGCGAAGTCCTCGGCCGCCTGAAAGATGCCGGAGATCTGGAAGCCAGTCTCGGTAGCGTCATGGATAGTGGTGGTGGCGGCCTTCCCGCTGAAGCCCTGCAGTTGGACAGTCCTGCGGGGATCGAACATGTGGATCGGCTCGGGCATCTACGTTTGAATCACCACGGTCAGATCGGATCCGGGATTGGGGGAGGCCACTGGCCGGATGTCGAAGGAGAGGTTGTAGCCTTCACGCAACACCGGCGTGGGCCAGACCGCCGGACTGAGCTTGGTTCCTGCCGGGTGGTCCTTCCTCACCACGGCAGTGAAGGTCTGGTTCGGCGGATCGAGGCTCTGGATGTAGACGTACTCCTCGTTGGGCCCGCCGAAGTCGAAGAACACGAAGTCGAACTCGACCAGGCCGGTGGTGGTGCCATCGTAGGACGCGGTGGAAATCACCTGCGCGTCGGGGCTGGCCACGATGTCCTGGGTGTTGATGAGCCCGTAGTCGCGGTATGGCAGCCGGCGAGACTCCGGTGGCCCGAAGCCTCCGGCCAGCAGGTGATCATAGGTCGTCTTGAAGGGAGTGCCCACGTTCTGCGCGATTCCCATCTTCTCGAGGGTCAGCCACGTGTCGCCGCCATCGGCTGAATACTTTACGCGCAGCCCGCATGAACCGTCGCTGGTGCCGGTCTGCAAGTAGGCAAAGATGCAGCGGATCGACGCCGGGTCGTGCACGCGCATCGGGATCGGCACATCATCCTGAGCCGCAAGCGCACTGGGCATCTGGAAGGTGTAGGCGCCGCCCGAGCAGGTTCGCTCACCCGGCATCAGGGGTTCGTTGTGGTGCGATAGCGGAATGACCGTGAACGGCCCGTAGCCGAAGTGGTTCGCGACGCTCACAACGGCGGCCACGATGCACGCCGAGGGCAGCTTCGCCTCAATGCGCGCGGGCAGTCCAGGCGTGCGGAAGAAGCCCTTCTTCACGCTGTAAGTGAAGGTCTTCAGGTCGAGCTTGTAGAACTTGACGCCAGCCTGGTGTGCGCAACGCAGAGTGCCGAAGGTCGCCTGGCCATCGGGCACTCCGGGATAGGCCCGCTGGAATTGGAACTCACCCGTAGGGACGACATCGCCCACGTCGCCCGGGCCGACGATTTGGGCGCACTCGTAAGACCGGCGGCCGCTGTGGTCCGGGTCGGTCGCCTCATCGTTGATGATGACGAAATCCCCGACACGGAACGCACGGGCCGTGTTCTGATTGACCGTGCAGTCGACTGTGAGCGGATCGGTTGCGGCGTTCACATCCCCGTCGAACATCGCCCAGAGGTCCGTGGTCAGCTCATCCACGTAGTAGAGGGAAAGCGCAACTTCCTCCGCGCTGACGATGTTCGCGTTGCCGGAGGCGTCCGGTTGCACCTCGATGTTTTCGAGGGCAAACGACCCGTAGTCGCTGAGCATGGGCGTCGCCGTCACCAAGCCGGGCACACCGGTGTCGATCAGAACCTCCTGCGGCACGGGAGACGCAACGACGTCGGCGGGTTTCGGCCCAGCAACCAGGTCGTACATGGAATCCGTGGTCGTCCGACCCTGGATGTCGATCGAGTAATCCTTGTTAAGGCGCCACGAGGTGACGCGAAACTCCCCGGAGCTACCGGGCATGTCCGGATGCGTCATCGAGCAGACCGTCCCCGGCTCGGTGTTGAGGGCCAGCACGGTGGTCCGGAATGACAACTGGCGCGCGGCCTTCCATTCCGCCGGCGACGTGCCGCCCAACTCCTCTCGCAGACGCACGCTGATGATTCGCGCCGCCTGCGACTTGGACGCCGTCCCGGAGAGGTTCACGTTGGACTTCAGGAACAATGGGCCTGCGGCGCCGCCAATCTGCGAAGCGTAGTCAATGTCGTAGACCGTGACCGAGTTGTTGACGAACTGGTAATCCTGGTCGGCGAAGTTGGCGGTGAGGTGGTTGAAGCTCGGCTTCAGCGGCGCCAGCTGCAGCGAGTTGAATAGGATATTGCCGACTGTGAATGCCTCGGCGGCCGACGAGTTCTCGCGGATGCCGAGCTTCAGCTTGCCGAAGGCAAAAGTGTAGTAGCCGAGGCCGTTCATCAACGCTTCCTGCAGCCAGTCGCGCAGGGGCTTCTCCTCCTGCAGCACGCCTCGGAACTTGAACTGCGTCTCGCTCCCCGGTCCGACTAGCGCGGTGACCGACTTGTCGCAAATGGCGGCGGCGTCAATGGCGGCCTGCACATCGAACAGGCTCTCCGCCAGGTCGAGTTGCTGCGTGGTGGCACCCGCGCCCAGGCGTAGGCCGCGCGCACGGAAGAGCATGTTGATGGCGATCCAGACGGGATTGGTCAGAGGCGGGCCGTACACGCGGACGCCGAGTGAGGTCCACACCCAGCCGCTCATGCCTGATTGCACGTTGGCGATCATGGCGTGGTCGCCGGGCTTCGACAGTTGCAGGCCCTTGGCGTCGCTACGCCGGATTACGACGAACGCGGTCCCGGCGGCGAAGCTGTCCTTGTAGGTGGAGTTGCCGGAGAAGACCTTGCGCCAGTCGCCGCCGGTGGTGTTGCCGGATTGATCCAACGAGAAGAAGTCCGTGGCGCCGGCGGGATCGGCGCCGAGGCACTGGCGCAGGCCATAGTTGTTCGTCGGATAGCCGTGGTGTGCCTGACCGTCAAGCGTACTTCCGACGAACGTCTCAGCGGTGCCGTCGTTGTCGAGATCCTCGTAGTGCGCTGGCGTGAACGCACCGAGCGGCCCCTCGCCGACGATTCCCATGGCTTCATAGAAGTCGCTCTCATCCCGACCTGCCGCCACTTTGCAGTTCACCGGCATCTCGCCGTCGGTGTAGATCTCGGGCACGACCTGGTCGTAGATCGAATCCGCAATGAGAGAAACGCTGGTGAGGCTGGACCGCCCGAACCCCCAGACGCCTGTGGAGTTGTCCTTGATCCGAACGCCTTGCGGCTCGGCGATGAGCCCGCCGTAGTAGCGCTTCATGCCGTGGGCGAGGCAGCCGTTGTCGGTCTCGTAGCCTTTGTCGCATTTCGCCGCGTCGGAAGTCGGGAAGTGAACCAGGTCCAGCGCTCCCGCTGACGCGTAAGGGCAGGCCTGCGAGTTGAAGGGCTTCCAGCAGGTGCGGGAGATCTTCCGCGTCGGATAGGGCAGATTCAGTTCATAGAGGCCATCGGCCGCCGTGACTTTGAATTCCGGACCGGCGTCGAGCGACCAGTTGACGATGTCGCCCCTCCAGAGATCGAGCTTGATCCCAGCGCCGACGTGGTAAAGCGAGAACTCAATGGACGCGCGGAACAGGTCGACGTCATTCGCGAGATCCCGCATAACGCGATCAGCGTTGCCGAAGGTGAAGGCGGCATCGTCGGCCTCGTTGCCCATCGCCTGGGAGATACCGTCGAAGTCGACCAGCCGCGGCAGGTACAATTGCGAGCCGATGGTGCAGCGCCGATCAGAGACATAGATGGCGGGATAGCCACTCTGCAGAGGCTGGATCCTGATGAGCGGGATGACCTGCTGGACTTGAGAGAGCAGCGCATCTTGCAGTGCCTGGGGTGGGAACCGGGTGACGGTCGAGCTGAGCGGATACGTCGGATTGGACGCGGGGATCTCGACAAGGGTCACGCCGACCGTGCAGGCCCAATCGGCGACCATCTCCCAGGAGAGCGGCTCGTTAGCGAACCGGCAGGTGCACGCAGTCGTGCCGGTTCCGTCATCGTGCGGCGCGTTGTAGGTGAACGCCCCGTAAGGCCCGTACTTCGACTCCCAGAAGTTGCGCAACGCCAGTCTGTCGGAATCCCGCAGCCATGCCCGCCGCACGATGAAACTCCGGGCGCCGGCGCCGAGCAGGAAGCGTTGCTCGATCTTGGCATTCCCGGTGCCGAACTGATGCACCACGACCTGCCGCCGCTGAGCGCGGCCATGCGGGAGGTCCGACACGATGGGGAAGACGCCGGATGGCGCGATTTCCGGAACCGCAATGCTGCCGATGAAGTCGCTCATGCGGTGAGAGGCTGCTTGGGTTGAAATTCGAGATGCAGGTGATCCGCCTCGAGGACGACGTCGAAATCGCCGCCAAGCGCGGCGCGGATCTTCGCGACCAGTGCCTGGAGTTTCTCCGCGGGGACATTGTTGGTGCGGAGGTCCGCCGCAGAGCCCGCGTAGTGGAATGAACCGACCGAATGCTTGCCTTCGATGCAGGACGTGACCATCAGTTCGCAGCCGGCTTCTGCGTAGGCGCGTTCTGCCGCAAGGATGGCGAGCAGAATTTCCGGCCGCACGCCAGTGATGCGGACTCCTGGTTTCAGCGACAACATTAGCGTTCCTCCACTCGAATCGTCATCGTGCGGTCCTCGGTGCGGCCACCGGTCGTTGTGATCCGGTTCGTTACCGCGTAGTTCTGGCCCGCCGCCCCGCCTGAGAGCCATACCGTTGCCTTGGTCGTCGTGTTGGTATTGTTCGCCTTCGCCAATCCAACCGGTACGATCCACTCACTGGTCGCGATCTCGTCGCCGGCGAGCCACCGGGACCAGTCCACCGAGTAGTCGAGGATGGCACTTGGGTCTTTCGCGAATGTCATGCGTCGATGCTCCTGGTCTCCGCCGGCACCGCAACGGTCCGGTCCTCTGCGGCTGGCACCAGCGCGCGATCCTCGTGACGCGCAAAGAGGGTGCGAACCTCGGCCCCTAAAACCAGAGTCCGGGGCTCTCGACGGATGGAGAGGATCCGGTTCGCCGGCGTCACGTACGCGGACAGTAGGGCGCCAACGATCTCCGACCAACCCGCAGCGACGCCAGACAGCCCGCGCCGGCCAACCAGCCGCCCTAACAGGATTGCCGTACCAGTCGCCTGTGCCGCCAGCGGTTGCACACGGGCGAACCGTGCGCCAAGGGTGGCCAACCCTGCGACGGTCCCATGGAACCCGCGGATTGCAGCCAAGCGGGCGGACGTCTGGGCGAACGCCGCCGCCATTGCCGTCAGGGCACGAACTGCCCCCATCGAACCGGCAGTGTTTCCCTGGCCGCCCGCTGTCCCGGCCAAGGCCAAGAGTCGCGCGAGCCTGCCACTGGCCTCCCCCGACCCACTCGCCGGTCCGGCCATGAACCTCACGACCGCGAGGCGGCCATCACCCGTGGACTGGCCGATTACCGTTCCAACCAGAGGGTTGACCCGCGCCCCACGGCGAAGCAGCAACAGGAGCGACATGAAGCCCTACTTCTGGACGGCCATCTCGAAAACCTCCGCGCCGCCCATGCGTTGGAGCAGGATGAACACGAGCTTCGTCGCACCGTCAACGAACATCGCCGTCGCCATGCGCTGCCCCACCGCTGCGGTCCCTTGTGGGTATCGCACGTAGAAGGCAGGACTGAGGACCCGGTTCTTCACGTCGAACTTCAGGCAGCGTTGACCGCCGTTGTAATTGATGAAGGCGAAGCGCCCATTGCCGGTGTAGGGATCGGGCGTGATCGTGCATCCTGTCGTGAACAAGACGCCACCGGAACCCCCATAGGCGACCGCTCCAGTCCACAAGCCATTGGCACCGCCCGCGATATCGAACAGGTCCAGGGTTGCCACGTTGCCGCCACGGAAGCTGAAGATATAGCTGTGACGCGCCTGCTTTGCCGCATCCGGTCGCATGAAGAACGACGGGCAGGACACGCAGCCGGCGCCCATCGCGGCAGGGCGTACACCGAACGTCGTCGTGTCCCACGTGTTCGCCGTGATGTTGTAGGTGAACGTGCTGGTGCTTGCGGAAGACCACAGCAGGATCCTGTCGCCGTTGTTCTCGATGACGAACTTCGCGTTCGCCGACGGCGTCACCGTCCAGGCCGAAACCGTGTAAACCGGCGACGCGCCCGCCGTGTGGGACGTGATGTTTCTGCGCTGTCCGACAGCGGTTGGATTTACGGTGTCCTCCACGATGCGGATTTGGAAGTTGCGGTACTCGTTCGCCAGCACGGCCGCGTCACCGCTGGCAGCCTGTCCCGTGATGGTGCTCGCCGTGGCAGCCGTCGCCGTCAACTGGCCGAAGTAGCCGTCACCGGGATTAGCGTCGAAGGGAAGGTAGGACTCGTCCAGCCCGACGAAGCTGGAGTCGGTGTTGATGGTGGCTGGCAGGCTCGCTGTCGCGAGGTTGCCGGAGAACGAGTTCGTGGCGAGGTCGTAGTACTTCCAGACGCCCGCCGCCAGAGTGCCAGCCCCCAGCAGGTACAGGCGTCCAGAGAGGATCTCGTAGGCGTCGCCGGCGGCAGGGGCGAACGACAGTGGCGAGTCCAGATAGAGCGTCGGCGTGGTCCCGCCTGTGTTGCCGACGATGTACCGCTCCTCCGCCTTGCCTGATCCGCCCGCGCTATTGCCGATGATCCGGATCTTGTGGCCGTTGCTGTTCCCCTTGTTTGCGAGCTGGTTCGGCGCAACGGCAGCGGGAAGTGCAGTGCTGAGAACGACGCTCGAGGTGGTTGCTCCGCCGGCGAGCGTTCCGCGGGGGCCCTGCGACGGCATCATCACCGCTCCCGCGCCCGCGCCAAACGTGCCGGCCAACCCGGGGGAAGCCAACGAAAACCAGTCGTCATCTTCCACGTCGTAGGCGTGCAGGCCGGTGTTGCTCGCCAGCAGAAACACATAGGCGCCGCGGTCGCTGTTGTTGCGAAGCCCGGCCACCAGTTGAGTGCCCGCACCAGAAACGACCGGAGCGTTGGCAATCGGCCGCCACTCGGGGAGATCCACAAGCGGCTTGAAAGCGAGAGTTGTGGGCATTAGCTGATCCTCTGGCGCACGGAGTTGTTCCACAGATTGCGGTCGGTGGGTTTGAGAAGCACATCCAAGATAGGAAATCCTCCCATCTGGGTCTGGTTCGTCACTGTGCTCACCGTCGTGACGGTAGAGACAGTGGCGAGCGTAAGACTCGCGGTGACCGCGTCGAGGAGAACGCGCAGGCGCCCCGTTCCGGGATCCTGCGAGATCGGTCGGGTAATGGCCTCCAGGATCGCGTACAGCGCAGCGTTGAGGTCAGCGAGGCTCACTTCCTGCGTGCCGTCGGCACGGACGCTGGCGTGGTTTTCCGATCCCTCTGCCCCATCCGTGAGTTTGAACCTCTGGTAGTGGCGACCGGCGGCGACTTGGTCGGTGGCGACGGTTGCACCAGAGCCGGGCGAGATGTCGATGTTGTCCGCCATGTCAGTCCTCTTTCACGACCAGCGATCCCGGCGCGAACTGCCCGTAGTCATCCTGTTCCACGGTTTTCGGCGTCGGGAGCACGTCCCAGTACAGGAGCGCCCCGCTCGTTTCCGCGTCGAAGATCCCGAATGCAACTGCCTGGAGCCAAGCTGAACTTGATGGCCCGAAGGAGATGTTGCTGGTGTTCGAGATCTTCCGAACGTTGCCCGTATCAGTTGCGGGCGCACCAAACGTGGCCGCCTGGCGTTGGTAGCCGTTGCCGGCGAGTTCCGTGCCTGCGCCGGCGTCGTTGGCGGGCGCCGCCGAAAAGAGACCGACGAAGGGCGAAATGCCATTCACGGTCGTGCCGCGCAGCAGGTTCAAGACCGCGTCGGTGTGTGTTTGCGATTTGCCCGGCATGCTGAATCCTTCAGGCCAACTCGATCAGTTCGAGGGAGACATCGGCGCGACCGAGTCCAACCGACTGGCTCCACTCGCTGTCAAAACGCACTGTGTACCTGCCCGCCGTCGCCTGGCCGGTCGGGTCATGCGAGAACTTCGGGCTCGTCTCATAGGGGTCATAGAAGTAGAACGGCTCGGTAGCGCCTCTTCGGGCGTCATAGAAATCACGCAACGCCTCGAGCGCTGTGGGCGATAGCCGTTTTGCCAGCCGCCAACGCTTCCGGCTTGTCGTCGACTGCACGGACCGCTGGGATTCGCCGTTCCGGTATTCGTTCTCAATGATCGGGTATTCCTGCAACCGCGCAAACGCGCGGCACATGGATTGCGGAAGCACCGTGGCGGGTGCGGCGTTCTGGACGGAACCTGGCATGTTCGATTGGCGATGCCTCCTCCGGATGTGCGGCAATGCTGTGATAATCGCTGTGTGAGTTTCGATCTCTATTTCTGCCGGTGCGTTGGCGATGATGTGGATCGCACTCGCATGCTTGCGGAGCTTCGGGCGCTGGAACATGCAGCCGAATCAACGTCCGATGATGGTTCGCTTACGCAATTCGACTACGATCACCCTGTTACGGGCGTGTATTGCTTGTTTGACCTCTGCGCGGAAGTCGCGACCGGCACGGACGGGCTTCAACTACCCGATGGCTTCGCTGAAGCAGGCCTCTCTGTTTCGGTGAACTTCCTGCGTCCAAGCTTCTTTGCCCACGAAGTAATGCCAATCATCACAGAGATCGCCGCCAGGTCGTTGCTCTGGCTCTATGACGCTCAAGCGGACACAATGCACGCGCCTGGGACTGCCGCGAGTGTTCTCATCGATAGCTGGGTCAAGCACAACGAGAAGGTTACTCACGGCGTGGCGAGGGACAAGGAGCCCATTCGCAAGCCATACCTTCCACCCGCGCGGTCTTTCTACTGGTGGCAGTACACCAAGAAGAGGGAGGACCTGCAGGCAAGACTTGGCGACAACATCTTCGTACCTTCAATTCTCCTCACCTCCGATCCAGGAGACCGCGTGAGGCTGACGGTGGTGTGGTCAGCAGAAGTGCGATCAACGGCATTGTCCCGCAAACAGACCATCCCCCTCGCTCAGGTGTTTCCGGAATGTGATTACTTGATGCTCGCCTGGGGTAGCGAAGGCGACCAGAAGTTGAAGACTCGATATGTCTCATTCGACGATGCGATGGCTCGACTTGCGCAGTTCCTCGATCCGCTGGAGGGTCCCGTGCCTTCGCTCATGGTGTTGCCTCCGGAGCGGCAAGTGCAGGCAACCGCGACGTTCGAGTCGATCCCTTCACTCCAGATCGGCCAGCTGACGCGCATCGCTCCCGACGCTTTTGTCGATGTTCATCCTGACGAAGACAACCATCCTTCGGCTCTCCGAGACTCACGCGGTGAGTAGTCCGGGGCTCAGTTGCAGGCTGGTCAACTCTCTGCGCCCGGCGTTGGACTTCGTTGCCGTCATAGTCGCCGTCTGCACCACGCGCGGGTTATCAACGATTGCCTGGACCGCTTCACCGCGGAGCAACGCGGTCGTTGCCGGGCCATCCAGTTGGATGACCACCTGCCCAGATCCGGAGGGCGTGCGGCCTCCGATGCGGTCGAGCGACAGTGGACCGCCCAGTCCCAGAAGCGGGCTGCCGTTACTGAAGGACGGTGCCTGGAAGAGCGACCCGCCACTCTCCACCACTGACAGCGGTGTCACGCTACCGGGCATGCCAGTCGGCTTCTGGCCGGTGCTCATCGCGTACAACTGGATCAGATCGCGGACCTGCTGAGACCGGATGGCCAGATCCAGGTTGCCGCCGAAGCCGGATTTCGCGGTGTCGACGATCTGCTTCAGGATGCCCTTATCGCTGATGTCCACACCGTAGGTCGCCTTGATCTTCTCCCGCGCCTTCTCCTGCGCGCCCTTGATGAACAGGCGCACGATCCCGGCAGCGAACCCGATTCCCGCACCGATCGCCGCACCCAACGGGCCGCCGAACTTCGCGCCGATGAGCGCGCCGCCCGCGGTGGTCTCTCCGACGCCGAGCCACCCGCCGCGCCGCAGGCCGTCCATCGCGAGCATCGCACCACCCGCCAGCATCGCGCCGCCCTTCATGCCGCCGACACCGCGCGCGCCGGAGAGCTTCGTCATGTTGCCCAACTCATCCATGCGCCAGCGTTCCGGACGGAAGCCGATGTTGCCAAGGTTCGTCAGCCAGTCCTTGTACCCTGAGGCCATCGCTCCCCAGCCCCCGAAGCGGCCGCCAGCACCGGACGCGCCCGGAGCAGCCCCGCCGGGGACAAACGGGGGCGTGCCCCATCCGCCCGCCGCACCGCCAGGTATTGGCCCACCACCGCCGCTGAACACCGGGACCGCGCCGACGCCCAGCATCCCGCCGATGCCGCCAAGCACCCCACTGCCGCCCGACCCTCCGGACGCGAAGGACACCTTCTGGCCGGTGAACAACTGCATCAGCATCGCCGCGACGCGGGAGGTGACGACATCCTTGATAGCGGTGAGCAGCGCCGTCTTGAGCGAATTGCCGATGGCGGACCAGATGGACTGCGACTTCGTGAGCAGCGCGTCGAATACGCCTTCGGCTTGGCGCTTGAATGTGTCAAAAAGTTGCCGATTATGGTCGCGCACCATCGCCGCCGTGCGGTTCGCGGCGTTCTGGCGCGCAGCATCGACGGCGGCATCGGTGGCTTCCTGGTTCACCTGCCGGATCTCATCACGCTGCTGAGCGAGTTCCGCGATGCGAGCCTTGATTTCGTCAGCACGGTACCCGAGGCGGTTCATGTTCGCCTCTTCCTCCAGCACCATCCGGGAGGTTTCGAGGTCGAACAGGCGCATCTTCACTTCCTGGACGCGCCCCAGGTAGTCCACCTCGATCTGCGCTTTCTGCTGTTCCACCCAGATCTTCTGCTTGAGCGTCTGGGCGTCAGCGGCCTCGACGACCCGCAACCGGGAATCCCTGTCGATGCCGGCGCGCTGTTCTTCCGCGCCCAGCATGCGCGCACTCTGGTCGAGGTTCCGCCGCGCAATATCCTCGTTGTACTGCAGGCGGCGCTGATACGCTTCGGCCTCGAATTCCATGCGCCTGCGGGCGGCTTCTTCCTCGCCCTTCAGATACTCGGCCAACTGCTCGCGGTTGTCCTTTTGGAACTTCTCCTTGAATGCCGACCAACGGTTACCCAGTTCGTCGAGTACGTTCTGCCACGCCTGGCGGGTCAGGTTGATCCGCTGGGAGACGCCCTTGTCATCCGTGAACGTGGTCCACTTCTCAATGCGCGTGTTCATCTCGGCGATCTCTCGGGCAAAGCCCGGTTGCCCCTTGGCGCCGGCCTCGATCGCGGCCTGGCGAGAATCCCGCTCCACTTCCGCCTGCCGCCTGCGGATCTCAGCAGCGCGCTTCAGCGCTTCGAGGTTTGGTTCGTTGCCGGTCTTAATGGTGATCTTCGGGCCGCCAAACTCGAATGGCTGCTCACCGGGCAGTAGCCGCTTGCCGGTCACCAGTTCCCGGATCTGGTCGTCGGTCATGCCCTGTTTGCGCAGAGCATCGACGTTGGTCTTACCGCTAAAGAGATCGTCGCGGAGCGCCTGCCGCTGCATGTCGTCAAAGCGCGCCTGCAACTGCGCCTGGGTGTCCTTCCACTGCGAGTAGATCGCAAGGCCCGCACCGACCACACCAACGGCGAGCAGGGCGTACGGATTTAGGCTGGCCAGATTCAACGCGGCGATGGACTTCGCCAACGCCATGATCTTGTCGGCGAGCGCGTAGGAGGCCAGGACGCCGGCCACCCACAGGGCTACCTCCCCGAACTTGGTCAGCAGGTCCGTGTTCTCCTTGAGCCAGCCGACCAAGCCGCGCAGGTTGCTGACGAGTCCCTTGAGGTCATCCTGGAACTTGGCCCCGATGTCCTCCCGCAGGTTGTTGAACTCGCGCCGGAGTGCACCGAGTTGACCCTCCACCGTCTGCGATGCGGCCGCATGGGCGCCCTGGATCTTGGCCCCTTCCCGCATCACGGCGTTGTAGCGGAGCTGCTTCTCTTCGGTCTCAGTGAGCGAACGGCCCAATTGAAGCTGGGCGATCTGGGCATCCTTCTGGAAGTCGACGAACAGCCCCAACGTGCGCAATCCACGCGAGGCACCCGACTCAATGGCGAGGACGATGGCATCCATCGCCTCTCCCGCCGACACGTTTTGCACAGCCGCCGCGTCTTTGGCCAGCTTGGCCAGACCCTGGGCCTTGCCCAAGTCCATGTCGGCAACGATCAGACGCTGAACGGCATGCGCTGCCTCTGTGAACTCGAAGCCGATCTCTTCGATAGCCGCAACTTGCCTCGTTGCCGCCGCCGCGCCCACGCCGTGCGCGGTGGCCAGCGCCTTGAGGGATGCCTCAGCCTTGGCGTTCTCTGCTGCCATCATGACCGAGCCGACAGTAAACTCCTTCGCCCAGGCAATCGCACTCTGGATGGCGTCGGCGAACAGGTTTCCCGCTGTCGCGCCCTTCGCCATTGCAGCCGTCATCCCGTCAATTCCCTGCGCCGCGCCCTTGGCGCTCTTGGCCGCGGCGGACTCCATGCTCGACAGGCTCGCGTTGACGCTCTTGATAGACGCATTGGCCCTGTTGGTATCGACTTCGACGACCAGTTCGAGCTTGTTATCGGCCATGCGGATTCATCTGCTCACGGTCCAGCCGGTCTCGTTCTTCTTCCAGCACCACCAGCGCCCGAAACTCATCCGCCCGGATATCATCGAGGCCGATCGGGATGCCCAGCTTCAAGGCGGTCCGGATATCGATGGCCTGTCGTAACAGCAGTCCGGTTTCGGAAGACTGCGCCGCTTCCAACCTGTCGAGCGGGCAGCGGTCACAGCGACCACCGTCGTCAGGTGCGTCCGGGCACAGCCCCGGGTCACACAACTCGTCGCGGCGAAGGGCCCAGTGAATCAGGAACCGCAGGGAGGGCTGCTCGGGCCACCCCCCGGCTGTCAGTTTGGGTCGGCGGTCTCCTGGAATGCGGCGTCGAGGGCATCAATCGCTGCTTTCACCGCCACAGCCTGGTGAATGACTGGGACCTCCCCCGCGTACCCTTCTGCCGTCTGAGCCAACCGCTTGAAGAGCGCGCCCGCAGGCGCCAGGTTGATGATCAACTCCTGACGGTTGTAGGGAAGATCCAGCACGCGGGCGAAGCCGCGCCGGTATTCGAACACGTCCTTCGCCGACGGCATCTTCAGCAGATGCGTCACCGTGCCGCCGAGAACCCGGAGCGTCACCCGGAACGCGTCGCCTACCTGGACCACGTCGTCTACCTCTGCTTGGCTCAACTGCTCGATGACCCGGCTCGCTTCGAAGGCGTCCACTTCGGGCGCGTTCTCCTCGGGCACACGGATCTTCGTCAGCAGTGCGGCGTCGGCATCCTCGGAGTTCGGGATGGTCGTTTCGGACACGCCTCGCCCCAACTGCTTCACAATGACCTTGCGCTTCCGCTGGCGCTCGATCCATTCCTCATCGTTGGGGAACCGGACGCGAACAGTTTTCAAGCCTGTGGGCGTGCGCAGCTGCAGCGCGATCGGGCGCGCGGCGTCAAACACTACAGGAGTCGTTTCCATCAGAGTCCTTTCTACTGGCAGATGCTGTCAACGCCGCATTTGGCGACGGCGGAGATGATGCCGTTGGTGGAGTCGTACATCGGTAGGCACTCGACCGCCACTGTGACGATGCCGTCCGTCTCACCCACCTCGGCGGTCGCGAAGGAGACCTTTTCCCAAGTGATTTGCAGAGAGTTGTTCGCGTCATAGGTGAGGGTGATAACCGCCGTGCCCGTCGTTTGGCTCTTGAGCTTCGTCAGCTCGGTCGAGCCGTTTTCGAATCGGGCGGTGAAGCGCAATGTGCCCTGCCGCTTGCCAAACTCGAGGCGGCCGCGGATGGCTCCGCTCGTGGCATCGCCCGGCGTCTGGAAGCCCGACCCGGGAAAGAACCCCGCATCCATGAGGATGTTGTTCTTCCAACTGGTCTCCAGCGAAACGATGTTCTTGTTCGAGACATAGTTGACGCCGTTGATTGCCAGGGCCAGGGAGGCAGACGGCAACAGCTTTTCGAGAGTCGCCGCCGGGACGACGATGCCGGAAGGCTCGGTCAGCTTGCCCGAGCCAACGAATTCGACGTTGATCTTCGAGTTGGCGCGACCGGGCCCGCTGCCGATGGAGATAGTCCAACCCTCGATCGCGCAGCCCACCGCCATGCGATCCACAACAACGCCGGCGCCTGGGCGGATCTGCTCGACGAAGGAGAAGTACGGCAACTCGGCCGCGTCGCCGGCGGCCGGAAACAGTGGCGTGCACGTGTACGTGAAGTTGGGGTTGGTGCCCGACTTCACCACCTTGCCGAGCGAAAACGCCATGGCCCATGCCGCGATCTCCGCACTCAGGTACTTTTCGATGGTGCTCCCCGCATCCCAGGACGTCTGGAAGGACTGCGTGGGGAATTCGTGACCCTTTCCGAATTCGTCGGCGTCATTCTCCGTGTTGAGTTTCGGGTTGGCGAGGGCGGCGTTCAGCTTGCGCAGTTGCCACATCTGCACCGCCGAGTTCGCCGTGGCGATGTCGGTCTGCTTCTGCTTGCCGAAGCAGATCAGAACTTCCTGCAACCTACTCGTCGACATCGGGTTTCACCTCCTCTTTCGTGTTCGGCGGCGGGCACTGCGACCACCCCGTGATCATCAGAGGCACAAGCGTCTCGGGCTTTGCCTCGACCTCCTTCGGCTCGCCCTGCCCGTGGGGAGGCCGCAGCCACACGCGTTCGTCAGTCATCGCCAATCTCCGTGAAGGACATGTTCACCTCGAAGTAGTCCAAACCCTCCGCGTCCGTGGATCGCTGAATGGACGGGATGTCCATCGGGTAGCAGGAGGGGTGGACGGTGGAATTGAGCATCGGGACGCCAGCCGATCCCGGAGCGCCCTTGGTAATCAGCCGGAACAGCCGGTAGTACGCCGTTGGCGGATCGCCGTCGAAAGTCTCCCGTGCGCGCAAGAACAGCGACACCTGGTGTTTCCACACGTCGCTCCCGCCGAAGCTGCCGGGCGAAGTCCCCTGCCAAGCGGCCATGATCGACGGCGCCGGCATCTGGTGGATGGCGTAGGCAAGGCTCGACCGCTTCGGGTATTGATCGTGATAGGCATAAATCCGGTCCGGATCGCCGCCCATCTCGCTGACCAACTCCGGGATGTCCCGGAGCATCGCCACCAGGGCATCCACGAGTTCCGACGTGTCGATCATCGTTGCTTCCCGCCCAGCACGCGTTCCAGGGTGAGTCGCTTCACGCTCTCTGCAAACACCCGCCGCGCCGCTTCCGTCACCGCTGCCTTATTGCGCGCCGAGAAGACCATCCATGCTTCGATCTTCTGGTTGGCCCATGCCTTGATCCGGTCCTTGCGCGTCGAAAGACCCGAGCGCGCTTTGTTCTCGCTGACTGTGCGCACCTGGAAGTTACGCAGCATGTCGCCTGTGAACGTGAGAGTGCGGCGATTGCCCCGGCCCCGCTTGGTCTTCCAGATGGCGTACCGCTTGGTGAGGGGCTTGGCCGCGGAGTCCGTTGGACCCTGCGCGGCCGCGAGACGGTTCTTCACCACCGCCACGCCGACGTTCGCGATCTTGAACATCTGGTGCTGCGGGAAAGTGAGGCGGTCGAGGCGAATCTGCTTCTTCTGCCAGATGCGTACTGAGGGCATCGTTACACCTGCCGAAGCCGGAGCACGACCGCGCCGCTCGTGTCCGCCTCGACATCAAAGACCTTGTAAGTCACGCCATCCACCAGGACTTCATCCCCTCGCGCCGGCTGCTGCGCGAAATCCGCCAGCCGCACAAACAGCACCGCGTAGACGCCGGGCACGTTCTCCTGCGCCTCACGAGTGTTTTCGAAGATGCCCCTGATAGCCGCCTGGCTGCCCGTCTGCGGCAGATACGCAACCTCCCTGCCGAACGATCCGAGCACGGTGCCGTTCAGCCCATTCAGCAGGGAGGTCCAGTCCGCCATGGCTCAGGCCTTCGTGCCTTTGACCAGAACTTCCGGCCGCAGACAAATGGGCAGCGGGTTCTGCTGCGTATGCAGGTCGGTGCCGCGCCCAAACTTCCGCGGCTCCTGCTTCGCGTACAGCGGCAGACCCAGCGTATTCGCCGTCTCGTTGAAGTCCGCTGGCGCGAAGTACGTCCGGAAGGTGTTCGCCGTGCCAATAGGGAGGAAGTGCGCCTCGTCGTCGGCGATGAACTTCCGCACCGTGCCGTTGGCGTCGGTCGCCTGGCCGCGATATTCCTCGAACGTCACGCCGCCGAACGTGAAGCCCGAGCGGTAGTCGTTGCCGAGTTGCTGGTTGCGCTGATAGTACTGGAATGCCTCCTTCACCTTCGCGTGCGTGGTGAAGGCGTCGTAGAAGCCCTGCGAGCAAAGGCACTGGATGCCCGTCATGAACTCGCCCTTGAGGTTGTCCTCAATGTGGCGCTTCACCTCGAGCACCTTCAGCAGCACTTCGGTGCCTGCCGTCGCGAGGGCGAAGCTCACGGTCTTCGCCGTGATGCCGAACTCACTGTACAGGTCGTAGAGCGTCGAGCCGTCAGCGTCGAGGATCACGCCTTTGAGAGCGCCCATCCGCAGGTACTCGAGCGTGATGGCGTGCTTGTTGCGCATGTTCTGCAGTTTCAGCGCCAGCAAGTTCGCCAGGGCGTCGGTCTCCGTTTCGGAGCCGAAGGCCCGGATGCCCTGAACTTCCTCGGGCAGCACGGCATCGTCGTGTGGGATGTGCGGGATCACGAACGAGCGCACTTTGCGCTTGCCGATCGTGCCCACGGTACCGGGCGCGCCGACCGGTTGCGTCGGCAACAGGTTCAGCACGCCGCTCATCTCTTCGATGATGATGGTGCGCGTACGCACGCCCTGCGGCGCCATGAGGTTCAACTGCTCAATGCGACCGTAGGTGTTCGGGATCTTGTTGATGGCGGCGGTGAGCGCCGTCATGTTGAAGGCGTCCGTCGAAAAGGGATTCAGCATCATGGGTTAGGCTCCTTCCCGGACGAGAACGCCCAGGGTCTTCAGTTGGCCGATGGCGGTGCTCTTCTGCGGAGCAGTGATGCCGCCAGGCCAGACCAGCTTCTTGTCCGAGCAGATGGCATGCCGCGCGATGATGACGCCGCCCTTGTCGGCGGCGGAGGCATCGACACCCAGCAGCAGCACGCCGGCGGCGTTCTGCGATCCGTCGCTGGCAGCCGGCGCGAGCACCGTCACCTTCCCGCTTGCGGTGATGATCCCGACCACCGTGCCGGTGGCCAGGTTCTGGCCGGAGACGACCACCACTTCGTCGCGACTGTAAAGGCTCTCCGCCTCGTGCTTCAGCCAGTCGCCAAGATAGTTCTGTTCCGATTGAACGGGCATTTCAGTTCACTCCTTTCCCGGCGAGACGCTCGACGGCCTTCATCACCGGACTGTTCTCTGGATTGGCCTTCACGCTGGTGCCGGTGTCCGGCATGACGTGGGACCGGATCTCGGGTGCATCCTCCGCGGCGCGTGCCTCCATGAGGTGTTGCCGGGCCTCGGCGGGGCCGACGTCCCTCGCCAGAAGCGCGGCCGCGCGGGTAGGCATGCCGGCGAGCGCGCAGAGTTCCACGATTTCCCGCGCTTCGGCGTAACCCTGCCTGCGTGCCTCCGCGCGGATGGCGTCAAGATCGACGGCAGAGTCCTGTCTCTCCGCCGCGAGCGGTTCTTCGTGCATACTGGTTCTCCCTTGGTTTTGAGTTGAAAGTGCTGCTGGGCCGATCGCCGCGCGCAGGTCGGCCAATGCATCCTGGCGAGTGCCCACCCGGTCGGCAAACTTCACATTGAGGGCGTCGCTGCCGAAGAAGAGGCCGGCCTCGGTCCCTCGGATGGCGGCCTCCGGCAATCCCCGGTTTCGGGCGACCGTGTTCACGAGCAACCCGTAGGTACGGGCGATCTCACCTTCGAGGATGCCCTTCGCCTCGTCGCTGAGCGGCGCGTGTGGATTGAAGTCGGCCTTGCGGGCACCGGCGCTGACGATCGTGTAGCGGTAGCCCATCTTCTCGTCGCTGACGCTCATGTCGAGGTGGCTCACGATGACGCCCACGCTGCCGACACCGGAGGTACGACTGACGTAGAGGCGCTGTGCCCCTGACGCCAGCAAATACGCGGCGCTGAAGGCATCGTTGTTGGCAACAGCGAAGAGAGGCTTCGTCGCGCGTGCCGAATACACCGCGTCGGCCACATCAAAGGCGCCGGCCACCTCGCCACCGGGCGAGTCGATTTCAAGCAGGATCCCTTCGATTGCCGGGTCCGTTGCGGCGTCTTCAATCTCCTGCTGGATGTCCACGTAGGACCGTAGCCCAGACAAGGCGTCCAACCCGCGAGTCTTATGGACCAGCGTCCCTTCGACCGGGATGATGGCGATGCCGTCCGTCGTCACTTCGTATGGCTTTCGCGAAGCTCGCTCGGTGGCGGCGGCGGCCGACACCGGCGGCACTTCAATCCCGAGCCGAGGTGCGAGCGCCGCAAGGATCACCTCGAGTTTCTGCGGCGCGATCAGCAACGGGGTATCAAAGATTCGCGTCGCCAGATGCGGTAGCGGGTGCATTCGGTTCCTTTCGTGGATCGGAGTCATATTCGAGGCCGAGTGAATCGGCGCGCGCATTGTCGGCGGCGATCTCGCGGTCGATCCCTTCCGCGTCGTAGCCCTGTTCGGAGACGACCTCGGCGCGGCTCTTGAAGCCTGCGCGCACGGCCATGATCTGGGCCTTGATGTCCTTCAGCGGATCGACCCAGGCGAAGCCGGGCGGAATCCACTTCACGTTGTAGTAGGGCGCCAGCTCCCGCGCCTTCGGCAGCGCGCCGCTCAGCACTGCCGCGTCGATCCAGGCCTGCCAGATCGGGCGGCACATCTGGAACACGATCACCTGGTGCTGAAACTGTTCGCATCGCCTGCGAAACTCCAACAAACCCGCCCGGATCGAGGAGTAGTTCACACCCGTGAGATCGCCGGTCAGTTGCTCATAAGTGATCCCCATGCCCGCCGCGATGCTCCGCAACTGCACGCGCATGAAGGTTTCGTAGGTGGCACCCACATCAGCGGGAGAGGAGAACTTCACGTCCTCGCCAGGCAGCAACACCTGAAGCGTTCCCGGCTCGAGGCCCGCCAAGGCTGCGCCCGTCGAGTCCGGATTCGCCTCACCCAGCAGCGAATCCTGCGGAGCGTTCTTTGTGACGAAGCCCGCAAACATCGCTGCCGTCTTCTTCCGCACGAGCTCGGCGTCGTCGTATTGGTCGAGCTCATAGAGCTTGACGAGCACCTGCGTCAGCCAAGGCTGACCCCGTAATTGGCCAGGCCGCAGTGGCCGGAACAAATGCAGGACGAATTCCGCGGGCACCCGCACCAGCTCGGTTGAGGCCATCGGATTCAGAGCGTCGCCAGGATGTTCACGATAGAGGCGATAAGCGACTCGCTTCCCAATCCCGTTGAACTCGATGCCGGCACGAACGTAGTTCCCGTTCTCCAGCTTCCGCGTCTCATTGGTCGGCAGATGCTCAGCTTCGAGGACCTGAAGCTGCAGCGGCACGGACAACCCATCCTTTGGCAAACGCGGGCGCAGACGGACGAAGCACTCGCCCGCTTCCATCACCGACCGGCAAGCAAGTGACTGCAGCCCGTAGAAATCCGTCAGGCCGGAGGCATCGGCTTCGTCTGTCCACCGCAGCCACAACGCCTGGATCTGCTCCTTGATCGCCGCGTCCGCGTGCTGCGACTGCGGCTTGATGCCCGTGCCGATGCAGTTTCCGATGAACGCATCAAGGGCGTTCGTGGCCCAGGGATTCCGGCGCACCATATCCCGCGAGCGCGACCGTAACGTGTCCCCGCTCTGAAAGACGAGCGTGTTGATGTCGCCCGTGGACGGCGCCCAGCCGGTGGTGCGCCGAGTCGCAGCAGCCGCCTCGTAATCGGATGCGGCGCGCAGCCTCGGCAATGCCGCCCGGAGTCGATTCCAGAATCCCACTGTCTTCAGAAGCCCTTTTGCGTCTGCACGCGGATCTGCCGGATCACAGGCACGCCGCTGTTTTTCGTCACGTCCGCCTCGGCGGCTGCGATCGCTTCCTTCAGTTCCTCGACGGTCCGGTACTCGATCTCCCGGTCACCGAAGCGAACTCGGCGCACCCCGTTGGCCAGAGCATCGCGCAGCGCCTGCAATTGTTGGTCCGTATACATCGGGTCCTTCGCCTGCCAATCGCCTCGAAGATTCTTCTGAGGATTCCCTTGCTATTGCGCCGCACCGAAGCGATTCATGTGTTCGATGCAACGCACCACCAAGACCACCAAGCAGACCGCCGCAGAAACCTACGCCGCGCGCCACGCCGAATGCGCCGACCTGCTCAAGCGCATCGCCAGCCGCCTGGAGCAGCACAAAGCGAGCCAGGCGCAGGAGCCCGCCAACTGGGGGTACGCCGGCGACCTCGGCCGCGTGACCGAGGAACTCGCCTACGTCCTGGCCAGCCTCGGCGACCGCAGCGCCGTCGACGCCAAGGGGCTGGAGTACTGACCATGACCCGCGACGAACTCACTGCCTGGGCCACGCGGAACGGCTGGGCGCTCGACCGCTGGGGCCACCTCAAGAAGGAGTTCGACAACGGCACGCACCGGCTGAAGTTGAGCCGCATCGCCGCCCGCCACGAAATTTCGACGCCGTTTGGCTGGGCACGCCTGGCCAGCGGCTATCTCAAGAACTTGCACCTAACCGCCGACGGCAAGCTCGCCGGCATGAATCGATAGACCAGGAGAACAAACATGACCACTTTCACGATCGACACCGAGAACAACATCACGGCGTTTGCCGAGTACGAGGATGCGCTGAACCACCGCATCGGAAGCACCGAAGGTACCTTTGCCAGCGAGAAGGAACTGGCCAAGCTGACCAGCCAGTGGCCGATCGGCCGCTTCGTCGACGTTTGGAACAACTTCGCCGGCGTGGTGCCCTTCGACACGCTGAAGCCGGTCAAGAAGTTCACGGACCGCAAGACGGCGGCCACCCGCATCTGGAAGGCGGTCCAAGCACTGACGCCCGCCCCCGCGCAACACGCGGCCCCCGCCGCGCCGAAGAAGGCCAAGGCGACCAAGGAGGCCACGCCCAAAGAGGACGCCACGGGGCCCAAAGCCGCGCGCGAGGGCAGCAAGAAAGCCATCGTACTCGACATGCTCCGCCGCCCGGCTGGCGCGACTCTCGCCGACATCATGTCCGCCACCGGCTGGCAGGCGCACAGCGTCCGCGGCTTCATCTCTGGCGGCCTCTCCAAGAAAATGGGCATCAAAGTCGAATCCTTCAAGACCGAGAGTGGCGCGCGCGCCTACCGCGTGAGCCAGTAACAACTCCCTCGCGCTACCGCCGCCGGCCTTACAAACCGGCGGCGTTTCTGTTCTTCACCTCGTCGGCGATTGCCGCGAGCCTTTCGTGAACGAGCTCCTCGCGGAGCTCACATTCGCTCCGCCTCACGTACGTTCCGTTAATGCGCGTGATGATGCGGTTCTCCAACTCAGCAAGCTCGCGGCGCACCTCCGCCAGCAGCGCACGATTCTGCAGGCTGACATACGCGCCGATCAGACCGGACACCAGACCGATGGCGGCGATCAGGACTTGAAGTAGAACGTGGTTTTCCATGGGAGGTTCTTAAGGATGCGTAACTCGGCGGACCAGTCCGACAGTGCCAGGCAGAGGCCCTGGATGTCGGGATTGCCGGCGCGGATCTCGGCTTCGATCTGGGCCAACTCCCGGTGGCAGCGTTCGATTCATGCGGCCACCCCCAAGCGCTCCGCCGCAACATCGGCAAATGCCCGGCCATCGGTTTCCAGCGTCGCCGTCTTGCCGGCATACTCCTGGAAGCGCCGGACGATGACGTCGCAGTACTTCGGTTCGAGCTCGATGAGCCGCGCCTGGCGTCCGGTCCGCTCGCAGGCGATCAGCGTCGATCCCGATCCGCCGAACGGATCAAGCACCGTATCCCGGTTTTTGCTGCTGTTCCGGACCGCGCGCTCCACCAATTCGACGGGCTTCATCGTCGGATGCAGGTCGTTCGAGACCGGCTTCTTCACAAGCCAGACGTCGCCTTGGTCGCGGGCGCCGCACCAGAAGTGGTCGGTGCCTTCTTTCCAGCCGTACAGGATCGGCTCGTACTGGCGCTGGTAATCCGACCGCCCCATCGTGAAGGTGTTCTTCGCCCAGATGACGAACGTAGACCAGTGCCCGCCACTCCCGGTGAAGGCCTGATGCAAGGTGTGCAGCTGCGAAGACGACATGCAGACGTAGATCGCGCCCTTGGTCACCGCCAGCAGGTTGGCGCAGGTATCCCGGAGGAACTGGTCGAAGCCGTCACCGAGATTGTCATTGGCGATCTTGCGCTTCTTACCGCGCAGCTTGTCTTTCATCGTCGCGCCGTAGTTCACGTTGTAGGGCGGATCCGTGAAGACCATGTCGGCCAGGCCGCCGGCGAGCACCTTCTCCACCGCTTCTATCTGGATCGAGTCCCCACACAGCAGCCGGTGGTCCCCCAAGAGCCAGACATCGCCGGGGACCGTCACCGCGGATTCCGGCGTCTCCGGAACCGCATCCTCATCGGTGCCGCCGGGTGGAACCGGCTCAGCATCGCGCAGCAGATCCTCCAGTTCGCCATCAGTGAATCCGACCAAGTCGAGGTTGAAGCCTTCCTCCTCGAGCGTGGTCAACTCGACGCGCAGCATCTCCTCATCCCATCCGGCGTTCAGAGCCAGCCGGTTGTCAGCAAGAACAAGAGCGCGCCGTTGTGTTTCGGTCAAGTGGTCGAGGACAATGACCGGCACTTCGGTCATGCCCAGTTTCCGAGCCGCCTGCAGGCGGGCGTGGCCGGCGATGACAATTCCATCGGACCCGGCGATGATGGGGTTGGTCCACCCGAACTCAGCGATCGACGCCGCGATCTGGGCGACCTGTTCGTCACTATGCGTGCGCGCATTCCGGGCGTAAGGGATCAGCCTTTCGACCGGCCACGTCACCACCTGCAGCTCGGTCATGCCTTTTCCGGTTTCTGAAACAGCCCGAGCTCGTTGTGCAGACCCACGATCTTGTTGATCATCGGGACTACTACGGTCACGAGCTTCTCCCAACTGAACTCGCGCGCGACATCCATACTGCCGTCATAGGCGGTCCGGAGAATGTCCAGCACGAGGTCGAGCTTCTTCTTGCCCTGGCCGGGCAGGGGAATGGCGTCTTCGACGGCCCGGACCGCCGTCAGGACGAGCGGCAGCATCTTGAGAATGATCAGTAGTGTATTCATCGGTTTCGTGTCCCCTTGGAAAAATCCGGGGCGGCTCGCACCGTGAAGGAAACGAGACGCGCCCCGGTTCGGAGGAGGAAGTTACGCAGTCGTCTTGGGCTGCGCCTGGTTGACGACGTTGCCGATCGCCGTGGTGGCGGTGGCAAGTGCCTGGACGATCTGCTGGAGTGTAGCGAGCACCGGCGTGATGGTCGCGTCCACCTGCTTGGCGACGGCGGCGGCCACGGCCTGAGCATCGACACCCACACCGGCCGCGCTCACGTCCGTGGCGCGGTTGGCGGGAACGGCGCCCGCAGTCAGGTTCATGCCGGCGCCGCTGGCGACCGGATTCCAGAACGAGTCGTGCGCCAGGTTGTTCAGCTCGATGCTGCGCTTGCTGACCATGTTGGCGGTCTCCACGGCGTTCTGCAGCGCCTGGGAGGCGATCTGATTCAGCCGCGTCTGCTCGATCTGAGCCTGGCGCGCGGCCTGAATGTCCAGGTCCTGGTAGACGTCGTACGTCCGCTTGATGTTGGCGTAGGTCACCCGCTGGTTCTCGTTGTGGGTGGCGGTGCCGGTGGCGTTGGCGTTCTTGAAGGTCTCGTCCGTCCCGGTCTCGAACTCGCGTTCGGCCTGGTTGGGCGTGGCTACTTCGGGCATGCTGGTTTCTCCTTATCGATCGAATGAAGTGCAACGGTTGTTGGTTAGGAAGCCTGACGGCCCCCGTAGAAGGGCGCCGGACCGTGATGTTGAATCCGACGTGAATCACGAAGCCTGGGATTGTCGACCTGCTGCGGCGGCACTCCGCGCGCGGCCGCGACCTCCGAAATGGACAGCCCGGTTTCCGCGAGCACGGCTTCCTCGCCGGTGAGGTTCGCCATCCGCTGCAGGATGACGTCGCAGTACGCCGGGCTGATCTCGACGCCGATGCCGCTGCGGCCAAGCACCTGCGCGGCGGCCATCGTGGTGCCGCTCCCGAGAAACGGATCGAAGACGCGGTCACCGGGATCGGAGAACGCCTTCACGAAGAACTCGACCAGCGCCCGAGGGAAGGGAGCCGAGTGCGAACCCTGACTACTCTCCGACTTCACCTCGACGACGTTGCTCGGGCGCGCAATCCCGGTGAAGCGGCCATCTTCGTCTTCCGCTCCTGGCTGTGCGGCCGCGGATCCGCGCGCGCCCGTGCCGAGGAGCCCACTGCCGGAGGTCGACTTTGGATTGTTTGGCGAGTAGTCGAAGCAATCCTTCGAAACATGGCCGACCGCCTTGGGCCGGAACTTGATCTCCGCTCGCCGGCAAAAGTGAAACACCGGCTCCCAGGCGTTCTTGAAGCGATTGCCCCAGCCACCCGGCACACCGTTGTCGGTCTTGCGCCAGCAGAACTCATCCACGAACCGCCAGCCCCACTGCCGCTTGTGGGCGATGATCAGATCCTTCACGTACAGGTGGCGTTCGCCGTCGGCAGCGTGCTCCTTGATGTTCAGGAGGTAGGAGCCATCCGGCGCAAGCACGGCGGCGATGGTCGCGGCCACCGCGCGGTACCACTCCACGTAATCCTCCGGCGCCACGGGTTTGAACCCACTCGACGGGTCGTACTCCCGCTGCGTCGCATACGGTGGTGAGGTGATCACCAGGTTCGCCTTGGCCCCGTCCAGCAGCCGCGCCACCGTCGAGAGTTCCCTGCAGTCGCCGCAGATGAGTCGGTGCCGCCCGATGACCCAGATGTCGCCGGGCCGCGTGACGGGCTCGGCAGGCGCCTCTGGCACCGCGTCTTCGCCGGCGTCTCTGGCCTCCTGTTCCGGCGCGGCTTCACCGATCAGCGCCTCGATCTCCCGGTCACTGAAGCCTAGTAGGTCAAGGTCAAACTCGGCGCCCTGCAGATCCTTCAGTTCCAGGCTCAGCGCCTCCGCATCCCAGCCGCCCAACTCCGTGAGCTTGTTGTCCGCGATGATGTACGCCCGCTTCTGGGTTTCGCTCAGATGATCCAGGACGATGACCGGGACCTCCGGCAAACCCAACTTGCGCGCCGCCATCAGCCGCCCGTGGCCGGCGATGATGCCAGCATTCGAATCAACCAGGATGGGGGCGTTGAAACCGAACTCCACAATGCTCGCCGCAATCTGCGCAACCTGCGTCTCGGAGTGCGTCCGCGCGTTCCGTTCGTAAGGGACCAGCCGCTCCACGGGCCACAACTCGATACGGTTCACCATCGAAAGCGCCACGGGATTAGCTGTTGAAGGAAGGGACCCAAATCCAGTAGGCAACGATCAAACCCTCGCCCGCCGTGTTGGCGTCGATGTAATAGTCGGCGGGCCTCAGCTCGCCAGCGGGCGAGTCGATGACCAACTCGTCCGCAACGCCGCCGCCTGCGCCGGTTGGCCAGAACTCCTTGATAACGCCGGTACCGTTGGCCCTGTTCATGCCGGCCACGCCCACGAAGACGCGCCCGACTTCGCCAATCAGTGGAGCGAATCGCAGGCGGCTCACCCGCAACGCCTGGTCCGACGTCAACCGCACCGGCGTGCCGGGAGTTGGCACGGCGATCTTTCCAAACGACCGCGCCTGCAACGATGCTGAATCAGCCACAAAGAACCTCCGCTCACAACCCCGGGCGCCCTGAATCGAGCCACCGGCTTCTTAAGACTGTCCGGCCGGATCCGCGATTGCCGCCTTCGGCGCGGACGCCGGCGTCGCTTGTCGGGCGCAGTGCCGCGACCCGCTCCGCCTCCATGTCCACCCGCAGCCCCATCGAGACCAACCCGCAGAGCGCGGCGTAGGAATACACCCGCGCGTCCAGCACCTCCGTCCGCACGCCCTTCTTCGGCCGCCACTCACGCACTGGCACGCCGCGCGAGTAAGACGTCACGAGCGTCTCCGACAGCAGTTGCTCAAACCACTCGCGCGTGCGCTCCGCCGGGAAGTGGCAATAGCCCGTCGACGGCTGCTCGATCTTCAGGCGCCCGTAGATGACGCTCTTGGCGCTATCGACGCCGACGATCCACATGGGCGTCCGGTTGATCGTGTTCCGCGTCGGCTTCTTCGGCCAGACCGGCAAGTGTCCTGCCTTGCCTTTCAGCGCGAAGATCCGCCGGTGATACCGGACTCGGCAGAAGTCGTAAACCTGCTGGGTGTGAAAACCCGAATCGATCCCGACCGCGGCGATTGGAAGCGAGATGCCGTATTCGTGCAGCCACTGCCGGCCCAGATACTCGTCCAGCGCCCGCCACAACTCCGGCGCGCTTGGGTCGCCCGGAAACACCCGGTACTCAACCGACCACGACTCCTCACCCTTGCCCCAGCCAACCAATTCCACCTCGGCGCGATCGACCTGCACGTCCACACCAGCGGTCAGCAGGCAAACGCCCGCGGGGAGCCGCGGCCCGTAATCCTCTCGCCGCGCTAGGAGCGTCGCGATGTCGACGCTCGTCTCCGCCTCGTCGTCCCAAAGCTCGCCGAGCGCGGTGTTGATGAACGCGCGCCAGGTCTCCGGACCACCGTGCCGCGCCTCCACTCCCTCGATCGCGGTCTCCGGCCACTCCTTCCACGCTGAGTACAACTGGTTGATCCAGAAGCCGGCGATCTTCGACTTCGGATTCGCGGAACGCCATTCGCCGTGCGCCAGCATCCACGGCTTGCGATACGACTCAAACAGCCGCTCGCAATGCACGCATCGGTACTTCGCCTCTTCCGGATGGTCCTTAGGCCAGATCAGATTCGGCCAGACCAGCACCTGGAAGCCATGGCACTCCGGGCACGGAACCCAGTAACTCGACTGGTTGCTGCGCAGCCACCAGGACTCGATGCGGCTGGCGCCCTTGACGGTCGGCGTCGAGACCAGCAGAATCTTCCGATTCCACCAGGTCGTCGAACGCTTGACCGCCAGGCTGATCGGATCGCCCTCGGTTCCCGCTGACGGCGGGTACCGATCCACCTCGTCGAGCAGCACGTACCGGATCGGCCGCATCGCCAATCCTGCCGGGCTGTTCGCTCCAGCGATCGTGATGCTGCCGCCCTGAAACCGCTTGTGCAGAATCCGGTTGTTCGAATCGCGGCTGCGTACGTCCGCCACCTTTCCACGCAGGCACGGCGTGTCCCGCAGCATCGGCGCCAGGCGGTCCTTGCTCCAGGACTCGCCATCTTCCACGCGGGGCTGCACCACCAGCACGGGCCCCGGATCCTGATCGATCACGTAGCCGACGAACGAGTTGAGGCACTCCGTCTTACCGACCTGGCTCGACGACATGAACACGACTCGCTCGTACGGGCTGTTCGGAGTCAGCGCGTCGAGGAGCGCCTTCTGGTAGGGCGCCCGGTCTGTCCGCCACTCCCCGGCCTCGGCCGAGGCCTCCGGCGACAAGCGGCGGTTCCGATCTGCCCACTCGGAGACGGTCTGCCGAGGAGGAGGCTCGAACGCGGCGACCAGTTGATCGACGCATTCTTCAAGAACGCTGATAACGGATCTCCTCTTGGAGGGACTTCAAAATCGCAACGATCTCAGCATCGAGCAGATCGCGAATCTCCCGCGCCTCACTCAGCGCCGCCAACTGCGGAGCCAACTTCGCCGGTAACGCCAGAAGCTTGTCCCGGATCTGCCGCGCCAGCGTGTACCACTTGACCTTGACGTCATCGGACGGCAGGAACTTCCCGCTCTTGGTCTCGAACTCCAGCTTCCGCAGCCGCGCCCGGAACACCATGTCGGCGGTGCGTGCCTGAGCGAAGTTGCCGGGTTGCGGCGCGCCGCCAGCAATGTCGGAGGCAACTCGCGGCGATTGCGCCGCTCCATGCGCCTCAGGCAACACCTGGTCAACAGGCTTGTCGTCCAGCACCGCGTCGCTGGCGGCAACGTCCACCAGCTTGCCGCGCATCACAAGGATGCCGCGCTTCGCTAACCGGCTAATATGCGAACGGTTTACCTTGCGGTGCCGCGCGTAGTCGGCCTGGCTCATCAGGCCCGATGCCGATTTCACGGTGTTGCCTTGTGTTGACCGCTGTTGACCACTCTTTTAGCGCTTTCAGTAGCCAAAGCGTGCCATCCTTCTACCCGCGGCAAACCATAGCAATTCCAGGTCCCAAGACCGCTATGACCGCACCTCGACGTACCGCTTTCGGATGCGGGCAGCGATGGTCAGCGCTGTCTGCTGCGCTGCTGTTGACCCGACGCTGCGGGAGCGTTCCGCTTCGTCCTCGGCGATCTCGAGGCAGGCGGTCTTCGACGCGCCGATGGCCCGATCACGAGTCTCGGTCAACGCGGTCCGTAGCATCTCCGTGATGCCCTCGGCGTTGTCCTTGGCAGGGACATCCAGCGTCCTGCATACCCGCTCCGCCAGTCGCTCGGGCGTGATCATGCCTCGCATGGGTTCTGCTCCTTCACGGGAGGAGGTGCAGACGGTGTTGGCCGTCGGCGGGCACCGAAACACAGCGACGCCAACTCCCGCAACTCACGGCGAAACGGCCAACCGCTGCCACTCGGTCTGAGACCACGCTCCATCGCGACGTGCTTCCCGCCTTTGCCGCGCTTCCGTGCCCTCATGGATTCACCAGGCAGTCGGTCACGACTGGCAGGAAGAACGAGCGCAACTCGTCACCGTGGCCGATTTGCTTCAGTGACCAGGTGATGTGCCCGCCTTCCAGGCGTTCGCGAAAGCTGTACCGCGTACCGAGGTAATCCGCAGGCTTCATCGGCTTGGACTCGTCCGGACGTCGATGCAGGATGCAACGAGCCACTCGCCCCTTCTTGTGGCGCACGATGCGAATCAGCCCGAGTCGGTCGAGTCGCGTCATGCGCTGCTCAGAGAGCCAGTCGCAGATCTCACCATCGGAAGTGTAAAGAGGAACCCCTTTGGGCATCGGAACACACGGGTAGCTTTGAAGTTTGCGGGATGGAGTTTCACGAGAGTCCCGGCGCTCGCAGATTGTTGGGTGGGGAACCTTCGGAGGGTGCGCTTTGCGCTTGCCTGTCGAACCGCGCCTTCACCGTAAATATACGCAAAACGCTGCCGACTTGTACACACCCGGCTTCACTTTTTCGTCGGGTCCACCCGGACAATCCACGGCTGATCGACGTCCGGGTTGTAGAAGCGGGTGCGCACCTCAGTCGGCGGAGGCCCGATGATCTCGATCCACTGCCGCGCCACTTCCCCGAGACGCGCGCCCGCGGCGATGTAGCAGACCAGACCGTACTGGCCGGCGAACGGACGCTTGTGGAATCCCTCGTGGCGATAGAGGAGTTCCAGACTCCAGCCCACGGAGAGCGCCTTCTCGCGAATGCCATCGACGAGCCGGATGGCGCGGTTGATCCGCTCATCATCGCGCGGTGGAGGGACGAGTCGGCGCGTTTCCGATTCCGCCTGCGGTGGGCAATACGTGCGGGGCTCGTGCGTACGGATGGCGACCAGCAATGCCTGCGCACCGAAGTGCTCCAGCGCCCACGCCTCGATCTCCTGGAATCGGGCTCGCAACTCGTCGAATGCAGTTCGGTCGATGCGGCCTTTGTCGGCAGCTTCCTTCGCGAGCGTCAGCTTGCCTCTGAGCCAGGCGAAGTACTCCGGGTCGAGGCGGCGGTAGGCGGTGTCGTTGATCTGGACGTCCCGGCTGAAAGTGGCCGCACAGTCCGTCTTCCACCAGCCGAGGTCGGTGGCCACGTAGAGCGCTTCGTCCGCGCCGGGACTTAATGCGTACTGGGTTCGAGTGGCTAACTCCATTGGTTTCTATTTTTTGCAGCTAGAACGTTTTTTGCGTGCTTTATTCATTTACGCTTCATCAAGACTCTGTCTACTACCATGTAAAAATAAGAAACTATTCAAGGGGTCCTTTACGAATTAAACGAACTTTACTCAAAAAGCTGATAACACAGGCACTTAGCCAAAACAAGAAGTACGAATTAAGCCCCCGCCCCTTCTGGCGACACCTCTTTCCACACCGCGAACCACCGCTCAACGGGCCGACCCGCTGTCTTCTCCCGCGCAAACCGCGCCAAACCAGCATTGGCCAGGACGGACAGTGCTCGGCCAACCTCCGTGCTGCTCTTGTTGCGGTCGAAGATCGCACCGACCTCGGTCCGCGTCATGCCGGCCGTGCAACCGCGGAGTGCCCGGAGGATCTCGTCGGCTGTCGGGTCGCCTAACGCGTCGCCGAAGATGTGCTTGGCGGAGTCCTGGCAGTAGCGCCAGACCTCCAGCGCGGCCACCAGGTGTTCCCATCGGATCTCGGCAGCGCAGTCCAGCAGGGCATAGATCAGGGAGAGCCGAAGCACCTGGGCGGCGCCGCGCGCGACGACCGCGCCGTACAGCCCGAACTGATCCTTGGTGAGCTCGCGATAGGCGCCGACATCGGGCATGATGTTGTGCCCCCACAGGTCGGCGGCGTTGGCATCACGCGACACCGCTTCCAGGTTGTTCGCGTTGTAGCAGACCCGCTGGAAGGAGCGCTGGAGATCGACGAAATCGACTGTCCACATGCGACCGCCCTCCGGCAGGCACTTTGAACGTCGGGAGCATGCCCACAGAAAGCGGTTCGCCAGACCGTTGTCAGCCTCGTTGGAGAGCATTCCGCGCAGGAGTTCTTCCTTCGTGATGTTGCCGATGATACTGATGTGCGGATTGGTGGAACGCCCCGGACTGTTCTTGGTCATGGAGGCGAGGAAGTCGCGATCCCAGGCGTCGCGGAGAACGACCGAGAGCGTGTTGCCTTCGCGCCGCATGACCTGCAACGCGCCGAAGAACTCGGACTGTTTCACCAGCAGCCGTTTGTCAGCGACGCCCTCGTCGACGCAGACTTCCTGGAACTCGGCATCCTGTCCCCGCTTCTTGGTGCGCTCCCGCTTGAAGATCGGATCGCGGACCGCCCAGATTAGCCCTTCGCCACTTGCCAGTCCGGACTGGTTCGACTTGAGCCAGGTCTCGTCGGCACCGCGAAAGAACATCTCCACCGGGCCCTGCGCGCTGCCCTTCCGCCCGGCAGAGGTCGGGCCGACGCCGACCGCGAACAAATTGGTGTGGTGCCTGTCGCCGCCCGCCCAAACGAAGGCATTTCGACCGATGACGTTGCCGGCGTAGACCAGGAACAGGATGAGAAGCCAGTTGGGATCAGCCTCAGTGTGCGGCTCGACCAACCGGACGAATTCGCCGGCCAGGCCGTAGTGGCCTTCGACGCCGATCGGCGCCGGCCACGGAATCGCCACCGGCGCGCCGTAGAATCCGCTGGCCTCCCGCCCGCGCTCTTGCGTGCCCGACTCGGGAACCCATTCGCGGTCGGCTTCGCCGTAATCGGGCTCGAAGAACTTGCGGAAGTCACGCCAGCCGAGATGGCGGCAACTGTTGTGTAGGCACCTGAAACCAAGCCGGCCATCCGCACTCTCAAAGACAGCCGCATCGGGCGCACGGTGTGACGGGTCCCAGGGGCATTCCTCCAGGATGAGCTTTCGCCCGCCCTGATACGACTGGGCCCCGCGGAACCGAACTCCATGCTTGGCGAGGAAGCCTTCCAGGTCGAACCGAGAGGAATCCGGCCGCGGAGGCATCGTGTAGACGCGCGCCTGGCTGGCGGGCTCGATTGCCACCTCTGCCGCGAGTGCATCGAGCAGCTCGCGTGGCACAACGGAGGGATCTTCCGGCGCCTCCACAATCCTGGAGGCGCGGTGCGGCCGCTCCGAAGTGTCATCACCCTTGCGAGACGTCGTGCCATAGGCCTTGAAGATGCGCGAAGCGTTGAACGTGGTCTCATCCACTACCACCTCTTCGGTGCTGTACCGCGCGCTCAGGGCTCGCAGACAGCGCTTCAGCAGGTCGGTCGTTTCCGGAGTGTTCGGCAAGTCAACTCGGTAGAGCAGGTGCGCGCCGTTCCCGCTGTCGGCGTAGACGGCACTCGGCCAACCGGATGTCACCAACTCGGAGCGGATGCGGTCCGCCAACTCGAGCGCGCGCTCGTGTTCCGCATCGCTGCTGGAGATGCCGGATGGCCGTTTCGGATCCAAGTCGACCGGCAGCCATCGCCGGCAGAGGATGTCGGCATCGGAAGTGGTGGTCTCCGCAAAAGCCTTGAGCTTCCCCTGGGACCTGGCTTCCAGCGCCGGAGTCACCGGGTTGATGGTCCAATAGATGCCCGGCCATCTGTTACGGTCGAGCCGCGCCACCGCCTGGGCGAGTTGCTCGAAATCGGAGAAGTAGCCGGAGATGGTGCGCTGGCGCCCAGCCTTTGGCACCCGCACCTCGACGACATCGCCTGCGCGGAAAAGGAGCCCGACCGCACGACGCATCTCTGTCAGTGAAATCTCGGTATCAAGTATCTCGGGCGCCGGGTCTGTTTCGGGCGATTGCATGCGCTCCTCCTTGGCCAGCGGAAGGTACTGCGCGGGCGCGTCCGGCGTCGGAGGGCGAAAGAAGAAAGCGGATTCTGTCGGGTAGCCCTCGCCGGCTTCGCCCACAACAGAGTCCGCTTGGCGGTCGTCTGACTGTCTGGCTGATCAACTGAGGGAAACGGAGATCTCCCCCATTCGTACATATACGCAATTTGGGGCGGAAGTGTGCACAGGGCACCGAACCAGATTGCCGCGCCGTTCGGTAAAACCGCCGAGTCAACTCGCTACGGGCTGCCGGCCCAAGTGAGATCGAGGGCCGATGGTGATTTCAGCCATGCGCTTCGCAGCACGCGCGGAAGCCACAGGTCGATGCAGGGCTCACTGATCAGGGCGTCTGCGGAAGACCCGCGGTCACTACCACGCCAAATTCAGCTCGCACGCCGGCCATGTCCGCCAATGGCAGATCACGGCGCGAGGAATTCCGCCAACGCTCTGCGCCAAGGTCGAAGCCAGCCTCCATCGTTTCGCCGTTCTTCCATTAGCACATCAGCATCATCCAGCGTGCGCCAGTTGCCGTCTGCGTTTCTCAACAAGCCGGCGGGAATAACGGAGCCACCGTCCAGGCGGTTCTCGATATCCGCGAACCAGAATAGGAACTGTCGCCAAGCCAATGCAAGCCACGCCCGTTCGGGTTCGGTCGCAAGCTGTCCAAGGATCTGCTCTGCAAATGGGTTCACTGAAGTTCCCAGGCTTGGCAGATTCATCGGCAGCACACGCAGCAGATCCGACTGCCTCAGAAATGCCATAAGCGACTCGTCGAACCAATAGGGCAGCTGGCCCCCGCCTTGCCCGCGCGGTTCCTCAAAACGGGTGCGGGTGAATCGTCGCAAGTTGAAAAACTTTCCTGTGGCGCAATGCGTTGCTCCAGCGGCTTTCCAGAGGACTACATCGGATGACGAGAATCCGACGGTCACCTCGATCCCGGCCGCACGCAGAGCAGCAATCAGACGCATGGCCCCCTTGATTTCTTCAACTTCAGCCAGCTCCCTGCGTGGCTCGGCGAGGCTCACCAGCACGAGGTAGATGTGACTTGTCTTCGATCGGGACAGAATGGATCCGATCGCTAACGCGCGATCCGGCGTCGCAAGCTCGGGCAATCCGACAACAGCGGTCTGCATCGGACGCATAGCGGTGCCGACCAACCGGGAGACTAACTGATCGCCGACGGTCACCATTCGGGCGAAGTATTCGTCTGGATAGCTGGCCGGCAGGACGGCTGGGGAGCAAACGGCAGTTGGCCCGATCTCGGTGCAGATGTTGACGAGAGCGTCCAAAAGACCGCTCCACCAAGAATCTGAGGCTAGGTCCGCGGTGTCCACGTCGTTCGGGAAGTAAGGCCAGTCACGCAGTCGCCCCCGCTCCGAGTTTGGAACGTACATCTGAGGATCGAATAGCGTCTCGAAGTTAGCCTGCTCTCGCCCCCATGCGATCTGCGCGGCCATCTTCACCTGATCGTAGTTTACTGGGCTCAGGATCGCGCCCCCATATTGTGCCAATCCGTCCGCCCAGAGCAGATTCTCAGAGTCGTGCCCCATCTGATGATATGCAGGCATCAGCGTGCAACCTCCTGACAAGCACGTTCAAGGTCATCCGGCGTTCGAAATCGTTGCACAGGCCATGGCGCCGTCATCCGAATCAGAAACGACATGCCCGCCTGGGCCGCGGCTTCCAAAAAGCGCCGCGTCTGTGGCGTGCGCTCACCGACACACTCGACCGTCTTCTGAGGCGAAGCCCCGTCTTCTTGATAAGGATGGAACCCGAAAAGACCGAGGGCCAGCACGGTACCCAACGAGAACTGGTCAGATCGCCAGTCGATCATGCTCTTTTCATTGCGCAATTGCTCTGGTGGAGCGAAAAAGGGCGTGCCGGGGCCTTGCAATAGCCAGGTCTGCGTGAGAGACGTACTAACCAGATCCCGAACGAGGCCGAAATCGACGAGCACCGGCGTCGTACCGTCGGCACGAAACAGGATGTTGTCAGGCTTAATGTCGCGGTGAACCAAATCGCGAGACGCGATGTGGGCAACGGCGTTAACGAGTTGCCGCCCGATCGTCTGGCACTCCTCAGCACTTAACAGGCCACGGTTCAATCTCGCTGTCAGCGTGCCGCCGGAAAGAAACTCCTCCAACGAAAGCAGGTATTGGATGCCATCGTGATAAAAAGTGGCAATTGCCGACAAACGTCCGATGTTCGGATGCGAGCAGCGTTGCATCGCGCTCAGCTCTCGGCTTGTTCGTTCAGGCGAGAATCCTGGCTGGTACACCTTCAGCGCCTGTGTCTCCTCAGTCGCCAGCACTACGTGAAAGGTCTCTTTGAAAGCCCCTGTCCCGACGTGGCCAACGAAACGATGGCCGTTGGTCGCGCAGAACGCCTCAGCGACCGATGCCAGCGCGCTCACGCATTGGCTCCCATTGCTTCGATATGCAACTGCGCTTTCAATGACAGCCAGGGCTCGATCGGATCTGCCTCGACGGATGGGTGAAGCACAACGATTTCAACCCCTTCGAGGTAACAGATCCCGACTTGCCGGCGGTCGAACTCGCCAGCGTACCGGTGAGCGCGTAGTGCGGCATTCTTTGGCATCAGGACGTAGGAGCGGTGAGCGAAGCATCGGTTGCGAAACGCCTGCTGCAGGGCGCCACGCCAATTCTCAAGCTTGGCTTCCACTGCGATTAAGGTCTTCTCAGCAGTACACGCAACGATGTCTGTCCGACCGCGTTGATAGTAGAACTCAGTAGCGACCTGAACTGCGCCCAAGGGTGACCGGCCCGCACTCAAGCGAGAGACGAAGGACGTCACCAGCGTTTGCTCATTCGGAAAGACCATCTCGCTATCCAGTTGAACGTCTATTGTTTCACAGAGCGACGTTGCATTGCGGACGTCGCGTACCTTTCACAGACCGACCCTCCGCATTTTCTCGGGCCGGAGGGGCGCAGTGGCCAGGGGTAGCGTCACCATTATGTCCTCTGCCCCATCGAGCAGCAGATGCCATTACCGGGCTTCATCACGTATCGCCCTCAACAGGAACGAAAGAAACGTGTTCCGCCGATCCACTTCGCGCTTCTTGGCGCAGTGGTGAATCCCCCAGCGGTCGCCGATGATGATAGCCGTCTCCTGTGCGCGCGTCACGCCTGTGTAGAGCAGGTTCCGGTGGTGCTGGAACTCGTGGGATTTGTGCGTGATGACGATGGCACAGGGATACTCCGATCCCTGGCATTTGTGGATGCTGAGGCAGTAGGCGAGTTGCAGTTCGCGCATCTCGTCGGAGCCGTGTTCAATCCCAACGCGTGCGCCGTCGAAGTCGACCCCGATGCTGCCGTCCGCCAGAACCTCGGCGACGATCCCGATCGTCCCGTTCATGACGCCGGTCTTGTAGTTGTTCCGGGTTTGGATCACCTTGTCGTAGAGCAAGAAGCGTGGCGGCGCAGTGTCGTCGACAGGTGGCGCTTCCACCCCGTACAGCTTCCACTGGATCAGTTGCTGCAGATCAACGTTCAGTGAGCGGGTTCCGATGGGTCCCTTGTGGGTGGGTGAAAGCACCTGCAAGTCCCGCACGATATCAAACCGCAACCGCTCGGCCAGCACTTTCTCGAAGAGGAAGAGCAGGAATCGCCGCACCTCCATGGTGTCGGTGAACTGGTCGGCGACATACCACGGCCGCCGCCCCTGGACCTCGCTGTCGCTGGTCGGACGAACCTCGCCGTCGAGAACCGCCGCGCAATTCTCCTTCAACTCGCCGGCCTGCCGCATGACCTTCGGCAGGATGACCGTCGGAATGGCTCGCGACTGGATCAGATCGCGCAGCATGTTGCCCGGGCCGACCGGTGGCAACTGATTGTGGTCGCCAACCAGCAGAAGCGAAGTACGGCTGAAGTCGATCGCCCGGAACAGGCGCCAGGCGAGGCGGACGTCGACCATCGACACCTCGTCGATGATCACCACATCGGCGTCAATCGGACTCTCCGGGTCCATGGCGTAGGTGTTGCCGTCAAACTGCAGCAGCCGGTGAATGGTCCGGGCGGGCTGCGTCACCATCTCCTCCATGCGCTTGGCAGCCTTACCGGTGGGTGCTGCCAACTCCACCTTCAATCCGCGGTCGAGGCACATTCGCACGACCGTTCGGATGGTGAATGTCTTGCCGGTGCCGGCGCCACCGGACAGCAGGGAGATGCGGTTTCGTAGCGCCGACACCACCGCCTCCTGCTGTTGGGCGTTGAGCCGCGGATCAGCCTTTCGTACAAGCGCATCAATATCGGAAACGCCGGCGAAATGCTGCGTCGGCTCGGCCGCGCGGAGGAGCCATCCCGCCAATTCCCGCTCCATCTCTTCAATCTCCGGTTTGGCGACCACCAGCACTTCGTACGGAGAGGAGACGAGCTCGTGTTCGCGGATCAGGCCTTCGAGATGCCTTTCGATGAGTTCCCGGCTGTCAAGATCGTCCATCACCAACAGCTGGTTGGCCCGATCCAGCAGGTCTTCATACTCCACCCAGCAATCGCCGTCTTCGAGGGCTTCCGCAACGCAGTACTCAATTCCAGCGCGGATGCGTCCCGGACTGTCCTTGGGCGTGTTCATCTTCCGCGCGGCCTTATCCACCCTCTTGAAGCCCATGCCCGGCACCGCGCTGACAAGCAGATATGGATTCTCTTCGAGCATGCGCACGACTCTGTCGCCGAACCGTTCCACGAGGGCAGTGGTTTGCCGGTGAGTCAGACCGTATGCGGCCAGGTGCGTTGCTGCAGCGTTCCGATTCTTGTTTTCCAGCCAGGTCGCCCGGACAGCGTAGACGGCATCGAGCGACAACTTCGCCACCGCTGCTACGGCCTCCGGGTTGTGCGTGATGACATCATCAAACCTATCAGCGAACGCCTCCGCGATGAGTTCTGCCTTCGCCGGCCCGATGCCCTTGAATTCCGGGTGGTTGGCCAGGTATCGGGCGAGGCCCGCCGCGTCGATCTCCAGGTCCAACGATGCACCTGTAACCTGCAGCTGCCGTCCGTACTTCTTGTGGTGCTCCCACCGGCCACGAAGCACGACCGGATCGTTCTCCCGCACGTACATGGGCCCGGCGAACTTCACGAGAGAGTTGTCGGCGACGCGCAGCACTCCCGCCGCGAACCCATCCTTTGCGAAATACAGCGTTTCGACGAGGCCGCGGACAGTCACCGCGGAATCCTCAGCTATCTTCTTCCTCATGCGCTGCCCCTCATGTGAATCCGCCTCAGGTAGGCCTCGACGAACCGGGCGGCCGCCTGGCGGTTAGAGCAGAAGAACACCGGCACGCCAAAGTCGACCGTGATCGCAGCGATGGATCCCAGTAGGGAATTCGGGTGGGCGCCGCCGCGATAGTGCCCGCTCAGAACATCCATGAGGTTTCCCTCCACGACCACGGCGGCCGCGCGGTACGCACCCAGCCGGCTCAACTCCCGATAGAAGCGCGTCCGGCTGTGGATGACGGTAGAGACAAAATCCGGCAGTGACTTCCGCTCCACCGCCACAATGGACTCCATTCCCGCCAGCGAATAGTCACCTGCCGGGAGTGCGTGGCGGATCACCCGCACCCGCCCCGCATCGAAGCCGTACGGCTCCTGCTCCCGCGTATCCACCACAATCGGCACCAGCCCGTCGTCAGAACGGGACACCGTCATCTCCGGCGAGTCCCTTCACCGGCTTCATCGCTGTCTGGGTGGTGATGCGCCGGTTGAAGAAGATGTTCTCGTTGTCACCCTTCGTCTTCTTGGTGACCTCGAGTTTGACGTCCAGCAGCTTGCCGAGATTCTTCTGCAGCTCGGAGAGACGGTCGAGGTCCAGGCCGCAGATGTGAAGATCGGTCTTCACGTACTTCAGCGTGTTGTGGGTGATGACGCTGTTGCGCCATAGAATGCGATTGCCGTGGCGTGGGGCAATGATGCGGAGCATCCACCGCAGCATCGGGTTGCCGGTGCTCTGCGCCTCAACCAACTCCACCTTCTCCACGTTCACCTGGTACTTGCCGTCTGGCACGCTCTCAAAGTCGTCGCGCTCGTCGGCCTGTTCGTTCCGAAACTCCTCGTCGAACTGCGAGAGATCGATAGATCCACGTCTCGTCATGGTTGTTGTCTCCTTTTCACTTCGTGGCAGCCGCTGCGGGCTTTGTCGGCGCGGGCTTCGGGTTGTTCACCGCAGGCGCCGCACCATAGGCCTCGTAGAATTTGGCGAAGTCCAGATCGATGGTCTCGGGCAAACGGCCCGTGCGGTCACCGGCTTCGTGGTACAGGCTCGGCTTCGTCCGGATCACGCGGCGGAGGATCTGGCTGCCGTCTTCACCGGTAGTCGGCTCGAGGTCGCAGAACAGAACCATGTCGGCCATGCCGAGCACGATCTTGCGTGCCTTGTCAGGTAGGGTCGGCACGACGCGGACGTACTTACCGGTCCGCGAGTCCATCTCGACTTCCTTCGCGTGCGAGATGAGGAACAAGCCGTAGGGCAGGAAAGCGAGTTTGGTCAGCACCCGCTGGAACTCGTTGTTGACGATGGCGTATCCCTTGCCGTAACCGAGATCCGACTCGTGCTCGATCTTGAACTTCTTGAGAATGTAGTCCGTGCAGAACTTGTACGCGTTGTCGATCGTGTCGATGATCACGGTCTTGAACGGGTGCTTGCCTTCGACGATCTCGGCGCAGGCGATCAGCAGATCGTCCCAGGACAGGATGGGCGCCTGGAAAACATCCAGGGCATTCAGTCCGGGTTCGGTGGCGAGGAACAACGCCCCTTCCGCCTGAGAGCAGAGCGTCGTCTTGCCGATTTTGGTTTGCCCGTAGACCAGCACGGTCAGATCCGAGAGGCCGGTTTTGGGCGGTGTCTTTGCAGTGGGAAGCATGGGCATCGTTTGTCCTTTCAAAAAGCTGGTTCGGCTTCGCGCAGTTCTTCGTGCGGGGCCGCGATCTCGAAGAAGTTGTCGATGACGTTCGGGTTGCCATTCGACCGGCAGATGGCGAAGTACGCGCACGGCCGGTTGTGGTGGAAACAGAAGGAGGTGTTCTGGTAGAAGACCTTGTGGTTGCGGGCGCGCAGGAACTCCTGCGTCAGTTGCCACAGTTCCTCGCGGAGGATGTCGAAGCGTTCCCGCGAGAGGTACAGCGTTTCGCGGTGGAACATCTCCGGATCGGCGTACTTCTCCGCCAGCCGCGCCTGGAATTCCTCGTCGGACTCCGGCATCTTCCGCTTTGCCGTGGATGTGCCGCTCTTGGATTTCGCGATCAGTTCCGAACGGCGCGTCTGATATTCATCCTCGGTCTCACCTCTGCTCTGCTGGAGCCGCGCCTTGGCGAGGACGTTGTAGATCACGCCGGTGATCGGGATGCCCAGCGTCTGCTCGACGTAGTAGGCGTAGATGGTGATCTGGAAGTCCGTCCAAAGCCGCTCCAGGTAATCAGCGTCGATCTGCGCGGCGGTCTTGTGCTCCAGGATGTAATTGCTGTCGCCGATCCGCACGATGCCGTCTACCTTGCCGGCCAGCAGGAAGCTGCGCGAGGCCGCCCCGGTTTTCGGGTTGACGATCGGACCCTCGAACGTCTTCTCCAGCGCGATGATGTAGAAATCCTCGCGGGAGTAGCGGGTGGCGTAAGCGGTCATCATGGCGCGAGCCAGGTGCCAATCGCGGCGCACACCGTCGTCCGAGACGCGCGCCGCGCAGCTGCGCTCGAGGTGGTCGAGCACTTGGGCGAGATCGCGCGTCCCGTGCCAAATCAGCAGACATTCGTGGATCAACGAGCCGAAGCTGAGATTGGGATCCTTCTGGAGAGACACCAGGCCGGTCACGTAGCGGTATTCGCAAGCCTTTCGGCAGTTCCGGAACAGTGACCACATGCTGTAGGTGGAAGTCATCAGAGGCGTGCTCATTGCGCACCTCCCGCACTGGCGAAGTAGTTGGGGCCAACGCCGGCGGCCAGCAGGGCCTCGCGGAGCCGCCGGATCCGGCGATAAACTACCGTTCGCCCCTGCCCAGGCAAGCGGCTCAGTTCGCTGGGCGTGTGCCAACACAGCGCCAGCGCCGTCTCGCGCAGTACTTCTGGAAGCGGGGCCAGTGCCCGCTCGAAGTCCAGCCAGAAGTGCTGGCGTTCGGAGAAGGGTGGCGCCGACCCGGAGCTGAGGCATTCCGTGTCAATCTCGGTAACATCACCGGACAGCGACCCATCGCCCAGATGCCGCCGCCGACCGGCCAGGCGATACCGCAAGATTGAGTTGAGTTCCTTATCCATCACCCGCGATGCGAAAGTGCGCACGGACGCGCGGTCCACGTCGAAGCGATCAAAGCGTGTGTAGAAGGTCACCAGCAGTTGGCCGGCGACGTCATCGCAATCGTCGTGAGTGAGCCCACAACGACCAACCGCGCCGAGCGCCTTCTGCCGCGCAACGTCACGCACGGTGGGAAACGCCTCTTCGAATGCGAGGTTATGCATGTTCGCCTCCCACCTGGCGCGCAGCCCGCCCGGGGAGTTCGATTTCCATGGTGAAGGGCAGACCGTGCCGCACCACCAGCACGCGGATCTCGCCATCCTCAACGTCGCGCGTGTACTCGAACAGCTCGGCGACCTCGCGCTTCAATTCGAAGTCTGAGCCGGATGTGCCTCGCGGTTCCTGGCGATCGACGCCGAACTTCAGGTCCCGCACGACCGTGGGCCACGGATTGAGCACAGGTTCGCCGGCGCGAATTCGCAGAAACTCGATCTGCCCGAAGCCGAGCGTGCGAATTGCGTCGAGAAGCGCGCGCTCCGACGCCAGCAGGTCTTTGGTGGAGGTGGGTTTACCGCGCATCATCGCGCCACCTCCAGGGCGTCACCGCCGCCCTGACGGCTCACCAGCCAATCCTTCACGTCGGAAGGGGCATACCGGATCATCTGCCCAATCCGATGGAACCGAGGCCCTTTGCCTTCAGTCCGCCAGGTTCGGAGCGTGCCGAGAGAGACCTGGAGTCTTTCGGCCAGTTCCTTCTCTTCGAGTAGTGTTTCTAGGGGTTTGTCGCTCATTTCGCCTGTCCCTCACGCTTTGTGCGTGTTTGGTACAAGACGATCTTGAATCCTCACCCCGTGGGCGATTCAACAAGGGCGACGTGGGCGAACTGTGGGCGATCAGCGCGTCGGTTTGACGATCCCTCGGCGGAGCAGAGCCTCGATGCGGGCAGACTTTTTCGATTTCCTTGGCAGCTCGTCGCGGACCCATTTGTAAAGGTCAGTAGGATCCACTTCTGCCTCGTCCGCGACCTTCGTTTTCGGGATGTCATACTTCTGGCAGAAAGCGTTCAGCACGCGTTCCCGGTCGGTCGGCGGCGTAACGGTCTGTTCATCTTCGGAAGACACTGGATCGACCGCAACAAACCGCCCGGCATCGTCCACCACGATCTGGGCTTCAAGCGAAATGAAGCCGATTCCGCGGGCCTGGATCATCTCCTGAACGGCCACATCCCGAAATCGTTCGGTAGGCGCCACCAATAGGAAGGGCCCATCGATCTCGACCAGCAGCCGGCGAACGCCCTCCAGAAAAGCCGTTCGCCGCGCCTGAACCTGCAGGAAGGCGGGCTGGCTCCGCGTGTTGGCGCGGGATGACACTCCAATCGCCCAGACGCCAGGAAAGCGAAGGGCAGGCTGCTGCCAGCGCAGCCCTAGCGCTTGCGCGACGGGTTTGAAGAAGGAGGCAAGGTCGAGTTCGTGGATCAGCGCGTCACTGGTGGTGAGCACCTTGTCCTCGCAAAGCCTGTGTGGGTGTCTGCAGATCGCCGCAAAGGAGCCATTACCGTAATCGACGATGCCGCGAGGGCAATCGGCGTCGCGCGGATTCGGACAGGGATAGCGGTGCCCCAATACGTCGGTGGAGCGAAGATGCGGACGAAGCAGCGAGAACTCGTCGCCACAGTGCACTTCCCACACCGCCGGGATGTCGGTCAGCCCCGGAACCTTTTCAATCGCCCGCCAAAGCTGCGTCAGCTTGCGCATCGGCCGCGCCCTCCTCGGTAATGACGAATCCACGGGCACGCAACCAGTCCTCGATCACCATGGCCTCCTCGCCACGGTTGTACCCGGACTTGTTGCCAGCCTTGATCGTCACGGTTCGAGGCTTCTTCTCGTCATCCAGCTTGATCTTGAACACGGCTTTCCGGATCTGCGCTTCCGCTTCAATGGTTCTCTGGATCAGCGCCAGCGCATGAAACAAACTCTCCGCGCGATGAACCTCAAAATGCTCGAAGGCGCCGCCCCACGAGTATTCGATCTCCCGGAGTTTCACTGTGTCCAACCCAGCGATGTCGCGGCAGTTCAGTGCTGCGCGGCCATCCTCCTTCAGTGGATCGAGCGTGTACTTTTCCGCGAAGACGAATTTGTCCTCGCCGCCGAACACGTGCCGGCCAAACTGAACACGGTATTCGCGGACATCGGCAAAGGTGGATGCATTGATGCGAAGTTCGTTATGGATGGCGTCGTAGATCACCACGTCGGTCTTCTCCGGCCGGAAGAACGTCGACGTCGATCGGGGGCCCTTCCGGCTTGGCTCGCGCTTGCAAGGCTGGCCATGCTCCACGAGGAACCGGACCTCCCCGACAGAATCCTTCCGCATGATCCGGCATCCGACGCCGCGCTTCTTCGCTTGGAAGTAGGCATCAAGCGATGCTTCCAGTTGGGACAGATCCGCCGGCAAATCGTCTACCGCCATGACATCGTCCGGGGCGGCCGCCCGGAAGCTCTCGAAGGACTTTCGCTTCTGGAAGAACTCCTCGTGCTCCTTCCTCTCCAGCGCTTCGGGATTCTTCAGCCAGATCTGCGTGGCCAGATCCAATGCGGTCACTTCGCCGTCTGTTTCGATCTGGTTGGACCCCGCCAGATCCAGCAGTTCATCGAAACGCTCATCCGACCCGATGCTGCCAATCAGGTGGAGCGCTTCCACCAAGTCGCCTGGCATGTCCTCGTCGGGCTGGGCTAGGATACCGCCCAAGGTCGTGGCATCGATTTCCTGGTTGGCGCCGGAGGGAAGGTCAAAGCCCTTCATCTCCAGGAACATCCGGAAAGGTTCGAGCAAGGGGATCAAGTTTGCAGGTTGGATCTTTTTCAGGAGGTCCGGCTGCGCAAAGCTTCTCAGGTTGAATCGAGCCATCTTCAGACACCTCAATAAGTTATGCGGTCCGTCGCGGCAGGTCTGTCACCGTCGATACGCATCTGGCGGGCGGCCTGGAGTACAACCGTTTCAATTCTAGAATGGCGAATACGAGGCGAATACATTCTCACAGCCCAAGCTCTTGGAGTCCGGCCAGATGGCATTCTTGCCAGAGTTCGACCTGTGGAAAACGAATTGCAAGTTTCCCATTGACAGCGATTATAGCATTCGCTATATATAGATCAAGAGTTTTTTGATGGACTCCGAACAGATCAAAACCGTACGAACCCAATTGCGAATGTCGCAGCAAGCTTTTGCGGCGGCCCTCGGCGTCTCCTTCGCTACCGTCAACCGTTGGGAGAACGGGAAAGCCAAGCCTCAGAAGGACCGGATCGACCGGATCAAGGCCCTTCTTCATGGAGAGTCTGCTGAAGTAGAGGCGCAGCTTTTCCTACCAGCAATGCCGGTGCGTCTGGATTTCGAAGGAGACGCGGAGGCCGTCAAGCTCGTTGTGGACGCCCACCGATTGCAGAACGGTCATCTCTTCAATAAGGCTTTCGGGCTGGAACTCTCCCGCGTCGTGCCCTTGCCGCATCAGCGCATCGCCGTCTACGAACAGTTGCTGCCGCAGAATCCGCTCCGGTTTCTGCTGGCCGATGACGCCGGCGCCGGCAAGACGATCATGACCGGCCTCTACATCCGGGAGATGATCAACCGCGGACGACTAAAGCGGGCAATCATCTGCGCGCCCGCCGGGTTGACCTGGAACTGGCGCCGCGAACTCCGGCACTTCTTTGACCTGGAATTCACCATCCTTCGCGGCGCGGACTTTGCCAAAGGCGATCCCCTAACGGAACCCGGCGCGGGCCTGTTCATCATCAGCGTCGACACGGCCGCCACCGATGCGGTGAGGGAGCGGCTGACGGCGGCTACTCTCCCGCGGTTCGACCTAGCGGTTTTCGACGAAGCGCACAAACTGTCATGGGGCGATCCGAACCGCCCGGACAGCAAAACCCGGAGATACCGGCTCGCCGAGGCTCTCAGCCACCGCGCCACCCATCTCCTGCTGCTGACCGCGACACCTCACATGGGTAAGCGGTTTCCGTACTACGCCCTTTGGCGCCTCCTGGACCCGCAAGTTCTTTCCACTCAGGACGCCTTCGATGCCTTGGTTCCCGAGAAGCGCACCAAGTACTTCATCCGGCGGCTCAAAGAGGAAATGGTCGACTACCACGGGCAGCCGATCTACAAACCCCGTCTCTGTCAGACCATCACCTTCCGCCTGTCCTCTGCTGAGAATCGGTTCTACGATGCGGCCACCGACTACCTGAAGTGGAGCTACGAGAACAACCGGACCAGCAACAAGAACGCGGCCGCAATGGTTGTGGCGGTCCTCCAGCGCCGGTTGGCCAGCTCCACCTACGCCATGCTGGAATCCCTCAAGCGGAGACGGCAGCGGATCACAGAGAATGTTCCCGCGTCCGGTCCAGTGCAGGTTTCCCTTGACCGCATCACCTCCTATTTCGACACCAGCACGGCGGACGAGTACGAACAAGATGGCGACGGCTACGAAACGGAAGAAGCGGTCGAGAGCCAGGCACTTTCCCTGGCGCGCCCGGCAAATGCCGCACAGCTTCGAAAAGAACTCGAATATATCGACCATGTAATGGCACTCGGCGACCAGGTCCGCGAATTGCAGCAGGAGACCAAATTCCTGAAGCTGCGCGAACTGATCGAGTCCTCTGAGTTCCGAAATCAGCAATTGCTGATCTTCACGGAGCATCGGGACACTCTCGAGTACCTGCGTCAACGCTTCGAAGCGCTCGGATACACGGGGCAGCTCTCGTACATCCACGGCGGCTTGGACGTCGAAGAGCGCGAGAAGCAGCGCATCTTCTTTATGCCCGCCGAAGTCCGGCGCGAGCAAGGCATCAAAAACCCGGATGCACCATCCGCACGATTCATGCTGGCGACCGACGCCGCCGGCGAGGGCATCAACCTTCAGTTCGCCTGGATCATGGTGAACTTTGACATTCCGTGGAACCCGGCCCGGCTCGAACAGCGCATGGGCCGCCTCCACCGCTTTGGCCAGCGTCACGCCGAAGTCCGGATCTTCAATATGGTGGCCGAGGGCACGCGCGAGGGCGACGTGCTGGCGACGCTGCTCAGTAAACTCGACGAAGCGCGGAAAGACCTGTGCAGTGACAAGGTCTTCGATGTGATCGGGCAGCAGCTGGAAGAAGTCTCGCTCCGCGACCTCATGAGGGACGCGCTGTTCGAAACCGCGCCCTACTCGGCGCAAAAGAAGTTCGACTCGCTTTTCGCCACGCAGCGGCTTCGAGTGGCAGTCGAAGAACAACGCAAGACCGCCTCCACGTATGGCGATGTCGCCAGGCGGCTCGGCCAATTGAACAGCGAAATCGAAATCGAGCGCTTCAACCGCTTGCTGCCGGCCTATATCCAGAACTTCATCGACAAGGCGGGGCCCCGTCTCGGAATACAGATCGAAGGCGACGTGACCGAATCCGCGCGCTTCGCTCCTTCCGGACCGGATGGCACTTGGCTGCGCAACCTCAGTCCACGCTTCCCCAACGGTCTGCCGGAGTTTCTCACCGTGCGGCGAGACTCTGTGATCCCAGGTATCGACGCCAGCCGGGTCTGCTTCCTACGCCCTGGCGACATCATCTTCGACGCTCTGTGCGACCAGGCCATCGTGAAATTCCAAGGCGATGTTCAACGCGGCGTGGTCTTCTGCGATCCCGCTGCGGACCGCCCATACTTCTTCGGCGTCTACGTTTGCCAGCTCGGCGAGTCGACGATGGGCGATGGGCGGACCGCAAAGACAAGCGGCTTTGACCGCCGCCTGATCGGAATTCGATGGGACGAGGCCGGGGAGTTTTCATCTGGCGCGCCGAATCACCTTCTCGCCCTGCAGCCCGCGCCGAAGTCCCTGCTGTGGAAAGCGGGCAACCTCCTGCTGAATCCGGAAGAAAGCGCGGCGCGGGCCGACTCCTATGCCCGGATGCTGGCCGAGACCACGTATCTCCAGCAACTTCGCGCGGCGCTTCGCGCGCAATCGGAAGGCCTCATGGACGATCTCCTGCGTGGGTTCGACTACCAGGGCGGCGCACTGGCCGAGAAACGCAGCGATCTCGCGCGGCGCATCCGGCTGGGTGAAGAAGACCTGGCTGGAGACCTGGAGGAAGTGAAAAAGCAGCAGGCGCTCCTAGACGCAGAGAAGGCGGAAGCTCTTCTGTATGAACAAAGGCGCCCGGACCTGGTGGACGTGGTCAAACTGGAGCGCATCGCACTCGCCATCGTGGTTCCCGATCCGACGCCGGAAGCCCGCGAGGCCTACGACAAAGACATTGAAGCCATTGCGATGCGGATTGCCAGGAATTTCGAGATCGACCACTATCAGGCTCGCGTGTTCGATGTCTCCTCCCCGCACCTCGCCCGCGGCTACGATCTCGAAAGCCATCGCGCGAACGGCGACAAGGTAGTGATCGAAGTGAAGGGCCGGGCTGGCCGGGGACAGGTTCAGCTCACCGACAACGAGTGGCCGACCGCCGCGAATGTCCGCGACAAGTACTGGCTGTACGTCGTGGTGGACTGCGCCACCGATCCCAAGCTCTTCCGGGTTCGTGACCCGATCCGGCTGGCGTTCAAGACGAAACAGTCCTTCAGTATCAATATCGGCGAGGTGATTCGGGAGGCGGAACCGGAATGAGGCACCGCCAGGCTGTGGAAATGATTGAAGCAGCCATCCTGCGCTTCGGCGAGGAGGTTTAACGTTCGATGCCGAATCTGTACTCCATCCAGTTCGAAGTCATTCCCGCCAGTGGGCAAAACGTAGGGGCGTTGCTATCAGAGCTCCTGAACCGCGTCTCCAACTGGGTGGAAGAGAAGTACAAACGGTCGTGGAACACCCTGTGTGCGTTTCCGCCGGCAAACAAGAGCGCGGAACCGCTGCCGGGCCATTCCATTCACCACTACTGCCATGCCGTTGGCGAAGGCGCATTGGTTCGTGTTCGCTGGATTCACCCGGACGACAAGGACGCGTCCATGCGGTGGACCACGGATATTGCCATCGCCTGGCTCGATGATCGGATACAGTTTGCCTTGCAGCTTGGCGCGGCCTCCACGGCGTTCGTTGTCCGACCCGCCTGGCTGAGCATCGGGAGACCCCGAATCGTTACGGACATCCTTACGGATTATTCTTGCTGGGCCGGCCCCCGCCCGATCCTTTCCCATAAGCAACTGGTGGAGGCGTCAGACGTACCGACCTTCGTTGACGAAATCCTGCTGGACGACAAACGCACTCTGCCGGTCGTGGTCGTGTCCCATGACAGGTTCAAAGACGAGCCCAACGTGGACGCAGACCGTCTGCACCGCAGTCTACTGGGTTTTGCACACGTGGCGGTTTTCGATAAATGGGCTGCTTTCCGGCTTACGGACAGTCTGGGCAAGTCGCTTTCGTGTTTCAACGGGTGCATCCGCATCTATTGGCCTGGCCTAACCCGAACCTCCGATCCGATGCAACACGAACTTTACTTCCCGATTCAGATCGAGAAGTTCGAATTCTCAGGGAAGCCCCTCGATCGGCGGCTATTCAACTTCCTGTCGAAGGTTTCGGCCTTCCGCTTCGCAGACGGAGAAGTGATCCGGGAAACTCAGGCGAGAATCGATGCCGAGCGGGTGGCTGAATCCGAGCGCGTCCGGAGGCAAATTCAACAAGGAGCCAGCGACGCCAGCACCCTGCAGGACTTGCTGCCTCTCCATGAGATGGCGATGGAAGAAAACGCCTCGCTGCTGGAACGGCTGAAGCAGTTGGAGAAGGAGAAATCCGACCTGACGTTCGAGTTGAGCACAGTCAAGTCGAACTGGAACTTGTTCCAGCAGCATCAGGCGCTCAGTGGTGAGGACGAGGCGGCGGCGCCCCAGGAGCCGGAAGAAGTGGAACCCGAGTCTCCGCTCGCTGCGTTGGAGCAGGCCGAGCGTGAGTTCGGCCAGGATCTCCTGGTGTTGGACACCGCCAAGAACGCGGCCGGATCTTCGGAGTTCGCCCGGCCCGAGGAGGTTTACCAGGCGCTCATGGCCATCAGGGACGTCGGGAACCTGTATTTCGACTCAGTCCGAACCGGCACGTCCATGGGTGGATGGGCCGAGCAACTTGGCAAGCGGGGATTCACCCAGTATTCGCAGACAGAGAGCGACACGGTGAAGAACGATTACCGCAAGTATGGGCGGTATCGGGAATTCACGTTGAACGGTGGCAAGAGAAAGGTCTACCAGCATCTCGACCTTGGTGGTGGAGACCGAAAGAACTGCCTTCAGATCTATTTCGAAGCCGATCGGAAGCTGAACAGGATCATCATCGCGCACTGCGGGGACCATCTCCCCTTCCCGCGACAGAGAACGTGATCGGCGGCAAACAAGAGATTCGGAGATTTGGGACCAGAAGGAGTGAAACGATGAACGACAAGCCGCGGCTAATTGAAGTAGCTTTTCCGTTGAAGCAGGCATCGATCGCTAGCGTTCACGAGAAGAACGTGAGGCATGGCCATATCTCGACGCTGCACATTTGGCCTGCCCGGCGACCGCTTGCGGCTTGCCGGGCAGCGCTGCTGGCCACTCTTCTACCAGATCCGGGGGACTCAGAGAAGAGGCGAGAACTGATGGCTAAAATCGGTGGCGCCGTCGTTACAAAATCCGTTGAGGAGGTTGATGACGAAGGTAATACCGTCGTTGAGGACAAGCAGGTCGTAGAGGGCGGAGTCCTCGCGTGGGGCCAAGAGGACGAAGGGTCGATGGAAGAGCTTCGCAAGGAGATCGCCAGCTTTTATGGGGACGAGATGCCGAGCGTGCTTGACCCATTCGCTGGCGGTGGGGCCATTCCATTGGAGGCCATGCGCCTCGGTTGTGCAGCAACGGCTTCTGACCTGAATCCTGTCGCATGGTTCATCTTGAAATGCACTCTAGACTATCCACAGCAGTTTGCAGGCAAGACATGGCCGCTTCCGAGTTTCGTGCGTGACTGGCCAGATTTCCTTGAGGACTTTCTCGCGGGAAAAGTGAAGAGACGCAGAGGTGATAAGAAGTCCCACTTCTCAGATCCAAAGCAACTGGCTCTTATGGAACTGCCCGACGCTGACCTGGCTTGGCACGTGCGTGCCTGGGGAAGGTGGGTACTTGAGCGCTCCCGTGCGAACCTTGCATCCCGCTATCCCATCATCAGCGGAGAGCACACCGTAGCGTATTTGTGGGCACGAACAGCAAGAGACAAGGTTTCAACTGGTCGCATTCCACTCCTAAAATCGTTCTGGCTATGCAGGAAGAAAGGCCGGCGCGTGGCACTTTTGCCGGTCCCGAGCGCAGATCGGTTGCGTGTCGACTTCGTGCTCTTGCGGGACTCAGATCTTGATCAGCCCGAACGGATCATCGCAGATAACCCGCACCTGTCTGCATGGGAAGTCACGGTTGACACGTTTTCGGACTTTCTTAAGTTGGGCACGATGAACCGCGCCGGTGTCTGGAGTCCGCTGAGCGGACGGCCTGGAATGATCGCCCTGACCACCGAAGATCTTCGTCGCCAAGGCCAACAAGGCCTCCTTGACACGCAGATGATCTCGGTTGTCGTCGAGGTTGTAAAACCCGGAGCCAAGAAAGCCGTCAAGTTTTATCGACTGCCGTCCGACAGCGAGATTGTCGCTGCCTCGCCTGAGATCGAAGACCTCGCTGCCATTTTTAGAGACTTGCCGTTCGGCATGCCTGACGAGGCGACGCCCGCCGGCGGCGGCAGTGGGGCATCGCGGGCATTCTCGCTCCATAACTACGGACTTAAGAAGTGGCGAGATATCTTTACTTCGCGTCAACTCTTGGCCCTTGGTGTTTTCGCCGTACAGACACGCGAGGCAATTCAGGTCATCCGACACAACGAGGAACCGGCATCGGAAGCGCTAGCTGCCTACTTAACCATCTTATTCGGACGCCTCGCGAACTACATGAGCACTTTGTGTATCTGGGACCCAACTGCCGGAGAGGTGAAACAAACGTTTAGCAGGTATGCTCTTCCGGTCAATTGGGATTTCGCCGAAGCAAACCCTCTGTCGCAGTCAGATCGCTATTACGCCGGAGGTATGGAGGTTGCGGCGAAGGCCATCGCATCCCTTTTGGTTGCCACCAAAGGCAACCATCGTTCGCCGGATATTCGTCGCTCTAGTAGCGTGACAACCAAGTTCGCGGAGCAGCAGATCATCTTCACCGATCCTCCCTACTATGACGCCATACCGTATTCGGACCTGATGGATTTTTTCTTCATTTGGCAAAAGCGCATCGTCGGCGATCTCAATGAGACATATCGGCAAGTATTCAGTGCGCAGTTGGGGCCGAAATGGGACAACGCCGCGAACGATGGTGAACTGATTCAGGATGAATCGCGTCATTCGGGCGACAAGGTGAAGGCGAAACAGGCCTATGAAGATGGCATGGCGACATCGTTTCAAAGGTGCTACGAGGGATTGAGTGATGGTGGTCGTTTCGTGGTCGTGTTCGCTAACAAGGACGTCGATGCGTGGGAAACGCTTGTTAGTGCAATGATCCGTGCCGGCTTCCTCGTGGTTGCTAGCTGGCCGATTCAGACAGAGATGACCGGAGGATTCAGAAACTTCAACAGAGCGTCGCTCTCGTCGTCGATCTGGATCGTGTGTCGGAAGCGACCGAAGAGCGCCGCCGCGGGATGGCAGGAGAGGGTGTTGGAGGAGATGAAGAAGACGCTCTTCGATCCTCGCGACACCTTGGGCGGCCGCAACATCCTTCAGTACTACTTCGACTTAGGGATCAGTGGACCCGACTTCATTTGGGCCGCGCTAGGCCCGGCGCTCGAGGCATACAGCGCTCATCCTTTTGTCAAGAAGACTGAAGGAGGCATCCTCACAGTGAGCGAGTTTCTCCGCGAAGTGCGCAAACTGGTACTTCAATTCTGCCTGGGGGAACTGCCTGGCTTCCGTGATTTCCAACTGGAAACCCAAGGGCGCGGTGAGAGCCTTGAAATGGATCCTGTCACCCAGTATTACTTGCTTCACCGCGCTTACTTCGGACTTGAGCCGACTCCGGCTGGCGCTTGCATCCTTTACGCGAATGCTTGCGGGAAGAAGGAGACCGAACTTAAAGTCGTGTGGAACATCCTGGAACAGGGAGGGAAGCTGAAGAAAGGGCGGCCGCGAAAAGAGGACGAAGAGTCCGATGATCAGCCAAGCGAGACTACCGAGGGCAAAGGAAACGAGTACCGATTGATGGGGTGGCAGGAGCGATCCTCGAAAGAAGGACTCGGAGAGAGCAAGGCCGGGCAACCAGCTCCGCTGATAGACAAGCTTCACCGTTTGATGTTTCTCTTTCAACAGAACCGAACTTCAGAGGTCCAGGAGACATTCGATGCCTGGGGGTTGTCCAACGACCGGGCATTCAAGCCGCTGTTGCAGGCCGTTCGTGAGTTGGCAGTACGCGACAAGCAGGAGTCCGAGAGGCGGCTTGTCGAGGCGCTCGCGACACAACTTCGGATGAGCCGAAAGATGATCGTCGTTGCAAACGAAATGAAGGAAGTGTCGCTTTTTGATGCGGTGGCAGACGCCGACCAAGTGCAGATCAACTAGAGACAGCAAAGAGGAATCGTCGATATGAGCAAACAATCAGTGATCCAGCCGTGGAAGGCCACTTGCGATCTGCGCCCGGAGATCCGCGATCGAAAGCTGACCGCCAGCGACTTCGCCGTCGATCTCTACAAGGTGATCAACGGCTGGCCGGGCGACATGCCGTTCTACTGCGATCCCGCGCAGTTCTTCAGCACGACTTATGCGACCCAGAATCTCCGGCAGTTCTGCAAGGTGGTTCTTCGGCGGCTCGCGAAGGTTCCCGGTGGTGAGGCCGTGATCAACGTCGCCCAGACCTTCGGTGGCGGTAAATCGCATACGCTCACCACGCTCTACTACCTGACCACCCTCGGCGCCAAGTTGCCGAAGGGCGAGACGTCAGTAGGGACAATTCTGAATGACGCCCAGCTTGCTGATCCGCCGATCGCCAGAGTTGCCGCCGTGTCGTTCGACAAGGTGGACTGGGTAAAGGGCTGCGAAGTTGCGTCTCCGACGGGGGAGAAGCGCAGTTTCCGCATGCCCTGGAACCTGATCGCCTGGCAGTTGCTCGGCCAGAAGGGCCTGGATATTCTGGCGCGTGACGAGGCGAAGGCGGACTATGACACACCGCCGTCGGACACGCTCTGGGCGCAAATCCTCAGTGAGGTTGAGGCTTCGGGCTGCGGCGCGCTGATCCTGATTGACGAGTTCCTGATGTGGGCGCACGACGCCGCGTCGCCCGACTCATCGGGCCAAAAGCAGGACCGTGGCCCCGTTTGGTATGACCGCTTCAAGAATTTCTTCCAGCGTCTCTCTCAGGCCACCGAGTCCTCGTCGCGTTCCTGCCTGGTCGTCTCCCTGCTGGCCACCGACCCGCAGAAGAACGACGAAGTCGGGAAAGCGGTTCTGAATGCCTGCAACAACGGCCTGAACCGTCAGGCGTCGCTCCAGTCGCCCGTTGAGAAGGACGACCTCGCGGAGTTGCTTCGGCGCCGGCTGTTCGTCAGTTTCCCCGAGAACCCCGCGGATCGTGAGAAACACATTGTTGCTTTCTGGCCGCGCATGAAGGCCGTCGATGGTGTCCGCGCCAAGCAGCCGGATTCGGTAGACCGCCTGAAGACGGCGTACCCGTTCCATCCGGACCTCCTTGATCGCTTCTTCGGCAAATGGACCGACCTGGACCAGTTCCAGCGCACGCGCGGCGTCTTGCAGACCTTCGCCATGGCTCTGCGCGACGCGGAGAAATGGGACGAATCACCCATCATCGGGCCGCAGGTCTTCTTGAACGCGCCGGGCAAGGATGGCCTGAGCGAAGCGCTGCTCAAGTTGGCAGAGGCCGCGAAAGACTCCGACCGCGTGAAGAATCCCCAGTGGCCGACCAACCTGAAGACGGAGTTGCCACGAGCGATGGACGCGCAGAAAGCGGATGCCGCCACTCTCACCGGGCGCGAGATCGAGGCGGCGTGCGTGGCCGCGTTCGTTTTCTCCCAACCCATCGGAGAACAGGCGGAACTATCGGATCTTCGCTGGCTACTGGCTGGCACTTGTGAGATGCCGGCCGTTTTGAACAACGGACTGATCGCCTGGGCCAAGGCGTCCTGGTACCTGGAAGAGTGCGATTCGACGGAGGCTGGCACCGGCGTTCCGAAATATTGGAGGCTCGGGCCGAAGCCGAATCTCAACCAGCTTCACGATTCTTACAAGAAACAGGTGCTGAAACACGCGAAGAGCAAGTTCAATGAACTTGCAGAGAAGAAGTGCGATCCCCTGTATGAAGGCGCGGTCGAAGAAGGCATCAAGCCGCACAAGCTCCCGGATGCGCCTGCTGACGTCGATGACGATGGACAGTTCCGGTTGGTGGTGCTGGGCGCTGACTACGCTGGCGTGGTCGGCGACCCGCCCCTCGCAAAGGCGCAGGAGTTCCTGCGCACGCACTCTTCGCCGAGCGATATCCGGACGTATCAGAACATTGTCCTCGTTGCGACACCCAGCGTGACAGGACTGCATCAGGCGGAACAACAGATCGCGGAGTGGCTGGCCTGGGAGGAGATCGAAACTTCGAGCCAATTCAAAGATCTGGACAACTTCCAGCAGAAGACCGTGCGCGACAAGAAGCGCGAAGCTTTGAAGGCGGCGCAGACCTCGGTCAAGAACGCCTACGAGTTGGTTCTCTACTTGGAGAAGGACGGTTCGATCCAGGCCAAAAAGATCACACTTGGCGCGGAATCGCTCTTTGCTACGCTCCTGAAGGAAACGGCACTTCGGCTATTCCGCCAGAAGATCGACGCGGAAGCGATCATGCCGAACGGCCTATACCCGGTTTGGCCGGCGACAGATTCGCACATTCGCGTGGCGGACCTGTACCAGCAGTTTGGTCGCGATCCGCGGCTGCCGAAGCTCCTGAGCGGGCGGACTGTTCTCAACACGATCGAAGACGCGGTGCGGCGCGGGGTGCTGGCTGTTCGCTGTGTTCGCACCGACCAGTCCGAGGCGTGGTTCTGGCGTTCCGGGATCGACGTCACCGACTGGGGCAAGAGCGCCGAAGCCTGGCTGCCGGCGCAGGCAACGCTGAACGCACTGAGTTCGGCGGCAGTCCTGCCAGCCGCACTGTCTGGCCTGTGGCCGAAGACAGACGACGGCGTCAAGCTCTCGGATCTGTTTTCGTGGTTCGATGGGACCCACGTCTTCGAGGAGGAGACGCAGCCCGGTTACCCGCCAGAGATGCGACCGATCCCCAAAGTGGACTACACCTTCGTGAAGAAAGCCGTTTCGAAAGCCATTCAGGATGGCGGGCTCTGGCTGGTCTACGGCAACGACAGCGTCTTCTCGGAGGCCCCCACGGCGATCCAGATGGATGCCGACGCGCTCCTGTTCCGGCCACCGGCGGCTCTGGCCGCGATGGACCTCCTTCCAACGGCGCTGTCCGACGCCTGGACCACGGAGGCCGAGCCGAAGACCACCGTGTCCGCGTTGTACGCCGACCTGAAGGCCAAGCGCGGGCGGCCGTGGCCGACGAAGCTCTTCATGGATAGCGTCAATGCCGCTCTGGGTCAGGGTTTCATTCACCGCGTCAGCGGAACTGGTCCGATCAGTTCCCTGCAAAATGACGGCAGCACTGACCTGATGATTCGTAGCGCGGCACCGAAGCCCCAGGAGCCACCTCCAACCCAAACGCCAGCGGGGCGTCGAGCCTCGAGTCTTGCGGTCCTCAGCATCTCGGAAATCCAGGACCTCGCGGACCAAATCCACATGCTGTCAAAGCCCCTCGCCGGCATGGACCCGCAGATTGAAGTCCGGATCACGGTCAAGACGAAAGGGGATGGCGATCTGTCGCTGGCGAATAGCATCCTCGACAAGATCAAGGCTGGATGGAAGCTGTGATCGACGAGTCTGCGTGCGGAGAACCCGATCAGGATCGGCAGCCGAACCGCAGGCTGACCGCAGACGAGCATGAGTCTGCCCGGCGCATCCTCGACACCACGCGCGCTGAGATCAAAAACGTTGCAGCGGGCGATCGGGAACTGCTCTTCGCGCTACGCCGCTATATCCTCAATCGCTTAATTCACGACGAGCGAGGTACCCCCATGCAGCGGCGGAAGCTCAAGCAGAAGAAAGTCGCTGAGCAGAACGGCCAGTGCGCCATCTGCCAGAATCCGTTGCCCAAACGTAATTCTGTCCTGGACCGGATCGTCGCCGTTGACGGATACACAGAGGCCAACACGCGTGTCCTCTGCCCCGAGTGCGACGGGTCCGTTCAGGCGGAAAGGAAATTCAGCTAGGCGAGTGGAGCTCGAAGCGCGCCATGAATGAACTGAACCTGTTTTCGCTGCACGGCAGGTATTTCGAGGACGACGAGAACCGGTTCACCGCGAACGTACTCTTCATGCTCTCGGAATTCCGATCCAGCTTTCTTCCCGCGTTCCTCGAGCGATGCGGCGCGGTTCTGCCGACGACTTCCTGTGCCAAGATTCGGATTCGCTTCCAGGTACCCCATAGGTCCGCGTCCGGCAACGTCAGAATCCCCGATGGCGAAATCCGCCTGGACGATGACCTTCACGCTCTGATTGAGGCCAAGATCGGTAGCAACCCGCTTACGGTTGAGCAGATTACCGACTACGCCACGCACTTGGCCACATCGCCCGCCATGAACATGAAGCTGGTGTGCATCACCCAGATGGACTGCTTCTGCATCGGCAACAGAAACGTTTCATTTGATGAACTGAAAGCACAGGTTGAACCCGCCATCGTGCCAGATGGAACATGCGTCTGGCTGCGCTGGTTCGAAGTGCTCGACATACTGAAGCGCTCTCTGCGATTGACGCCAGATCAGATCAGGAAGGACCGGCGGCGGGTCGTGAATGGAAAGGATGTCGAGTACGGGCGGCGCATCGGCGCGCTGTTCCTGGAGGAGGTGGAGACTACGATGTACGACAAGAAGGAAATCGACCTACTGCCGCACGGTGAGATCGAGGATGTCGTTCTGGCCGTCCAAAACGGTTGGTTCATGGATGTAGCCCTTCGGCATCGTGTCTGGTTTCCCAACAATCTCGGCGGAAGGGCCGCACGTTACGTGGCCCATTACGAAACGGCAGACCGCGTGAATCAGAACCCGAGCCAGATTGCGTACATTGCGCGGAACCGCACCATGTGGAACCGGATCACGATCCAGGAAGCAAGGACGGTGCCCGAGTTGCAAAATGCCTTTGCCGATCCTGCGGTTCTGGCCGAGGTCAACACATGGGCAGCGGAAGGGAAGCATTGCATCATTCTCACCGATCCACCTGTCCAGCTTCGTAATCCGCTACAATTAGGCGACAAGCGGTTTTTGGCCCGCATCATGCCAGGCAGATTCGTATCACTTCCGGCGCTTCGCAATGCAAGCACCATTGATGACCTCTACTGACTGCCGTCGCCGGCTTTAAGATCCCGCCCTTTCCGTTTATCAGCGATTTTCAGAGTCGTTGCTCCGGCATGCCCCACCATGGCTGGTGGGGAACTTATGAACGCCGAAGCAACCATGTATTCCTTCAAACTCCGGCCCGCTACCCTCGCCAAGCTTGACGTCCTTGCGCGCGCCCTTGGTCTGCACTCGCGCGGCAGTGTGCTGGACCGCGCGGTCACTTCGCTGTGGCGAAAGAAGATCGAAATCACGCAGTATGCCGGCCTGTGGTCGCCTGTAACCGACGGCAGCCGCGAGGATGAAATCCTCCGCCGGCTTCACGATATGGCTCGGATTGAGTTCCGAAGTATGGCAGATGTCGCTGAGGAGGCTATCGATGGCCTCTTGGAACAGTCGCTGAAAGCCGCGTAACGGGCTGAAGGAAAGGCCCGCGACAGGATTACCGCAGCAGCAGCGAACGCCACGCCGTTCGCTGCTCCTCCCATTTAACCAAGCCAATAATCGGGCGTAGATCACGCTCCGTTCCTCCGCCGTCCTGAGAGGCGTCCGCAAACAGCAGCAACTCCTGGATTTCCGGAGTGAGGTTTAGCAGATTCATGATCTGGGTAACCCGGGCGCGCGTAACGTAGCCCAGCCTCGCGATGTCGGCATAATCTCGAACTTCACCGCGATCTACTGAGTCCTGAAACTTGATGGCCAGGGCCATCAACCGCGTGATTCGGGGTAGCTGGGGCGGCGCCGGTCCGACGCGAGGCCGAGGGTCAGCCACCTGACGTCGCCCGCGGGCTGGACGCGGGAGGACGGTCTCGACCTGGAATCCGGTCTCCGCATCGGCAGGCGTCATTGGTTGTTCGTATTTGCGTGGCATAGTTCCTTTCCTTGTGCATGACGGAACCCGATAGTCACCTTGCCGGTGCGGCCGTCGTAGCCCACCTTGGTCACCAGGGTCCGTATGAGTTTGTCCCTCTCGCGCGTGGTCAGCGAATCCCAAATCAGCTCGAACCGCTCGAGGGTTCGTTGGATTTCGTACGGATCGGCAGCGGACTCTTCCGTGGCCTTCATCTTCAAGGCGACTTCGGTCAGTTTGCGCTCGACAGCCTCGATCTCCTGCTGGAGACCTGCAATCCGGTCGAACCGCGCAGCGGAACCGCTCTTCTTGTCGGCCGCATTGCGCGCGAGGTCGCCGTTCAGCTTGTGCAGCTTCTTGAGCAACTCAGTCTGCTCGGCCTCGATCTGAGCGCGACGGCTGCGATCGTCCGCCTCGACGCCCGCCACGACCTGCGCCCGGAGCTTACCGTCGCGGCCCAACGCACGAATGCTATCGAGGACAGCCGTCTCGATTCCCGGCGCCGAGACCGACTTCGTTTCGCAGGCCTTCCAGCCTTTCTGCTGGGCGTTGTAGCAGACGTAGTAGCGGTAGAGCTTCGGCTCGCGCGCGGTGTAGGTGTGGACCATGGGCGCGCCGCAGGGAACGCAGAACAATAGACCGCGCAGCAGCGCGCCATACTTGTTCTTATTGCCGCCGCCGTTCGTGTGGCCGTTGTGGTGCAGGTTGGACTGAACCAGGTTCCAGGTTGCCTCGTCGACCAGCGCCTCATGCTCGCCCGGGTAGAGCTTCCCCTTGTGATTGACGAAGCCCGTGTACAGCGGATTGGTGAGGAGCATGTACACAGCCTTCTTGATGAACGGCTTGCCGCCCCGCTCGCGCCCGGCCTCCGTCTTCCACTGCTTGGTGTGCCACCCGAGCCGTTCGAGCTGGTGCACAACCGGCATGAGCGAGTTGTGCCGCAGGTACAGATCGAAGATCTCCTTCACCTGCAGGCCTTCAGCTGTGTTCACCAAAAGCCGGCCGCCGTTCGGATCGATGTCGTACCCGAGCACCGGATGTCCGCCGACCCATTTGCCCTTCTTCCGTGCCGCCGACATTTTGTCGCGGGTGCGCTCTGAGATGAGCTCGCGTTCGAATTGCGCGAAGGAGAGCAGAATGTTCAGTGTCAGCCGACCGAGCGAAGACGTCGTATTGAACTGCTGGGTGACGGAAACGAAGCTGACGCCGCACCGGTCGAAGCTCTCCATTAGCCTGGCGAAGTCGAGCAGCGATCGGCTCAAGCGGTCAACCTTGTAGACCACTACGCAGTCGACCTTGCGAGCCTCCACCGCAGTCAGCAACTTGGCGAGCGCGGGCCGATCCATGTTGGCGCCGGTGTAGCCGCCGTCGTCAAAACGCTCCGGGATTAGACTCCAGCCTTCGTGCCGTTGGCTTGCGATGTAAGCCTCGGCCGCTTCGCGCTGGGCGTCCAAGGAGTTGAAATCCTGCTCAAGCCCCTCCTCCGTCGATTTCCGGGTGTAGACGGCGCACCGGACGTGATTCGCGGCTGCTTTGGGAAGAGGGATCTCAATGGTCTGTCTGGGTCTCCTATTTCGCATCACGCTCCTCGGCTGGCTGGAGATTGAAGAAGAGGAAGCCATTCCACTTGGTCCCAGTCAGTTCACGGGCGATCGCGCTGAGCGATCGGTAGATCTGCTGCTCGAACTCGAACCCGTCCGTCAGCACTCGCACAATGATCTCGCGACCCTTGTAGTGTCGCCGGAGGATTGTTCCAGGCGCGGGCAACCGGCGATCGAGGCTCCGCGACGCCTTTGTGCGGACGGCCAGTTGCGGCGGAATCGAGGTGTTCTGTCCGAAGAATGTCTTCGGCGCCCGGATCCGAAGGTCCGCATCGTTGGCGATTTCGAGCGCGCGACGCCGGGCGCGCTCCGACAAGCCGCCCTCGGCGAGTGCCTGGATGCGCCACGCGATTCGGCGGAACAGAAACTGCTTGTGGTTCGACCTCGATTCCTCGCCAAAGACCTCGATGTATCTCTCGCGCAATTGGCTGACCGTCATCTGGGCCAGTTCCTCGATCTGTTGTGAAACGTCGGTACCCAACTCATTCTCCTTTCTCAGTGCCGTTAACCTCTTGTCCATGAGGGCTCGAAGCTTCGGCACTATCAAGGGAAAGTTCGCGGCGCCGGCGTTCGCGATACCGGAGGTAGCCAGCGGTCAGGATCTCGGCGATGGCCTTCAGATCGTCGTCAAATGATCGCGTCGGCTCGTCCAAGCGTCCGTGCTCCCCAGCGTCACCGAACCGCTGGGAAGCAGGCCGTGGATGCCGGAACGCCGCGGGAGCCGTGAGCTCCGGCGCCGGCCTGTCATGGCCGACTTCCGGCACCCACAGCGCTGTCCGCCTTGCGGTCGTTCCGCTGTCTGGTGGATTGGGAGGCGATCAGCGCTCTCCCACTGTAAACATACGCAGGAATTGGGAAGACTGTGCACACCGCCCGGCGAGATTCTGAGGCTGTTAAATAACCGAAGGGCCTCTCCCGGCGAGTGGAGAGGTTCGGCCAGACGGGGGCGCCAACCACTCACCGGCGGACTCACCGACGCTCGCCACTTCGGTGGCGGCGGAGAACATGAGCGTGCAAGTTGTTGGCAGGACGTGCGCAACTCCGGAGGCTTCCTTCGGGCACACGAATGGCTCTGGTGTTAACGGGTGGGGAGGAAAACTGCGGATGGAAATAGTTTGGCTCCTCAGGTAGGACTCGAACCTACAACCCTTCGGTTAACAGCCGAATGCTCTACCATTGAGCTACTGAGGAGCAGTTGGTTATTCCTTTGTAGCAAGCCCACCCCCACAATGTCAAACTTCGCCCCTCTTCTTCGTCGTACACTGACCTGTAACGCCTCTAAATGGCATTGTTCCTGGATCCTGACCCATGCTTAAACTTCTGATTCGCGGTCTCTTGCGCCTGCTGTATCGCATTGAGGTCCACGGCGCGCTGCCGCAGCCCGCCAAGACCCTGATCGTCGGCAATCACCAGTCGTTTCTCGACGCTCCCATCATGTGGAGTATCCTGCCCGATGACACCCTGTGGGTCGTGCACTCCCAGGTCATGAAACAGCTGATTTTCCGGCTGCTTGTTCGGGTCACCGATCACATCGTCATCGATACGACCAACCCCTTTGCCCTGAAGTCCACCGTCGACGTCATCGAGGCCGGACGCAAAGTCATCATCTTCCCCGAGGGCCGCGTCACCGTCACCGGCTCCCTCATGAAGATCTATGATGGACCCGCGTTCATCGCCGCCAAGACCGGCGCCACCGTCGCGCCCTTCATTCTTGACGGGGCCGTCCGCGCCAAGGGCTTCAGCCGCATGGAGGGCGACTACCCGCTCGCGTGGTTCCCCAAGATCAAAGTCACCTTCTTTCCGGGGGAAGTCATCCCGATGCCCGAGGCGCCTTCCGGCAAACTCCGGCGCCGCAAGGCCGGTGAGGCGATGCAACGATTGCTGCAGCGCTGCCTGGCGCTCTCCAAGCCGAAGCGTACACTGCACGAAGCGTTCCTGGAAGCCATCGAACTCCACGGCCGCGGCCGGCGTATGGTGGAAGACGCCGGCGGAGCCGACTTAACCTACAGCGGCGTTCTCAAAGGGTCGCTGGCCCTCGGCCGGCTGGTCTCCAAAATCACCGCCGAGAATGAAGTCGTCGGCGTGCTGATGCCCAATGCGGCCGCCACCCTCTGCCTGGCGCTGGGCCTCTTCGGCGTCCGGCGTATTCCCGCCATGCTGAACTTCACGGCGGGCGTCGACGGCATGCAGAGCGCCCTGCGCGCGGCCAAGGTCAAGACAATCCTCACCTCGCGCCAGTTCCTGGAAAAGGGCAAACTCACTGCTGTCGTCGAGAAACTCCAGGGGATCAACGTGGTCTTCCTGGAAGACCTGCGCGCGAAGCTCACGCTCGGCGACAAACTCTGGCTGATCTTCTACGCCCTGCCGTTCCCGCGTGCCGCAACGAAGACCAGCCAGCCGGATGAGCCCGCTGTCGTCCTCTTCACCTCCGGATCCGAAGGCAAGCCCAAAGGGGTGGTCCTCAGCCACTGGGCGATCCTCTCCGACATCGAACAGGTCTTCAGCATCATCGATGTCTCGCGCGCCGACAAGATTCTCTCGGCCATGCCGGTGTTCCATAGCTTCGGCCTGACCGCCGGCTTCATGCTGCCGATCGTGAGCGGGTTGCGGCTGTTCCTGTATCCCTCCCCGCTGCACTACAGCATCGTGCCCGAACTCTTCTACGACCGTGACGCCACGGTCATGTTCGCGACACCCACCTTCCTGAAACACTACGCCAAGCGAGCCCATCCTTACGACTTCCGCAAAGTGAAGATGCTGCTGGGCGGGGCGGAGAAGCTCACCGACGAGATCCGCAACACCTACATGGACAAGTTCGGCGTGCGCGTCCTGGAAGGCTACGGAGCTACGGAGTGCGCGCCCGTCATCGCCGTGAACACCGCCATGCGCTACAAGGCCGGAACCGTCGGCGAGATCCTTCCCCTGATGGAGTGGAAGCTCGAGAAGGTGCCTGGCATCGAAGAGGGCGGGCTACTGCACGTAAAAGGTCCGAACGTCATGCTGGGTTACTGGCGGGAGTCGAACCCGTGCGTGCTGGAGCCGCCGGAGTCTGTGTTCGGCCCGGGCTGGTATCCCACGGGCGATCTGGCCGTGGTCGATAGCGACGGGTTCCTCCAACTGAGGGGCCGCGTCAAGCGCTTTGCCAAAGTCGCCGGCGAGATGATCTCGCTGGAAGTGGTCGAGAAGATCGCCGAGGCTGCGTCGCCGAAACATATTCATGGCGCAGTCACCCGGCCCGATGCCGGCCGCGGCGAAATGATCGTGCTCTGTACGCAGGACAAAGACCTCAAGCGCGACCAGTTGCAGGCGGCCGCCCGCGAAATGGGCGCACCGGAACTGGCCATTCCGCGCCGCATCGTTTACATCGATAAGATTCCCTTGCTCGGCACGGGCAAGAAGGACTATCCGAAACTGTCGCAACTCGTGGAGGCACAGCTTGAACAGTCCCGAGCCTAAGCTCGAGTACAGCCGCGGCGAACAGCGTGCCTGGTACATGTACGACTTCGCGAACTCCGCGTTCGCCAGCACGGTCGTTACCCTGTTCCTGGGCCCTTATCTCACGGAACTAGCCAAAGCCGCGGCTGATGCCGGCGGCAACGTTCACCCGCTGGGCCTCACGGTGGATGCGCGCAGCTATTGGAGTTACCTGATCTCCCTTTCGGTGTTGACGCAGGTGGTCTTCCTGCCGATGCTGGGGGCAGTTGCGGACTACAGCCCGAACAAGAAACGGCTGCTCGGCGTCTTCGCCTACCTGGGCGCGGCCAGCACGATTGCGATGTTTGCCCTGACCGGCGGCATGTACCTCCTCGGCGGTGTGCTCTTCCTGATCGCCAATCTCGCCTTCGGCTGCTCGGTTGTCATCTACAACAGCTTCCTCAACGATGTAGCTCCAGAGGAGGAACGCGACGGAGTCTCTTCAAAGGGCTGGGGCATCGGGTATCTCGGCGGCGGCATCCTGCTGGCCCTGAACCTTCTGCTCTTCCAGAAGGCCGAATCGTTCGGCATCGACAAGGGCATGGCGGTCCGCATCAGCCTTGGCTCGGCTGGCGCGTGGTGGGCTGTTTTCGGCATGATCCCGATGATCGGGATTCGCAATCGAAAGCCGCAGCGCACGGCCCAGGCGGGTGAGAACGTGCTTGCCAAGGGCTTCCTGCAACTCTTCCAGACGCTCAAGGACATGCGCCACTACCCGCAGACGTTGACGTTCCTGATTGCGTATCTGGTCTACAACGACGCCATCCAGGCCGTCATCACCCTGGCCGGGCAGTACGGTTCCGACTACCTCAAGATTCCGTTGGAGTCGCTAACGATGGCGATCCTGATGGTTCAGTTCGTGGCCTTTGGCGGAGCCATGCTGTTCAACCTGCTGGCGAAGCTGATGACCGCCTATCGCGCCGTCGTCCTTAGCCTCGTCACCTGGACCCTCCTCATGTGCGGCGTCTTCATCGTGAAAACGACCAGCGACTACTTTGTCGCCGCCGCGCTGGTGGCCATCGTGATGGGCGGCAGCCAGGCTTTGAGCCGTTCGCTGTATTCGCTGATGATTCCGCAGGGCAAAGAGGCCGAATACTTCTCGCTGTACGAGATCAGCGACAAGGGTACGAGCTGGCTGGCTCCACTGCTGTTCGGGCTGATGCTGCAGTTTACCGGCAGCTACCAGTGGGCGATCCTTTCGCTCGTCATCTTCTTCCTGATAGGGTTAGTGATTCTGATGAAGGTGGATGTGAAGCGCGCCGCCCTTGAGGCCGGCAACGAAGCATGAAGTTATGCCGTATGTGTTCAGAGTCGCGGAGACAGCGGAGGAGTACGATCAGATCCGCTGTCTGAACCACCGCGTCTTTGCGGAAGAGGTCCGGCAGCACCCGCCGGCCGCGGACGGCCGCCTCATCGACAGCCGCGAAGCCATCAGCCGCTTCTTCGTCGCCCTGGTGGATAACCGCGTGGCGGGCATGGTCTGCACCTGCCCGCGGCGCCCCTTCTCGATGGAGAAGCGCCTGGCCGATCCCTCGATTCTCGACACTCTCCCCGGACCGCTGCTGGAGGCCCGCCTGCTGGCGATCGAGCCCGCCTACCGCAAGCGGATGCTCTTTCTGGGCATGCTTGAGCTGATGGTGGCTACGGCGATCTCTGAGGGCTATGCGACGCTGTTGATCTCCGGGATTACCGAACGCCTGCGGATGTACCAGCGCATGGGCTTCCGTCCGCTCGGGCCGGCCGTCCCCTACGGAGCAGCCTCGTTCACGCCCATGGCCATGGCCCTGCTGCGTTAACGCCGGACTTCCTGGTCCTTGTACTGCAACTGATACAACTTCCAGTAGATGCCGCGCGTGGCCAGCAGTTCCTGATGGCTGCCGGTTTCCCGCAGGTGCCCCTTGTGCATGACCAGGATGCGGTCAGCGCGCTGGATGGTCGACAACCGGTGGGCGATGATGATCGACGTACGGCCCGCCACCATGCGCTCCAGCGCGGCCCGCACCTTCAACTCGGTCTCGGTATCGACGCTCGACGTGGCCTCGTCCAGAATCAGGTAACGCGGGTTGTGCGCCAGCGCCCGGGCGAAGCCGATCAACTGCTTCTGGCCCGTGGAGAGGCCGCTGCCGCGCTCCCGCACCGGGTGGTCGAACTTCTCGGGCAGTTCCTCGATGAAGGGCAACAGGTTCACCTGGTCGGCGGCGAGCGCCAGCGCTTCGTCCGTGACGTGAGTGGAGCCCAGGCGGATGTTCCCCCCAATCGTGCCGGTGAACAGGTGCGGATCCTGCAGGACAACTCCGAAGTGCCGCCGCAGTTCGCGCGGATCGAAAGCACGCAAATCGATGCCGCCCAGCTTGATGGAGCCGCGCTGCACATCGTAGAAGCGCAGCAGCAGGTTCGAGAGCGTGGTCTTGCCGGCGCCGGTGTGGCCCACCACCGCCAGGATCTCGCCGGGCTCGATGCGGAAGCTGACATCCTCCAGAACCCAGTCCTCGCCTTTGTAGGCGAACCAGACATGGTCGAACTCGATAGGTGCGTTCTCGGGGACGGTAACCGGTTTGCCCGGTGCCTCCACCTTGGGCTCTTCGTCCAGCAGGCTGAAAATGCGCTCGCCCGCGGCCAGCGACGCTTGCAGGATGTTGTACTTCTCACTCAGGTCCTGGATGGGCCGGAAGACCCGCATGCCGTACTGGAAGAAGGCGACCAGCACGCCCAGCGACATGACGCCGGCATCCACGTGGAAGCCGCCATAGGCCAGCAGGGAGGCCAGCGCCACCATGGAGAGGAACTCGACCGCCGGATAGAACCAGCCGTAGGCGTTGATGGCTCCTCGGTAGGCCAGCATGTGGTCGCGGTTCACCACGTCGAAATCGGCGGTGGCGCGCGCTTCGCGGTTGAAGAGCTGCAGCACGCTCATGCCGTTGACGTGCTCCTGCAGGAAGGAGTTGATGCGCGCCACGGCCAGGCGAATCTGCCGGTTGCTGGACTGGACAGCGCGCCGGAAAACGATGGTCACCCCGAAGACGAAGGGCATCACCACCAGCATGGTGAGCGTGAGTCCGACGCTCAGGTTGAACATGGCGGCCACGATGAACAGCAGCACCAGGATGTCGCCCAGCAGGGTAACAATGCCTGAGGCGAACAACTCGTTCAGGGCGTCTACGTCGGTGGTGACGCGCGTCACCATGCGGCCCACCGGATTCCGGTCGTAGTAGGCAACGTCCAGCACCTGCAGCCGCGACATCAGCTTTTTGCGGACATCGAACATGGCGCGCTGGCCGGTCCACTGCATGATCAGCTGCTGGCCGAAGTCGAGAATCAGGTTGACGACAATCACCCCAAGGAAAATCAGCGAAAGCTGCAGCAGGCCGGTGCGCGCGTCAGCGGAAAGCCACTTCTCCAGCCAGGGCAGGCTGAGTTGCCCGTTGGGGGCGAGGTAGTGATCCACCGCGATTTTGGTCAGCAGCGGGCTCAAAACCTGTAGAACTGAGCTGATGAGGAGAAATACCAGTGCAATACTGACACTGCGCCAGTATGGGATCATCAGCCGCAGCAGGCGCCGCAGCAGTCCTAAGTCGTACGATCGGCTGGAGACTTCCTCTTCCACTCCTTCCAGTTTAGCGTGGCGGCGGCGGGCGGCAGGCCGATACAATAAAAAGTTGATCTCGCCGAAAATCAGATTCCCTGTCGAATGTTCGGGCGGCTTGTATTTCGGGCGCCGATGGATGAACCGGAGTTGCGCCTGGTGAGCCTCGATTTGACGATTGTCCTGCCCGCCTATAACGAGGAGCTTTCCATTACCCAGGTGGTGGGGCAATGGTGCGCCGTAGCCGCAAAGGCGGGCAATGGACGCGTAATTGTCGTCGACGACGGGTCCAGCGACCGCACGCGGCATATTCTCGACACACTGCTGCAAATCCACCCGGAACTGGTCGTCATTCACCAACAGAATGCCGGCCACGGTGCTGCCATCCAATTGGGGTACCGCCGCGCCCTGGACATGGGCTCGGACTGGATCTTCCAGACCGACAGCGACGGCCAGACCTCGCCCGCCGATTTCGAGACCTTCTGGCGCCATCGCGAGGAGTGCCCCTTCCAGACCGGGGAACGGAACAACCGGCACGACCCCGCTGTGAGGGTCCTGCTCAGCCGCTGGCACGAACGAATTGTCGATTTGCTGTTTGATGTCCCGGTCAGGGATCCGAATGTGCCCTTCCGCCTGATTCGGGCCGATCTGCTCAAGCGCTATCTTGAGCTGATTCCCTCCGGGACTTTCGCCCCCAACGTGCTGATGTCCGTCCTGGCTTCCCGCCAAGGGGTGTTCACCTCACGGACCGTCTCCCATTCCGCCAGAACCGCGGGCCAGACCTCAGTGAAAGGCTGGCGCATGATCCGGATGGGCGTCCGCAGCCTGCGCGAGTATCTTGCCTTCCGGCGCGTTGTCAGGCGCGCCATCCTCTAGAATTGAGTTGCAGATGAATGGTGTGATTGTTGTAGATAAGCCGTGCGGCTGGACTTCGCACGATGTCGTGAACAAAGTGCGGCGCATCGCCGGCACGACCAAGGTGGGCCACCTGGGGACGCTGGATCCCCTCGCCACGGGCGTGTTGCCCCTGTTGCTCAACAGGGCCACGCGGCTGGCACAGTATTTCACGTTGAACGAGAAGACCTACGAAGGGACGATCCGCTTCGGTTTCTCCACCGACAGCTACGATGCCGACGGCGAACCCACGTCGCCCCAGGTTGAGCCTGTCCTGACGCCAGAATCGGTGGAGCGGTCGCTGGCCCCGTTTCGCGGCACGTTCCAACAGACACCGCCGGTTGTTTCGGCGAAGAAGATCAACGGCCGCCCGGCGCACGAACTGGCACGCAAGAAGATTGCCGTGGAGATGAAACCCGTCGAAGTGACGGTGCTGGCGCTGGATGTTCTGGCCATTGAGGGCGCCACCGTGAAAGTGCGGGTGCACTGCACGGCCGGCACTTACATCCGCTCCATCGCGCACGATGCCGGCGTCCTGCTGGGCTGTGGAGCCCACCTGCAGAGCCTGCGGCGCACGCAATCGGGCCTGTTCGACGCCAGCCAGGCGCGCACCCTGGAGCAACTGTCCGCGCTGGCCTCCGAAAATCGCCTGGGCGAGGCACTGATCCCTTCGGGCGAACTGCTGCCCGAGTTTCCGTCCGAGCCCATCGATCAGTTGACCGAGACGCAGATCCGCCAGGGCCGCGATTTCCGCGTCTCGCCCTTCCGCGACCGCGGCGACTGCCGCTATGTGAAGGCTCTGAACCGCGAAGGCGAGCTGGTCGCGATCGGCGAGATCGTGATGCCGAACCTCTACCACCCCGCGCTGGTGCTTTAGCTCTTCTTCTCGCGGCGCGCCTTCGCCCAACCTTCTTTGTTTTCCTGGCGGCCGCGGCCGATGCCGAGCGCATCCTGCGGCACTTGCTTGGTAATTACGCTGCCGGCCGCAACATAGCTGCCCGCTCCGATCTCAACCGGCGCCACGAGGGTAGAATTGCTGCCCACGAACGCGCCATCGCCGATCAGCGTCGGGCTCTTCTTCTGCCCGTCGTAGTTGCAGGTGATGGTGCCGGCGCCAATATTCACCTTGCTGCCGATGGTGGAGTCGCCGAGATAGGCCAGGTGCATCGCTTTCGAACCCGCCCCCAGCCGCGTCTTCTTCAGTTCCACGAAGTTGCCGACATGCGCACCGTCCTCGACCACGGCGCCCATGCGCATCCGGGCGTAAGGCCCCACCTGCACGCCCATGCCCAGGGTCGAATCCTGAATGGACGAGTAGGGGAAAACCGCCGCGCCTTCGCCGATCTGCGCGTTTTCCAGAATCGACATGGCGCCGATCTGGCACTGCGAGGCGATCTTTGTACTGCCCAGCAACTGCGCGAACGAGCCGATGATGGTGTCCTGGCCGATCTCCACGGAATGGTCGATCGTGACGGTTTCCGGACGCTCAATCGTCACGCCGGAGAGCATCAGTTCACGCACCTTGCGGTTGCGGAACAGGCGGTCGACCTCCGCCAGTTCGACCCGCGTGTTGATGCCCAGAATTTCGCTGGGATCCTCGATCACCAGCGGGACCGTCGCCTTGCCGGAGGCGCGCAGCAGTTCCACCAGGTCCGTCAGGTAGATTTCGCCCGAGGCGGGATTCGGCTCCACGCGCGCGAGGTGCGGCCACAGATCAGCCGCTTCAAAGCAGTAGATGCCTGAGTTGATCTCAGTCACCCGCTTCTCGTCCGCTGTGGCGGCCTTCTCCTCGACGATGGCGCGCACGTTGCCGTCCGCGTCGCGCAGGATCCGGCCGTAACCCGTCGGGTTCTCAAGATTCGTCGTGATCACCGTGGCCGACTGGCCGCCGGCGTCATGCGCCGCAATCAGGCGCTGCAGCGTGGCCGGCGAGAGCAGCGGACAATCGCCATACAGCACCACGAGCCGGCCCTGGTCCAGGCCCGGCAGTCCGGCGCAGACACGCAGCGCGTGGCCGGTGCCTTTCTGCTCAGTCTGTACCTGGAACTGCACCCCGAAGTGGGCCACTTCCTGCCGCACGGCGTCGGCCTGGTGGCCGATGACGGCGGTGATGCGGTCCGCCTCGGCGATGGTCCGCGCAGAGCGGATGACATGCTCCAGCAGGCAGGCCCCCCCGGCGCGGTGCAGCACCTTGGCCAGATTCGATTTCATACGCGTGCCAAGGCCCGCGGCGAGGATGACGACGGAGACAGACATAGTCGGTTCTACTAATTGTAAATGCCCGGCGGCTGCCGGTTCAGCGCGGCTTCTCTCTCTCCAGGATCCGGCGGCGGCCCTTCTTGGCGAGTTCCACCGCTGCGTGCGCAATGCGATCCGGATCGTGACGCGCTTTCTCGCCTGCCTTCAGCAGGGGGAGCCCGACCACGTCGACCCCCAGCGCCTTCAGCCGGTCGAAATCGTTGGCCACCTGCATGGCGCGCTGGCGGGCGTAGCGAACCAGCAGGGTGTCGCTGATGGGATCTGTGTTGACCACCGCGCAATCCACCAGGCGGCGCCCGGCGTGGCGATGGATCGCTGCTACGTGGTCCGCCGCACTCATGCCCGTCGTTTCACCCGGCTGCCACATCAAATTGACGAAACAGGCCTTCAAGGCCGGCGAATTCCGGATGGCGGCGGGAATCCGCTCCACCAGCAGGTTCGGCACCACGCTTGTAAACAGGCTGCCGGGGCCCATCGTGATCAAATCCGCGCGGCGGATCGCCTGCAGTGTCTCCGACATTGGCTTCGCATCGGCCGGCCTCAGTTCAATCGTCTGGATGGGTGATTCACTGCGGCTGATGCGCGTTTCTCCGTCCAGCACCTTTCCGTTTTCCAGATGCGCCCGGATGGTCACGTTGCCGGCCGTGGAAGGGTAGATCTGCCCGGCAATCGCCAGGACCTCTGAACTCAGGCGGACCGCCTTCGAGAAGTCACCCGTAATCTGCGTGAGGACGGCCAGGAACAGATTGCCGAAGCTGTGCCCTTTTAAACCGCGGCCGCTGTCGAAGCGGTAGCTGAACAGTTTGGTGAGCAGCGCTTCGTCTTCCGACAACGCCACCATGCAGTTGCGGATGTCGCCTGGCGGCAGGATGTCGAACTCGCGCCGCAAACGGCCGGAACTGCCGCCATCGTCCGTCACCGTGACGACTGCCGTGATCTCCACCGGCGGGCTCAACTGTTGCCCCACGTGCGGCGTGTAGCGCTTCAGGCCCTTCAGCAGTGTCGAGAGGCCCGTGCCCCCGCCGATGGCCACGATGCGCAACGGATCGCTGCGGCGGCTGGGATAGTCTTCGGCAGGCTGTTTGCGCGCGGAACTCGTTGAGCGTTTGGAGGGCACGGCACTACTCGGCCGGCTGCGGATCTGCGGCCAATACCTCTCGAATCTGCGGATGCTGCAAAAGCGGCTGGAAGTCCGCATCGGTCCGCGCGATGCTGCGCAGCCCGCGGTCTGCCTGGATGGCCTTGCGCAAATGCCGCGCCGCCGAGTCGATCGCCCCGGTCATGCCCTCGACAATCACCAGGGCGTAGAGATGGAGCGACTCCGAACCCGCGTCCACCGCCGTTTCCAGGTGTTTGCGGGCGTCGACATACTTGCCGGCGTTCATCAGGCCTACGGCGAAGTTGTAATGATCTTCGGCTGTCCTCAATTGCGGCGCTTCCCGTTCGATGCGCTGCTGGCACATCCGCTTGTACATCTGCGCCGATTCATTCACCGCAATGGAGGGGCCCTGGGACGCTTGCTCGAAAACATCGGCGGCTGCGCGGTAGTCGCCCGATGTGAAGCTCTTCATCGCCTGGGCGAAGAGTTCGGTCTGGGATTTGGCCGTCATCCCGTCGCTCTCTGCGCCTTCTCCGCTGGTCGTGTTTGCTTCATTTGGTTTCGCTGACTTCTTCATGACGCCTGGGACGTGGGGCTCTTGTCCAGCCGACTGGGCCGGAGCGCTCATCCTCTCTACCTAACAAATCCGGGCAGGCCCGCGCAAGTTCATACACCTATACAACTAAGCCGACTGATTGGCCTCTTCGTTCTCATCCTGACTGCGGAGAAGCTCCAGGTCCTCGGCTTCGAAGACCCTGCCGCAATCACTGCAACGAACATAATCGACCCCATCCTGGCGGGCAATCAATTCAGTACGATCGTGGTTACAGAACATCCCCATAGCGAGAAATATCACTATATTCTAGACGCGTTTGTCGACTTGTCAACACCCGGTCCATTCCACAGCTACAATCGGGAAAGTGACCGACACGCGCCACTCTCCGCTCCGCCGGCTCCTTTCCCCCTCCACTCTGCCCGCTGAGGTGTCCTGATTGGGCGCTACGATCCTCGACCCGCCCTTTGACCTGGACGCCGTGCCCGACCGGCCGGCTGTCTTCCTCATCCATCCGCGGGAAGGAAATCCTTACCTTGCCCGCACGGCACTATTGCGGCGCCGGCTCAAGCGTTTGCTGCTGCCCAAGGCCGGTCTGTCGCGCCTCTTGAACCTCAGCGAAGTGGCAACCCGTGTCGAGTACCACCTGACCGCTTCGCGGCTTGGTTCCAGCCTGACCTATTACGAACTGGCCCGCCAGCACTTTCCGGACAACTATCCGCAGATGATCAAGCTGCGGCTGGCTCCGTTCGTCAAGGTCCTTCTGGGGAACGCCTATCCGCGCACCACCATCACCACGCGCCTGAGTGTTTCACAGGCCTTCCAGTATGGTCCGTTCCGCAGCCGGGTGACGGCCGAACGGTTTGAGCAGGAGTTGCTCGACCTGTTCCAGGTGCGGCGCTGCCAGGACGATCTCAAGGTGTCGACCGATCATCCCGGCTGCATCTATGGCGAAATGATGCGCTGCCTGCGCCCGTGCCAGGATGTCGTGGGGCCGGAAGAGTACCGCTCGGAAGTGGATCGTCTTGTGCACTTCCTGCAGACCAGCGGCCAGAGCCTGCTGGAGCCTGTCGCCCGGGCGCGCGACCGCTTCAGCGAGGAACTGGACTTTGAACAGGCGCAGCGTCAGCATCAGCGCTATCACCGCATCGAACAGGTGCTGAAACTGCGCGACGATTTAGTCGACGATGTCGATCGCGTGTGCGGCGCTGCCGTGGCGCCCAGCGTGGAGCCGGGCTGCGTGGAACTGCTCTTCCTGCTAAAGGGGGTATGGCAGACGCCGGTCGAGTTCAAGGTCGCCGCCACGGGGCGGGATGCGATTCCGTTGGACCGGCGGCTGCGAGAACTGGTCGCCGGCCTGGAAGCGCCGCGCGTGACCATTCGCGAGCGGGCCGAGCATCTATCCCTGCTGTCGCGTTGGTACTACAGCTCGTGGCGCGATGCCGATTGGATCGAGTTCTCCAAGCTGGAGGATCTGCCTTACCGTCGTCTCGTACGGGCTATTTCAAAGACTGCTGCCGCGGTGCAGACCACGTTGTTCGAGTCTTAGCGGCTGCGGCAAGCAACAGGCCCGCGCCCATCAGCAGTATGGTGGCCGGCTCCGGTACGGTGGAGACGCCGCTCGCGGTGTCCTGCAGTCCGATGCGCGCATCCGACACCTGCGCCGAACTGGAGCCACTGCCTGCCACGCCAAATACCGCCGCTCCGCCTGGGTTCTGGGCCAGAAAGAGGTAGGTGCCCGAGAATGGGCCGATGCCGAAGGCGCCCAGCAGGAAGTCAGCTTGACCCCAGTTGAGGGTTCCGCCGCCGGAGATGTCATACACCGCAGTCAACGAAGTCAGCTCCGCCAGGGAAAGGACATTGTCCGAGTTTCCATCCGCGCCGCTACCGTCTATCGTGAGTGGCCCGCCCAGCGTCCAGTTCGCTTCGACAATATGGATCGTGGCGGCACTGGCGTGCGACGCCAGCAGCACAACCATCAACAGAAGTCGCTTCACGAATCCCTCCTCCCGCCTTCCCTGTAGCTTGTCACAAGTTGCTCGCCGGGCGCGCGCAAGGTTGCATTCCCGGCGCGCATCCTCGATTCTGTACATACCCCGACACTATGCGCACCCTGCTGCTTCTCGCCTCCTGTTCCCTCCTCGCCCTGGCCGCGGATCGTCCACAATTCAACGACAAAGGGGAACTGCTGTTTCCCGCCGACTACCGCGAGTGGACCTACCTCTCCTCCGGGCTTGGCATGACCTACGGTCCGGCGGCAGCCCAGGCGCTGGATAGCCCCATGTTCGACAACGTCTTCGTGAATACCCCTTCCTATGCGGCGTTCAAGCAGACGGGCAAATGGCCGGATTCGACCATCTTCGTCCTCGAGATCCGCTACTCGGTCTCGCAGGGCTCCATCAATAAGGGCGGCTTCTATCAGAGCGACGTCGTCGCGATTGAGGCGGCGGTGAAAGACACGGCGCGGTTCGACAAGGGCTGGGGGTACTTCAATTTTGCTGGCGGCCTCCGGCCGTTCCTGACGTCCACCAAGGTGCTGGACCGGAAGGCAAGCTGCTATGGCTGCCACGAGCCGAATGGCGCTGTGGAAAACTCGTTCTCGCAATTCTACCCGACGGCGCTTTCGGTAGCCGAAAAGATGGGCACGGTCCGGGCTTCGTACCAAGCCCCCGCGCCGTCGCCCGTCCGGCTGTTCCATACGATGAACGCGCAGGGCGCGAATGCGGCCGCGATTCTGGACAAAACAAAGGCCGAGAATCCGAATGCGCAGTCGCTGCGCGAGGCCTCGCTGAACGCGATGGGGTACGCGTTCCTACAGCAGGGCGATAAGACGCAGGCCGTAGCCGTAGCGCAGTGGATGGCCGCGGCGTTTCCGAAGTCGGCCAATGCGCAGGATTCACTGTCGGAGATCTACGAAGCGGCCGGGCAGCCGGAACTCGCCTTGAACAGCGCCAAGGGCGCCCTGGCGCTGGTGGACGGCGACACCGCAATCGGGGACGATCTTCGCACGCGAGTGAAGCAGGCTCTCGAAGAGCGCATCGCCCGTCTATCAAAGAAGTAACAAGCTATCATGTTGGGGCTGGACCGCTCGGTTGCCTTGTTACCCTTGAAGCATGAGTTTTTCTGACTCGTTCTTCGCCCGGCGGTTCAATCTGACCCCGCGCGACCTGGAGCGGTGGCTTGGGGAAGCCCTCTCCCGCGGCGGCGACTTCGCCGATCTCTACTTCGAGTACATCGAAAGCACGTCCCTGAGCCTGGACGAGTCGATCATCAAATCGGCCACGCAGGGCGTCACGCTGGGCGTCGGTGTCCGTGTACTCTCAGGAGAAAGAACGGGTTACGCGTATTCGGGCGACCTCACGCCGGAACGGATCCTCAAAGCGGCCCGGACGGCGGCCTGCATTGCGGCGGGTCCGGCATCGATTGTGCGCTCGGGTCTCGACGAGGGCGAGAAGCTCGATCTCTACTCCGTGCCTGTCCCCGCGGCAGAAACCTCGCTGGCTGATCGGGTTGCGCTCATTCTCCGGGCCGACGAGGCCGCACGCTCGGCCGATGCCAAGGTCTTCCAGGTCCAGGCGAGCTTCGCCGACAACATCAAGCACATCCTCATTGCCAGCAGCGACGGATCGCTGGTTTGGGACCGCCAGCCGATGGCGCGGCTGAACGTCTCCGTCCTGGCCAAGGGCGAGGACGGACGCGTCGAGAACGGCTACCAGGGCGGCGGCGGCCGCGTGGGCCTCGACCACTTCACCAGCCAGAACCTGCCCGAGAAGTTTGCCAAGGAAGCTGTACGCCAGGCGCTGGTTTCGCTGGAAGCCGCAGAGGCGCCAGCGGGTGAGACGACAGTCGTCCTAGGGCCAGGTTGGCCGGGCATCCTCCTGCACGAGGCGGTCGGCCATGGACTCGAAGCCGATTTCAACCGCAAGAAGGTCTCCGCCTTCAGCGACAGGATCGGGCAGCAGGTGGCGAGCCCCCTGTGCACCGTGGTGGACGACGGCGCGATGGCGAGCCGGCGCGGATCGCTCAATGTCGACGACGAAGGCACGCCGACACGGCGTAACGTATTGATTGAGAATGGGGTTCTGCGCGGCTACCTGCACGACCGGCTGTCCAGCAAACTGCTGGGCTCGGCCGCGACGGGCAATGGACGGCGCGAGAGCTACCAGCACATCCCGATGCCGCGTATGACGAACACCTACATGCTGGCAGGCGAGAGTGATCCGGACGAAATCATCAAGTCGGTCCCCAAGGGGATCTACTGCGCGACCTTCGGCGGCGGGCAGGTGGACATCACCAGCGGCAACTTCGTATTCTCCGCCACCGAGAGCTATCTTATTGAAAATGGACGCTTGACCCGGCCGGTGCGCGGAGCAACGCTAATCGGGAACGGCCCCGAGGCCCTCAAATGGGTGAGCATGGTGGGCAACGATCTCAAACTCGACGAGGGCGTGGGCATCTGCGGCAAGGAAGGCCAGAGCGTGCCGGTGGGCGTGGGCATTCCCACGGTGAAGATCGACAAAATGACCGTCGGGGGGAACGCATGAGCCCGTCAAACGCCCACGAGGAGATTGCCGCCAGGCTGATCGCCCTGGCTCTGGCACGCGGAGTGACGGCGGCCGAAGCCACGGTCTCGGAAGGTGACGAATTCGAGGCGCAGGTCCGTCTGGGCGAGGTCGAGACCCTCAAAGAGGCGGGCTCCCGGGCCGCCGGCTTGCGTGTGCTCTGCGGGCAGAAGGTGGGTTCGGCCTACTCCTCGGATCTGACTGACGAAGGGCTGCAACGCATCGTGGAATCAGCCACTTCGCTGGCGGCCATCTCCATGGCGGATCCGCATGCCGGCTTGCCTGACCCGGCGGATCTCGGCAAATTGGATGGGGATCTCGGCCTCTACTCCGACTCCATCGCGCAGTTGGAAACGGCCTTCAAGATCGAGCAGGCGCGCGCCGGCGAGCAGGCGGCCATGGCCGTCGATCCGCGCATCGATAACAGTGAAGGTGGCAGCTTCGGTTCCCACACTGGTTGGCGCGCCTTCGCCAACTCGTTGGGTTTCCTCGGGAGTTACCGGACTTCTTCGTGCTCTTTGTCCGTGGTACCCGTGGCCAGCGTGGACGGGCGGCGCGAGCGCGACTACTGGTCGTCGAGCGCGCGGACCTTCGAGAAGCTGGAAAAAGCTGACTACATTGGACGCAAAGCGGCCGAGCGAGTGCTCCGCCGGTTGGGCGCGAAAAAGGCCCCCACGCAGAAGGTGCCGGTGATCTTCGAGCCGCGCGTGGCCCGCTCCTTGGTGGGGCACATCTTCTCGGCGGTGTCCGGCGATGCGGTGTACCGCAAGTCCTCCTTCCTGGCGGGCAAACTGGGCGAGTTGGTAGCGAATCCGCTGGTGACCGTCATCGACGACGGCACACTGCCCGGCCTGTTTGGCACGAGTCCCTTCGACGACGAAGGCGTGGCCTCGCGCCGGACGACGATTGTGGATGCGGGCGTCCTCACCAGCTATCTGCTCAATACCTACACGGCCAGGAAGCTTGGTTTGCGAACCACGGGCAACGCGGCGAGGGGCATTACGGGCAACGCTTCGGTCGGACATGGGAATTTGTTTCTCCAACCGGGCACCCAGAAGCCGGACGCGATAATTCGTGGCGTGAAAAATGGCTTGTATGTGACCGAACTTCTCGGTTCCGGTGTCAATATAGTCAACGGCGATTATTCCCGGGGTGCGGCCGGAGTTTGGATCGAGAATGGTGAGTTGACTTGGCCCGTCCACGAGGTTACGATTTCGGGTAATCTTCGCCGGATGTTCGAGCAGATTGAAGCAGTGGGCGACGATCTGGAGTTCCGCGGTTCAGTCGCCTGCCCCACGCTGCTGGTAGGGGAGATGACGGTCAGTGGTCACTAGTACTCGTAACAGTCAAAAGCTGTCGTTCAACTCGACCCCGCTGGTCATTTTGACCGTCGTGGTCCTGATCGCCGCCATAGGTTTCTACGTTCTCTTCCTGCGGGGTTCGAATCAGTCGTTGCAGCCGACCGCCCTTACCGCCGAAGCGAAGAGCTATGTCCGGAATCTCGCTCTCTCGGATGTCGAGATGAAGGCGAGCGAGAACTACATGAAGACGATGCTTGTCGAGATCGTCGGCAAGATCACCAACAACGGGTCGAGAACGCTCGGGTTGGTGGACATCAACTGTGTCTTCTATGACCCGTACGGTCAATTGGTCCTGCGGGAACGCGTGGCTATCGTCAAGATGTCGGGCAAGGGCCTGAAACCCGGCGAGACCCGCTCGTTCCGGCTTCCGTTTGACAGCATCCCCAGTTCCTGGAATCAGGCGTTGCCGCAGTTAGTCATCGCCCGCATTGAGTTCGCTGAGTAGCCCCCATATATCCTTTCGAATGCCAAGAATCCTTGTTGTGGAAGACGACGCGGATCAGCGTGAGATCCGTTGCCTGATACTGGAGCGGAGCGGCCACACGGCGCAGGCGGCGGCTTGCTCCGCTGATGCCCTGGCTCACGTCGATGCGCACGATTCAGACTGTGTTTTGATGGACTTGCGGTTACCCCGGCCCAGCGACGGGCTGCAGTTGATCCAGGATATCCGGGCGCGCGACGCGCGGCTCCCCCTGGTGGTCCTTTCCGGCTGGCCGGAGGATCTGGAGAAGAGCCCATTGGCCGGGGCGGTCAGCGCCACGTTGAAGAAGCCGGTGGCGACCGATCGCCTGCTGCGGACCATCAACCGCCTGCTGCCGGTCCTGCTGCTGCTGTTGATTTGTGCCGGGATGTCGAGGGCTCAAAGCCGGGCGTTCCCCTTCCAGGTGGCCCAGGCCGGGGAAGTGCTGGCGGAGCTCACGATGTCGTCGCCCGGGTCCGACTGGGCAGTGGCGGGTAAAGAAGGCTCTTTGGCGGCGATCAGCGTGGACGCGCAGCCGGCCCAGCACCTGATGGTGACCGGGCCCGAGCGCACTTACCACATCTTTCTCGGTCAACTTGCAGCGGGGCCTCATACCTTAAAGGTGGAACGGCAGGCCGCGGACTCGGCCGCCGGTGCCGGCCTGGCGGTTTTCGGCGCGCGGTTCGAGAAGTCCGGCAGCGACTTCATCGCGAACGCGCCCATCCTGCTGGCGCGCCTCAACACCTTGGGCAAGTTCACTGACGTGCCCCTGATGGCGTACTGCACACGGGGCCACGACGAAGACGGCTCCTTCCTGGAATACACGGTGATCTTCACCAATGAGGACGGCGGCACCTCGACGCGCGACCTCATGGCCCGCTGGGGCCGTACCACCGATATCGAGTACATCTATCGGGTTTGGCTGGATGCGGCCGGGAAGCCGAAAAAGACGCTCATCCAGACCAAGGGACACGAGGACGTACCGTACAACGGGATCCGGATTGGCTCGCACCCTGTACTCATGCCGGTGACCGATAACAATATGGTGGAGCCGGCCGCCGAGAACGCCTCGCGGCTGCGCTATCAATTGACTCCGGTGCTGGCCGACCTGAGCGACGGCGCCCGCGAGAAAGTCATGGATGCGGCTCCTTTCACCTATGAGATCGCGTCGAAGGAGCTGCAGCGGGAAGGGAAGCTGCGCCCTTTCGGAACCTTCCAGGGCGAGAATATCAGCGACGCGAGGAACTATCTGGTGGTGGAGCTGAAGGTGAGCTCGACACTGGCCGGTGTCCAGGTGCTCATCCAGCGCAAGGGCGAGAAGAAGTGGCGCGGCTCGGCCTTGGGCTTGGGGAAAGACTTCATCGAGCGCAGCGGTTGGGTTCGGACGCGTGTGGAACTGCCGCCCGGCACCACGGCTTCCGACCTGACGGGCTTTGGCGCGGAGTGCCTCTCGCAGCGCGATCTCGTACGCCAACCCATTGCAAAGAATGGACGTTGCGCTGTGGAAGCGATCGGCCGGATCTTCTTCCTGGACCGGGACTACAAACCGGGACCGCGCATCCCCATCGCGGGCTTCCCCGACGGTGGGTGGCAGATGGAGGCGGGCGAGTTGTTCACGCTGGCCCTGCAGTAATCCCCGTGGACCTGGACGCGCTGCGGAACTCGTTGAAAACAGACGGCCGTCTGGCTCTACAGATCCGGGTGATTCCAAAGAGTCCGAAGACTCAGTGGGCGGGCGAGCTCGGCGACGGATCCTTAAAGGTGAAGCTGGCCGCCGTGCCCGAGAAGGGCAAGGCCAACGAGGAACTGATCCGCTTCCTCGCCGGGGAGTTCGGCGTGCGCCGGCAGCAAGTGGAGATCGTGGCGGGCGCCACCAATCCACATAAACAAGTCCGGATCATCGCCTGACTATCAAAGCCCGCGCACGGGCACGGTGAAGACGGCGGTATTCACCACTCCCAGCCGCTGGAATTGCACCCACAGCCGGTGCATGCCGGGCCGTGGAAACACGACGTTGAACTGCAGATTCGGTCCGCCGCTGGCCAGGAACGGGTGGGTGTGGATCAGGTCGATCAGATCCGCGCTGGCGACCAGCATGTGCCCCCAGGCTCCGAGATACGGCTCAAGTCCATTGCCCGGCTCGAGCTCGAAGAACAACATCGTCTTGAGACCCGCAATCGGAGCGGCGGGCTCGGTGCGCAGCGCGACCTTCAGATTAGTTGCCGATTGCGGAGACGTCTGCGCGGCGAGACGCGGCGTGGCGAACGAGATCTGCCCGCTGCCCGCGCTGAGGATACTCAGGACGGCTAATTGCGGGGTTCCGCCCTCCGGATAGAAGTCGCCCAGGATCCGGTAGAAGCCAGCCTTCGGCAGCACGGTCTCGAACAGCAGCGTCCCGTCCGGTTGCGGCTCGGGGTGCTCGTGCGCGAAGAACGTTAGATCGCCGCTCACAATAAACAAGTGAAAGAGCTTCTCGTGGATCACCTGCAGCTTCGTGACGCGTTGATTGGTGTGCGGATCCCGGATCTCGAAGCGCATCCGGACCGGCTGGCCCGGTTTCCAGGCGGAAGGTGTGATGTCGAGCAGCAGGCGGTATTCGACCGGCTCCGGAATGCCTGGCACGAGCTTCATGCCGCAGCGCGGGCAGACCCCCGGTTTGGCCGACCGGACGTCCTTGTCCATCGGGCACAGCCACTCCACCTGGTCCTGCGGCGGTTGACCCAGCAGCACCGGCAGACCGGCGGCAGTGGCAAGGAAGTGTCGCCTGTACATCAGGAGGCGGGCTGGAACGGCCACACCGAACACGTGGAGAACCCGCCATCGACCGCGATCACCTGGCCGGTCACGTAATTGGCGCCAGGGCTGGAGAGATAGACCGCCAGCGGAGCAATGTCTTCGGCCGAGCCCATCCGCTGGTTCGGCTGCACCGAAGCGAGCCAGTTCTGCATCTCGGGCTTCTGCCACATCTCGCGGTTGAGGTCGGTCAGGATGAAGCCGGGCGCGATGCAATTCACCTGGATGTCGTACTGGCCCCACTCGGCGGCGAGGGCCCGCGAGAAGCCCGCGAGGGCCGATTTCGTAATGGTGTAGACCGTCAGGTAAGGCAGTCCCAGGATCGAGGTCAGGCTGCCGATATTGACGACTTTGCCGCCCTGGCCGCGCGCAATCATGCGTTTGCCGACGCCCTGGGTAAACTCGAAGATGCCGTGCAGGTTGGTGTTCAGGATGCGGTCGTACTCTTCGGGCGTATAGTCGGTGAACCGTTTGCGCAGGTTGATGCCGGCCACGTTGATCAGGATGTCGACGTCAGGGATGGCTTCGAGCGCCTTTTCCCGGGAGTCGCGGGAGGCGATGTCGAGCTCCACGGCGTCGGCCTGCAGACCCTCCGCCCGCAGCGACCGCGCAATGTCGGCGAGAGCCGGCAACGAACGTGCGGCCAGGATCGTGTGGGCGCCCGCGCGGGCGACTCCTTCCGCGATTGCCTGTCCAATGCCCCGGCTGGCTCCAGCGATCAGGGCGGTTTTGCCGGTGAGTGAAAACGGGTTCACATGGGCCATGTCCCACAGGCTAGCATGGACGTTATGAAGAAGCTGTCGATTGCCCTGTTGCCGGGAGACGGCATTGGAATGGAAGTCGTTCCGGCGGCCCGCAAGGTGTTGGAAAAGAGCGGCGCCGCGGCCGGCGTACACCTGTCGTTCGAGCAGTTCGACTGGGGCTCGGATCACTATTTCCGCATGGGCCAGATGATGCCCGTCGATGCCTTGGAGCGGTTGCGGGCGCACGACTCGATTCTTCTCGGTGCCGTGGGGCATCCCGACATTCCTGACCACATCACTCTGAATGGCATGCTGCTGCCCATCCGGCGCGGCTTCGATCTCTATGTGAACGAGCGGCCGGCCTATCTCTACGCGGGTGTCGAGAGTCCGCTGAGAGGCTACGAACCCGGAGCGATCGATATGGTGGTGGTGCGCGAGAACACTGAAGGCGAGTACACCAACGTCGGTGGGTTCGTCTATCACCATCTGCCGGAAGAGGTAGCCATCCAGACCTCCGTCTTCACCCGGCATGGCTGTGAGCGCATCATTCGCTATGCGTTCGACCTGGCGCGGCGCCGCAACCAGAAACGCAAGGTGGCTTCCATCACGAAGTCGAATGCGCAGGGTTACGGCATGGTGTTGTGGGACCGCATTTTCCGCGAGGTGTCGGCCGAGTATCCCGACATTGAGACGGAATCGCTGCTGGTGGACGCGGCGGCCATGAACTTCGTGCGGCGCCCGGCCAGCTTCGATGTCGTGGTGGCTTCGAACCTGTTTGGCGACATCCTCAGCGACCTGTCGGCGATTGTGACGGGCAGCATCGGGCTGGCGCCCAGCGCGAATCTGGACCCGCGCCGCAACGCTCCATCGCTGTTTGAGCCGGTGCACGGCTCGGCGCCCGATATCGCGGGCAAAGGCGTATCGAACCCCCTGGCGACGATTCTGGCGGCGGCGATGATGATGGACCACCTGGGCGAACCGGAGATGTCGGCCTCGATTGAAGGCGCCGTGCGCGCGGTGCTCGCCGACGGCAAAGTGCTGACCGCCGATCTGGGCGGCCGGAGCACGACCGCGGACGTGACAGCCGCCGTGTTGGCCCATTTGGCCTGAGTCACAACTTTTCGCACATTCTCCTCACACAGCCGGCACAGGCGCCGATGAGCCTTCCAGAGCTAGGGAGGCTTACGTTCTATGTCCTTGGACGTGATGATCGTCGACGACTCGGCGGCCATACGCAAGATCCTGCACAGGGTACTAATCCAGGCCGATGTGCCTCTAGGAAAGGTGATCGAGGCCGGTGATGGCCAGGAGGCCCTGGATAAGTTGAAGTCCGCGATGGTCGGGTTGATCCTCTCCGACATCAACATGCCGAACATGGACGGGCTGCAATTGCTGGGCGCGCTGAAGACCCAGGAGGCAACGAAGGCGATCCCCATCATTATGGTGACGACTGAAGGCAGCAGCGCCAAGGTGATGGAGGCGGTGTCGTTGGGCGCCTCGGGCTATGTCCGGAAGCCTTTCACGGCGGAGCAGATCAAAGAGAAGCTGGCGGGGCTCATCTAGGCCGGTTGCCCAACAAGGAGAGATCCATGACACACGAGAGACTGGTGACGATGATCCGTCAGGCGACGAAAGACGTATTCGCCACGATGCTGGGCATCGAACTGGAAGACCACCCCGAATACCTGGGTGTCACAGCGCCCGGCCCGAGTGAAGGCGTATTGGCGATTGTGGGACTGGCCGGCGCCTGGGCGGGGTCGGGTTCCTTCTCCTGTTCCGCGTTGATGGCACAGAAGATTTCGGGCCAACTCCTAATGCAGGAGTATTCGGCGATCGACGACGACGTGTTGGACGCCATCGGGGAGGTGACCAACATGGTCCTGGGGAATGTGAAGACGGTGCTGGAGGAAGAACTGGGCCCGATGGGGTTGAGCATCCCGACGGTCATCTATGGCCGGAACTTCACGACGCGGAATGTGGGCAAGAGCCAATGGACGGTGGTCCCGTTCCAGTGCATCGGGGAAGTTGTGGAGGTGCATCTTTGCCTGGAGCCGGGAAAAGAACTCTCGGCGAAGATCTCCGTGGCGCAGCAGCAGGTTCCGGCGATCTTGACGATGCTCGGATAGGAGGGCCGCCATGGCGGTCGGCGAGCGATTCCTCGTGGTTCGGTTGGCCGGACAGGAGTACGCGATTCCTTCCGGCCGGGTCTGCGGCATGCTGCAGACGCGTGGTGTGGAATTGCAGCGTGTGGATGGCCGCGGTGCACTGCGCTATCTGACCAGCGTGCACGGCCGGACTGTGCCCATCTATGTTCCGAATCGCACCCTGGGCCTCGCGGAGCGGGCGATCTCCGCCCGCAGTTGCCTGCTATTGATCCGCCAGGCGGAAGCCGATACGGAGGCCCTCCAGGAAGCCGAATTCGCTCTTGCGGTCGACTCGGTCTCGAGGCTGGAGGTGCTGCCTCCGGCCGCGGTGCGGGCGAACGCCGGCCTGGTGCGCTTGGGCGACAAGTGGCGGACAGTGCTGGACTTGGAGGCTCTCCGGGCGGCTTGACGGTCCGATCTCAGCCCGGGCGACATCTTCTGGATTGCAGGGATCACCCAAATCAGGATTTCAACGAAGATGTTACACACCGCGACGACCCTCATTCGTATATAGGTCCATGCGAGGCATCGGACCGGATTTCAAGTACGCTCTGCGCACCCTGGCGCGCAGCCCATTGTTCACCCTGGCGGCCGTGTTTTCACTGGCCCTGGGCATCGGCGCAAATACAGCGATCTTCACCCTGATGGATCAACTGCTGCTGCGGCTGCTGCCCGTCAAGGACCCGGCCCAGTTGGTCATGATCTGGTCGAACGGCCCGCACATGGGCAATAACAACGGGGACCGCGCGCAGTCCTATCCGATGTACCAGGCGTATCAGAAGCAGGCATCCTTCTTCTCCCATGTCTTCTGCCGCTATCTCGACAGTGCTTCCCTGAGCGTCGACGGGCAGACGGAACGGGTGATCTCGGAAATGGTCTCCGGCAACTACTTCGATGCGCTGGGCGTGAAGCCCGCCGTCGGCCGGGTCTTCTCCCCCGAACTGGACGACCGGACCTATAAAGGCCATCCGACCGTAGTTCTCAGCTACGACTACTGGCTGAACCGCTTTGGCGGCAAGGCCTCGATTGTGGGCCAGAAAGTTCTGGTGAATAACTACCCGATGACCATCGTCGGGGTCTCCGCGCCCGGGTTCCTGGGCCTGGATCCGGCGCGGTCGCCGCAGATCCGGGTCCCCATCCAGATGGCGCCCATTATGACGCCCGGCCGCGACAGCATGGGCGAGTACCGCAGCCAGTGGATCCAGATGTTCGCGCGCTTGAAGCCCGGTGAGACGGTGGACACCGCGCGCGGTAAGCTGCAGGCGATCTTCACGCGGCAGTTGGAATACGAATCGACGTTGCCCGGCCTGAGGACGGCCTCGAAGTACCAGATGGACCGCTTCTTCAAACGGAAGGTCCGGTTGGAGCAGGCCTCGAACGGCTATTCCGACATCCGCAATGACTTCGGCAAGGCGCTGATTGTGCTCATGTCGATGGTGGGCCTGGTGCTGCTGATCGCGTGTGCCAATGTGGCCGGGCTGCTGGTGGCGCGGGCCGTGGCACGGCAGAAGGAACTGGCGGTCCGGCTGGCGATTGGAGCCTCCCGCAAGCAGTTGATCCGCCAACTGCTCGTCGAGAGCCTGCTGCTCTCCATCGGGGGCGCGCTGCTCGGGATCGTGCTCTCGGTCTGGACCATCAAGGGCCTCATCGGCTTCCTGCCCGAGCACGGGACTCCGCTCATGCTGACGGCGTCACCCGATTTGCGGATCCTCCTGTTCAACCTGCTGCTGGCGGTGTTGACTGGTTTGCTGTTCGGCGTGGCTCCGGCTTTCTTTGCGACGCGCATCGACCAGTGGAACGTGTTGAAGGATGCGGGCGGCGCGGTGTCGGGCACGGGCGGCGGAGTCCGCCTGCGCAAAATCCTCGTAACGGCGCAGGTCGCGCTGTCCTTCCTCCTGCTGGCCGGCGCCGCCCTGTTCTCCAGAAGCCTGGGGAACCTCAAGGGCACTTCCACCGGCATCCAGGGCATGTCGAATCTCGTGACGTTCCAGGTGAACCCGTCACTGAACGGCTATACAGTGGAGCGCGAAAAGGCCTTCTACCAGGAGTTGCTGGCGAATGTGCGGGGCCTGCCCGGAGTGCAGACCGCCGCCGTCGCCTCCGTGCCGATCCTCCACGGCTGGGAATGGGACTCCAGCATGTCGGTGGAAGGCCATCAGAACAAGGACGGCGAGGACATTCAGGCCTTCATGAACGCCTTGTCGCCCGGCTACTTCCAGACGATGGGCATCCCCGTGCTGGAAGGCCGCGACCTGCGGGACAGCGATATCGGGGATGACGTCAAAGTAGCCGTCGTGAACCGCGCGTTCTCTGAGTATTACTTCGGCAAGGGTAGTCCAATTGGACGGCACATCGGCTTTGGCGGTGGTCCGGACACCAAGCTCAGCATCGAAATCGTGGGCATGGTGGAGAACACCTTGTACGAAGGGCCGCGGGAGGGCGTGCACCGGCAGGTGTTCGTGCCGAGGTTCCAGTCGAAGTTTCCGGGCTCGGTGGCATATTACGTCCGCGGAAGCATGGATACGAAGTCGATGATGGCCGGGTTGCGTGAGGCCGTGCGGCGGCTGGATCCGCGCCTGCCTCTGTATGAAGTCACGACGCTCGAGAACCAGCTCGACCAGACCCTGTCGACGGAGCGGATCATTGCCGCCCTGTCCATTGCGTTCGGCTGCCTGGCGACGCTGCTGGCGGCCATCGGGCTGTACGGCGTCATGGCGTTCGTCGCGGCCCGCCGCACGCGCGAGGTCGGGTTGAGGATGGCGCTGGGGGCTCAGCCCTTCGATGTCCTGCGGTTGATGATGCGGGAAGTCATCATCCTGCTGGTGGCCGGCTTGGCCGTGGGGGTTCCCTCCGCCTATGCCTTGAGCAAGTACATCTCGTCGCAGATGTTCAATGTGAAGGTGAACGATCCGTGGCTGGGCCTGGCGGTGATCGGGCTACTGGCGGGCGTGGCCCTGCTGGCGGGCTTCCTGCCGGCGCGCCGGGCCAGTACGGTGGATCCGCTGGAGGCGCTGCGCTACGAGTGAGGCGCGGCGCGCGCCGCCCATTGGAAAAGTGTCGCCTGAATGACAAAAGCCGGCGCTTTTCGTCCGGGACTCTGTTATTCTCGTCCGATGTCCTGGGCTAAACTTCTCACTCTGGGTTTGCTGGTCTCCGCACCCTTCGCGACCGCCAGTCCGGTCACTGCGTCCTCGTCCCTGCAGGGCGACGTGTCCGATCAGGGTTTTGCCAATCCGGTCGTCTACTTCACATTCATGGGCAAGTCCACGAATGTTAACGGTACGGTCTGGCGCGCATTTTGGGTTTTCGACCTGCCCTCCGGCCTCGCACCCGTCACGGAAGCGACGTTTGTGGTGCAACCCAGCGGCTACTTCGGCGATGGCGCGCAACACACGGTCGTGTTCACTGACTTTTTGCTGTCTCCCTCGCTCCTCTCGGCGAGCTACACGGCGGGCGACGCGACCGGGCAGTCGATCTTCGCCGACCTGGGTGCGGGCGCCGTCTATGGCCAGTTGAATGTCGTGCCCTCCGACGCCAGGGTCGATTGCAGCACCCCCTCCTGCACCGTCCAACCAGGCCATACCCTTTCGCTCAAGTTGAATTCGGCCGGCCTTTCCGCCATCAACGCGAAACTCGGTGCGTCCTTCGTGATCGGCGGGTACGTGTCCACCACCAGCCCCAACCTTGTCGGTGATTCGGACGGCGTGCAACTGGGCACTTACTTCAACCACAGCATCGCTGAACTCCAGCTCCAATCCGTGCCGGAACCGGGCACGGCGAGCCTGTTCGTGCTGGCTGGCCTGGCCGCATTCGCCAGACAGCGCTTCCGGCGTAGATCGCCCGGTTCGCAGGCTGCGCTAGGCGCTGCGCCGGGCCACGATCAGCGTGATGTCGTCGTGTTGCGGGGCTCCGGCGGCAAAGCGCGTCAACGCCTCCAGTAGTTGATCCGCCGCCGCCTGGGCGCCCGCTCCGGGTGCGGCCCGCAGGGCGTCCAGCAGCCGGTCTTCTCCGAACTCTTCGCCCTGGGGGTTGCGGGCCTCGGTCACGCCGTCGGTGTAGAGCACCAGCATGTCTCCGGGCTGAAGGGCCGCCTCCGCCTGTTCGTACTGAGCCCGCCGCGTCATGCCCAGCCCGACGCCCGGCGTCTTTAGCCAGTGGTGCTCCCCCGTGGCTCGCAGCAGCAGGCTCGGATTATGGCCGGCACAGGAATAACGCAGGGCGCCGCCGGCTGGCTCATACACCCCGTAGAAGAACGTCGCGAAGCGGTTGGCTGGGGACGCGTCGTACACCAGCACGTTCAACTTGGCCATCAGTTCGCGCAGATCCGTCACGCCGCCCAGGATCAGGCCCCGCAGCGACGCCTGCAGCCCCGCCATCAATAGTGCGGCGGGGACGCCCTTGCCCGCGACATCGCCGATGGCCAGGCCGACGGCTCCGCCGGGTGTCGTGAGGAAGTCGTAGTAGTCGCCACCCACCGATTGGGCGGGCACGCAGCAGCCGGCGAGGTCGAGCCCCTGTATCTGTGGGGCGCGCTTGGGAAACAACCGCTGCTGGACCTGGCTGGCGATCTCGAGCTCATTGTTCAAACGTTCGCGCTGCGCGGTTTCCGTGGCGACCGTGGCCGTGAGCCGGGAGACATCCAGGGCGAGCGCGGTCTGGCTCGCGACCGATTCCAGAAGTTGCAGGTCGCGGCGCGAGTAGGGCTCCTCGGAGAGCTTGGGGCCCAGGCGCAGGGCGCCGTAATCCTGGTCGGGCGTCGTAAGCGGCAGGATGAGGTCGCCAAAATCCTGGTAGCCGCCGGCGGGCAGCAGTTCAATGCGGGTGATATGCAGTGCGGCCTGGATGCGGTCCTGCACGATCTCCAGCAGTTTCTTGGGGTCCGTAATGCGCCGGACCTGGTTGGAAAGCTCGATCAGCACCTGCTCGGTATTCACCGCCTCGCGGAAGAAACGGCGGTCCACCCAGGCTCGGACGTGATCTGTGCCATAGCTGACCACCATAATCCCGGCGAGGCAGAGCAGGGTGACAATCCAGCCGCGGCCGCTGAAGGCGACCCAGAGTAGGATGGCATTGACCAGCAACCGCAGGGCAGTCACCGTGCGGGAGGCGAGCAGTCCCTGGCGGAAGACCACGCCAAGGTCGAACAGGCGGTCAACGAGCATGCTGTAGGCCAGTGTGACCGGGATCAGGATGGGAGCCAGCACGCCGGGCATGAGCAGCCAGATCGGGTAGTCGTTCAGGTCCCGGTTGAGCAGCACGGCTGAGACCATCAGCGCGGTATTCGGCAGGATGCCCAGCATGAGCCCGGCGAGCATCCAGCGCATGCGGCGGCGTGCGGCGGGATGGGTTTCGGCTCGGAATTTCACCAGGAAGCACAGCAGGCCGAGGCCAATCAGGGCAAAGTGCCACGACTGGGTGAGTGCCTTCGGGAGATGTTCCAGAGGCCGGAGGATGGCCCAGACCTTGGGCTCGGCGAACATGCCGGCGACCAGCGCGGCGCGCGCGGCGTCATGCGGCGTATAGATGACAATCGCGGCGAGGGAGATCCACGACAGCGGCCCCCGGCGCCAGCGTCCATCGGGAAAGAGCAGCGCGACCGCGCACCAGGCGGCGGGCCAGGCGTTCGAGAATACGTCCAGCAAAATGGCGGTTCCGCTCATCCACACGCCCCAGCTATAACGCTCGTAGCCGTTGGAGCGTTGCATGAAGGCCAGGCTCAGCAGCAACCAGAGGATGGCGAGGGCGGTTGGGTCGGAGGGCCGGCGGAAGGCAACCAGGAAGCCGAGCCCGATGCAGAGGACGGGCAGGATGATGTTCAGGCCAAGGGTGAACGCAAAGTCGCCCAACTCGGTCATGGTCTGGATGGGGGTCACCAGATCGACGGTGCGGGGCGGACCGTCCCCCGTACGCACCGTAAATTGGACGTGCGTTCCACCCGGCCTGGCGAAGAACTCATGGGCGGCATCGAAGCCGGAGTGGATCGGCACCCCGTTGACCGCCAGCAGCGTGTCCCCTTCCTTGATTCCGCCGTGCGTCGCAAACTCCTTCACCTGGCCCAGGGCGAGGTTCTCGGGATCAATGACTCCCGGAATACGCGGGACTTGCTGGAAGAGTGGCGTGAGCGAAGTGTAGATGAACCGCGCCTCCACCGCTCCGCAAATCACCAGCAGGGCGGAGAGGGCAAGGCGCTGTTTCCAATGCGTCAAGTCCAAATTATAGATCCTGTCCGTCGGTGGCCGAGGATTCCTGGGCATCAGCCGGAAAACGGCGGCGTTGCATGCTGGATAATAGATCCAGGCCGCAGTGGCCTTGAGAGCCTTTGCAATGAAGAAATTGACCGCGCACGTCAAAGCCGCCGGTTGAGCGTCCAAGCTCAGTCCAAAGGTTTTGGACCAGGTGCTGCCAGGCGTTCCGCGCCTGCGCAATTCTAACGTTCTGGTGGGGTTTGATACGTCGGACGATGCCGGCGTCTACAAGCTCAGCCCGGAGTGTGCCCTGGTGCAGACAGTGGATTTCTTCACGCCAATCGTCGATGATCCTTACACTTACGGGGCCATCGCGGCGGCCAATGCGTTGAGCGATGTGTACGCGATGGGTGGGCGGCCGGTAACCGCGTTGTCGGTGCTGTGCTACCCGGGCAAGGGCGACCTGGAGGATCTGGAAGCGATCCTGAAGGGCGGCGCCGAGAAGATGATCGAGGCGGAATGCGCGGTGGTGGGCGGGCATAGCGTGAACGACGAAGAGATCAAATTCGGCTATGCGGTGACGGGCACGGTTCATCCTGACAGGATCTGGACCAATGCCGGCGCGCGGCCGGGCGATGTTCTGGTACTGACGAAGCCGCTGGGCACGGGTGTGATCTCGACGGCGCTGAAACGCGGCTTGGCCAGCGACGAGCATGTTGCGGCGTCCATCGCGTCGATGCTGAAGTTGAACAAAGTGGACACCGAGGCCCACGGCTGCACCGATGTTACTGGCTTTGGCCTGATGGGCCATGGGCGCGAGATGGCGCTGGCCAGCAACGTGACCTTGGAGATTGATTCGTCGGCACTCGAGTTCCTGGCAGGGGCATTGGAGTATGCCGCGGCGGGGGCTGTGCCCGGCGGGCTGAACAACAACCGGGCGTTTGCGTCCTCGTGCGTCCTGGTGAGCGAAGGAATCCGGCCCGAAGTGGAAGCCCTGCTCTACGATCCTCAGACCTCGGGCGGGTTGCTGTTGTCGCAATCGCCGGAGCAGGCCGAGGGGCGACCCGTGGGCCGGGTGATTGGCCGTGTCCTGGAACGGGGCGCAAAGCCCATTCAAGTCTTATGAACTACAACCCCATCATTGTTGCCCTCGACGTGCCGGACGCCGGAGAGGCGCTCAGCCTGGTCGACCGGCTGGCGACGACCGTCGATTTCTATAAGGTCGGCCTGGAGCTGTTTACCGCCGAAGGTCCGGCGGTGGTCCGGGAGATTATCGCCCGGCGCAAGCAGGTCTTCGTGGATCTGAAGATGTACGACATCCACGAGACCGTCAAGCGGGCGGCGGCGCGCGTGGCCGCCTTGGGCGGCAGCCTGTTGACCGTCCATTCCAGCCCGCAGGTGATCCGGGCGGCTCGTGAGGCGGCGGCCGGTACGAATCTGCGGATTCTGGCTGTGACCGTGCTGACGAGCTTCGACCAGGCGGATCTGGAAGACGTCGGGATCACGGGCCGCACGGTGGCCCAGCAGGTGGAATGGCTGGCCGCGAAGGCGGTGGACGCCGGGGCAGACGGGCTGGTGTGCTCGCCCCTGGAGGTGGAGCGGCTGAGGAGCCTGATCCCGCGCGAGACGCTGCTGGTGGTGCCGGGAGTCCGGTCGGCTGGCGCGGATCATGGTGACCAGAAGCGTGTCGCGACGCCCACGTCGGCCATGGAGGCCGGAGCCAGCTACCTGGTGGTGGGCCGCGAGATTACCAGGGCGGCGGAACCGGCGGCCGCGGCGGATGCGATCCTGCGCGCGCTGGGAACTCAACTACACTAAGGCCATGGCTCGCTTTTTCACGCTCGAGCAGGCGCAACAGCTGGTGCCGGAGGTGCGCCGCATGCTCAATGAAGCGGTGGAGGCGCGCGCCGAACTGGAGGAGTCGCAGCAGGAGATCGCCGAGTGCATGCGGAAAGCCCACCAGATGGGCGGCGTGGACCTCGACACCGGGCGGCTGGTGTTGCTGCGAAAACGAGTGGATGAGCTGGGAAAAAAGCTCAAGGAGATCCTCGATCAGTTCGAAGAGTTAGGGATACAGGTGAAGGATCTCAACATCGGGCTTGTGGATTTCCCCACGAAGTACCGCGGTGAGGAAGTATTGATCTGCTACCAGCTCAACGAGACAGGTGTCGGCTACTGGCACGGTCTGGATGAGGGGTTCCGAGGCCGCAAGAGGATCGACCGGGACTTCCTGGATCATCACGAAGGCGATCTCGTTCATTAATCCGGGCACCCGGGAGATGAGTTGACATGGCTTGCCGGGGAAAGCGTCGAATGATCGCTCCCTCGCATGGAATGACCATTCTGTGCCTGTTGGCGATGACGGCCGGAGTGCGGGCGGGCCAACCGTCCACGCCGGGCGCGGAGGTGTCTCCGCCCAAGCGCAATGTCCTGATCCTGAACTCCTATCACCAGAACTTCCCCTGGACGAATGATCTCGTGCTGGGCGTGGAGGACGTGCTGTCGTCGCTGCCTTTCGAGGTGGAGGTCTGGACGGAGTTCCTGGACGCGAAACGCAAGAGCGGCCCGGCCCACGAGGCCTGGATGCAGGAGACTCTGCGGGAGAAGTACCGGACCCTGCGGCTGGATCTCATTGTTTCCTCGGACGACGACGCCCTCCAGTTCCTGCTGAAGCACCGCGACAACCTGTTCGGCCCCGTGCCCGTCGTATTTTCCGGAGTTTCCAGCCCGGAGCTCATCCAGCAACTGCCGAGGGATTCGTACACGGGGGTAGTGGAGGAGTTTGATCTCCAGAGCTACCTGGACACGGCGCTGCGGCTCTTCCCGAAGGTACGGCACGTGTTTGTGGTCTCCGACGCATCGGCTTCGAACCAGGTACACCTGCGGGCGTTGCGGAACATTGCACGGCGGCGGACTCCGCTGCATTTCGAATTCCTGGACGGCTCGCTGCTGTCGTTCGGCCAGATCCTGGAGCAGTTGCGGGCGTTGCCGCCGGATTCCATGGTGATGACGACGAGCTTTACCCACGACAGTTCCGGCCTGTATGTGCCGCTGGCGGACGCGGGCGCCCAGATCGTGCGGGCCGCGGGGGCGGCGCCTGTGTTCAGTCCGAACAGCGCGCAACTGGGCCAGGGGCTTGCGGGGGGCTGCGCCAACAACGGCCGCGCGCATGGCCTGCAGGCCGGCAATCTCGCGAAGCGGGTGCTGGAAGGCGCGGCGCCCGGGGGCATGTCGCTGGTGCGGCACGGCGTGCTCCAGATGGTGCTCGACTATGCGGTGCTGGAGCGGCATGGGGTGGCCCCCGGGCTGATCCCGGCCGGCGTGCTGGTGATCAACCGGCCCGACAGGATGACCGATTTCTATGCCCGCAACCGCCGTCTGCTATGGGCCGGCGCGGCCTTTACACTGATCCAGTTCCTGATCATCGCCGCGATGGTGGCGAATGTCCTGCGGCGGCGGCTGGCGGAGCGGCAACTGCGCGCCAGCCAGGCTCACCTGGAACGGGCCCAGAAGCTGGCCCGCCTCGGCAGTTGGGAAAAGGATCCGCACACGGGGGCGCTTCGCTGGTCCGATGAGGTCTACCGGATCCATGGGCTGAATTCGGAAATCTTCGAGCCTACGTTCGACCACCTGATGGAACTTGTCCATCCGGATGACCGCGAGCGCATCCGGACCATGGCCATGACGGCCGATAAGGAGTCGCGGAACCGGGCCATGGAGTACCGGATCATGCGCCCGGACGGCCGGGTCCGCCACGTCCGGTCCTACGGCGAGTTCACCCAGTTGCGGGACGGCCGGCACATGGTGATGGGCACGGTGCAGGACGTGACGGAGATGAAGGAGATTGAGGAGCAGTTCCGCCATGTGCAGCGCGTGGAGTCGCTGGGTACCCTGGCCGGCGGGATTGCCCACGACTTCAATAACCTGCTGACGGTCATCAACGGCTACAGCCAAATGCTGCTGGGGCGCATCGGGGAAGGGGACCAGAACCGCCGGCTGCTGGTCGAAATTCAAAGGGCCGGGCAGCGCGCGGCCGACCTGACGAGGCAGCTTCTGGCGTTCAGCCGCAAGCAGGTGCTGCAGCCGCAGGTTCTGGATCTGAATGAAGTGGTTGTGTCCATGCAGGGTTTGCTCGTCCCTCTGCTGGGTGAGACCGTGGAACTTCGATTCCAGACCGCAAAGCCGCTGATGAGGGTGCGGGCCGACCGGACCCAACTGGCGCAGGTCCTGCTGAACCTGGCGGCCAATGCGCACGATGCGATGCCGGTGGGCGGCGCGTTCACGATCCGGACCGCGAATGAGGAGATCACCGAGGCGCGCTCGTCCCAGTCGATGGATCTCCAGCCGGGTTCCTATGTGGCGCTGTACGCCATGGACACGGGCTCGGGCATGGACGAGGCGACGCGGGAGCGGATTTTTGAGCCGTTCTTCACAACCAAAGAGGTAGGGAAGGGCACCGGACTGGGGCTGTCCAGCGTGTATGGAATCGTGAAGCAGAGCGGTGGGCACATCTCCGTCTTCAGCAAGCCGGGCCAGGGCGCGACGTTCCGTATCCTGCTGCCGGCGGTGGGTGACCCGGAAGCCGAGGCCGCGGTGCAGTCGTGGGGGCCCGGCAGGCAGGCCAGCCAGCACGTCATTCTGCTGGTGGAAGATCAGGGGCAGGTGCGGGAACTTGCGCGGGAGACTTTGTCCCAGTTGGGCTACCGGACGTACGCGGCGTCCAGCGGCGAGCAGGCGCTGGAACTGTTCGGCAAGGCGGATCCACCGGTGGAGCTACTCATCACCGACGTCGTGATGCCGGGCATGAGCGGACCGGAACTCGCTGAGCGGCTGCTGCAGCTCAATCCCAGGCTCGGCGTGCTCTACATCTCGGGCTATCCCGGTGATTCATTGGAATACGAGAACGGTTCCGGGACGGGTCGCATCCTGCGTAAGCCATTCCTTCCGAAAGACTTGGAAGTCATGGTGGAGGAAATGCTCGCCGCGGTGGGTGAACCTGACGGAGTGGAATGATTTGGAGCGCTTTTCCGCATGCTGCTAGACTGGAAAGTAGTCCGGTTAGCTTCTGAGTTCGCAGGATGCTCCTCGCCAAAGAATTCGTCACTTATCTAAGCCGCCAACTGGCAGCAAAGCTTGGTTCCAACATCATCGAAATCTCCAACCCCACCGCCGTGGCGGAGTTGATGGGGACGATCATTACCGATGAGTTGTCCGTGGAAGACAAGCTGAATGACGAGGTGCGCACGCTGTTGGAAGAGTACTCCGTGTACATGTCCAACAACAGCATCAGTTATTCGGAGATGTTCCGCCGCATCAAGAACCAGTTGGTTGCCCAGCGCAAAGTGGTGAAGGCCAGCGGCCGCGATACCGGCGATCCGATGAAGCTGAGCCGCGACAAGATCAACGAGATCTCGCATAAAGTGGTCACCGCGCTGCGCAAATCGCGGGATTGCCGCTTTCGCCGGGATTCCAATGACGTGCGGCTGGAACTGGTCCGGCTGATCTCCGAGATCCTGCAGAATGAAGACAAGGCGGAGAAGGCGGCACGCGCCAAGATCCGCACGATGAAGAAGGAAATTCCCGAGGGCAGCGAGGAGTGGGATCTGCTGCACAAGCGGTATTACGCCGAAGAGCTCCGGAATTTCGGTATCGACCTGGCTCACTAGTCCAAGCGTCCCCCCCAAGGCCCGTCCCTCCGCGCTCCTGGGCCTTCCCCTCGTTCGTCCCCGCCTGTGCAGTAAGATACCCATGATGCAGATCCCCTCGTTGGTCGTCACCGGTTCGTTGAACATGGACTTTGTGGTGCAGGTCGACCGTCTGCCCGCGCCCGGAGAGACCACGCTGGGCGGCAACTTCCAGATGATCCCGGGCGGCAAGGGCGCGAACCAGGCGTGCGCAGCCGGGAAGCTGGCGACGAACGGCCGGGTGCGGATGGTGGGGTGCGTCGGGCTGGATCCGTTTGCCGACCATCTGAAGGCGAGCCTGGCGGCGGCGGGCGTGGACGTTTCCACTGTGCGTGCCGCGCGGCAGACCCCCACGGGTGTGGCGCTGATCTGGGTGGAGAAGTCGGGGCAGAACTCGATCGTGGTGGCTCCGGGTGCCAATGCGATGCTGGCGCCGGGCGATATCGAGTCGGCCCACGCGGCTTATGAAGGAGCGCGTTGCGCCCTGTTCCAGCTCGAGACTCCGCTGGAGGCCGTGGCGGCGGCGATGCGCGCCGGCCACAAGGCAGGGGCGCTGACGATCCTGGATCCGGCTCCGGCGCGGCGGCTGCCGGCCGAGTTGCTGGCGCTTGTCGACATCCTAACTCCGAACGAGAGCGAGGCGTGCATCCTGCTGGATCGGGTACCGACCCGGGTGACCTTTGCCGAGGCGCCGGAGATCGCCAGGGCGTTGCGCGCTCTGGGGCCGAAGGCCGTGGTGTTGAAGTTGGGTGACCAGGGCTGCTTCTACTCGGATGACCAGCGGGAACTCGCCGTGCAAGGTTTCACGGTCGAGGTAGTGGATACAACCGCGGCGGGCGATACGTTTAACGCGGGATTGGCCGTGGCATTGGCCGAGGGCTTCGAAATCCCCACGGCATTGCGGTTTGCCAACGCGGCGGCGGCGCTCTCCGTGACACGCCTGGGCGCACAGGCCTCGGCGCCATCGAGGGAAGAAGTCGACGCGTTTATTGCCCGGTCGGACGGGTAGCGAGCACGGCCCAGTCGGAGTTCGAATAGACCGGCGTGGCGGCCGGGGGCCGATTGGCGGTGCGGACTACGATGTAGTCGACGCCCATGGCGCGATAGTCTTCCAGCGGCAGCAGCGGCAGTTTCGCCTCGTGCACAGCGTTCCAGCGTTGCCACCACAGGCGGGCAAAATCCTCCAGCAGATTGGCCTGCCCGCCGCCCTTCCAATCGACATAGATGCTGCGCTTGGCATCGTTACGGAAGACGCCGGGCTGCAGGCCGTGGCCGACATCGGCGAACAGGAACATGGCGTCCTGCGGCGTGGACTCGTGTGCCCAGGCAGAGAGTGCCCGCAGTGGAGCGGTGTGGAGCACAGGATAGTTCCGGACCCCGCCGAAGCCGGGGATCAGGAAGATCGCGGCGGCGGGTACCAGGACGGCCGTGCGCGGCCACTTTACAGCCATGACCGCGACAGCGGCCAGGGCAAGAACGAGCGTCAGTTTCCGGGCGTCCGGCACCGTGAAGAGCTGAATCACGAGGCCGTTCGTGGGAATTGCGAAGACCACGACGAACCAGGCGAACGCTTCCAGGCGGCGGCCCGCCGTGGCGGCGTGCCATCCGGCAGCCACGCCGAGCAGCAGGGCCATGGCAGTGATGAAGAGCACGGCGCGGGCCGGCTGGAACTGCGGCATGAGGATCCACTTGCCGACATCCAGCAGCAGGTATTGCAGCGGCACCATCAACATGCCGTAGACGGCCACGGCGAGTGAGAAGAAGCGGGCCTCCGGCGACAAGCGCGTCCGGATGCGCCACCAGGCGCCCGCGCTGAAGAGCAGCAGGGCCGGATATTGCCAGAACCAGGGGCTCGGCCAGAACTGGATCCAGTTGTACATCGCCCGGAACTTCTGCACGGTTTCGAGCTGGGTGGGGATGACACCGAACCAGACCTGCCGTTCCGTCTCCCCATGCTGCAGGGTTGCGCAGAGGAGCACCGTGCCGATGGCGGCGGCGCAGCCGACGGCCAGCGGCCAAAGCTCCCTGCGCGATTTGGAGACCAGGAAGTAGAGGGCGGCGCAGGCCCAGAAGGGAGCGGTGGAGGTGGGGTGGTAGATGGTGGCCAGGAAGGCCAGGACAGCGGACACGCGCCAGTAGCGGTTGGCGGCGCAGCCGAAGGCGCCCATTAAGAGGAGGATGGCGAAGGCGCGCGGTACGGGCTCGTACTCCAGGGTGAGGACCGCCGGGCCGTTGATCACGGCGCCGAGTCCGAAGCAGGCGGCGGCAAAAAGGGCGGCGGGCAGGCCGAGTCCCATTGCCTGGGCGAGCAGGAAGGCGCCGGCCAGGCCTATGAAGCGGAAGACGAGCTGCTGGCCGCCCAGGACCTGTTCCAGGTCCGCTCCGGTGAGGTGGCGCAGACCGAAGGCGATCTCGTCATACAGGGTCCAGGTAACATGCGGGCGAAGGGCGAGTTCGTCCTTGGGAACCAACGCCGGATCCAGCATGCGATCCAGCATGGGCGCGTAGATCTGGGTATCGGACTGGAGCCAGGTGTGGCCCGGAAACACGAAGAAACCCAGCAGCGTCAGCACCAGGAGAACGAACGCGATGGCCGGGTACTGCTGCTTCACTTCTCGGGCGTCTTTTCCAGTTGTTGCTTGGTCCAGAGGCGCTCAGGGTGGAGTTCCTGGCTCTTGGCGAGGGCCTTGCGGGCATCGGCGTTGCGCGCCAGTTTGCGCAGGATGATGCCCTTCCACAACCAGGCGTCGGCATCCTTGGGATCGAGTTCCAGCGCCTTGTCGACATCCTTGAGAGCGAGTTCGGGGCCGCCGCCGAAGGAGGCCGGCAGATAGTAGTTGCCGACGGCGCGGCTGAGGTAGCCGGAGGCGGCCTTGGGCGCCAGCTCGACGGCCTTGTTCACTTCGTCGAGGGCGCACTTGCCGTACTTCATCCCGGCGAGCACGTTGGCGGGGATCACCTGGCCGCAGAGCGTGCCCAGGATCCTGTGGTACTCGCCCATGTTGGGCTTGAGGGCGACGGCCTTTTCGGCCACGCGGATGCCGGCCTCGGCGGCGCCGCGGGCGGCGTTCTTGTCGCGCAGCTCCATCGAGACTTCCGCGCGGATCAACTGGGCCTGGGCGGCTTTATAGAGGACCGCGGCGTCATTCGATTTGGCCTGGGCCTCGGAGTCGGCAGCGGCGGCGATTTTGTCGAGGGCCGCACGGTCCTGGGCGTCGCGCGCCTTGAGGAGATCGGCCGGCAGATCGGCCGCGAAACAGGATGCCATCAGAAGGGGAAGCAGGATCCGCATGGAACAATTCACCATTCTATCCAGACGCGTCTCGCAGGGCGCGTGGTTACCAGATCATAGGGCGGCGATCTTGCGCTGAACCAGCAGTAGGTAGAGGGCCAGACATGCCAGCACTACGCCATACACCGTGACAACAATGGGCGCACCCAAGTGGGGCACCAGGGAGCCGGTGATGAGGCTGCCGATGGGCATGCCGCCGCGGAAAGCAACGTTGTAGATGCTCATTACGCGGCCTCGCATTTCATCGGTCGCCACCATTTGCACCAGCGAGCTGAGGAGTGAAAAACAGGCGATCAGCCCCATGCCGGCCAGGAAGAGGAAGACCAGGGCCACGTATAGATTGCGGCTCAGGGCAAAGGCCGCCTCGAAGACGCCGAGCCCGATGAGGGCCAGAATCGCATCGCGGCCCACGCCCGCGCCCTTGCCGCGCGCGGCCACCATCAGCCCGCCGCAGATGGCGCCGGCCGCTTCCACCGAAAGCAGAAGAGTATAGGTGGCGGCCGTGCCCCCGAAGACTTCCTTGGCGAAGACGGGCAGAAAGACGATGATGGGGATGCCCAGGAACGTACAGACGAAGGCAACCCAGATGAGCGGCAGCATTTCGGGCTTCTGGCGGATGAAGGCGATGCCGCCCTTCATGCTCTCCATTACGGTCTCTTTGGTCTTGCCCGGGGTGAAGTCGATGGTGATGAGCAGCAGCGAGATGATCACCGCCACGAAGCTGAGGCCATTCAAGCCGAAGCACCAGGCGGCGCCCAGGCTGGTCAGGGCAAAGCCGCCGATCACCGGGCCGATGACGCGCGCCAGGTTGAACTGGATGGAGTTCAGGGCGATGGCGTTGGGCAGGTTCTCGCGGGGGACCAGGGAGGGAATCAGCGACTGATAGGCGGGTGCTCCAAAAGCCTGAGCGACGCCCACGACGAAGCTGAGGGTGAGGATCTGCCAGACGCTGGCGTGGTTGGTGGCGAAGAGGATGGCCAGCAGGAAGGCGCAGCTCATCTGCACGAACTGTGAGACGAGCAACACCCGGCGGCGGTCGAAACGATCGGCCGCGACGCCGGCGAACATAGCCAGCACGAAGATGGGCGTCCCGCCGAGGAACGAATCCAGCCCGAGATAGAAGGGCGATCCGGACAGCTTCAGCACCATCCAGCTTTGAGCCAGACTCTGCATCCAGGTCCCAATGCTGGAGGTGCAGGCGCCTGCCCACATCAACCGGAAGTTTCGGGATTCGAAGGCGGTAAAGATCCGGCTTAGCAATGGGCGGTACCGTTACGGCAGAGGCTGGGGACGCGAGATGAGATGCAGAATGTTGCCATCCGCGTCAGCGAAGAAGAGCAGGCGGTTGCCTTTGAGGTTGAGCGGTTCCCCGAGGAACTTGACGCCCTTGCCTTTCAGGTCTTCCTGGCCGGCGTCGAAGTCGCTGACCGAGACCGCGATATGGCGGATGCCCGGGGTGCGCATGGCGGTTTCGGGCGCATTGCCCTGTGATGGAATGATCTCCAGCATGGCGCCGTCGGGGGCTTTCACGAAGAAGTTGCCGTCGTATTCGTGATTGATCCGGAAACCCAGCGTGTCGACGTACCACTGTGCGAGCCGCTTTGGTTCAGGGGAGGCCAGGGCCGTATGCTCCAGTCCAGTGAACAACATTATCTAAGTCTAGCAAGCGCACCCGCGTTTCGCGCCGCCGAGGGACGAGAGTTTTCAGGTGCGGTAGCTGGCGTTGATGTCGATATAGCCATGGGTGAGGTCGCAGGTCCAGAAGCGGCAGGAGCCCTTGCCCTCGCCAGCAATGAGGAAGCGGATGCTGCAGTCCTTCTCGTCGAGCCTGGTCTTCAGGGCTGCCTCGTCAAACGGGGCGGCGAGTCCCCTGCGGCAAACTTTTACACCTTGCAGGAAGATGTCGACCTGTTCGGGTTCAAAAGTCGCGCCGGAGTAGCCGGCCGCGCACAGGATGCGGCCCCAGTTGGCATCGCTGCCGGCGATGGCGGTCTTGACGAGTGGGGAGTTGGCGATGGCGCGGGCGATGCGGGTGGCGGAGGCCTCGTCCTTCGCCCCTGAGACTTCGATCTCGACGAACTTCTGGGCGCCTTCGCCATCGCGGGCGATCTGTTTGGCGAGGGACTGGCAGACCTCGTCGAGCGCGGCCTGGAACTCTTCCCGTTTGGGCCTGATGCCGCTGGCGCCGTTGGCCAGGACCAGCAGGGTGTCGTTGGTGCTCATGTCGCCGTCGACGCTGAGCCGGTTGTAGCTGCGGCCGACGGCCACTTTCAGGCAGGACTGGAGGACGGTGGGCGAGACGACGGCGTCGGTGACGACGTAAGCGAGGGTGGTCGCCATGCCGGGATGGATCATGCCGGAACCCTTGGTCATGCCGGCCAGGCGCGCTCCGCCGGCTTCGGCGTAGGCCACTTTGCGGACCAGGTCCGTGGTGAGGATGGCGTCGGCGCAATCGAGGAACTTGCCGGCGGTGAGCCCTTCAGCGAGGGCGGGCAGGGCATTGGTGATGAGGTTGGGATCGAGTTCCATGCCGATGACTCCGGTGGAGGAGGGCAGGATCTCGGCGGCCTTGCAGCCCAGGGTTTTGGCGGCGGCCCGAGTGGTGGCCAGGGCGACCTTGGCTCCGGTGCGGGTGGCGCAGTTCGCGTTGCCAGCGTTGACCAGCACGGCGCGGGCGACGCCGCCGGTCTGGACCAGGTTCTCGCGGGATAGTTTGACGGGCGCGGCCTGCACGCGGTTCGTCGTGAAGACGGCGGCGGCGGACGCCGGAGTGTCCGACACAATCAGCGCCAGATCAGGTTTGGCGGCCTTGCGGATGCCCGCATACAGAGCGGAATAACGGAAGCCGAGGGGCAGGTTCACTTCGAGGACTCTCCCAAAATATCGGTGTCGGACAGGCGCTGTCCGTTCAGGAAGGCTGAGGCGTCGACCCGCTTGCGGCCTTCCACTTGAATCTCCAGCAGTTCCAGGGCGGTGGAGGCGCCGCAGGCGGCGAAGAGCTTGCGGCCGGAGGTGTAGAGGGCTCCGGGTGCCCGATCGCCCGCCGGTTCAGCGGCTACACGGCATCGCCATATGTTGAAGCGTACACCACGAAACGTCGTCCATGCTCCGGGCCAGGGCAGGAAACCGCGGGCGCGATTGTGGATGACGGCGGCGGGCTGGTTCCAGTCGATGAGCCCGTCTTCGCGCTTCAGGATGGGGGCGAGGGTGGCCTCGGCATCGTTCTGCGGGCTGCGGGTGATCGTTCCGGCGAGCAGGCCGATGAGTGTTTCGACCAGCAGGCCAGCGCCAAGCGCGGCGAGCCGGGGTCCGACTTCCAGGGCGGTCTCTTCCGGGCCGATGGGCGTTTCAGCCTTCAGCAGCATGTCGCCGGTGTCGAGGCCGGCGTTGATCATCATGGTGGTGACGCCGGTGAGGGTTTCGCCGTTGGCGATGGACCACTGGATGGGGCCGGCTCCGCGATATTTGGGGAGCAGGGAAGCGTGGACGTTGATGATGCCGTAGGGCGGCAGGTCAATGATTGCCTGCGGGATGATCTGCCCATAGCCGACGACGACCATGGCGTCCGAGTGGAGCGCGGCTAGTTCGTCGACGCAGCGCCGGACGCGTTCCGGCTGCCGGACTTCGAGTCCCAGGCGCAGGGCGGCCTCTTTGACGGGGGATAGAGCAAGTTCCTGGCCGCGGCCCTTGGGCCGGTCAGGCTGGGTGTACACCGCCACTACCTCGTGACCGGCCTGGACGATTGCCTCCAGCGTCGGCACGGCAAATTGCGGCGTTCCTAGAAAGACCAGTTTCATCGGCTACCCTGGTGGCGCGGGCTTGTGGCCCGTGGGGCCGTTACTCCCACTCGCCGGCTTTCGCCAGTTTGCGGATCTTGCGGCGGATGAGGTCGCGCTTCAGCAGGCTGAGGTGGCTGAGGAACAGGACGCCGTTCAGGTGGTCGATCTCGTGCTGCATGGCGCGGGCCAGCAGTTCCTCGCCGTCGATGTCGAAGCTTTCGCCGTCGACGTTCCGGGCGCGGACCGTCACCTTATTGAACCGCTTGACGTCCTCGCGGAAGCCGGGGATGGAGAGGCAACCCTCTTCGCCAATCTGGCTGCCCTGTTTCGAGACAATCTCCGGATTGATCAATACGATCCGGGCATTGGGGTCTTCGCCCGCCGACGGATCGATGACCGTCAGGCGTTGAGAGAGCGCGACTTGGGGGGCGGCCAGACCGATACCCTTGTTCGCGTACATCGTCTCAAACATGTCTTCCACCAGCTGTTTCAGCTCCGGGGTGCCGAACTCCGCGATCGGCTGGGCCACCTGTTCCAGGACAGGGTCGCCATACTTAACTATCCGCAGAACCATCGTAGTACTTCAAAACTCCCTGACTTGTTGGATGTAGCCGTCATAGTTTCGACGCGACTCCTTCAGGGAATCGCCGCCAAATTTTTCAAGAAACGCCTGGGCCAGGACGATGGCGACCATGGCTTCGCCGATGACGCCCGCGGCGGGGACGACGCAGACATCGCTGCGCTCGTAGGCCGCGGCCGCCGGATCCTTTGTCGTCATGTCCACTGATTCCAAAGGCCTGCGGAGGGTGGAGATGGGCTTGAGCAGTCCGCGGACGACCAGATCCTGGCCGTTCGTGATGCCGCCTTCGAGCCCGCCGGCCTTGTTCGCGCCGCGGTGGAAGCGCCGCTCCGCCTTGTCGTAGTGGATGGTGTCCTGGACCTTTGAGCCGAAGACGGTGGCGGCTTCCTCGGCCTCGCCGATTTCGACGCCCTTCACGGCCTGGATCGACAGGATCGCCTGTGCCAGGCGGCCATCGAGACGGGTGTCCCAGGTGATGTGCGAGCCGAGCCCAATGGGCAGGTTGTGGGCGCGAACCTCGAACACGCCGCCGACGGTATCGCCAGTGCGATAGGCCTCGTCTACAACGGCTTTCATGCGGGTCTCGGCTTCGGGATCGACGCAGCCCAGCAGGACTTCTTCCTTCTGAGAGAGGGTAACGAGCTCATCCCAGTCGACCAGGCGTTCCAGTTGGGCGGTGCCGACCTGGATGACGTGGCTGAGCACCTGGACGCCGAACTGTGCGAGGTACTGCTTGGCGAGGGCCCCGACGGCGACGCGGGCAGTGGTTTCGCGGGCGGAGGCGCGTTCGAGGATATAGCGGGCGTCGGTGAAGCTGTACTTGATCGCGCCGGCGAGATCGGCATGGCCGGGCCGGGGGCGGGTGAGTGGCTTCTTCTTTTCTTCGCTATTCTCGGCCGATTCGACGGGCAGGACCTCGGTCCAGTTCTGCCAATCGCGGTTCCTGATAATGATGGCGATGGGCGAACCGATGGTCTGGGAGTGGCGCACTCCGGTCACGAGTTCGGCGGTATCGGTCTCGATTTTCATGCGTCCGCCACGGCCGAAGCCCTGCTGGCGGCGCCAAAGTTCATGATTCACCTGGGCGACGGAGATAGGGACACCGGCGGGCAGACCGGTCAAAGTCGCCACCAGACACTCCCCGTGCGACTCGCCGGCGGTCTCAAAGCGTAGCATGTGGTTGAATTTCTTATGGTATCCAACCCGTCCGTGTTCCATCAAGCACGGTATAGATTCAGGCGGTGGCCGTGGAGGCCTTTGGCTTCGTTTCGGCGCCGCGCTGGATGGGGCGCAGGATGGGTCTTCCGGTTGTTTTGAAGGGAGAAGGGGGCCGGCCGGGGGGCCAGCCGCGGACGCGGGCGTCCGCCCTCCCAACGGATTGCCTGGACATTGAAGTTTTCAAAGAGCTCGGCCGGAGCGGACTCCGGCTGTGGGGCGCGACCGGCAGCGGAATTGCCCGGCGGCTTCGTTTCGTCAAAGTGTGGCGACGCAGGTTCAACGCTTGGTTACGTTGTAGAACATGCGGGGCAGACCGTCCGCGCCGGCCGGGTTGGCTTCGTTTCGTGGAACCCGGATCGGCTGGAGGTCGGCGAGGGGGTCCTGGTTGTCGGAGTGGTCCGTATCGATGCCGGTGGTGAGGTGTTCGAGCGCACGCCGGGGGCGGCCAAACCCTTCATAGAAGAAGAGTTCATCGGTGTTGCTGGTCAGGCGGGTGACTTCAGCCAAGGGGACGTTTTCGCGGACGCCTTTGACGACATCGGGGTGCTGTTGGGCGAGGGCGGCGCGCTCGGTTTGGAGTTTGCTGAGCTCCTTGATCGCTCGATAGAGGCCGCGTTCGAGGTCGCGGCGGTAGCGAGCGAAACGGTCGAGCTGGCCGCCATGGGTGTCTGTTTCGGCCAATGGGTCCGTTTCGGCAAGGATCAGGCACTCGAACGATTCGATGCGGCGGAGATTCCAGGTATGCGTGAGGATGCGGTGAAAGATCTCTTCCTCGAGGCAGTTCGCGGGCCGGGTGTCGAGGCGCAGGGCGGCCTCGAGGGCTGTGAACGAGGCGCGGTCTTCGGGCGTGATGATGAGGTGCTGGGCGGTGAAGCCGTGGCTGCGGGCGTTCTGGGATGAGCGGGCCTTACCTTCGAGGGTGACGGGTCCGGTGGACTTCCTGGCGTTGGCCTGGTTGGCGTTGATCTGAGCTGCGGTAGCCATGATGAGGATCTCCTTGTAAATGAAAATGGCCGGCTTCGGTGCCGGCGCGATTCCAGGGTAAGGGGGGCGTCAAGGGAAAAGGGCTGATTTTGAGAGGGGCGTGTTGAAACTAAACGGAAAAAAGAGTTTCGGATGCGGTGATGAAATATCCTCAATGTTGGAATTGGGGGGGCTGGGCGCGCGGCCAGTTGCCCGGCGTCCTTCCGGCTTCCGTCAGATTCCCTTCATGCTCCCGTGATTCGTACCGATGAGGGGGCTGAATGCGACTCGCAGCCCTCTTCGTGCTTTTGACCGCCCTTGTTCAAGCGGCTGGTCCGGGTGTTTGGGTGGATGGCCCGACAATGACGGTTTACTACACTCCATCGACTAATCTCGGGGTGCTCTACATCCCTACGACTGTCGCCTACGTTCCGAGCGATTCGGTGGAGATTGTATCGGGCACGCCTCCGCCCGGCGTGAGTTGGGCTGGCTCTGGGTCGTGCCCCTCTGGTGTCCTGTGTTCCGCCTACACCGGGGGGCCGAGTGCGGGCGCCACCGGCGTCTACACACAGGTGTTGCGGGCTCATGTGGGAGCGAACACGGCAGACTTGACGGTGGAGTTCCGGCCGAATTTCTCGATTTCGGGTACGGCGGCCGCCGGTGTGGTGGGGGCGAGTTACGAGAGTGATTTTTCCCTGGCGGGCGGGGTGGCGCCTTTGGCGTGGGACGCGCCCACGGGGACAGTCCCTCCGGGGCTGAGTTTTGACGTGAATACGGGGCGGCTTTCGGGTACGCCCACGGCGGCGGGCGGCTACACCTTCACCCTGGCGGCGCACGATTCGAGCTCCGCCCCGAGCACGAAGAGCGTGACGATGAACATCTATGCGGCGCTAGCGGTTTCGACGGCCAATCTGGCGGCGACGACTGTCTCGCGCCCCTACTCGCAAACCCTGTCGTCCACGGGCGGCACGACACCGAAGAGCTGGTCGATCGAGAGCGGAGCCTTGCCGGGTGGAATCGTATTGGGTACGGCGACGGGCGTGCTGTCGGGCGCGGCCACCACGCCTGGGGCATACAGCTTCACGGTGCGGGTGGCGTGTTGCGGGACCGCCGCGGCGACCGCCGCATTGAGCATAGTGGTGAACCCGGCGCCGTCGATCCAGACGTCGACGCTACCGGGTGGCGTGGCGGGCGTGGCCTATTCGCAGCAATTGTCCGGCAGCGGCGGCACCGGGACTCTCACCTGGTCGCTGGCCGCCGGGACGCTGCCGGCCGGATTGGGGCTTTCCGCCGCGGGCCTGATTTCGGGCACTCCGCTGACGATGGGGCCGGCGTCCTTCACCGCACAGGTAACGGATTCAGTGGGAGCCACGGCGACGGCCGTGCTCGCGATAGCCGTCATCGATCCGCCGGAGATCACGCCGCCCACGCTGACGGCACTCACGGTGGGGCAGACGGTTCAGTCCGGGGTGACGGCGACGAAGGGCACCGCGCCGTACACCTGGGATCTGGCGGGCGGCGCCCTACCCTCGGGTGTGGCGCTAAACCCGTCGACCGGGGTGTTGGGGGGCCAGCCTACGCAGCCGGGCCTATTCTCCTTCACCTTGCGGGTAACGGACGCGCAGAGCCAGCAGGGGACGCTGGTGCAATCGTGGCGGGTGAATGCGGCGCCCACGATTCTGGCTACGTCGATTCCGGCGGCGACGATCACGATGCCGCTGACGGCGACGGTGCTTTCCGCGACAGGCGGAACCGGTAGCCTGGCCTGGTCGGCCACGGGTCTGCCCGTCGGGCTGGTTTTGACCGCCCAGGGGGCGCTGAGCGGGGTGCCCGCGGGGCTGGGCGTAAGTGAAGTCGTTTTCACGGTGAGGGATGACAATCAGGTGCAGGCTTCGCGGACGCTCAGCGTGACGGTGAACCCTCTGCCGATGATCGCGACGAGTTCGCTGCCCCTGGGTGTGCTGCACACGGCTTACCTGCAGGTGTTGGCCACGACGGGCGGCACGGGGGCGCTGACGTACACATTGCCCGGAGGCGCGCTGCCGCCGGGCGTTGGGCTGGCGGCGGATGGGACCTTGAGTGGGACGCCGACGGCGAAGGGCACGTACTCGATCACCGTGAAGGTGGAGGATTCGCTGGGCGGCTGCTCGTCGAGCGCTTTCACGCTGCAGGTGGTGGACTCGCCGGAGATCCTGACGGCGACGGTGCCGGAATGGACCGTGGGGCAGAAAGTGAACCTGACGCTGGCGGCTCAACGGGGGACTGCCCCGTACCGGTGGGCTTTGGTGGGTGGCACGGCTCCGGCCGACGCGCAGCTGGACACCGATTCCGGAGTGCTGTCCGGCACGTTGGCCGCGGCAGGTTCGGGTGCGATGCAGGTGCGGGCGACCGATGGCAACGAACTCAGTGCGACGAGGACCTTGCTATGGAAGGTGAATGCGGCTCCGGCGCTGGAGGTGCCGGCGGCGCCGCAACTGGTGGCCGGGCGGCCGGCCGGGCCCTGGCAACTGAATTTTCAGGGCGGGACAGGTACGCTCTCAGGCTATGCCGAGGGTCTACCTTCCGGGCTGCGGCTGGACGCACACAGTGGCGTGATTACCGGCACGCCCCTGGCCGCCGGCCAGTATGAAGTCCAGTTCACGCTGGTGGACGGCAACTCGATCCAGGCCGGCGCCAGCGCCAGCCTGCGAGTCTATCCGGGCTTGTCGATCGAGACGGAGGGTTTGAGTCCAGTGACGTCGGGCCGTTACGCGGCGCGGGCGATTGCGGCCCGCGGCGGCACGGCGCCCTTTGTGTGGTCGATCGCCAGCGGCAAGCTGCCGGCGGGGCTGCTGGTGCGGATAGCGGATGGCACGCTGGAAGGGACCGCCACGTCGGCAGAGGTTGCGCAATTCACTTTGCGGGTATTGGACGCCAATGGCGTGGAGGCCTCGAGGAGCTACTCGCTGGCGGTGAACGAAGCGCTTTCGGTGCTGCCGTTGGCGCTGCCGGTGATGCAAGTGGGGCAGACCGTGGCGCGCGCCGTGCAGGCGGCGGGCGGCATGAGTCCGGTGGTGTTCAGCCTGGCTTCGGGACTCTTGCCTCCGGGCGTGACTCTGGCGGCGGACGGCCACCTGAGTGGGACCGTGACGACAACCGGTGTCTTCAGTTTCAGTGTGAAGGCGACCGATGCGAACGGGGCCGAGAGTACGCGGCCATTCAGCCTGGAGGTGACGGTGGCGGAGCGGTTGAAGGCGACACCGTGGGTGCTGAGTTTTGAAGGGTATGCGGGCGGCGCGGCGCCGGCTCCGCAGCAGGTGGCCCTTTCGACCGCGCCGGCCGGCCAGACGGTGCAGATCAGCAGCGACTCGGCGTGGCTGAGTGCTTCGCTGTCGACGGCGGTGACGCCGGCGGTGGTGAACGTCTCTGTGGCGGCGGGCGAGCTGACGCCGGGCGACTATACGGGGGCGGTCCTGCTGCGGCAGGGCTCCGAGGCCCGCAACGTGGCGGTGACCCTGCACTACGCCGCAGCGCCGGGCGTACAACTGACCGCCTCGCCCGAGAAGATGGTGGTCGCGGCCGGGACGGGCGCCGGTGCGGTGGAGCGGTTGTTGCTGCTGAGGACGACGTCGGGGGCCGAGCCTTGGACGGTGAGTACCGACGATGCATGGTTGAGTGTGGATCGCGCTACGGACTCGTTCGACGGCTCGTTGGAGAGCGTGGTGCGGGTGAGCCTGCGCCGCGGCAATCTGCGGGCGGGCGCCTATGCGGGCAAGCTGGTCTTCCGGCAGGGGCCGGCGATGGCGGAAGTGACGGTGCGGATGGAGTTGGACGAGCAGTCCGACTTCGAACTCTCGCAGAGTGGACTCAGTTTGCGAGCGGCTCCGGGCGGGACCTCGGCGGCGGTACCGCTCCGGATCCTGAATCACGGTGCGGGAGCCCTGGATTGGCAGGCGCAGGCGTCAGCGCCCTGGATCGTGCTGGAGCCGGCCAGTGGAAGCGCGCAGGCGAGTTCCACCGTGCAGGTGAAGGCGGAAGCGGCGAACCTGGCAGCCGGCCACTATGCGGGTATGGTGACGGTGACCCCATCGTCCGGCGGAGTGGCGCGCGCGGCGGAGGTCCAGTTGTGGGTGAGCCCGGAGGCCCTGGGGCCGCAGGTGCAGCCTGCAGGGTTGTCGTTCCAGGGTGCGGCTGCCGCGGCGCGGACACTGGTACTGAGCAATCCGAGCAGGGTCGAGATGGGCTACACGGCATCGATCGCGCCGGTGGAGGCGCAAGGCTGGCTCACGTTGGGCGTGGTGTCGGGCAGGGTGCCGGCGGAGGGTTCCCTCGAGCTGACGGTGCATGCCGTGCCGGGTCCGGCGGGCGAAGGGACGCACCGGGCGCAGATCGCCTTGGAGTTCTCCGACGGGACTGTATCCGTGGTGGACGTGCTACTGGTGGTACCGACGACCGGTTGCGCAGCCACCAGCCTGCGAGCGAGTTGGGTGCGGTTTGGCGACCACTTCTCCGTCGCGGCGGGCGTGCCTGCCGAGTTGGAGATGCTGGTGACCGACAACTGCGGGCAGCCGGTCTCGACCGGTTTGGGCCTGGTGAGCTTCTCTACCCCCGGCGAGCCGGCGCTGGCGCTGATCCCGGGTCCGCATGGGCTTTGGACGGCGACCTGGATTCCCGGCTCGGCGGTGGGTAGTTTGACGGTCACTGTCAGGTTGCATGGCAGCGCCGGCCAGACGGGAGGGCTGTCGGCCACGGGGGTGGTGACGGCTCCGCTGGAGTAAGGCTGGAAGGGGGGGCGCGGCGCTGCCCGTCGGGGTGGCGCCGCCTAGCTCCAGGCCAGTGCTGTGAACCAGAGGGGAACGCAGGCGATTCCGGGGAGCCTGCCGGTTGCGGCGGAGAATGAAGCGCTGCGGGCCTGCTGATTCCAGCATTCCGGGAGCCGGGTCCGAAGCAGGTCCGGAGAGCGAGAGACGGGGGCCGTCCGGCCCACTGGGGATTCCTGCATAGGCGCTGACACGATAGGCAGCAAAAGCGCAACGCATCCGGCCCTCCGGGCGGAGGAACTTGCGAGTGCCTGCCTTCGGGGGGAACGCACCAAGTGACGCCGCGCCGAACGTTTGTCTGCGATTACAGCCCGCTTCGGCTCGACACAGGTTCGGATGTGAGGAGTCCGTATTGACTTTGATCCTATTCGGGGTTATATCTAGTCCAGAAAGGTATTCTCTACTTGGGCGAACTCTCCTCGAATCCGGATCTCCTACCTGGCACCTTATACATGATGATTCTCAGGACCCTTAACCAGGGGCCGCTGCACGGCTACGGCATAGCCAAGCGTATTCACGAATGGTCGAATGGGGATCTCGCCATTGAAGACGGCTCCCTGTATCCCGCGTTGAACCGGATGTTGCACAAGGGGTGGCTGGACGCAGATTGGGGTGTCACGGAGACCAACCGGAAGGCCCGTTTCTACCGGTTGACGGTGGAGGGGAAGAAGCAACTGGAAGCCGAATCGAGCGCTTTCAACAAGATGGTGAACGCGATTCAGTTGGTCATGCGGACGTCGTAATCATGTTCTGGCGAGATTTTCTGCGGCGCGATCAAGTCGATCAGGAATGGCGCGAGGAGATGGAATCGCATCTCCAGATGGTGACGGATGCCCTACTGGAGCAGGGCCTGACGCCGGAGGAGGCGCGCAGCGCGGCGTTGAAGCAAGTGGGCAATCTGACGGCCCGGCGAGAGGAGATCTACCGGATGAACGGCTTTCAGTGGCTGGATTCCATCAGCGGCGATGTGCGCTATGCCGTGCGCGGGCTGAGAAATCACCCGTCGTTTACCGTGGTGGCCGTCCTGACGCTGGCCTTGGGCATCGGAGCGAATACGGCGATCTTCAGCGTTATCAATAGTGTCCTGCTCAAACCGCTGGCGTATCCCCATTCCGAGGCCCTGGTGGACCTGGCTTTGGCCGCTCCGGGTGCGGGCGGCATTGTCAGCAGCCGCGGCAGCCTGGGCCTTTCGACGTCGATGTATTTCACTTTCGCCGAGCAGAATCGTTCGTTTGAAGCCATGGGTGTGTGGATTCCCCGGCCTGTGACGGTGACCGGACTGGCCGAGCCGGAGCAGGTGATCGCCAGCCTGGTCAGCGATGGAATGCTGCAGGCGCTGGGGGTGGAGCCGGAGATCGGGCGCCCGCTGGGGGCCGCGGATCAGGTGCCCGGGTCGAATGAGGTGGCGCTGCTGAGCCATGGCTACTGGCAACGGCGATTTGGCGGAGACCGGTCAGTGATTGGGCGGAAGATCGTGGTGGACGCGCGTCCGCGCGAGATTGCCGGAGTCCTGCCGGCCGGTTTTCGCATTGCGGACACGCAGACCGACCTGGTGCTGCCCCTGCGGCTGGAGCGCAGCGGTGCGACATTGGCCGGGTTCGGTCTGTACTCCCTCGCCCGGCTGAAGCCCGGCGTGACAATGGAGCAGGCAAACGCGGACATTGGGCGGCTGATCCCGGTCTGGATGCGTTCCTGGCCCTCGATCGACAACGAGAAGCCGGGCGACGCGTTGGCGGAGTCGGTTTATCGAGCCTGGCGGATTACCCCGAACATCCGGCCCTTGCGCGAGAGCGTGGTGGGCAATGTGCGCGGTGTGCTGTGGGTGGTGATGGGCACGCTCGGCCTGGTGATGCTGATCGCCTGCGCGAATGTCGCCAACCTTCTGTTGGTGCGGATGGAGGCACGGCAACAGGAGCTTGCGGTGCGGGCGGCCCTGGGCGCGGGGTGGGGCCGGATTGTCCGGCAGTTGCTGATTGAGAGCCTGGTGTTGTGCGGTGTGGGTGGGGCGCTGGGGCTCGGAATTGCGTCGATGGCCTTGGAGCTGCTGGTGCGGCATGGTCCCTCGAACCTGCCGCGGTTGAGTGAGGTGGGGCTCGATGCGCGCGCAATGGCATTCACCGCGACGGTGGCGGTTGTGTCTGGATTGATCTTCGGGCTGATCCCGGCATTGCGCTATGCGGGTCCGCGGGTTGCCTACGGCCTGCGGGACGGCGGCCGGACGATGAGCCACGGCCGGAATCGCTATCGAGTCAGGAACACGCTGGTGGTGGTGCAGGTATCGCTTGCATTGGTATTGCTGATCTCTTCGGGTCTGATGATCCGGACGTTCCAGGCGATGCGGCGGGTGGATTTGGGCTTCACGCGGCCAGATGGTGTGCAAACCTTCCGGGTGTATGTCCCGCGCGAGCTGGTCCCGGCGGAGGAGGAAGCAACGCGGCTGGAACAGGCAATAGCCGAGAAGGTGGCGGCGATACCGGGCGTAACTTCCGTCGGCTTTGCGAGCGCGCTGCCGCTGGATGGTGCGCCTCCGAACTGGAACGGGGTTTTGAAGCAGGGCCAGAGCTACGCGCAGGGCAGCAGTCCGCCGATGCGTCTGTTTCTGAACGTGTCGCCGGGTTTTTTCCGGTCGCTGGGCACGCGGCTGAAGGCGGGGCGCGACTTCACGTGGGCCGACATTTACGGGGCCCGTCAGGTTGTGCTGGTTTCCGAAGGGTTGGCGCGAGAGATGTGGGGTTCGGTGGAAGGGGCGATCGGGCAACGTGTGCGCTCGACCGATATCCGGCCATGGCGAGAGGTGATTGGGGTGGTGGAGGACGTGCGCCATCGAGGAGTGCAGGAGCCGGCCCCGACGGTGGTTTACTGGCCGATATTTGGGGAGCTTGCCTATGCTCCGATCACGGCCGCGACCAGATCTGCGAGCTTCTCAGTCCGGACGGAGCGTGCCGGCACGGGCGCCCTGTTGAATGACATCCGTCAGGTTGTGTCGTCGGTGAACGCGGCGCTGGCGGTGGCGAATCCGGAGACGATGCGGGAGACGGTCGATCTATCGATGGCGCGCACCTCGTTCACCCTGGTGATGCTGGGGATCGCGGGGGCGATGGCGCTGCTGCTGGGGCTGATCGGGATCTATGGTGTGATCGCCTACGCCGTCTCGCAGAGGAATCGCGAGATCGGGATCCGGCTGGCGCTGGGGGCGCAGGCGCGCGATGTGCGGCGGATGTTCGTGAGCCAGGGCGTGGGGCTGTGCGGGATCGGGATTGCGATTGGGCTGGTGGCCGCGGCGGCATTGACCCGGGTGATGAAGTCGTTGTTGTTTGGGGTGGCGCCGGTGGATCCGGTGACGTTTGCGGCGATGCCGGCTGCGCTATTGCTGGCGGCCTTGGCGGCTTGCTATGTGCCGGCGAGGAGAGCATCGCGCGTGGATCCGGTGGAGTGTATCCGGGCGGAGTAGGAGGGTGAAGGTCAGGAAGAGGCCGGTCCGAAGTCTTCGCTGCCAAGCGGCGCTCGCGAAGAGGGTATTGCTCTATTGGGGCCCGAGACAAAGCCCCTTGGATTTCCAATGCGCGACCACGGTGGTCGCCGGCTTGGCCGACGAATGGAGTACCAGAATGAGGCCCCGGCGGGTTTCAGATCCTGTGGCCGACAGTTCCATCGGGACTCCTTCCGGAATGATGAGGTCCGTGCCTTTCCGTCCGACCTGCTTGCCGTCCGGAGTTTCCAGGCAGGATTCTCCCGTCTCGGTATAGAAGGCTTCCGGGCCGGAATGAACGTGTGTACGGCTCACCGAACCAGGCTCGAGAATGCCTTCCATGAACTGTGCGGTGTAAACCTCATCCGATTTGACCGGCAAGGGCCCGATTTGCGTGACCCTGCCGCCTTGCGACGGGGGTGCCGGTTTTTCTCCCACGGTGAACAGCCAGATCTTGCCGAGCGCCTCGACCACAGCGGCATGGTTCGTGCCCGCCTTGGCGACGCTCTCTCGCGTTGGATAGACATCGAGAGTCCAGAACACTTCGGCGGGCAGCTTGCCTAGAGCCTTGTCCGCGACGATCCAGCAGCCTTCGGTTTGCGTTCGTTCCGCGGCCGGTTTGCAGCTCACGAGTTTCTGTTGGGTGGCTGAAATTCCGGCTCCCACGCAGACGGTGAGTTGAAGGATTAGGGCACAATTCAGCCAGGTGCACCCAAACGAACGTCGATTCCGTTGCGGCATGTTCATCACCTCGTCTGGGTCGAATCAAAAATGGCCGTCCATTTGAGTGTAAATGACGGGCCGCCCGCTCCGAACGCTTTGGCCGAAAGCGCGGGTTTCCCCTGCAGCACTCAGCGCGCCTCATGCCCGGTGAGGGCTGTCAGTGAATCGGCAGAGCGGTCCGCGGATCGGCAGAGAAGGCTGCGCAGCCCAAGCCGGTGAGACAGACCGGCGATTTGAGGCGCAGGAATGCTCACTTCTTCTTGAGAATGCTGACCAACTCAGCGCCGCCGAACGATGTCTTGGCCACCGTCATGCCCACCAGGGCAAACCCCGCGTCGCCCGCCTCGCGCAGTTCCTTTTGCATGGTCGACGTCTTCGAGGTCGACAACAACCGGTACTGGATTCTGCCCGACTCTCCCGACTGGATGCGTTCCATGATGACGACAACTTCCCTGCCTGCCAATCCGGTTTCGAAGACGGTCTGATCTTTGTACTCGAAACCTTCGTCTCCGAGTGCCTGCATCTCCTTCTGCATCGTCGAGGTCTTGCTGGTCGCCAGCAGCCTGTAAAGGCGTTTTGGGGATGGGGTGGCTTTGTCATCCTTGGCCATCACGACCACGACCTCCTTGCCGCCGACCGCGGTTTCGCCACCCATCGAGCTCGAAAAGGAATACCCGGCCTCAGCCGCCTGATTCATCTCCTTTTCCATGGTCGATGTTTTGGTGGTGGAGAGAACCCGGTAGTCAAACTTGACCTCGTCCGCTGCCCAGGCAGATGGCGCGATGACGAACAGGCAGGCATAAATACAGTTTGTGAAGGGGTGGAGCATGGTTTCCTAACGAGACCTGACCATAGCATAGGCGGGTTGGGCGAGCAACGAAATGGAAGGGAAGACAGGGTGGGCTGACGGTCTCCTGTTGCCGTGTTTTGACGAGAAGTGAGCCTTCCGGGGCAGGCTCGATGTGGAGCAGGCTCGGTCCGAGTGGATGTGCGAACAGGTCCCACCGTCATGATGAGATATGTCATATTGGGCATATTGAGCCGTGCGGCAACAACCTGACACGCCGATTGTGTGGCTGAAGCGAGAGGTGAAGACTCCGCCTTTCAGCCGGACGGCGCGGTTGGAGGCCGGGCTGTTGCTTCGCAGCCTTCAGCAGGGCGACGTCCTGGGACTGCCGCCGTCAAGGCCGATGCCCGCCATCGGCGTTCACTGTCATGCGTTGCGGATTCCGGATCGTGAACAATCGTGGCGAATTGTCTACCATGTCGCGGAAGATGCGATCGCGATTCTGGAGGTCTTCAGCAAGAAGACACAATCGACTCCACCGCGGGTGATCGAAGTGTGCACAAAGCGTTCGGCTGCCTTCCTGAAAGCGGCGGCTATGAGGGAGAGGCCATGAACACCGAATAGAAGCGGCGTCTTGGGAGTTCCCGCTGGACGGTCGGCGATGCGGCCGATTTCCTGGAATTGAGCACGGAGGAGGCCCAGTTCATCGAGATGAAGTTGGCCCTCGCCGCCGGAGTGAAGGAAGTGAGAGAGAAGCGGGGGCTCACACAAACGGCGCTGGCCCATTTGCCAGGGTCGAGCCAGTCGCGAATAGCGAAGATGGAGGCTGGGGATCGCTCGGTTTCTCTGGATCTACTGGTGCGGTCTCTGTTGAGTATCGGCGCGAGTTCGGCGGAGATTGCAAAGTGGATTAGGAGAGCGGAAACGAGGCGGGCGGCGTAGCAACCCCCGGACGTAGTCTCGCGGTTTCGTTCACGCCACCACGCACATTGGTTTTGAGCTGATTCATCGTGGATACCGAACTGAGAAAGACAATTCCCGCTGAGGCTCTCGCGGCAATGAGTGGCCTGATTTCCGAGGTCCTGCCCGAGTGCGGAATTTGCGGGTGCCCGGTCCGCGGACACCTTTTCAAGCATGTAGCTCGCACGCCAGTCACGGAAGCGAATCTTGAGCGCTGGAAGGGACTCCTCCAGGCAGTCAGGTCTGGTGACTGGGCGGCGCTACGTCATTTCCAGGAGTGGGATGGCCTATCCAGCAGCATGGATGTTGTTGGGTTGCAGTGTGATGACGGACGATGCAGCCTCGCGGTTTTACTCTGTCCATTTGGGCTGGGCGAGCCCTACGTACTTCTCCTGCAAACACTGGCACCGTGTGACGCTGCCCCATTCTCGGATGGCTTCTGGGGCGAAGTTGAGTGAGCTGGCTCCCGTATGGGAGCGAGGGGCCCCTCGCTCTTGTACTGAGCCGGGGTGCGCCAGCCCCTTCGGGAGGAGGCAGGGTGGATCGCGCTTAGCCCGTCGCTTACGCTCGGGGACTGGGCTGGGGGCTTCGGCGACGTCCACAGCCCGCTTCCACACCATTTCTCCCTCCCTGCGTCTATCCCAGCGGGCGCCCATTGAGACTTGGGCCCCTGTCATAATAAGAATCAACCCATTGACTAACACCGCTGCCATCTCCAAACTCATCCTCCAGGCCCGCCGCCGCACCGTGTGGCAGATCCTGCTTGAGCACTTCGGATGGGGGCTGGTGGTGGGCCTCGGCGCGCTGCTTGTCCTGTTGCTGGTGGGTACCCAGATCCTGAACTGGTATTGGCCTCTGATCCTGGTCTGCCTGACCGTCGCCATCGGTTGGTGGCGCAGCCGGAACAAGCTGCCCGGTGAGTATGAGGTTGCCTGCAATGTGGACCGCGAGTTGGGTTTGCGGGATTTGATTTCCACTGCCCATCACTTCGCGGCTCCGGGCAAAGCCCAGTCTGAGTTTGTTGAGGCAGTGCAGGCGGAGGCAGAGTCTACCGCCGCCGGGGTCGATCCGAGCATGGCTGTGCCGATCCGCGCTCCTCGCAATACCTGGCCGGTGGCCGCGCTGCTGCTGGCTTCGCTGGCCATGTTTTTTGTGCGCTATGGGGTACTGCATACCTTTGATCTGCGGGCTCCGATCGCGGAGGTGCGGTTCGATACGCTGACCGGGGTGCCCGCTCCGGTGAAGAGCGCTCCCAAGGAATTCGCCCAGAAGGGGATGCCGGCGGAGCCGTTCTCCCTCACGCTGCCCGAGAGCGAGCGCGTGGAAGTGATGGAACGGGACAACATGACGCAGGAGTCGCTGCGTTCCGTGGATGTGAAGGATCCGGACAAAGCCACCTCGCAGGGCCAGAAGGGCGACAAGCAGTCGGCCGGGCAGAACAACGAGGACCAGAATTCGGAGGAGGGCGAGAACGCCAGCGGCGATAAGAATCAGTCGCCGTCCGGCGCGCAGGACTCGCGGAAGCCCGGGGATCCCAATGCCGCCCAGCCGAAGCAGGGCGACCAGCAGAAGAAGGATTCAAGCCTGATGGACAAGATGCGCGACGCGATGGCGAACCTGATGGACAAGCTCAAGATGGAGAACAAGGGCGACAACCAGCAGAGCGCGTCGAACAAAGGGAACCAGAAGTCGCAGGGTCAGCAGAAGGGCGAGAAGGGCCAGCCGCAGCAGGGCAAGTCGAACCAGCCGGGTGAGCCGGATGCTTCGCAGCCGGGGGAGCAGCCTGGGGATGCCGACAATGCGCAGCAGGCGAAGTCGAACCAGGCGGGCAGCAACCAGGACGTTCCGAACAACCAGGAAAAGAGCGGCATCGGCAAGCAGGACGGCAAGAAGGATACGGAGCTGGCGGAGCAGAAAGACGCCATGGGCAAGCTCAGCGAACTGCTGGGGAAGCGGGCGTTGAACCTGCAGGGCGAGGTGATGGTGGAAGTCACCAATTCGAAGAACCAGCAGTTGAAGACGCCGTATGTGAACCGGTCAGCGAACCATGCCGAGGCCGGCGGCGATATCAGCCGGGACGAAGTGCCGCTGCATCTGCAGGACTTCGTGCAGCGGTATTACGAGAAGGTTCGGAAGCCGGGGCAGCCAGCTCCGGCGGCGGCTAAGCAGTAGGCCCTGTTTTTCCCGCAAGAGGGCCGACCAGGGGGGCGGCTGCGGACGAGGGCGCCCGCCCTTCCCAACGGACTGACGGGCGGCTTCGTAGACCGGGCGGCTAGCTTACGGCTCCCAGTCCGGCGCCGGTCAGGGTGCCCGTTTTTACGTAGCCATCCTTCACCACGAAGATGCCCGGGAATTTGCTCTCCCAGGCCTTATTGGCTACCGGGACATACTGCCTCGCGTTGGCTTCGATGGCCGCGACTCCGGGGACATGGGCCGCCAGGCCGGCGGAGTGGATGAGCGAGGCTCCGGGGCAGGTGAGGTCCTGGACGCACAGGAACATCTTCCACTTCTGCGCCGCCGCGGCCATCAGGAGCGCCTGGGCCTGGCCCTTGCAAGCTTTCAGGGCGGCTCCGGTGTAGCCCATCTCTCGGGCCAGCATGAGGTTTTCCAGGTCCGTGAGGGATTCGTCGATGACCACCGGCCGCAGCTTCGAGGCCTCGTGCATCACGTTGGTGCGGTGGGTCTTCAGGTCGCGCGCGGTGGGCTGCTCCACATACTGGATGCGGGCGAAGCCGGCGGGCGATTTCTCTTCCACCTGGCGGAGCACCGCCATCAGGTAGGCCACGTTGGGGCACTTCTCGTTGAAGTCCAAAGAGTAGAACCACTGCTTCGTGCCGCGCTTGACCATGCTTTCGGTGGCGACCCGGTCGACTTTCAGGATGCGGTCCCGATCCCAGGTTTCGTTGTCGCCGTTCAGTTTGATCTTGATGTGGGTGAGGCCGTTGAAGGCGATCCACTCGGGCAGGGTTTCGGGCAGGCCGTCGCCGATTTTCTTCGTGATGTCCGATTCGACGATGGGGTCGACGGCGCCCACCAGGTGATAGAGCGGCATGCGCGGCTTGGGGTCGGGCAGGACGTACTTCTCGAGGTACTCGCCCTGGAACTCCTTGCCGAGGTAGCGGCCCAGGTCTTCCGAGAGGAATTCGCGGGTGTAACAGTGATAGGTGGAGCGGCCGTTCAGCTTGCCGTAGGCGTCGTGGATGGCGGCGTCGAACGGGCTGCAGGTGACCAGGGCGCAGAGTTTGGGGACCGACGTGCCGGCCGCTTTGAGCCACTCGGGCTCCATGAGGTAGTTCAGCTCGACGGGATGGCCGTACTCCTTGCAGTCCGCTGTGACCTGGCGGGCTTTCACGGCCAGGTCGCGCATGGCGGCGAGGGTCTGGTCGTAGGTGAGGGTCTTGGACGGGAAGCTCCAGACGTTGCCGAGCGGCATGGAGCCGAAGCCCTGGGCCGTTTTGCCGGCGCGGTTGCGTACGGTCACTTTGACGTTGAGCAGGGTGACGCGGTCGACCACGGTGCCGCCGAACTTCAGCGGGGTGCGGTAGATGTAGCTCTCCTCCTCTGTGCTGACGCTCTCCACGCGGATGTCGTTGGGGTTCTGCTTGGCGATCGACGGGGCCGCGAGCAGGGCTGCGACGAAGGAGCGACGGCTGAGAGGAGTGTGCATGGCTGAGTGCTCGTGTACTGCTACTGTACTTGAGTCACGGCGCGGCGTGCCCGCAGCACGTCCGAGATCTTCACCAGGACAAAGAGGAACGCAAACAGGGCGAGCGTGGCCAGGGCGAAGTGCCAGCGGTGGTCCTTCAGCCAGCGGGTGGAGTGCTCGCCGAGCTCCTTGCCAAGGTAAGCCAGGCCGAGATAGCGCGGGAACTTGCCGGCGGCCATGACGAGCAGGAAGACCCAGGGGCGGACTCCGAGGGCTCCGGCGCACAGGACAAAGACCTTCATGGGCAGCGGGACCACGGGGACCAGGGCCGGGATGAAGACGGTCACCAGGCCGTAGTGGGCGAACCAGCGTCGGAACTTCATGGCGCGGCGGCCGCTGGCCTTCTCGTCGAGGTAGCGTTCGCCACCTTTGCGGGCGGCCCAGAAGAGGGCGAGGCTGCCGATCAAGGCGCCCAGGACGGCCAGCAGGCCGCTGCTGTAGGCCGAGTCGGGCCGGGTCCAGGCCAGGAAGATCACCAGATAGTCGGGGCCGCCGGGATTCGGCAGGCCAATGCCGTCTATCAGCGCGACCAGAAACGCACCCATCGGGCCCAGGGCCTTTAGGAACTCAAGAAATCCACTCATTCGTTTGTTGCCGATCCGATCCTGCCGAGTAGTGTGGCTTCGTCCCACACCTCGATATTCAATTCGCGCGCCTTGTCGAGTTTGGAGCCGGCCTCTTCGCCCGCCACCACGACGCTGGTCTTCTTGCTGACGGAGCCGGTGACTTTGCCGCCCGCGGCTTCAATGCGCGCCTTGGCCTCTTCGCGGGAGAGGTTCGGCAGCGTGCCGGTGAGGACGAACACCATGCCCAGGAAGGGGCCGGACGCCGGACGGACGGCGGCCTCGTGGGTGAACTTCAATTCGTAGCCGCGCAGGCGGCGCACCAGTTCCTGATTGTGCGATTCGGCGAAGAAGCGGCGGATGCTCTCGGCGATCTTGGGGCCGACCTCTTCGATGGCCTGCAGCCGCGCTTCGCTGGCTTCCATCAGCGCGTCCATGCTCTCCAGGCTATCGGCCAGGAACTGCGCGGTGCGTTCGCCGACAAAGGGGATGCCCAGGCCGGCGATGAGGCGCGGCAGGGGCCGCTGCTTGGAGGTCTGTATGTTGTCCCAGATCTTCTTGGCGGACTTTTCGCCCATGCGCTCGAGGTCGCGGAGCTGCTCGACGGTGAGTTCGTAGAGATCGGCCACGCTACGGACCAGGCCCTTGGCGACGAGTTGATCGACCAGGGCGTCGCCCATCCCGTCGATGTCCATGACGGTCCGGGCGGCAAAGTGGAGGATGCTCTCGCGCAGGCGGGCAGGGCAGTTGGTGTTGACGCAGCGGCTGGCCACTTCGCCCTCGGCCCGCATGACGGGCGACTGGCAGACCGGGCAGGTCTTGGGCATGACGAAGGCGCGGCGGCCGTCGGGGCGTTTCGTCACGGCCACGACTTTGGGGATGACGTCGCCGCTGCGTTCGATGAGAACGGTGTCGCCGATGGCGAGGTCGAGCCGGGCGATCTCCTCTTCGTTGTGGAGCGTGGCGTTGGAGACGGTGACGCCGCTGACGGTGACCGGCTTCAGGCGGGCGACGGGGGTGAGGGCTCCGGTGCGGCCCACCTGGACATCGACGCCTTCCAGGACGGTTTCGGCCTGGCGGGCGGTGAATTTGTAGGCGATGGCCCAGCGGGGGAACTTGGCGGTCCAGCCGAGCTGGCGCTGCTGCGGGATGGAGTCGACTTTGGCCACGACGCCGTCGATCTCGTAGGGCAGGTTGTCGCGCAGTTCGCCCACTTCGTTGCAGAAGGTGGTGAGTTCCTCGAGGTTGGCGCAGAGGCGGCGGCGCGGATTCACCCGGAAGCCCATCGACTTCATGGCGTCGAGCGAGGCCCAATGGCTATCTTTGGCCGGTTGCCCGTCGACCAGGAGGAAATAGGCGTGGTATTCCAATTGGCGGTTCGAGGTAATGGTGGGGTCCAGGACCCGCAGTGACCCGGCGGCGGAGTTGCGCGGATTGGCGTAAAGGGGCAATTCCTGGGCGGCGCGCTCCTTGTTCAGTTTCTCGAACGAGGCCTTCGGCATGATGACTTCGCCGCGCACTTCGAACTTGGGCCATTCGGCTTCGACGCGCAGGGGCAGGGAACGGATGGTGCGGGCGTTCTCCGTCACGTCTTCGCCCACGGTGCCGTCGCCGCGGGTGATGGCCTGGGTCAAGATGCCGTTCTCGTAGTGGACTGCCATGGACAGGCCGTCGAGCTTGAGCTCGGCCGCGTACTGATACTCCTGGCCGGCGAGCAGCTCGCGGACGCGGCTGTCGAACGCCTGCAACTCCTCTGGATTCAAGGCGTTGTCCAGGCTGAGCATGGGCGCGCTGTGGCGCACTTTGACGAAGCCCTCGCGCACGGCGCCGCCCACCCGGCGGGTGGGGGAATCGGGCGGCACGGGGATGTCCTTGTGCTCCTGCTCCAGGGCCTGGAGCTGGCGCATCAGCCCGTCGTATTGGGCGTCGGAGATCTCCGGAGCGTCCAGCACGTAGTACAGGTATTCGTGCCGCCTCAACTGGGCGCGCAAGTCATCCATCTGTTGCCGGGCAGTCACTATCTATAATCGTAACTACGTGTCCGATCCCAACGCATCTCGAACCTTGGCCTCTTTGGTCTACAATCCCGTCGCCGGAAAGCTTTTTCGCCGTCCCCAGATGATCGCCGAGGCCCAGCGCCTGCTGGAACCGCATGTCGGAACCATCCGGCTGTGTCCCACGACCGGGCCGGATACCGCGGGCCCGATCGCCCGGAAAGCGATCGATGAGGGCTCGAACCTCGTGTTTGTCGCGGGGGGCGACGGAACGATCAATGAAGTGATCGCCGGAATGGCGGGTTTGCAGGTGCCGCTGGGGATCCTGCCGGCCGGGACGGCCAACGTCCTGGGCATGGAGACAGGGATCGGCGGGAACCTGGTGCGGGCCGCGACCAGATTCCAGGACTTGGAGCCGGCGACGATCTCGTTGGGGCGGATGACGGCTCCGGGGAAGCCGGCGCGGTATTTCGCCTGCATGGCGGGTGTCGGGCTGGATGCGCGGATTGTGCGGATGGTGAGTCCGGAGTTCAAGCGGCGCTGGGGCAAGCTGAGCTATTGGGAGGGCGGCTTCGCCCAGGTGGGCAAAAAGCTGCCGGAGTTCGATGTGGTGATGGATGGGAAGCGGTCGCGCTGCAGTTTTGCGCTGGTCAGCCGGGTGCGGAACTACGGCGGCGATCTGGAGATCGCACGGCATGCCAACCTGCTCAGCGATCAGTTCGCCGTGGTGTTGTTCGAGGGGCCGAGTTCATTCCGCTACCTGAAGTACTTCAGCGGAGTACTGTTCAACAGCCTGAAGGGGATGAAGGGCGTAACCGTGGCCCATGCCCGCAGCCTGCAACTGGAAGCGAACGGGTCGACGCCGATCGACGTTCAGGTGGATGGCGAGTATGCGGGGGTGGCTCCGGTGAGTTTGGATATCGCTCCGGAGCGGGTCCGGCTGCTGCTGCCGCGCGGCTTTATCCAGAAGATGTCTTCCGGCCGTTAGCCGTGGGCCAGCGGTAGCCGTACGGTGAACGTGCTGCCCACCCCGGGCTTGCTTTCCAGTTCGATGGAGCCGCCATGGGCGTCGACGATCGCCTTGCAGATGGCGAGGCCGAGGCCGGTGCGTCCTTCGGCGCGGGCCCTGGACTTGTCGGCGCGGTAGAAGCGCTCGAAGATGTGCGGCTGGTCTTCCGCGGCGATGCCGCTGCCGGAGTCCGAGACGCGCAGGATGCCCCATTCGCCTTCCGTGCGGGCGGCCACGTTGACGGCGCCGGACTCGCGGTTGTAGTGGATGGCGTTCGAAAGCAGGTTCGTCACCACCTGGCCTATGTGTTCGGCGTCGCCGGCGCATTCGGCCAGGGCGAGGTCGGTTTGAATGAGTACCTTGCGCTGCTCGGCGAGGGGCTGGATGAGTTCCGCGCTCTCGCGGGCCACACGCCCCAGGTCGAAGCGTTCACGCCGCATGGGTTCCTCTCCGGCGTCGATCCGGGCGAGTTCCAGTAGCGACTCAGTCAGGCGGCGCATGCGCTGGGCGGCGCGTTGGCAGGCCTGGAGCGTCTCTTTGTACTCGGCCGAGCCGCGCTCGCGGGCGAGGCAGGTCTGTGTCTGGGTGAGGATCACGGTGACCGGGGTCCGGAGTTCGTGGGAGGCATCGGCGGTAAAGCGCGCCTGTTGCGTGAACGAGGCTTCCAGGCGGGCGAAGGTGGCATTCAGCACTCCGGCGAGGCGCCCGAGTTCACTTTCCGTGTCGGCGACGTCGATGCGTTGGGAGAGGTCGCCGGCGGAGATGCGCTGCGCGGTCGCGCTGATGTCTTCAATGGGCCGGATGGCGCGGGCCGCCACCCAGCCGCCGCCGGCGAGGCCCAGCAGGAAGATGCCGGCGCCCGCGGCCAGGAGCAGGAGGGCGAGGCGCTGCATGGCCGCCTGATCGTCGGCTATGGAACGGCCGGCCACGACCACGAAGCCGCGCGGCAGGGGAATGGAGATCTCCCTGAATTGCCCACGAGTCCGGGCCAGGACGGGTCCTCGCGGGCCAGGGCGGAAGCCTCGCTGGCCGGGTCCGACTTCCGGTGGAGCCTGCGCCAAGGCCTCCTTCGGCTCCGGCACCTCCGGCGGTGCGCCGGGCGAGCGGGCGATCGCGCCCTGGTTCATGCGCCAAAGCACGAGATAAGGGCCGCCGGCCGCGCCGAACTCGCTCACGGCCTGGCGCAGGTTGGTCTCGAATTCGGAAGATTCGAAGGGGAAAGGCCGGCCGCGATCGCCGCGCGGCGGGCGGTCGTCCGGGGGCCTGGCCTCGGGCGGACGGGGCCGGAACAGTCCATCCAACTGCTGGCCCAGATCCTGGTCGATGGAGCGCATCTGGTTGTCGTGGGCGACTTTGTAGGCGGCGACGCCAAAGCCCGTCAGGACTGCGGCGAGGATGACGCCATGCCACGCCTGCAGACGCCAGCGGATGGAGTTGAAGATCATGGTTGGGCGCCGATGGAGTAGCCATGGCCGCGGCGGGTGGTGATGAAGTCGTGGCCCAGTTTTTTGCGGACGTTGGAGACATGGACGTCGAGCAGGTTGGAGAGGGTCGTGTCGTTCTCGTCGAAGAGATGCTCGTAGAGCATGGTGCGGGTGACGACGGATCCCTGGTGGAGCGCGAGGTATTCGACCAGCGAGTATTCGCGGGCAGTGAGGACGACTTCCTGGCCCTGCTTGGTCACCGTGCGGGCCGCCATGTCGATGGCCACGTCGCCGAGTTCCAGGATGGGTTGCGACTGGCTGGCGGCGCGGCGGATGAGGGCGCGCAGGCGGGCCAGCAGTTCGTCGAGGTCGAAGGGCTTGACGAGATAGTCGTCGGCGCCGGAATCGAGGCCGCGGACGCGGTCGCGTACGGCATCGCGCGCGGTGAGCATGAGTACTGGGGTCTTCTTGGTGAGACGCAGCCGCCGCAGCAGTTCCCAGCCGTCCATGCCGGGTAGCATGACATCCAGCATCAGGGCGTCGTAGTCGTTGTTTTCCGCCTTGAACAGACCCTCGATGCCGTCGGCCGCGCCATCGGCGGCGTAGCCTTCGTCCCGCACCGCGCGGAGCAGGCTCATGAGCAGGTCAGGTTCATCTTCCACGATGAGGACGCGCATTGAAGTCCAAGTCCGCACTCTAGCAGACCGAACCCTAAGAGAACATGAAGAACGTTAAGTTTTCAATTTGTTGCGGGCGGGCGGCACTTCACTTTCTCTTAAGGTCGGTTCCGTTACAGTGGCCTTACAAACGCCATGAGTCACGAACGAAATCCGAAGCGCAACGCCAGCTTGAAAAGGCTAGGGGCCGCCGCCGCAGTGCTGGGCCTGGCCGGCCTGGCCGTTGCGGCGACCCCCGCGAAACCGGCAGATGTTTTCCAGAATGCCAGGATCTGGACCATCCATTTGAAGTTCACGGCGGACCAGTGGGCTGCGATTGAACCCAAGGGCGGCGGAGGGTTTCCCGGCGGGCCGGGCGGACCTGGAGGTCCTGGTGGACCGGGAGGACCGGGCGGCCCTGGCGGCTTTGGTCCCGCGATGATCGTTGCGCCGGCATTCATGAAGGCCGATGCCAATAAGGACGGGAAGCTCAGCGCGGCGGAGTTCAATGGACTCGGCAATGCCTGGTTCACTGCCTGGGACAAGCAGAAGTCCGGCAAATTGACGACAGAGCAGTTGCGGGCGGGTTTGAACACGCTGGTCAGCATGCCTGGACCGGGCGGGCCGGGCGGCTTTGGCGGGCCCGGTGGACCGGGCGGCGAGGGTCCGGGGATGGCTCCGCGCAATGGCTCCAGCAAGCGCAACGGCATCTCGGCGATGTCGGGGATCGACTTCCAATATGTACACGCCGATCTGGATTTCGACGGCGCGCAGTTTCGCGATGTGGCGGTGCGCTACAAGGGCAACAACTCGTATATGGAGTCGCGCAACTCCATCAAGAAGTCGCTGAAGATCGACCTGAATAAATACGTCAAAGGGCAGAAGCTGGCCGGCCTCACCAAGATCAATCTGCACAACAATGTCACCGATGCGAGCTGGATGAACGAGCCGCTGTCTTACGGGCTGTTCCGCGATGCGGGTGTGCCCTCGCCGCGGACGTCGTATGCCCGCGTCTTCGTGACCGTGCCGGGCAAGTATGACCGCAAGTACTTCGGGCTGTACTCCGTGGTGGAAGACATCGACAAGCACTTCGCCGAGGAGCGGTTCGGCACCCGGGACGGAGCAATCTTCAAGCCGGTGGGCCAGAACCTGTTCACCGATATGGGTGACGACTGGTCCAGGTACGAGCGGATGTATGACCCGAAGGAAGACCTCACGGAGGCGCAGAAGAAGCGGGTGATTGAGTTTGCGCGGTTTGTGAGCTCGGCCAGCGATGGTGCTTTTGCCTCGGGCCTGAAGAACTACCTGGATCTGGACGAGTTTGCGCGGTTTATGGCGGCGACGGTGTGGCTCTCCAACATGGACAGCCTGCTGTCGATGGGGCAGAACTACTATGTCTACCTGCATCCACAGTCGAACAAGTTCCAGTTCCTGCCCTGGGATCTGGACCACTCGTTCGGGCAGTTCCCGATGGGCGGTGGCACGGAATTGAGCATCCAGCGGCCGTGGCAGGGCCAGAACCGGTTCCTGGAGCGCGTGTTCCAGGTGGACGAATTCAAGAAACTGTACCTGGCCAAGCTGGCGGAGATGAACAAGACGGTTGGCGACCCGGCGCGCATCTCGAAGCAGGTGGATGAGACGGCGGCGTTGATCCGGCCGGCGGTCAAAGAGGAGTCGGCCGAGAAGCTGGCGCGGTTTGAGAAGGCGGTTTCGGGCCAGCAGGTGGAGCCGTCTGGGTTTCCCGGCGGCGAGATGGTTCCGGGCGGCCCGGGTGACGGGCCGGGAGGAGGTCCGGGCGGCAGGATGGGGCCGCGAATGGGCGGCATGAAGCCGATCAAGGGATTCGTTGGGCCGCGGTCGCAATCCGTGGCGGCTCAACTGGCCGGGAAATCGCAGGGCCAGGCCACTAACGGCAACGGACCGGGTGGACGCGGCGGGTTTGGTGGACCGGGTGGTCCTGGCGGCATGGGACCCGGAATGATGCTGGCGCCCGCCTTCCAGCAGGCCATGGGCGCAGCCCAGAACGCGCCCATCACGCGCGAGCAGTTCACGCGCGCTTTCACCAAGTGGTTCGAGAGCTGGGGCGGAGCGAAGACCGGCTATCTGACAGAGGAGCAGTTGCGGTCGGGCATCAACCGGGATCTGGCTCCGCGCGGCATGCCTGGGGGCTTTGGACCTCCCGGCGGCCGTCCGCCCATGCAGCAGTAGCGGTTACAGGAGTTATCCATGGAAACCATGCAGTCCCCTTCCATCGATCCGGGGCAGTTCCGCAGGTTTGCCTCCGAGATCAAGTTCGTGATTGGACGGCCGCTGGCCGAGGAGGTGCGCTCCTGGGCGCGGCGCAACCTGATGGCCGACCCGCACGGCTGTGGAGCCGATCAGGATGCTTACACCATCACGACGCTGTACCTGGATACTGAGGAGTTCGATGTACTGAGCCGAACGGGTTCCTTTGCACGGGGAAAGTACAGGATCCGGCGGTATGGTTCCGGCCGCACCGTGTTTCTCGAGAGAAAGATGAAGAGCCGCGGGCTCGTGTGCAAGAAACGCTCGCAGATCGAGATGGCGGAAATGTCCAGGCTGGTGGAGCCCGAGGCCGAGCGAGGCTGGGACGGCTACTGGTTCCACCGGCGGATTCTGGCCCGCGGCCTCCGGCCGGTCTGCCAGATCGCTTACTCCCGCACGGCGCGCATGGGGATGACGGAAACCGGACCGATCCGCCTGACCCTGGACGATGCCGTGCGGGCCTTGCCGGCGCACGGGTTCGCATTCGATTCGCGCCGCCAGGCCGTGCCGCTTTCCGAGGACCGTGTTGTTTTGGAGCTGAAGTACCGCGGTGAGGTCCCGGAGCTGTTCCAGCGTTTCATGGCGGACTTTTCGCTGAACCCGCGGAACTCCTCGAAGTATCGCTCGGCCGGCAAGGCATTGAGCCTGGGGCATTTCGCCGCCCAGGTGGAGGAGGAGGCCATCGGCTTCACGGCCGGAGGTGCGCAATGCCTGACTTTCTGATCGGGCCGTTCGCCAACGGTCCGCACGTCGAGCCCTTTGACGTTTTCATCCGGTTGCTCTCGGCCTTGTTCTTCGGCGCAGTGATCGGCGGCATCTACAAGTTCACCCGCCGGGAACTTCATACCGGGTTGCAGTTTCCCACGACCCTGCTGCTGCTGTGCGTGCTGATCGCGATGGTGACGCAGGTGATTGGCGACAGTGTCGCGCGGGCGTTCAGCCTGGTGGGCGCGCTGTCGATTGTCCGGTTTCGCACGGTGGTGCGCGATACGCAGGATACGGCGTATGTGATCTTCGCGGTAATTGTCGGCATGGCTGTGGGGGCAAAGAGCCTCTGGGTGGCTTCGATCGGCCTGGGTGTGATGGCGCTGGCGGAAGGACTGCTGCTACTGAGGGCCAAGGCGATCACCAGTCCGGAACCGGAGTACATCCTGAAGGTTCGCACCGGCCTGGATTGCGATCTGGACGGAATCGTGAGCTCTGCCATCGGCAGCCTGCTCAGCGAGCAGGAGCTGGTTTCGATGGGCACGGGGAAACAGGGTGCGTCGCTCGACGGCGCCTATCGCGTTCGGCCGCTCGCCGGGCAAACGCCGCCCAATCTGATCAAGACATTACAGGCGGTGGAGGGGGTCTTGAGCGTTCAGATGCTGCGCCGCGGCTTTGATCTCGACTAGCGGGTGGTCTCAGCGGTGTCTGTCGCCTGGCGTGGCCTGGCGATGAGGGGGAGCCGGACCTGGAAAGTGGTTCCAGCGGCTGGCGCGGATTGGAACGAAACCTCGCCGCCCAGATACTCCTCAGTGAGCAGGCGAACGCTGTAAGTGCCCAGGCCGCGGCTGTGGCCTTTTGTGGAATAGGACCGCTGGAAGACGCGAGCCGCCACAGCGGGTTTCATGGCGCCTTCATTGTGAACGAAGAAGCAGACTTCCTCGCGGTCCCGGTGGCAGCCGGTGACGACCGTTTGGCCGGGCTCGGAGGATTCGATCGCATTCTTCAGCAGGTTGACCAGGATCCGGCCGAGCAGCGCCGGGTCCGATTCAAAGTCGACGGATTGGGAACCCAGTTCAATCTCCAGTCGCGCATCTTCGTCCAGCCAGAAAGCCGCGCCGGTTCTTACGGCGTCGCGCAGGACATCCAGGCTGTTCAATTGGACCGGGTCGACGGCCAATTCTCCTGATTCGGCGGCGAGCAGGACGCGCTGGCTCTTGATCTCTTCCACCAGGCCGCGTACGGCGACTCCCAACATGGATGTGAGATCTTCCCGGTCTGTGGACGAGATGGATTCATCCACCAGGGCGTCGGCGACCCCTTCCACGGCGAAAGCGCGGTTCATGATGTCGTGAAAGAAGGTTCTTTCGAGAGCGCGGCGGCGGCTTTCCCGGCTGATGTCCGTCATGGAGTAGCAGACCCAGCCTGGTCCGGCTTCGGGGATTGGGGTGACCCGCACCTGGTAATCGGTGCCCGCCGCACTGGCGGTGAGGCTGCCTTCGATCAAGCACCGGCCTGCCGTGGCGTGCCCCTCCTGGCCCTTCACCAAAGCTTGGGCCAAGTCGCAAAACTGGCAGTTTTCCGTGGTGCCGCAACCGCCGGGCCTCTCGGCAACATTGACGCAGTGCAGCAAGTCGCCGGGTCTCAACCCGATGGCTTCGTCCTGGCTAGAGAGACCGGCGAGGCGCCAACAGGCCTCGTTGCAGTAGACAATCTGGCGTTCGGGGTTCAGGATCGCGAGCGGCTCACTTGTCGTGTTTACGAGTTTCAGCAGCACTTCCGGCCGAAGAGCGATTTTGAGTTGTTCCCTCACGGCGGAGCGGGGCAGGCGGGCTGAAGGCAGATAGTGAGTGTCATCGGTCATGGGCGGGCAAGCTCACCATACTCAATCGTACAGGCAGAAGTAAGTCTGAGGAGAACACTGGATCATGAAGATTTGATAATACAAAAAAGACTTGCGGAGCTTTATGTCCGTAATGCATACTTGGATTAACATAAGTCGTCATCGACTTAATTGCATCCCCGCAAGGAGGCCCAGCTCCTTGCAAGCCCCTCTGACAGAGGCCGTGCGGTCCCCAGCCACACGGCCTCTACGCTTTTCAGGGCGCCTTTCTCCTCCCGCTTCCCCACACTAGGTTGGCCTGCCTCACGCCGGGACGACGGCGCGGGTTGGGGCTATCCCCACATTAAGATATTGAGATGCGAAATATAACCCAGTTGGTTTATGCACCTGTTAAGATTCACCCACCCCTGCCCCACTCTCCCGGGTGCAAACCAACAAGGTTCGCCGTAAGTGCTTGATTTGTGGTGTTGCCGACTTTGGCACGCGATGTGCAGTATACAAAGACAATTAAAGTCGTCATCGACTATAAACATCCCGTGAGGGGACCCAGCCCCTCACAAGCCCCTCTGAAGAAGGCTCTGCGGCTCCCCGCCACAGGGCCTTCCCTCCTTTTGGGGCCCCTTTTTTCCCCTCGTCACGCTACACTCCATAACTGGGAGAATTTTGCTCGATGAAAGTTCTGGTGACTGGCGCGACCGGCTATATCGGCTCCGCTGTTTGCGAAGCCCTGAAGGCAGCAGGGCACCAGCCCCAGGGGTTGGCGCGGTCAGAAGAAAAGGCCCATCTTCTGGAGTCGAAGGGCTTTGTGTCGCGGCGCGGCGATCTCGCTGATCTGAACAGCTTGCGCGCGGCCGTTGCCGATGTGGACGCCGTCATTCACGCTGCCGATGCCGAAGGCCCCACGATGGGCGCCATCGCGAAGGCGGCTGTGGAGACCATGCTCTCTGCCCTGGCGGGCTCCAAGCGGCCCTTCCTCTATACCAGCGGGGTCTGGGTGGTGGGGGACACGGATGGGCGGATGGTTGGAGAGGTCTGCGCGCTGCATCCTCCGGAACTGGTGGCCTGGCGCCCGGCGGTGGAGGAGATGGTGCTGGCGTCGAAGAGTTCAGGTGTGCGTCCCGTCGTATTGCGGCCGGGTGTGGTGTACGGCCGGGGCGGTGGTATCGTGGCCAGTCTATTCGCGGATGCCCGGGCCCATGGCGCGGTCCGGATCATCGGGAAGGGCGCCAACTGCTGGTCGAGTGTCCATATCGACGACTTGGCCGATCTTTACGTGCGCGCCGTGGCGGAGCCTGCTTCCGGAGAGGTGTTTTTCGCCTGCGGCGGCATGCCGCAACCTGTGGAGAAGATTGGCCGGGCCGTGGCGAAGGCCTGCGGAATCGAGGGCAAGATTGAGTCGATCCCGCTGGAGGCTGCGCGCCGGCACATCGGGCTGGTGGCCGACTGCCTGGCCATGGATTGCCGGGCCGGCAGCACCAAAGCGGCGCGCTTCTTTGGTTGGACCGTCACCAAACCATTGATCTTCGACGAGATTCTCTCGGGTTCCTACTTGAGCTGAAGTTTGCGTCCGCGATCCAGGGCGTGGGCTCCGCCGTTTTCGATCACGACGCAGGCGCGACGCGCTGTAAAGGCGGTAGACAAGCCGACATCGGCCAGGATCAGCTTGCCGCCCAGGCGGCTTACCACCCCATTTGCAGTGGGGGTATGGCCCACGATGATGCGCTGCACCTGATGTTTCGCGAGCAATGCTTCGACATGTGGGGCGAGTTCGGACTCCGAGTCGGTGGAAAAGCCGCGCCACCACAGCGGGCCCTGGGTGTCCTTGCAGAGAGACTCGTCGTCCAACCTCTCGCCTGTCTGGAGTTCCTCGATCGCGCGCGAATTCAGACGTGTTTCGGACCACTCAGCGTACTTAGGCGAGATGCCTGCGTGGACAAAGAGCGTCCCGCCCAGCCGCAAGGTGGCACGCTGGGTGAGAATCCACTTGCCATAGGCGCCTTTGGGTGAAAAGGCGCGGGCCAGTTCGGCTTGTCCCAACGGGTGCTCTTTCTCCCATTTGGTGCGGTACCCCAGAGACAGATCGCTGCGGTCGCCCAGGCTGGATGAGCCGGCAAGCTTGGCCAAGTCCCGTTCAAACAGCCGGTCCCGCTCGCGGTCGCTCTTTGAGGTGGCCAGGCTCTGGAACTCGGCGGCGGCAACGTAGCGGAAGTCGCCGTACATGCGCATGGCCTCGTGGTTGCCGATGAGGCAGTGAACGGCTCCACCGGCACGGGCGGCCTGCTTCCTCAGGACGGTCAGGAAGTCGATGACCTCACGGGACTTGCTGCCGCGGTCCACCACATCCCCGAGCTGGACTAGCGTGGCCGCGCCCCCAGACCAGGCCGCGGCATCGTCCACCAGGCCGGCCATGGAGAGCACGTCGACGAAGCGGTCGAGGTCGCCATGAACGTCGCCGACGGCCACCAGCCGCGCGGGCGAAGGTATCTGGACGGCGGCGGCCAGTCTTATGAAGTCACGGCGTCTCATGGGTTCTTTTCGAGGTACTCATAATAGACGCCGGCTTCGCCCTTTTGGACGGCGAGCTCCTCAAAATGGCGGACGATCAAGTCGCGGCGGGCCATCATCGAATCGATCTGCTGCGGCGTCAGCCAGGGTGAGAGCCGCGACCGGACTTCGGCCGGGTCCAGTTTGCGCAGCCTTTCGAGCAGTGCCCGGTCGCAGCGGACCAATTCTTCCTCGTTCATGAGGTCGATCCGGACCCGGAAGGCCCGGGTATGGTCGATCATCCAAAGCTTCCAGCTCTTGTCGATGACGATGTTGCCTGTATTGCGATCCACGTTATAGATCAGCTGGTCGAACACCTTCATGATGTAGACCTGATCGTTCCAGATTGTCCCGCTGGGCGGGCGGATCCCTTTGGCCTGGCGTACTCGCTCAGTCATCCACTCGTCGTCGACCCACCAGGTATAGGAGGCGGGTTGCTTGCGGTACTCCCGGGCAACCGTGATGGGAATGCGTTCCAGTCCGAGCATCTGGTTCAGCTCGAAGGCCGCGAGGTTGTGCCGGTAACTGTCTGAAAAGCCGCGCTCGAAGTTGAGCGAGCTGGCGATGACGCCGGACTCATTGACGGTCTGGATATGGGCGTCGTGGGTGCGGCCGTTCCTGCGCAGGGTGGCGCGATGCGAGCTGGTGACGCCCTCTTTCAGGATCTTGATGGCGATTACGGGGGCCTGGCGCAGGAAGTCCGACTTCTCCGCGTCGGTCCACGGCGGAGATTGAGGCTCGGCGAGGGCCGGCAGAGCGGCCCAGGCCAGCGAGACCAGGCAGAGCGAGCGGAGTGAAATCATCTCCTCAAGCCCTTAGATGCCTACCAATTGAGAGCGAGACGCACGAAAGTACGGACCGGAGTGCCGGTAGGGCCCTTGGCCAGGAACGGCTTGCCTTCGTCGAGCCAGGCGACGCCGGCGATGTCCAGGTGGACCCACGGCTTGCTCTCGACGAACTCTTCCAGGAACTTGGCCGCGGTGATGGAGCCGCCCCAGCGTCCGCCGATGTTGCCGATGTCGGCGAAGGCGGACTTGAGGTACTCTTTGTAGTCTTCGTCCATCGGGAAAGGCCACATCCGCTCGCCTTCCGCTTTGCTGGCATTCAGCACCTTGTTCTGAAGCTCCTCGTTATTGGAGAAGACCCCGGAATAGAGATGGCCGAGCGCAACAGCGATGGCTCCGGTCAAGGTGGCGGCGTTCACCAGGTGGGTGCAACCATGGCGGGCGGCATAGGTGAGGGCGTCGGCCAGGATCAGGCGGCCTTCAGCGTCGGTATTGAGGACTTCCACCGTCTTCCCCTGGTAGGTGGTGACGATGTCGCCCGGACGCTGGGCTTTGGAGCCCGGCATGTTTTCGACGCAGGGCGCGATGGCGGTGACGGGGATGGCGGGTTTCAACTGGGCGATGGCGCGCATGGCGCCGAAGACGGCCGCCGCACCGCCCATGTCGTACTTCATCTTCTCCATGCCGTCGGACGGTTTGATGGAGATGCCGCCGGTGTCGAAGGTGACGCCCTTGCCGACGATGGCGAGGTGGTCTTCCGTTTTGGGCGGTTCCGGGGGCGTGTAGCGGAGGATGACGAAGGCGGGCGGTTCAGCCGAACCCATGGACACACCCAGCAGCGCACCCATGCCGAGCTGGCGCATCTGGGCTTCGTCCAGGATCTCGCACCCCAACCCGAACTCTTCGGCCATGGTCTTGGCTTCGGCCGCCAACTTCAGCGGGGTGAGCAGGTTGCCGGGCTGGTTGACGAGCGTGCGGGCGAAGTTCTGGGCCTCGCCGATGGCGCGTCCGCTACGCAGGGCGTTCACCAGCTCTACCGTTTCGTCCGGTACGGAGATGCGGAACTGCTCGATCTTCTTGTCCGCGTTCTTCTTGTCGGTTTTGAGCTGATCGGGTTCGAAGTCGCCCAGGATGGCGCCTTCGACGAGCGCTTCGAGCAGGGCCGGGCTGAGGGTATCCCCGCTCAGCGCGATGGCGATGTTCTTGATTCCCTTGGGTTTCAGCGAGCGGACGGCGAGACCGCCCAACTTGCGCATGTCATTGGGGCCGAACTTCGCCTTGTCACCGCCACCGAGTAGGACGAGGCGGCTGGCGCGCACGGGACCGGGCCGGTGGATGATGGCGGTTTCCAGCGCCTTGCCGGTAAACTCGCCACGGTCATAGAGTTCGGAGACGAGGCCTTCCGCGAGGTCGTTGCCGGCCCGTTCGCCGGTAAAGCTGATCACCAGAAGCGCGTCGGCCTCAATGGCGGCGGCAGGAGTACGGCTGAGTATCAATTCCATGGCTGGACTAAAAGCTCCTCGAATTCTTCAGGTTCATGGCCTTCTTGGCTTCCATCTCCTGGTCACGGGTCTGCTCGGCTTCGCGTTTGTCGTGCAGTTTCTTGCCTTTGCAGACTCCGAGCTCACACTTGAGCAGGCCGTCCTTGAGATAGAGCTTGAGCGGGATGATGGCCAGGCCTTTTTCCCGCACCTTGGCAAACAGTTTCAGGATTTCCTGCTTGTGGAGCAACAGCTTACGCTTCTTGGTGGGATCGTGGTTCCAGATGTTGCCGTGGGAGTAGGGGCTGAAATGGGCATTGAGGATCCACGCCTCACCCCCGACGATGTCGGCGTAGCTGTCGCGGAGTTGAACTTTCCCTTCGCGCGCCGATTTGATCTCTGTCCCCGTGAGCACCAGGCCAGCCTCGAGCTTCTCCAGAACGAAGAAGTCGTGGTAGGCCTTGCGGTTCTCGGAGACGAGTTTGATGCCAGTTTTGTCCGCGGCCATTAGATTCGCCTCCACGCGCGGGCGGTCTGAAACGTCAATCAGTTGAGAAGAAGTGCCAGGAACGCGTAGCGCCTTTTCCTTGAGTTTAGCATGGCGCGGCGAGGTGGCCGATGGAGCAACATTGGGTCTAACATGCGGAAGATGAATCGTTTAGCGGTCCTTGCGGCCGCCTGCGGGCTGGTTTTCCTGGCCATCACCGTGCCGCTGGCGATTGCCGGCAACAGGAAAGGCGACAGCCTTTTGGAGCAGGGCCGAGCGGCTGAAACGGCGCGGGAGTATGACAAGGCGCTCGAGCTTTACGAAAAAGCGGTGGCTGCCGACCCACGGGACACGGGCTACATCCTGGCCCTGCGACGGGTCCGGTTTGCCGCCGGCCAGGCGCACGTCGACGCCGGACAGAAGATGCGCAAGGAAGGGAAGCTGCAGGAAGCCCTGTCGGAGTTCCAGCGGGCCTTCGCCATCGATCCGGCTTCGACCATCGCGGAGCAGGAGTTGCGCCGGACGAATGCCATGATCGAGCGGGAGAAGGCGAAGAAAGAGGATCCCAACTCAGCCGCCGTTACTCCGGGCAACGAAGCAGGCATGACGCCCGCTGAGACGGCGCGCAAGGATGCGGAGCAGCGCGCGTCCCGCATTCTGCCAGTTCCTGAACTGAAACCGATTTCGCAGGAACTGCTGGGTCTCAAGATGTCGAATCAGGGGACGAAGGTGCTGTATGAGACCCTGGGCAAGGTCGCAGGCATTAATGTCCTGTTTGATTCCGAGTTCCAGGACCAGCAGAAGAAGTTCTCGGTGGACCTCTCGAATACTACACTCGACGAAGCCCTCGACTACCTGGCCCTGCTGACCAAGACCTTTGTGAAGCCGCTCTCGGGCAACACGATCTTCGTCACCCAGGACAATGTCACGAAACGCCGTGACTATGAAGAGCAGGTGACTCGAATCTTCTATCTGCAAAACCTGACTTCGCCGCAGGAATTGCAGGAAGTGATGACCGGCATGCGCACGGTGACGGATGTGCGCAAGGTGTTCCCGGTGAACTCGCAATCGGCGATTGTGGTGCGCGGCACGGCGGATCAGGTCGCGCTGGCGGAAAAGGTCCTGCTGGACCTGGACAAGGCGAAGCCCGAAGTAGTGGTGGATGTCATCGTCATGGAGTCGAACAAAGACAGGACGCGGGACATTGGCATGTCACTGGTTTCCGGCGGCAAGAATGGATTCTCTTCCACGATCACTCCGACGCCCGGCGGTTCGAGTTCGAGTTCGGTCAGCCTGAAGGGGCTGAGCAGCCTGGGACTGGGCGACTGGTCGGCGACCGTGCCCGGCGCGTTTCTCGAAGCGCTGGCGAAGGACAGTTCGTCGAAAGTCATCACGACGCCCCAGGTGCGAGCCACGGATGGGCAGAAGGCTACCCTGCGGCTGGGCGACCGGTATCCATACGCCACGGGTTCGTTTCAGTCGGGCGCCGGGGCGGTGGGCGTCAGCCCCCTGGTTTCCACCCAGTTTCAGTTCGCCGAAGTGGGCGTGAATCTGGACCTCACTCCTCGCATCCACTCTAATGATGAAGTGTCGATGCAGGTGGAGTTCGAGATTTCGAACATTCGCGACAAGGTGGACGTGGGCGGCCTGTCGCAGCCGGTGATCGGCCAGCGCAAAGTGAGTCACATTATCCGCGTGAGGGAAGGCGAAGTGACCTTGATCGGCGGGCTGATGCAGGCGACGCAGACCAAGGTCCGGAGCGGACTTCCCGGCCTGATGAACCTGCCGTTTTTCGGCCGCTTCTTCTCCACCGACAGCATTGAGAACATCAACTCGGACCTGTTGGTCGCCCTGGTGCCGCACATCGTGCGTGGACCGGAGGTGACGGCGGAGAATGTGCGCGCCATCGCGACGGGTACGGAATCCATCTACAAGTTGAGCTATTCCCCAAAGAAGGAAGATAAGAAGGCGACGCCTGCCGCCGCGCCCAAACCGCCAACGGGACCTTCCGGCCTGCCGATGGCGCCTTCCTCCAGGGTGACGGTGCCGACTCCGGTTGTGCCGGGCACGGAGACTCCGCGTTCCCAGGTGGACAACCAGCCAGTCCCCGCCGTGCAGTCGAATCCGGGCATCAGTCCTGACAATCCGGGCCTGGGCCGGCCGACCGCCGGTCCGGGAACGCCGACGCTGCTGCTGAGGCCCTCGGCCTCGCAGGTGAGCCCGGCGGAAGCGTTCACGGTGACGCTGCAGGTGGACAATGTGACCGACCTGTTCACGGCGCCCATGCGCGTGACCTATGACAATAAGGTGTTGAAGCTGGTGGAAGTGACGAAGGGCGACTTCATGGGCGGTGACGGGCAGCAGGTGACGTTCTCCGAGTCGAAGGTGGACGCGCAGGGCATGGCCATCGTCAACATGAACCGTCTGCCGGGCGCCGGCGGGATCTCGGGCTCGGGTACGCTAGTGAATCTGAAATTCACGGCGGTGGCCGCTGGCACGTCGCAGATCACCCTGGCCGATCTGACGATGCGCGACGCGCGGCTGCAGAGCATTCCGGTGACCGCGCCGGTGACATCGATCACAGTGAAATAGAGCAATGAGCAGGAGGCGGAACCAACGCGGGATGACGCTGATTGAGCTGATCGTGGCGTTCACGATCATGGCCCTGCTCACATCAATGGCACTGCCGCTCGCCCGATTCAAGGTGCGGCGTGAGAAGGAACGGGAGCTGCGGTATGCGTTGGTGGAACTCCGTAAGGCCATCGACAAATACAAGGACGCCTGCGACGGGAATAAGATCGCCCAGAAGATGGGGACGGACTGCTATCCCGAGACGCTGGACCAACTGGTGGAAGGCGTGAAGATGGCCAACGACGCCAACGGGAAGAAGATCCGGTTCCTGCGCCGGATGCCGCGCGATCCGTTCACGAAGTCGACGGATTGGGGCATGCGTTCGACGCAGGACGACCCGAAGTCGACGGGTTGGGGCGGGCAGAATGTGTTTGATGTGTACACGAAATCAATGGAGAAGGCACCGGATGGCACGATGTACTCCGAGTGGTAGCAAATCCCGCGGCTTCACCCTGATCGAGCTGATGATCGTGATGGCGATCATTGCGATCATGGTGGCCGTTGCGGTGCCGATGTACCAGAAGTCAGTCATCCGCGCCAAGGAGAGTGTCCTGCGGCAGAACCTCTTCACTCTGCGTACTGTGATCGACGAGTTCACCTACGACAAGGCGAAGGCTCCGCAGTCGTTGCAGGACCTGGTGCAGGAGGGCTACCTGCGGCAGATTCCGGCCGATCCGATGACGGGCGAATCGGAGTGGACGACGATCCAGGAAGACGCCGTGACCAGCGTGAATCAAACCGAGCCCGGCATTTTCGACGTACGGTCGAAGTCGGACAAGAAGTCGCTCGAGGGGAATCCTTACAACGAGTGGTGACGGCCGCAACTCGTGGCCGGGCGATGGGTGCCCCCCTTGATAAGATGAGGCGGTACCCATGCTATCCCGCCGCACTTTCTTCCTCTCTTCCTTTGCCTCGACCGTAGCCGGCCTGCGCGCGCAGAATCCCAAGCTGAGACTCGGCTTCGACACTTACTCGATGCGTGCCTGGGGGATGAAGTCGCTGCAGCACCTCGACTTCGCGGCCAAGCATGGCTGCAACGCCATCCAGATCTCGTCGCTGGATGATTTTGAGTCGCTCGACCCCGCGCACCTGGCCAAGGTGAAGGCCAAGGGTAAGGAGTTGGACATCGCCATTGATGCCGGTACGGGTTGTATTTGCCCCACGGCCAAGGCGTGGAAGCCGTCGTTCGGCGATCCAGTCGAGAACCTGACCAAGGCGCTACAGATTGCCCATCTGGTGGGCGCGCGCAGCCTCCGGTGCTACCTGGGCGATACGGTGGACCGCTACGACGGCAAGGGCATCGAGTACCACATGGAGAGCACGATCAAGGTGTTCAAAGGCGCACGGAGCGTGGCGCTGGATACGGGCGTCAAGATCGCGCTCGAGAACCATTCTGGGGACATGCAGGCGTGGGAGGCGAAGACCGTGATCGAGGAGTCCGGCAAGGATTATGTCGCGGCCTGCCTGGATACCGGGAATCCCATCTGGTGCGCCGAGCACCCGGAGGTCACGATGGAGGTGCTGGGTCCGTTGACGATGACCACGCACATTCGCGATACCGCGCTGTTCGAGCATCCGCGCGGGTGTGCGGCCCACTGGACCGTGTGCGGGGAAGGCTGCGTGGACATGCGCCGCATCGGTGAACTCCAGAAGCAGTTATGCCCGGAATCATCGCTGCATTTAGAGGTAATCACCGGACGCCCGCCGCGCATCGTGCCGTATCTGGAGGACTCGTTCTGGAAGGGCTTCCCGAAGGTGCGCGCGTCGGAGTTTGCGCGGTTTGTGTCGCTGGTGAAGAAGGGCCATCCGCTGATGACGCCGATGGTGATTGAGGATGCTCCGGGGCCGAAGGTGCCGGCATTCCAGGAGGCGCTCAAGGTGCAGCAGATGCTGGATCTGGAGAAGAGCCTGGAGTATGCGAAGAAGAACATGATCTAGCGAACGGCCCTTGTTACATTAGTCACGGTCGTTACCTGATGCCTTGACGGTCTACCTATCAGCCGCTACTGTATAGGTAGACCGTCAAGGCATCATGCAGGAACCACGCAAATCCGACCTTCTCCAGGGCACTCTGGACATGCTCATTCTCAAGATTGTCCAGTTCGGGCCCATTCATGGCTATGGGATCGCCCAACGAATCCAGCAGATCTCGAAGGAGGCGCTGCAGGTGCAGCAGGGTTCCCTCTATCCGGCCCTCCATCGGCTGGAGAACAAGGGGCTGCTGGCCTCGGACTGGCGGGCGTCCGATAGCGGACGCGAGGCCAAGTTCTACACCCTGACCCCCCAGGGGCGCCACCAGTTGGAGGCGGAGACCGCGCATTGGGCGCGGATGAGCGAGGCGGTGGGCCTCATTCTGCGGACCGTGGAATAGAGGAGCACGATGACCTGGATCAACCGTCTGTTGCGGCATCGCGAAGTGGAGCGGCACCTGGACAAGGAGCTCCGTTTCCACTTTGACGAGATGGTGAACGAGTTGTGCGCCAAGGGGGCCACGCGGGCTGAGGCGCTGCGCGTGGCGCGGCTGCAGTTTGGCGGTATGGAGCAGGTGAAGGAAGACTGCCGCGACGCTCGCGGGACGCGCTGGGTGGAGGATCTGGGCGCCGACCTGCGGTATGCGACGCGCGGGCTGCGGAAGAGCCCCGGCTTCGCGCTGGTGGCCGTGGCTTCCCTGGCTCTCGGCATTGGCGCCAATACGGCTGTCTTCAGTGTTCTCGATTACCTGATGCTGCAGTTGCTGCCTGGCGTGCAGGCGCCGCGGGAGCTGTCGGCGCTGGCGCGCGATGGCGGCAAGGAGCCGGATCTCCGGTTCTCGTGGCCGTTGTACGAGAAGATGCGGGCGCGGCTGCCGGCGGGCACGAGCGCTGCTGCGATGACGCCCATGACGACTTTGAATCTGGCGGTGGGCGCGGCGCCGGAGTCCGTGCGCGGCCAGTTGGTTTCGGGCGAGTATTTCCAGCTGTTTGGCGTGAAGCCCGCGGTCGGGCGCGTGTTTGGGCCGGAAGACAGCAAGCGGCTGGGCGGGCATCCGGTGGCGGTGATCAGCCATGGCTACTGGCTGCGGCGGTTCTCGGGCGACGCCAGCGTCGTGGGCCGGGCAGTGACCATCAACGGCGCGGCGATGACGATTGCCGGAGTGGCGCAGGAGGGCTTCGTGGGCCCGCATCCCGGAGACAACGCGGAGGTGTGGGTGCCGCTGCAGATGCAGCAGGAGCTGCACTACGCCCAGAACGCGAACATGAACGACGCGGACCCGAAAAAGCCCTGGCCGCCGCAACGCGGCATCAGCTGGCTGATGGTGTTTGTGCGCGTACCCGGCGGGACCTCGATCCAGCCGCTGCTGGACAGCTGCTCGGCGGTGCTGCATGCGGACAACGAACTCCTGGGCGGATTGGACAGTGATCCGGCGTGGCGGGAGGAGATGCGGAAGCAGCGGGTGATGGCCGAGCCGGCGGGCAAGGGTCTTTCCGATATGCGTGAGGCCGTCAGTGCCCCGTTGAGCGTGCTGATGATCACGGTGGGGTTAGTATTGCTGATCGCCTGCGCGAACATTGCCAATCTGCTGCTGTCGCGGGCGGCCAGCCGCCGCCGGGAGTTCGCCGTGCGGTTGTCCATCGGCGCCGGCCGCGGACGGCTCATCCGGCAGATGCTGACGGAGAGCGCACTATTGGCCCTGTTGGGTGGGACGGCAGGCCTCCTCGCCGGTGTCTGGCTGAAGGACGTTCTGGTGCGTATGGCCGGCAGCGGACAGACGACCATCGGACCAGGCCTGGAGGTGCCGATGAACTGGCACGTCCTGGCCTTCACCGCGCTGCTATGCCTGGGGGCGGGCCTGCTGTTCGGACTCGCGCCGGCACTGCGTTCGACGCGCGCCGATCTCGGGACGGACCTGAAATCGGGCTCGCGCACGGCTGGCCATGAGGGCGGCGCCCACGGAAGGCGTTGGACGCTGGGGAAGCTGCTGGTGGTGGGGCAGGTCGCGGTTTGCCTGGTGCTGCTGGTGGGCGCCACATTGTTTGCCCTCACCCTGCGGAACCTCTCCACGGTGGATCCGGGCTTCCAGCGCGAGCATGTACTGACGGCGCGCATCGATCCGCGGACGGCGGGTATTCCGGCGGAGCGGCTGCCCGCGCTCTACCAGGAACTGCTGCGCCAGGTGGAGGCTGTACCCGGGGTCCGGACAGCGGCGTTGTCGTTGTACAGCCCGTTGAGCGGCGCGGCCCGTGCCAGCGGTTTCTACATCCCCGGCCTGCCCGCGGCGCCTGGGGAGTCACGCGTCATGCAGGTGAACATTGCGACCCCGGGGCTGTTTGCCGCCTATGGCATCCAATTTGTACAGGGCCGCGGTTTCACACCGGCCGACACGGAGAAAGCGCCCCTGGTCGCCGTCATCAACCAGGCAATGGCTAAGAAGTACTTCGGCGGCAGCGCCGCCCTGGGCCGCCAGTTCCAGGAGGGGGCGGCCACGCCTCCGTTTACGATTGTCGGCGTCGTGCGTGATGTGCGGATGAACGATCTGCGGGAAGAGGTCACGCCGATGGCCTGGTTCCCGTTGAGCCAGAACCCGGATGAGTACCTGCGAAGCCTGGATGTCCGCACGGCCGGCGATCCGGAGGCAATGGCGTCCACGATCCGGACCGTGGTGAACCGGGCCGCACCGGCGTTGCCCGTGCGCAATGTGACGGCGTTATCGAGGCAGTTTGAGAGCGCGCTGCGCCAGGAGTCGTTCGTGGCGCGGCTGACGGCGGTTTTCGCGGGGATCGCGCTGCTGTTGGCCTGCCTGGGCCTTTATGGAGTGATGGCTTATGCCGTTTCGCGGCGCACTGCGGAACTGGGGCTGCGGTCGGCCTTGGGGGCGACACGGGGTCATGTGCTCTGGCTGGTGATGCGCGAGACGCTGGGCATGGCGGTGGTGGGGGCGGTGATCGGCTTGGGGTTGACGATCGCCTCAATGCGGCTGGCCGCGAAGCTGCTGTACGGGCTTTCGCCCGAGGATCCGCTCACCCTGGCCTGCTCAGCCCTGGTGCTGATTGCGACCGCGCTGTTCGCCGGATACTTGCCGGCGCGCCGTGCGTCGCGAGTGGATCCGGTGGTGGCGCTGCGCTGCGAGTGAAACCACACCGCTGAGCTCCAGCCATGGACTGGCTGGAGCCGCTCCTCCGAGCAGGTGTGTATAGCGTTGCCGCGAGTGAGGGCAGACCCTGTTGTAATCGGCTCTCAATTGGTAAGGCGTGAACTGAGGGCCAAACCTACCACGGTCCTGAGAGATATTTCCGGCTATCGTTCGATTGTTACCGGAGCGACGCCAATTCCTGCTCGAGTTGGACCGCGGCCTGCCGGTTGCGGTCGACGAACGCGTTCCTGGGGTGGCGGCTGCTCCAGTGGTCCCAAACCGCCCGGCACTGGCTGGCGGCTTCCTGGGCCGAGGCCCGCAGCGCGGTACGGCGAGCGGGCGGCGCGCCAGGGTCTTTCGCCAGTTGCTGCTGGCAGCGGGCCAGCAGCAGGTAGGCATCGGCGTGCATCCAGACCAGGCTGAGGTCATTGGCGTAGCGCGTGCCGAAGGCGGCGGCGGGCTGCACCTGTGATCGTGTCAGTTGGCAGGCCGCCTCGAACTGTTTGGCGGAGTACAGCACGTGGGCGCGCCGCAACGCATCTTCCACGGTGTTCTCTTCGAAGTCCTCGCGCGATTTGGATTCCGCCTCGGTCGCAACGCGTTTGGCGGTGACCTGGTCCTGCATCTCCAATGCTTCCTTATACTGCCCCAGCCGTTCTAAGGCGAGAACCATCGACATGCCGATTTGCAGGTCAAAGGACTGGCGCGACAGCTTGTCGGCCAACTCGGCGTTGGCGGCCAGCGCCTGGCGCAGCCGGGCCAGGGAGCGGACCGGATCGATGGGCCCCAGGGTGTCGCCGGTCGAGAGCAGGTAAGCGATCTCGGACCGCAGGGCGAACTCGTCCTTAGGGTCGTAGGCGCGCATTGCGCGGGCAAACTGGCCAGCCTGTTCGTAGTAGACCATGGCCTCTTCCGGACGGCCCAGGTTCGGTACGCGCGGATTGCCGAGGAACCGGCCGCACTCGACATAGTTGAGGATCAGGTTGCGTTGGATGGAGGCGCGGTTGGGGTACTTCTGCAGCATCTCGCGACCCAGCGCGACGGCGCGCCGGAAGCCGGCCATGGCGCCTTCCAGGTCGCCGCGCATGGCTTCGGCCTTGGAGACGCGCTGCTGGCAGCGCAGCACTGCCTCTTCCGCCCGGGCATTCAGCTCGCCGGTCTGGTTCAAGGCCGCCAACCGTTCAGCGCTCTCCAGGCTAGCGCGGAACTCAGTGCGGGCCGCCTCCCAGTCGAGTTGCTGGGTGTAGGCGTCGCCCAGGACACGATGGCTCTCCAGCATCAGCTCGTCGTCCGGGCGGCCGGCCAGCTTCGCGAGTTCGCCGGAGAGCTGCACCGCGGTGCGCAGCAGCGAGATAGCTTCCGGCAGATTGTCCGACCGCCGGCCGGAGCCGTTTTTGACATGCGCCCACGCCAGGGTGCGCAGCGACTCAGCGTCCCGGCGCTCCCGCACCAGGGTGCGGGCAATCTCCAGTGCGCGGCCATAGCTCACCATGGCCGCCTCGCGCTGGCCCAGGTTGGAGGCGGAAGGATCGCCCTGCACGTCCCCCACTTTCAAATATGCAGACGCGAGTTCCAGTTGCAGCGACCGGTCGCCGCCCGATTCGGCGGCCAGGCTGCTGAGGTAGGTCAGCGCCTTGTCGACCACCAGTTGCCGCGCCTCGGTCGAACCCGGCAAATTCGCGATCCTGTCGTGAAACTCGAACAGGAATGAGTTGGCGAGGCTGCGGACCTGCTCGAACCGGCGCTCGGCGCGGCGCGCCTGATGCAGGCTGACGGCTATGCCACCTGCGAGGCTCGCGATGACGGTCATACCGGCGGCCACGCCCCACACATTGCGCCGGACAAACTTCGAGAGGCGGTAGGCCGGCGTGTCGGGGCGGGCCCGCACAGGCAGTCCGGCCAGGTGGCGGCCGATGTCGGACGAGAACTGCTCCACTGAGGCGAAGCGGCGCGACGGCTCCTTCTGCATCGCCTTGAGGATGATGTTGTCCAGGTCGCCCCGCAGTGCCTTGCGATGGGCCGGCACGGCGGCCGTGCTGGGTTTCGGGATCTCGCGCTGGCACACGACCCGGGCGACGGACAGCGGGTCGGTGGTCGTGATGCTCTGCGCCTTGGCACCGGTCATCAGTTCGAACAGTACCGCACCCAGCGAGTACACATCGGTGGCCGCCGAGACGGGTTCGCCGCGCACCTGCTCAGGGCTCGCATACTCGGGCGTCATCATGCGCATGCCGGTAGCGGTCTGGGCCGCGGCCTCGGGATGCCACTCGGGGTCTTCCAGCTTGGCGATGCCGAAGTCGAGCAGCTTCACCCGGCCGTCTGCTGTCACCAGGATGTTGGAAGGCTTCAAATCACGATGCACGACCAGATGCTGATGGGCATATTGGACGGCTTCGCACACCTGTTGGAAGAGCTCCAGCCGCTGGGGCACGGTCAGTCTGTGATTCTCGCAGTAGGTGGTGAGCGATTCACCCTCGACGAACTCCAGCACGATGTAGGGCAGGCCGCCGGATTCTCCGCCGTCGATCATGCGGGCGATATTGGGATGCTCGAGATTGCTGAGAATCTGGCGTTCGTAGCGGATGCGGGCCAGCGCGAACTCGCTCTCCAGGCCGTGGCGCAGCACCTTAATCGCCACCTGTTTCCTGTACTGGTCATCGGCGCGGATAGCGCGGAAGACTGAACCCATGCCGCCTCGACCCAGCACACCCGTAATCAGCCACGGGCCGATGCGGCGCCCGTCCGCGGGTTCATTGCCTGCCTCGGCCACGGTCCGCAACGCTTCCGAGTCGACCACCTGGCGCAGATCGCGCCCGTCATCGGCATCGGCGGCGAGCATGCGCTCGATTTCGACGCGCAACTCCTGATCTTCGGCGCATTCGTGTGCCAGGAAGGCGGGACGCTGTTCCGGTTCGAGTGCCAGCGCGGCTTCGAATAACGACTCCAATCGCTGCCAGCGATCGGGCGTCATTGCATGAGTCTCGCCTTCAGCCAGGCCTGCGCCATGCGGAGGTCCCGCGCCACGGTGTTGACATGGATCCCCAGGACCGAGGCGATCTCTTCGCGGGTCATGCCGCCGAAGAAATACAACTCCACGACCCGGGCCTTGCGCGGGTCCACAGTGGCCATTTCCGATAATGCGTCATCCAGGGCGAGAAGGTCGCCCGACCGCTCGGGTTGGAAGATGGTCGCATCCTCCAGGGCTACCGGTTGAACGCCGCCACCCCGCTTGTCCGCGCGGTGGCGCCGCGCATGGTCCACCAGCACCTGGCGCATATGCTGGGCGGCCACGGCGGTGAAATGGGCGCGGCTCTCGTAGTCCGGAACGGACTCCTTCACGAGCTTCATGTAGGCCTCGTGCACCAGCGCGGTGGGCTGCAGCGTGTGCCCGGGCCGTTCGCGCCGCATGTACGCGCCGGCCAGGCGGCGGAGTTCCTGATAGACCAGCGGAGCCAGTTCCTCGGCCGCTTCCTCGCGTCCGTCCTTCCACTCCCGCAGCAAGCGCGTCACATCCGGCATTTCCAGAAGAGTTTAGCTGAAAAGGAGGGATTCCGTATGAAGGGGTGAGTTTTGCTGGATTGATTCCGGTCTCAACCGGTAATTACGTCCTGGAAGAAGTCCAGGCTGCGGGCCGCAATGCGCGACCAGCGGTAGCGTTCCAAGGCGCGCTGACGGCCGGCCTGACCGCGCCGCACGCGTTCTTCCGGGTTCTCCAGTAAAGCGGTGATGGCGTCGCGGATCTCGGACGGGCTCCTCGGGTCCACCAGGCGGGCCGCTTCACCCGTGACTTCCGGCATCGAGCTGACATTCGACGTCACACAGGGGACACCGGCCGCCATGGCCTGTGCGAGCGGCAAACCGAAGCCTTCGTAGAGGGACGGGTACGCCAGCAGTGAGGCGCCGCGGGTCAGTTTCGGCAGGTCGTCCTCAGCGACATAGCCCAGCCAGCGGATGCCCTCCGGTACTGATTGCAGCCGCGCCACGGTCTTCTCTGATGCCCAGCCGGCAGGCCCGACGATCAGGAGATCGTAGGCGTGGCGCAGATCCTCGCGCATCAAGGCCCAGGCGTCCAGCAGGCCGTCGATGTTCTTGCGCGGCTCGATGGTGCCCACCGTGAGGACATAAGGCTTGGAGCGGACTGGCGGGCCGGAGACGTCGAAGTAACTTTCGCTGATGCCATTCGGGATGGCGACGATTTTGTCGGGGTGGATGCCCAGGATCTCGATGGCATCCTTGCGCGTATGTTCACTGACGGCGATGAGGCCGTCGGCGCGGCACAGGACGCGCTCGGCGTAGCGCTTGTCGGCGGTCACGTTTGCGGCGGTGTGCAGTTCCGGCATCTTCCAGCAGGTGAGGTCGTGGATGGTGGCCGTGAGCTTCATGCGGCGCGGCGGGGTCCGCACCTGGTTGGAGCAGTGGAACACATCCATCCCGTGCGCCGCCAGGGCAGGGAAAGGCAGCCCGAGGCGCTGGTTCAGCACGGCCATGGAAATGCCTCGGATGGTGGCCCACTGCGAGGTGACGCTCTGCTGGTGATCGAGGCCACCGATCTCGGGCATGGGCGGATAGACGCGGATCGACTTTCCGCCGGCGAGTTCCCGCATGGCGAGAATCCAGTGGTACAGCACGCTCTTCACGCCCGCGCTGCGCAGCAGCAGGGCCGTGGCGTCGATCATCACCTTCATGGTTGCTGGTTCACGAACAGGTACTTGCCTCCGCTTTCCAGAACGAGATGGAGGTCTTGTTTGCCGAGCAGCGATTCAATCGCAGGCAGCTTGGGCCCTTCCAGGATCAGGTAGGCGCGCTGCGGAGCGTGCCAGTAGGCACGTAGCTGCGCGTCATCGACAAAGACGTTCGGTGCGCCGGGCGCATAAGAGCCGTACTCCAGGTTATTGTACCGGCCGTTGAGCAGCAGAGCTTGTTTTAAGTTGGCGTAAAAGAAGACCGAGCTGAAATTGTAATACTGATCACCGAAAATAACGAGCCCCGGCTGCGACGCCGTCAGGCGCGCCGCAATCGGCTGGGAGCTGAGGTAAGGGTCGAAGGTCTTCATCGCCACTCGCGCGGCGTTGAGGAACAGGACCATCATCAGAGCCAGCCCGTAGTGCGTCATCCGCTCCCGGTAGCGCAGCGTGACAACGGTTCCGCAAAGGAAGGCGAGACCGGCCATGACCAGGGGCAGCTTGAGGTAAGCGAACGACTTCAAGGTGAGGTCGCCCATGTGCCCCAGCGAGAGCGTATACATGTCGGGATTCTGCGTCAACGCCTGCGAGATATCACCCGGCGTGGGCAGATTCCAGACATTGACCAGGATGAAGCCGATAGCCGCAAACGCCAGGCCCGAAACCACGGCCAGCACCTTGGTGGCATGACGCGCGTAGTTGTTGCGCTCCGCCATGGCGCAGCCGATGAGCAGCGCAAAGGCCGGGTAGGTCGGCATCGAGTAGTATTCCTGCGTCGTCGAGAACGTGAAGAAGATCAGGATGAAGCCGATCCAGCACAGGCACAGCAGCCGCAGCCGCTCCGCCCGGCCCGCGCCGCGGTAGTTGAACTTCACGAGCCTCGGCAGGTAGATGGACCACGGGAAGAACCACAACAGATGGAACAGCCAGAACAGGTAGCGCGGCACGGTATTGTAGTCGCGCGGCCAGCGGCGGTTCAGGAAGCGCAGAATGTGTTCGTTGAAGAAGTAGAACCAGAAGAAGCCACGGTAATTGCCCGGACCCGAGGTCATGGAGAAGTCGAAGTAGGGAGGATTGGCCAGCGTGGCCAGGATGTGCCAGGGAGCGGCCACCAGCAGGATCAGCAGCGTGCCGGAGAAGGGCCGCAGCCGCTGCCACGTCTTCCATTGAAAGAAGAGACCCGAGAACAGCAGGTAGCAGAGACCCGCAGCCACCGGGAAGACCAGCGCGATCAGTCCCTTCAGGAGCAGGCCGACCCCCATGGCCACGGCCATGATGGCCGCCCACAGGCGCGGGTGCTGCTCGTTTTCGTCGAGAGCCCGCAGCAAGCCCCACAGGGCCAGGGCGATGGTTCCAGTGAGGATGATGTCGGGAATGAGGATCCGCGTGAAGAGGAATAGCCCGATGCAGGTGGAAAAGGCCAGGGCCGCGTAGAAGCCCGCCAGTTCCGAAAACGCCCAGCGGCCCATGTAGAAGATCAGCGCGGCCAGGGCCAGGATCGAGAGCACGACGGGAATGCGCGCCGCCCAATCGTGTACGCCGAAGATCGCGTAGGAGCACGCCATCATCCAGTACTTGAGCGGCGACTTCTCCAGATAGAGAACGCCATCGAGCCGCGCCGAGACCCAGTCGCCCGAGTCCAGCATGTTGCGCGCGATCTGCGCCTGCACGGCATCCACATCGTCCATCAGATGCGGCGGAGCGAGCAGGGTCGGGATATAGATGGCCGCCGCCACCAGCAGGACAAACGCGACTAGGTAGCGGTTTCGACTTTCCATCTTTTCATCCATAGGAACAGCGTCAACAGGCCCCACAACTGATAGCCGAGGTTAGCGCGCCGGCCCACGTGGTCGCGCTTCACCTTTTCGATCACTTCACTCCGGAACAATCCGGTTTCGTCGACGTTCGCCTTCGAGAGCGTCTCTTCCATCAGCGGACGCAGGACGCCGCGGAACCAGCGGTGTGCCGGAATGTCGAAGCCTTCCTTCTTACGCGTCAGTACGGCCGGCGGCAGCTTGTCGCGCATCAACTCGCGCAGCACGTGCTTCAGTGAGCTGCCCTGGATCTTGAGCGACTCCGGCAGTTGCCCCGCGAAATCGACGATGCGGTGGTCCAGGAACGGCGGCCGTACTTCGAGGGAGTGCGCCATCGACATGCGGTCGCACTTATACAGAATGTCGTCGGAGAGGTAGTAGCGCTGATCCAGCCACAGGAACCTGTTCAGCTCGCCGCTGGAGAATGCTTCGGTCGGCAGCGTGTTGATCAGTTCGCCCGGATTCGGATAGCGCCGCGCCTGGTAGAGCGCCCGCTTGGTCTCCTCGTTGAAACTGCCGTTCCAGAAGAGGTGGGCCTCGGCCGGCTTCAACAATGAGCCTTCCAGGAACCGCTTGGCTTTGTACTCGAAACCGATCTTCTCGTCGGACACTGGCAGCATGCGCGCTACACCCAGGCCCAGACGCCGCATCCAGCGGGGATACTTCTGCGCCTGCGCCGCGTAGCCGTCGGCGACATAGGTCAGATAGCCTCCGAAAAGCTCGTCCGCGCCTTCGCCGCTGAGTGCCACGGTGACATGTTTGCGCGTCATTTCGGACAGGAACCACACCGGCAGCGCGCCCGCGTCGGCGGAAGGCTCATCGGAGTAGTAGCTGATCTTGCCGATCGCATCGACCAGTTCCTTCTCCGGATTCAGGTCGAACTCGTTGTGGTTCGTCCCATACTGGGCGGCCACCTGGCGGAAGTACTCGCTCTCGTCATGTCCCTGGCCTTTGAACGAGACCGAGAACGTGTTGAGCTTCGGAACTTCCTGCGCCGCGTAGTGCAGTACCGCCGACGAGTCCAGTCCGCCGCTCGCCCATACCCCTAGGGGCACGTCGGAGATCAGGTGCTCGCGGATGGAAAGCCGCAGCAGGCGGTCGAGCTCCTGCTTCCCGTCCTCCAGCGTGATGGTGGAGTCCGGCTTGAACTGAATCGACCAGTAGGGAGCGCGCTGGATGTAGCCGTTCTGCCACTCCAGGAACTCGCCCGGCAGCAATTTCTCGAGTCCTTCGATCAGCGTGTACGGAGCGGGCACGTAATTCAGCGACAGGTAGTAGCTGAGCCCGTTCAAGTCCAGCTTGCGCGGGATCTCCGGATGTTCGAGGATCGTCTTCAGCTCGGAGCCGAAGTACAAGTCCCGCCCGCGATGGAACATGTACAGCGGCTTGATGCCCATGCGGTCCCGCGCCAGCACCAGCCGCCGCTTCGACTCGCTCCAGATCGCGATGGCGAACATGCCCCGTAGCTTCTTGAAGCTCTGGGTATCCCACTGGACGAACGCCTTCAACACCACTTCGGTATCGCAGTGTGTTTCAAAGGAGTGGCCCAGTTCTTCCAGCTCCCGGCGCACGTCGGCGTGGTTGTAGACCTCGCCGTTGTAAACAATGACGAGATCGCCGTTCTGCGCGTAGATCGGCTGGTTGCCCTGCGACGACAGGTCGATGATGGAAAGCCGGGCGTTGCCCAGCGCGATCAGGTCGGACTCATGCGTCCCCTGGTGATCCGGGCCCCGGTGATGAATGGTCTGCACGATCCTGTCGATTCGGCCGCGTTCGACGGGATGATCCAGCTTGGTAAAACCTGCGATTCCACACACAAACTCCCAGGATAGCGAATACGGCTCGATCAGAGGTATTCTTGCGACATATGAAACACCTGCTGTGTCTGGGTTTGTTGGCCGTATCGGTGCTGTCTGGGGCCGAACGCGACAAGAAAATCGGAGAACCTGGCCAGTTTGATTACTATCTGATGACCATGTCCTGGTCGCCGGCCTACTGCGCGGGAAAGACGACCAGGCCCAACGATCCGCAATGCGGGACGGGCCGCAGTTTTTCTTTTGTTCTCCATGGGTTGTGGCCGCAATACACCCAGCCGAAGAACGGCAGCGGCTGGCCTCAGTTCTGCACCACCGACAAGGGATTGTCCGATCCCAAGACCATGCTCGACATCATGCCGTCCCTGTCACTCATTAACCACGAGTGGACCCGCCACGGCACGTGCAGCGGCATGAATGCGGACAACTACTTCAAAACCGCGCGCAAGGCCCTGCAGAGCATCAAGGTGCCCGCCAGGTTCCAGGCGCCGAAGGAGTACTTCACCATCAGCCCCGTCGAAGTGAAGAAGGAGTTTCTGCAGGCGAATCCGGGCCTGACCGCCGGCATGATCGCGATTTCGTGCAGCGCGAACTTCCTCAGCGAAGTCCGGGTCTGCCTGGACAAGAATCTGAAGCCGATCCCGTGCACCGGCCAGCGGGAGTGCAAGGCGAGCAGTGTGCGGGTGCCGCCCGTCCGCTAATTGACCGCCAGTTGAATCTCCGTCGTGGCGCCGTCGCGAAGCATCCGCTCGATGGGCGCCTGCGACGGGGTGGTTGCCACAACCTTCAGTTGGGCCCCTTCCCGCGTCACGGCCAGATCAAACGATCGGCCGAACGCCTGCACGCCCTTTAGCTTCATCCCGGGCCAGTCTTTGGGGAGCCTTGGAGTCACGCTGAACGAGTGCAGCCCAGTGGGCCGGATCCCGAACAGGCCCTCCGTGAAGATCCGGCAATACAGGGCGCTCTCCGCCGCGAGGTGCCGCTGGTTGCCCTCCGGCCAGGCTTCCACCGGGTAGGGCACGTGATTGCCCAGCAGGCGCAGTCGGGAGTAGTAAGACAGGAACTCCATCGCCTTCTCCGTGGCGCCTGCCGCCAGGACACCGCGCAGGGCGTAGAGGGTCGACCGGTCCCAGAACGTCTTGTCGCCCGCCTGCGTCGCCAATCCGTTCACGGTCCATAAGGTCGGCGAGAACAACGCGTCGATCGTGCCCGGCGCGCGATCCATGATCCCCATTGCCAAGGGGATGCAGATCCAGGACCGTAGCACCGTGTTGCTGTCGTAGTAGCGGTAGGTGTGAAAGCCCGAGACTTCCGCCCCGAAGTAGCCTTCTATCGCGGCCCGCACGGCCTTGGCGCGATCGGCATACTCTACCAGCTTGCCCGCGGGTTGCCCTAACTGCCGGCCCAGCATCGAGGCCGACAACAGCGCATCGTAATACAGCGAGGATGTGGACAGATTCGCCTTGCCTGCCGGGAAGCGGCCCTCCAACTCATCGCTGTCCGAGGCCACCACGCCAGCCGGCGTGACCTTTCGCTTGCAATACTCCAGGCACCATTCGATCAGCGGCCAAAGTTCCCGGGCCGTCTTCTCGTCGCCATTAGCCAGAGCGAAGCGGGCTGCTCCGTAGGCGATCATCGCCATATCGCCGCGATCGCCCGCGCCGTTCCAGAACGACAGCCCGCCTGCGATGATCGAACTCGGGATCGGCTTGTACTCCGGATTCATGTAGCGGGCGAAGTGCCGGTAGGCGTTCAAGGCGGATTCGTTGCCCGCCGCATCGCCCAGGAACGGGAAGAAGGGGTTGGCGTACTCCGCCTGGTCGTTGGCCCAGATTGCGGCGTAATACGCTCCGCCGCCCGGACCGTGCATCAGCCCGCCTACCGTGTCGTAGATGCTCTCTGTCGTCCGGATCTTCGCGAACGCAAAGGCCGTGTTCAGCACCGGATCCGGGGTCTCCAACTGGAGTTTGGAGAGGAACCCGGCCACCAGGGCCTGGCGGTCGCGTTCCTCGGCCGGTACGTCGAATTGAGGTTCTGGTTCCGCCGCGCGCCCGGCGGTAAAGACCACGCTGAAAGTCGTGCTGCCTCCGGGCTGCAGGGTACGCATGCCCGCGTCCAGCGTTTGGGCCGAGATCAGGAACGCTCCGTCCACCCCGCGTCCCGCCGCTGTCGTCACCACCTGGCGAGTCTCTTCCAACTCCACCGTCAAAGGCTTGGTCGACTTGTTCGCAAAGGTGTAGGTGTTGAACGCCGCGGGGCGGCGGGTGGAGGGGAAGATCCTGCGGGTCACCGTCACGTCCTGCTGCCGCCCGATCGCGCTTTCCATCGTCAGCATGCCCAGGTGGTGCATCCGTGTCGTCACTTCGCCTCGCACCGGCCGCCCATTCACGAAATAGCGAGGCGCTGCTTCCGCGGCGAAGGTATAGGAAAGGCTGGCGTGCGTGTCGTTCGGGACAGTCCGCAGGGAAGGGAACACCAACTGGTGTCCGGCGTAGGGCGTCCCATCGTTCCGGACGCCATAGGTGACGATCACCGACACCTGCCGCCCGCTCATCTCGATCTGGTCCTGATGCGCCTCGCCAGGTTTGACGTTCCAGGCGATACCGCCATCCGGAGCCAGGCTCCAGCGCGGCGCGGTCTGTCCGGATACAAGGGATCCCAGCAGGAACGAACTCAGGGCAAGGTGGCGGAACATCGGCGAACTCCCCTGCCAGGGTATCGTAACCGCCCGTCGTGGATGGAGTTTGTTAGCGTCCGGCCCAGCGCCGGCCTTTGCGCCCGTTGACGATCATCAATCCTATGACAACCGCGCCCAGCAACATGAGGAGGAGGAGTGGCAGGCCCATTCGCAGTTAGAATAGGCCAGCCATGTGACAGTTTGATGAATCCTCACCGTTACACTTCGCGGTCGCGCACACCCACCAGATAGAGGATGCCGTCCAGCCCCAGGCTGTTCAGGGCCTGCTTCGCATTGGCCCGCACCACCGGCTTCGCCCGGAAGGCAATCCCCAATCCGGCCAGCCGCAACATGGGCAGGTCGTTGGCTCCATCGCCCACTGCGATCACCTGCTCGAGGCTCAGGCCTTCCTGTGTGGCCAACTCCTGCAGAAGCTGCGCTTTGCGCGCCCCATCGACCACGGCGTCCACCACCTCGCCGGTGACGACCCCGTCCCGGATGGCCAGTGTGTTGGCATGCAGGTAATCGATGCCGAGCTTCTGCTGCAGCACGCGGCCGAAGAAGGTGAAGCCGCCGGAAAGGATCGCGGTCTTGTAGCCCAGCGTCTTCAGCGTTGATACCAGCCGTTCTGCTCCGTCGGTCAGGGGAATCCGATCGATTACGTTCTGCAGCGCCGACTCCGGCAAACCCTTCAATAGAGCCACCCGGCGCCGGAAGCTCGCCTGGAAGTCCAGTTCGCCGCGCATGGCCGATTCCGTGATCGCCTGCACCTGCTCGCCCACCCCGGCCTCGCGCGCCAGTTCGTCGATCACTTCGCCCTGGATCAGGGTCGAATCCATGTCGAACGCCACCAGCCTGCGGTTCCGCCGGAACACCGAGTCGTGCTGGAACGCGATGTCGATTTCCGCATCGTCCGTCAGCGCCGCCAGTTTCGTGCGGACTTCGTCTTCGCGCACGGCCGCTCCGCCGCTGGTGCTGAACTCCACGCAGAACCGGCCCGGCTCTTCCGGAGCCGTCAGCGGCGACCGCGAGGAAAGCCGGTCAATCCGGTCAATATTCAGACCGCCCTCGGCCAGGATGCCGCTCACTTTGGAGATATGGCTGGCCTCAATGGTTGGACCCAGCACGGTGACGATGAACCGCTGTTTGCTCGCTGCCGCCACCCAGGTGTCGTACTCATCCGCCGACGAAGCAGAGAATCTGATCTGGACGCCCAACTGGTGGGCCGTGAGGAGCAATTCGGTCAGCAGGGCCGAGGAACGCATCTCCTGCGTGAGTTCCACCAGGATGCCCAGCGCCAGGCCGTCGTGAATCACTGCCTGGCCGATGTCCAGGATGCGGACGTTGTACCAGGCCAGGATTTCGGTCAGGGCATGGGTCAGACCCGGCTTGTCGTGGCCGGTAATGTGGATCAACAGGGCGCCGGACGCGCCGGAATTGCTCATACTTCTAGCTTACAGGTGAGGCCCGGCGCCGGCCTACATGCGGGCCAGCCGGATAGGGCCATCCCCCGTGCGGATCCGAAGCGTCGGTCCGCCGCCGTTCAATTTCCCGTGCACGTCCTTGCCGCTGTCCAGCTTGGAGGTGCTGATGGGAAACTCGAGTTCCACCTTGCCATCGCCAGTATGGGCATCCAGATCGGCGGCGAACTTCTCGGGCAGGCGCACCACTACGTGTCCGTCGCCGGTATTCACCTCCCAGCCGCTGGCCATCTTCGAGCCGGGCATGACGTCGGCTTCGATCCGCCCATCTCCTGTACGTAGCATGAGCACATCAAAGCGTCCTCGGGTGCGGATGCTGCCGTCGCCGGTCTCGGCGTCCAGCTTTCCATCCAAGCCTGTCGCTTCGATGCTCCCATCGCCCGTCCGCAGCCGGATCGACCCTTGCAGATCTTCCGCCAGGACCGAGCCGTCGCCGGTGCGGATGCTCGCCACCAGGTTCCGGGGCACCCGCAGTTCCACGCGGAGCGACCGGTTGTTATTGCCCATCCAGTTATTGAATCGGGGTGTCCGCACGTCCAGTTCGATCCGCGAGCCTTCCTGCCGCGGCGTGACCTGCACTCCGCCCGGGCCGATCTTCCAGCCGGTCGTGATGATGCGCGCCTCAATCTGGTTGGTATCCGCGCCGCGGACAATCACCCGGCCGTCGTCCACTTCCACCCTGAGGTCGGCCTGCCCCTTGACGGGCCACTGCTTCGTCCATTCTTCGCCCATCGCCGGCGTTGCGACCATCGCCGCCACCGCCGCTACCGTCATCCAAAGCACGGGCACACGCATTGTCAGCCTCCCCAATTGTTCATGGTACTGCTGTGAGTACGATTGGGACCGCTCCGATGTTCCAATCAACCGGATAGACGTTACAATCGCTCATACCCTGGTGGCACGCCCCACAACTCTCGCCCGCTGGATTGCCTTGGCCGCGCTTTTAAGCACGCTCGCCCAGGGCCAGTCTGCCCGTGTGCGGATTGGCGCCATTGAGTTCTTCGGCGCCTCGGGGCGCGACATCGCGGCTCTCCGCGCGGCGCTTCCGTTGCGCGAGGGCACTGAGGTCGACGCGCGGGAAATGAATGACCTGGTCGCCAGGATGCGTGCCACAACTAAGGCTGCCGATGTCGCGGTTGTCTGCTGCGAGCGGCAGTCGGCGGAGGAGTCCTGGACCATCTTCATCGGCTGGCCGGATGGACCGGGCGAGGGGTTCCGCTACGCCCAGGGCCCGCGCGCCAAACTGCGGTTGCCCGCCGAGGGCCTGAACCTGGCCCAGGTGTCCTGGGCGGTCTGGCAGGAGGCCCAGTCGGCTGGTCTTTCCGAGAACGGGAAGCCCTCCTCCGACCTCGATAACAAACTCCGCGCCACCGAACTGGCGATCCGCCAATACACGATGCGCCATGTGGAGGAGCTGCGCCGCATTCTCCGGACTTCGAGCGACGCCCAGCACCGCGCCATCGCCGCTCATTTCCTCAGTTATGGGCGACGGTCGCGCGCCGTCGTGAGCACCCTCGCCGGGGCTTGTCACGATCAGGATGAAGGCGTACGGGACAATGCCGCCCGCTCGCTGATGGTGCTGATGCGGACGGATATGCGTGTTTCTGCCTGGGTTCCGGCGGCGGATTTCGTGGCGATGCTGCACTCCGGGCACTGGTCCGACCGCCAGAGAGCCGCGGTCCTCCTGCTGCACCTCAGCGCGGAGAACAATCCGAAGCTCCTCAGCGAGATCCGAGGCCGTGCCTGGCCTGTACTGTTGGAGATGGCCCGCTGGCGCGGCGCCGACCAGGCGGGGCCGGCGAGGCAGCTTCTCGGCCGCGCTGGCGGACTCGACGAGCCTCGGCTGCAGGCCCTGCTGCGCGGCGGTAATGTCGATGCGCTGCTTGAAGCCGTCGCTACGATCCACTAACTAAGCGCGCAGGTACCAGCCCTTGCGATGCAGCCCGTAGGCGACTGCGAACATGGAAAGAGTGAAGGCCACGGCGTACAGCAGCGAGGCGTTGTAGGGCGAGGCGATCGGCGTGAACACGCTGGAGAAGATTGCGGATTTCAGTGAGCCCGAAGCGGTGTGAATCGAACCCAGCGATTCCGCCACCAGTTCCGACACCATATAGATGCTGATCGCGTTCATGCCCAGGATCACGAAAGGCCGCGTCCAGCGCTTGTAGCCCTGCGCATCCACCAGCCACACGAATGACGCAAACACCACGAAGTCCATGCCCGCCATGAACAGGGCAAAGGAACTCGTCCATAGCTTCTTGTTGATGGGCAGCCAGGGATCGATCATCAGGCCTAACGCGATCAGCACGAGTCCGGTCAGGAAGAGCCAGTTGGTGCGTTCCGCCAGTTCCTTGCGCAATCTGAGGATGTGGCCGGCCATGACTCCGAACAAAGCCGTCGCAATGGAGGGCAGGGTACTGACGATCCCCTCCGGATCCCAGGTCCTCGTCGAAGCGTAGTTGTGCCGGCCCAGCACAATGCTGTCGATGTAATGGGCGAAGTTGCCTTCCACGTCCAGCCGCCCGGCGCCGAACCCGGGTACGGGCGCATAGGCCATCAGCAGCCAATACGAACCCAACAGTCCGACGATCCAGGCGATTTGCCCCCGGATTCCGCATGTAAGGTAGATTACAGTTACGATCAGGTAGCAAAGGGCAATTCTCTGTAGTACGCCCAGTACTCGCTGCGTCGAAAGATCGAAGTGCGGGAACGCATAGACCAGCAGCCCGAGTCCGTAGAGGATGATGGTGCGCTGCACCGCCTGACGCAGCAACTGCATTTTGGCCGCGCCGTTAGCCAGCCGCTTCGCCATGGCTAGCGTCATGGCGACACCGACTATCCAGAGGAAGGAAGGGAAGACCATGTCCGTCAAGGTCCAGCCATGCCATTCCGCGTGGTTGAGCGGCCCGTAGGTGTGCGCGCCGTCGCCGGAATTGTTGACCAGAACCATGAGGGCCATCGTTGCGCCGCGAAAGGCATCCAGTGAGGTGAGGCGGTCTGAAGTGCTTGTTGTGGGCATGTGGCGAAGTGATCTATAGAATAGCTTGCCTCACCGCGGTTGCACTCTGGTTCTCTCAACCTCTCTTCTGATTCCGTACTTAATAATCCGAAATTAAAATCTTAAGTCGCGATAGAAGATTCTGTTAAGTCTGTGACACATTCTGCCGATGGTGCACGGGAAAGCAGTTTGACGGGTATTACATGATCTCCTTGCGAAAGCACATCCTGGAAGCCGACGACCGGCATCGACTCTGTTCTGACCTGGAGTCGAGCTACGTTGCGGCGGTAAGCACCATTGGCGAGTCCCTCGTGCCAGTCTCCGAGACACTCACTGCCCATCACCGCCAGCAGTTGCGGCAGTTGGCGTCTGAGCTGAAGGAGGGCATCACGATCGACTCTCTCCAGTCGGCCCGTACGAGGCTGGAGCAGGAACTGGCAACGTACGCTGAGAAGTCATGCCGTTTGCTGGGCCACCAGGAGAAAGAAGTCAAAAAGATCCTCCTGTGCCTGTCCCAGGTAGCCTCCGTTGTCGCGGCCCAGGGCCAATCCAATAGCAGCCGGTTGGGCGAGTTCACCAAGAATCTTGAGACCATCTCCCAGATGTCCGATCTGCCCGAGATCCGGAAGCGGTTGGCGCGCGAGATCGTGGAACTCCGCCAGGTGGCGGTTCAGGTCAGCAAGGGGTCAGAGGAAGCAGTGGAGAAGTTGCGGGAAGAGCTTCGCACGTTCCGCAGCAAGCTCGACGAAACCGAACAACTGGCCAACACGGATCCACTCACCAAGGTCGCCAACCGGCGGGCCGGGGAACAGCGCATTCAGGACCTGATCACGAGCAATCGCCAGTTCTCGTTGTTGATCTTCGACATGGATCGCTTCAAGGGGGTCAACGATCGGTGGGGGCACCAGGCCGGCGACCATGTCCTGCTTGAGTTCTCGCAGCGGCTCTCCTCCGCGGTGCGAGGGCAGGATACGATCTGCCGCTGGGGCGGCGACGAGTTTCTGGCCATTCTGCCGGACTGCGGCCTTGTGAAGGCCAACGAACGGGCGACCCAGATCCGTTCACAGTTCAACAAAGAGTACACCTTCAAGGCCGACGGATCCTGGATCAAGGTCATGATTCTCGCGTCCGTCGGCGTGGCTGAATGGAAGCGCGGTGAAACCGCCGACTCCATCTTTCGCCGCGCCGACGAACAGCTTTACCTGGCCAAGGCCCGCCGCATCGCCTGAGCGCTAGAAGCTCAGGCGCAATCCCAATTGAATGGTCCGGGCCGGACGGGAACTTTGAATCGTCCCGAAGTCGGCTGCCCCGAAGGTGTGCCCCGGCACATCGAAATTCACCGTATTCAGCAGGTTGTAGAACTCACCGCGCAGGTCCGTCCGGAACCGCTCAGTCAGTTTGAACTGCCGCGAAACCGTGGCGTCCACCGTTTTCTGGAAGGGACCCCGCAGGCCCGAGCGGGGGCTGTTCCCAAAGGTGAACTGACGCGGCGACTGGAACGCCGCCGTATTGAACCACCGCGAGAGAGTGCGCGTGCCGCTGGAGGGATCGGCAACCAGGTCGGGGCGAACGGCACCGGCCGGGAAGGCGTTGGTCGTGTTCGAGGCGGTGACCACCGTGTAGGGGGCACCTGACTGCAAAGTGATGAACGTACCCAACTGCCAGCCGCCCAGCGCCTTGTTCCAGAGGCCGTGCAGCACGGGCACTTCGTAGAGCGCGCTGACCACCGTGCGGTGCGTCACATCGGAACCGCTCAAGCCCTTGTCCAACCGGCGGTTGTAGGCGTCCATGTAGCTCTGCGGGTCACCGTACTCGTTGCCGGAGGCCACATCGTCGATGAACTTCGAGAACGTGTAATGGGCCAGGAACGATACGCCCCGCGCGAAGCGCTTCTCCGTCCGGATGAATCCGGCATGATAGGTCGAGTTTCCAATGGCGGGGTTGATCCAGTACACGTTGCTGAACTGCGGGAAGGGCCGGCGGGCCTGCGCGTCACCGGCGCCCATCAGTTCGGGCCGTACCTGGTTGAGTGTCAGGTCGTTGGCTGTCAGGTGGTGGGAGACATTGGCCAGATAGCCGGTCTCCAGCACCGTGCCCCCAGCCAGTTCTCGCTGCACGTTGAAGTTGTACTGGTAGCTGATCGGCGTGGGCCGGTCGAGTTCGAAGAACCCGACCGAAGTGTTCGGCTTCTGGCCCAACGCCACGGCGCCAAAGCTGGAGTTCAGCGGCTGGCGCGGCAGCAGCGGGACGCCGTTGCGCAGTTGGATGGCGCTTTGCAGGTCGGCTTGGGGCACGACCAGGGAGATCGCATCTGAGAAGCCCGTGGAGGCCGTGTCTCCAATGGTGTTGCTCACCGTGGGTCCGTAGAAGACGCCGCCGCCGCCGCGCACCACGAAGCCATGTGCGGCCTTCCAGGCGAAGCCCAGCCGGGGCCCGAAGTTGTTCAGGTCTGTCTTGAAGGCACGGCGCGGAATGCCGTTGACGCCGGAAAACGTGACTACGCCCGGGGTACCCGAGACGGGGTTGATGGCCGCGACGTCGAACGAATTCTGGGCGTTGTTGTCCACATAGCGCGGCAGTTCGGATTCCCAGCGCAATCCGTAGTTGATGGTCAAGTTAGAGGTCACGCGCCAGTCGTCCTGCACATACCACGACCAGTAGGAGGCTTTCGACAGGATGGGATCGGAGGCCTGGATGTTCACCGAGTTCACTTCGCCCAACAGGAAGGAAGCCAGCGAGTTGCCTGTGTTGGCGACACCCGGCAGGCCGGTAATGAGAGGGGTGATGCCGAAGCTGCCCGACGAGGTGCGGTCGCGCGTCTCGTTGTTCGAACCCATGCGGTATTCGGCTCCGAACTTGAAGGCGTGCTTGCCGCGCAGCCAGGACAACGACTCCAGGAACTGCGTATCCCGGATCGGGGTCTGGTGCCGCGACATCGAGTTCGAAGAGAGGGATGCGTAGCCGGGCAGATTGAAGTTGGGGAAAGCCGCCGCGCTGACGCCGGTCAGGCCGACCTTGGAGGCCAGGTTGTCAAAGGCGCCAAAGCGGTCGTCGATGAACTTGCGCTGCAAATAGGAGACTTTCAGTTCGTTCACAAGGTCCGGACGGAAAATGTGCGTGTGGCCGACGAGGATGCTCTGGATACGGGCGTCGTTCCAGTTGGCGTCGGGCGCCGCCACGGGATTGGTGAATGAACCGGTGTTGGCGATGTAGGAGTCGTTGATGTAATAGCGGGCCGAGAGCTGGTCGGAGGATCGCAACTGGTGATCCAGGCGGCCGACGACAATGTTTCTGGTCAGTGAGGAGTTGGCGTTGGCGGCGTAATTGTTGGCGCCGTTGGCCGAACCGGCGCGGTTGGGCAGCGGGTAGTAGCCGAGAACATTGCGAGCCACCGCATCGAAACGACTGTCGGGGATCGTGTTGTTCACGAAGGGCTGGCGGACGCGACCAACCGTTGTGGCGGGGTCGTAGATCGCCGGCAAGCCCGAAAAGTCGCCGGCTCGCTGGGCAAGGGTGGGGACCGTCTGCAGGGCGATGGTCGACGACACCTGGCGCGTCTGTTCCCAGGTTAGGAAGAAGTGGGTCTTGTCCTTCTGGATGGGTCCGCCCAGGGAGGCGCCGTACTGGTTGAGCCGCAGCGGCGGGCGCTGCGCTGCGAAGAAGTTCCTGGCATCCAGCACGTTATTGCGAAGAAACTCAAAGACGCTGCCGTGGTACTCATTGGTGCCGGAACGCGTGGAAAGCGTGATCACACCGCCCGTGGAATGGCCGTTTTCCGCCGAGTAGTTGTTGGAGATCACGCGGAACTCCTGCATGGCGTCCATTGGCAGGGAGGTCATCTGCTGCGGCCGCGTCAAGCCGACCGCGTTCGTCACGTTTCCACCGTCCAGGGTGAAGTTCTGGTTGCGGGCGCGGCCGCCGGCGATCGCGAAGACGGGATAGTTTTCCGCGCCCTGGCCGGAATCGATCATGACGACGCCCGGAGCCAGCGCCACCAGGGAGGTAGCTGCGCGGTTTGGCATCGGCAGACCGGCCACCATGCGCCGGTTCACCAATTGGCCGGTGCTTGAGCTTTGTGTCTCGGTCAGCGGCAGGTCTTCCTGGACAGTGACGGTATTGGAGGTCTGGCCGAGCTGCAGCGCGAAATCCACCGCCAGCACCTGACTGACATTCAATGGGATTGGGGTGCGCACGAAGCGGTCGAAGCCGGCGAGTTCCGCTTCGAGTTTGTAGGTGCCGGGCGGTAGTGAGCCCAGGCGGTAAGTGCCTGATTCATTCGTCACGCTGGAAGAACGTGCGCCGGTGTCGTTGTTGGTGAGGGAGATGACGACGTTGGGCAGGGCGGAGCCACTGGCATCAGTGGCGGTGCCCGTCAATACGCTGGTTCCAGTTTGCGCATACGTAGCGCAGAGGAAGACTCCAACAAGGAGCGGCAATCTAAGGTTCACTAGTGGTCTCCGGTGGTAAGGCGTTGAAATACTTGCTGTGCGGCAGGACGGCTTTCGTTGTTCAGGAGATGAAAGACTTCGCTGTCAAAGCGATTGCAGTCGCGCTGCAGCAGCCCTTGCGACTTGTGCTCGGCGATAACCCAGTTGACGACGATGGAGTAATCCAGCTCGCGGTTCTGGGGTAGGGGAGCGTGGCGGTTCAGAACGAAATCTGCGCGGGGATCGGGGCCATTAGGGGCAGTAACGGCCCCGAGAACCGCTGGCCGCGTGGCGTCAGGAAGCGCCGCGACGGCATCCAACACCAGCGCTGCAGCTGCCTGGTGATGACCGTGAGTGGAGGCTTCGGGATACAGCGTCAAAACGGCTTGGTAGTGCTCCTCCTCCAGGAGCGCCACCAGGCGATGGCGGATCAGCGCCGTATCCCAAAGTCGATCGAGCGCTTCTTTGGAATCGAGCGTGAAGCGCTCGTCCCGCTGCTGGAGGAAGTAGTGCTTGCGGACGCCCAGGATCCGGCCGGCGCTGCGGGTTTCCTTCTGGCGGATCTCCGGCAACCGTGAGCGGCCCGTGGCTTCGTCCGTCAGAGAGGCGCCATAGAGCGATTCGGCCAGTTTCGAGTAACGATAGCCGCCCTCTCCGTTGGTGATGACGACATGGTCGACGATGGCGCCGAGTTCGTGAGTGAGGCGGTAGACCGTAGCGGCCACCACGGACTCGTCGTCTGGGTGGGCGAAGACCAGCAGCACCTTCAGCGGTCCAGCGGCTTGCAGTGCCGCCACGCCGGCCAGGCTGATCACGAACTCCTTGCGCGTCAATTGCATGGGCTTAGGCGCTCAGGCGCACCGCGCGGGTATGCAGCAGGACCAGTTGTTCCGCCAGGACTGAGGCGGGTTTGCCGCTGGAGCGGCTTTGCGATTCCAGCCAATCCCGCGCCTGCGCTGAGGTGAGACCGTGACGGCTGGAGAGGATCCCTTCCGCGCGGGAGAGGATCTTGCGGTCGTCGAGCCGGGCCCTGAGCTGTTCCAGTTCCTGCCGCAGGCTGCTGCGACGGGAGCGCAGGCGTGCCCGGCCCAGCAGGGAGCCGAGTTGCTCGCCCAGGAAGACGGCGAGACGCTGAGCAGCCTCGGGCGACAGCGGTGGATCGACGAAGCCGACAACGATGCGCCCGATTTCCTGTCCTTTGTCCTTCAGCGCAGCGGTATATAGAAGTTTGGCCTGATTGGGGGCAGACAGGAACTGCTGCACCTCCTGCCGTGCAAGCGGCGAACTGGTTTCCAGATCCACCAGCAGCAGCTTCAGGCCGGCTTCCCGCTGGAGCAGCGACTGCGTCTTCTCGACGGCCCAGGTGAAGGCCGGAGCGTTGTGCGCTATGTGGCTGATTTCATGAAGGATGGATTCTTCCAAATTGGAAACAGTGCGAGTAGGGGCAAGTAGTTCGGACATGATTAGATTCCTCAAACGACCGCGGTGAAGGGGATTTGAATTGCGTTGAGGCAGGGTCAACAACAACAGCTGCCGGTTGTGGGGAGAACCGGTGGTTGCAGACGGCGATGGGAGTGATGGGTCATCGGCGTTTCTAAATTCAAAATACCTTTAGTGGACAGGAAATGTCAACTATAAAATATGAATGTCGATAGGCTATGTGTAGATTGAGCGCGGCGACGATGGTTGGCGCGGTTGCGACTCCCTGACACGCCTGGCCGGAAGGCCTTTTGCAGCTGAGTCTCGCGGTGGGCTCCAGATGGGTGTGCGCAATGCAGTAATGTAGTTGCTTGGCTTGTCACGATCCTGGTGCGATCTGCCGAGATCGGGTTTCCTGTGCGAGGCCTTGGGCGGTATGGTCCACGTCGAAAAGGAGTCCGAGTGAATTCGATTGTTAGCGCCATTGGCTGGCACATGGTGGGCGCCGCGTCGGCCGCCTCTTTTTACGCTCCGATTGGCAAAGTGAAGAAGTGGTCGTGGGAGACCACCTGGGCGGTTGCCGGTATCTTCTCCTGGGTTCTGCTGCCCATTGTGGTGAGCTTCTGCCTGCTGCCCGACTTCCGGGCGTTCTACGCCGCGCTGGATTCGAGCGTCGTCCTGAAGGCATTCCTGTTTGGTTGCATGTGGGGCGTCGGCAATGTGAACTACGGCCTGACGATGCGCTACCTGGGCATGTCGCTCGGGATCGGGATTGCGATCGGCACTACTCTTGTGGTCGGTACACTGCTGCCGCCCTTCCTGCACGGGCAGTTCCTCTTCCTGTTCACTTCGAACAATGGGCTGGTGACGCTGGCAGGCATCCTGGTCGCGCTGGTGGGCGTGGGGGTTGTGACGTACGCGGGCCATCAAAAGGAGCAGCAACTGGGGCTCACCGCCGCGGAGTTCGACCTGAAAAAGGGCCTCATGCTGGCGCTGATGTGCGGATTCTTCTCTTCCGGGATGTCGTTCGCCATCGACGCGTCGAAGCCGATGGAGCAGGCAGCGCTGCAGTTGGGTGTGGATCCGCTGTATGCCGCGCTGCCCAGCTACGTCATCATCATGGGCGGCGGCGCGCTGGTCAACTTCGCCTACTGCATCGGGCGGTTGGTGATGAAGAGCGAGCTGTCCTTCCGGGCCGACTGTTCGCAGCCGATGGCTGTGAACCTGAGAAACGGCCTGCTGGCGGCGACCGGCGGGACCATGTGGTACCTGCAGTTCTTCTTCTACGCCTGGGGCGCGGCCAACATCCCGCAGAACCTGTCGTATGTGAACTGGATGCTGCACATGAGCGGGTATGTGCTGTTCGGCGGGTTGGTCGGCCTGGCGCTGGGCGAATGGGCCCACGTGAAGCGGCGCCCGATCGTGATCCTGTGGATCGGGATGTTGATCATCATCCTGGCGGCGAACCTGGTGGGATTGGGGATGGCGATCTAGGCCGGGTCGACGTCGCGCCGCCTAGTTGCGGACGCCGTCTGGAGCCACCAGCGCAGTTCAGAGCATTGCAAGAGAAGGCGGGACGGCGTCCATCCGCGGGCTTCAATAACGATTTCCACGGCCATCCCGCCGACTCCGTTAGCTGCTGCGATATGTCCCAAACGCAAGTGCGTGCTTGTAGCTACTCGCCGACAATGCGAAGATCAAGCGTATTTGGCGAGTTCGGGCAGGAATTCTCGTGATAGATCCAAATCGCTTTGCCGTTGTCTGCCGCCAGCATGTTCAATACCTTCGAGATGGTCATATTTCTGATCTCAACAGGTCTGGGAGGTGTCTTGGGTTTGTCCGTTGCCCAGATGGAGCGGGGAAGTCTATAGTTCAGCTTTGTATCTTCAAGATATTTGCGAGCTTCTGCGGATTGTATCAGGTGATCCAGTGAAAGCCAGAGGTTTGTGGTGTCCGTAAAAGAGAGGCGAGCTATGGGGACGTCGAGGAATCTCGGCCGGTCGGCTTGAAGCGCAACGTTGATCACCCCGTCGGCAACCGTCCAATGGGCGCCGCCGCCGGTGATGGTGGCGATATGCGTCAGAGCATCGCCGAGCGTCATTTCTCCCGTCGCTCGGAACGCAACACTAGCTTCTGGCTTGCACGAACGGGCCGAGATGATTCCTCCTGGAACTCCGGCGGCGAGTAGCGTATGGAACACTGCCTGGGTGAAGGGGCGTGTCCCCTCGACGGTATGTCCCAGTCGCCGCTCCTGAGGCTCAGAAGATGGCGTGGTGACCGGTTGTGCCAGGAGTGACAGAGCAAAGAATGGCAGGGCCGCCAACTTGACGGAGGTTTTGGAGTTAAGCATTGGTGAAATTCTCCTGCTCATTGTTACGGAGTCGTGATCGTGCCAGCTACATTAGGGTCCCCGGAATAATATCCGCGCTGAATGTTGATGATTGTTGTAAGGTTGTAGGACTTACCTTGAATCACTATTAGGGAGAATGCGATTAAAAATTACCATGCAAAATGAGAGATGTCAATGGATGTTTTATTTGATATCTATCGAAACCGAGAACCAAGAGGTCAAGATAGGAGAAGTGGACGAACTGCCGTATGACATATCCTCGCGCAAAGCACTGCGCGGATTATCAGGCCGCGAATGGTGCGATCATCGCAAAACGGGTTCAAGCTAGCGGTCGCTGCCGTTCTCGGTTGTGACAGTGCCTGCATGTTTGACCCATGGAGGGACGCCTTTCGGCTGGGGGCGTTGAACACAAGGGTCGCGGGCTTAATGTCCGTGGAACCCGGCGGAGCGTGGCGATCTCAGCCCAGAACTACGACCCTGGCCGTACTGTTTGCGAGGCTTTCCAGTTTGCGATCAAACGTGAGAAGGGCGGCATGGTGGGTGGCCGCGACTTGCAGGAGATAGGCGTCCGTCACCTGTTGATGTCTGAAGAGCCCCGCAAACGCACTCCGCCACTCTCCGGAAGTTGGTGCGGGGAGGGAGTCCAGGTAGACATGCAGGGGATCGCCGACCAAATCCGCCAGCAGAGCGACGGCTTGCTGCGGGCTCTTGGCCGGTCCGACGACGGCGGGATTTGAGGACAATCGGACAGACCCGAGCTGCGGGAGAGCGCAGGTTGCCCAACGGTTGCGGCGGGAAAGCGCCGCAATGGCCGCGGAGTGGAACTGGTGGTTCGGCCAGGCGATGGCCAGCAGGACATTCACGTCCAGCAGCAATAGTTGAGAAGAGGCCGTCTTCATCGATCGCTCGCCGAACCCGCGAGGCCGGGATCACTGGAGCATTATCCGGGACGTCAAACACCGGGAATCGCCGTGTTGAACGGCGCGGCTGCGAACTCTCCGGATTGAGCGCGCGACGTGCAAGGGCGGACAGCACCTTCCCGAGGCGCTCGCCCGACGAGCGCGAAAGGTGCATCGCCGCCTCATAGACGTCATCGTCGAGTGTGACAGTGGTCCGCACGATTTTCAGTGTGATGTAGTGATGCACTGATGCCAAGCGATCATCGGCCAAGACATTGACGACACAGTGTCCCGATGCTGATAACCTTCTGGTGGTCACGAAGGCCGCCAGTGGGGCATGCGCGGGCGGTCGGGCTCATCGAGGAGAGAATGGATGTTTGCTCATCTTGATCGGGTATTCTGGGCGCCGATCGGCTTTGCCGTGATACTGCCCTGTTCGGCTGCTGCTGTGGAACCACCAGGACCGTGCGCCATCGAGCTTCAGCGTGAGACCGGCCGGCGGATCAGCGACTTCGCTGAAAGCGGATCAACTCCGGAGGTTTTGCGCAAGCTCGTGCGAAGTATGTCGATGCGCGGAAGGATCCTAGGGGTCTTTGGATTTGAGAATGTTGAGGGCCCAGTCCGCAAGGTTTTTCTGGCTGCGAACGACGAGGATCTTGATACCCTAGTTCGGAAACTCTGCACGCAGGACCCTCGCCTGCGGCTCATGGAGACGGGCAATCCTCATCTCGTAAATCTGCTGGCCGCTGATGCCGGTGGTCCGGGGCGCGCGATCCTGGACTTCAAGCTGTCCAAATTCGACGTCGAAACCGACGCCTCGCCCGAGGACTTGGTCGTTACGCTGCCCACGTATTCGGCGGACCTGAACGATTACCTGACGAAGGTCTTTACGGCGGGCGGCGGGTCGCCGGGTGGCGGGGCGGTGATTACGGGGATCGGGAACGCGAACCCCCCCCATTTTTCCATTCACCGGAAGAACCTCACCGTCCGGGATGCCTTGAACGCGATCGCGGCTGAGTCGTACCGGCTGTATGTGGCGAACGGGTGCCGGGACCCACGGTTGGTATCGGATCACAACGAACTGTCGTTCGGCCCGACGGGTTGGGAGTTCCACTACGTGCCGCCCGCCGGAATGGGCTATCCGCAGTGGGTTTGGACGATCTTCCGGCCGTTGCAGTAGTTCGCGGCAGTCCGCGAGCCACCATGGCTACTCGTATCGCAGCGTCTCGACCGGCGTGATCTTCGTTGCCGAGCGCGCCGGATAGAGCGTCGCGGCCAAGGTGACGGCCAAGGCCGTGGCCGAGATCCAGAGCGCGTCGATGGGACGGGCCTCGAATGGCACGTAGGAGAGGGAGTAGATCTCCTCATCCAGCGCAAAGAGCCGGTAATGGTCGGCCAGGTAGGACAGGCCATAACCGAGGGTCAAGCCAAGGACAATGCCGGCGGCCGCGATCATCAGGCCTTGCGCGATAAAGATCTGCGCAATCTGGCGGCGGCGCGCGCCCATCGAGAGCAGTACCGCGATGTCTCGCCGCTTCTCCATTACGCTCATGAAGAGAGCGGTGAGGATGTTCAGCGCGGCGACGAGCTGAATCAACGAGATGGTGACAATGGACACGATGCGCTCCATCTTGAGCGCATTCAGGATCTGGCGGTTCTGCTCCATCCAACTGGTGGCGCCCAGTTCCTTGCCGGCCTGCGCTTCCGCGAGGCGGGCCGTTTCGGGTGCGGCTTCCAGGTCGTTCACCTTCAACTCGATGGAGTTGACGACATCACCCAGCGAGAAGAGCTTCTGGGCCGCGGGCAGGGTAGTGAAAGCGAACTGGTTGTCGAGGTCGTAGAAGCCCGATTCGAAGAGGGCCGCGACGCGAAAGCGCGTTTGGGAGGAGCGTAGTCCAAACGGGGTCAATTCGCCTTGGGGACTGATGAGACGGACGACATCGCCCACACGCATACCGATGCGGCGCGCCAGATGCGTCCCCAGGACGACACCGGGCAGGCCGCGGACATTGCTGAGATCACCGACTTCGCCGGCCGTGATGTGTTCACGGAAGTCCTGTCCATCCAATGGCATGCCCTTGATGGTCGCCTCGGCGGACTGGATGGGCCCGGCGGCCAGCACCTTGCCGTAGAGCGCCGGAGCGGCGCGCCGGACGTTGGGTACTTTGGCGAGCCTGGCACACAGATCGCGCCAGTTGGCGATGCCGGAGCTGGGCTCCTTTTCCAGCAGCACGACGTGGGGCGTGGCGCCCAGCAGGCTGCGCTCGAGCGAGGTGCGGAAGCCGTTGTTGATGGCCAGCGCGATGACCAGCGCCATGACGCCCGCCGCCACCCCGATCACCGAGATGACGGTGATCAGGGAGATCACGGCCTGACGGCGCTTGGCCCTCAGGTACCGGGAGGCGACGAAAAGTTCAAAGGCCTGAGTCACTTGGCAGATGCTTCCCGCAACCACTGGGCGATACCGATCTCGCCTTCCGGCCGCAGGAGCGGGAAGAGGATGACGTCGCGAATCGACTTCGCGTTGGTCATCAGCATGGTCACACGGTCGATACCGATGCCCTCACCGGCCGTGGGCGGCATGCCGTAGCACAGGGCTCGGATGTAGTCCTCGTCCATCTGGTGGGCTTCGTCGTCGCCCTTTTCCCGCATGGAGAGCTGCATTTCAAAGCGCTTGCGCTGCTCGTCCGGGTCGTTCAGCTCAGTGAACGCGTTGCCGATTTCCATGCCGGCGGCGAAGATCTCGAAGCGGTCGGTCATGGCCGGCTCTTCGGGGTTCTGCTTGGCCAGCGGGGAAACTTCCACGGGGTACTCGTGGATGATGGTGGGCTGGATGAGCGCGTCTTCACAATGACGCTCGAAGATGTCGACCAGCGCCTCGCCGGCCGTGGTCTTTTCCGAATGGGCCAGCAGCCATTCCGGGTCGCGCACATTGTCCATGGAGGGCTTCACCGGACCCTTCCAGTATTCACAAACGGCTTCGCGGATGGAGTAGCGGCGGACGTTGCCGAAGTCGAGCGATTGGCCCTGGTATTCGACCACGGTGTTGCCAGTGGCGTCGAGTGCTACCTGCTTCAACAGGTCGCCGGTGAGCTGCATAAGGTCGCGGTAGTCAGCATACGACTGGTAGAACTCGAGCATCGTGAACTCGGGGTTGTGCCGGGTGGACACGCCCTCGTTGCGGAAGTTGCGATTGATTTCGAAGACGCGCTCCATGCCGCCGGCAATCAGGCGCTTCAGGTAGAGTTCGGGGGCGATGCGCAGGTAGAGATCGATATCCAGCGTGTTGTGGTGGGTGACGAAGGGTCGCGCGGCGGCGCCGCCGTAGAGCGACTGCATCATGGGCGTTTCGACTTCCGTGAAACCGCGGTCCTCCAGTTGGCGGCGGAACGAGCGGACGACCTTGGCGCGGGTCTGGAAGGCCTGCTGCACCTCGGGGTTGGCAATGAGGTCGAGGTAGCGCTGGCGGTAGCGGATCTCGACGTCCTCCAGGCCGTGGTACTTCTCTGGCATCCCCATCAGGTTCTTGGAAAGGAACGTGAGGGTTTCGGCGTGAACGGAGAGTTCGCCGGTGCGGGTGCGGAAGAGGTAGCCCTCGACGCCGATGATGTCGCCCAAGTCCAGCAACTGCCAGAGCTTGTATTCGTTCTCGGTGACCGCGTCCTTCTTGATATAGACCTGGAGGCGTTCGCCCGACTGCTGGATGTGCGTGAAACCGGCCTTGCCCATACGGCGGATGGTCTGGATGCGGCCGGCGACTTTGACAGTGACGCGGTTGGCTTCCAGCTCTTCTGCGGTCTTCTCTGTGTACGTGGCGAGGATGGCGCCGAGGGTATGGGAGAAGTCGAAGCGTTGGCCGTAGGGGCGGTAACCCAGGGCGGCGATTTCACGGATGCGCGCGAAGCGCTGGTCGAACAGATCCTGTTCCAGGGACAAGGCAAAACTCCTAGGGAAAACCCCATTATAATAGGGAGCTTGCGGTCTCTTTCGATCATCATTCCGGCATACAACGAAGAGCAGCGTCTCCCCGGTAGTCTCGAGACGGTCAAATCCTATTTAGATTCAAAGGGTTTCGACTTCGTGGAAGTGGTGGTGGTCGATGACGGATCGAGGGACAGAACGGCCGAAATCGTGCGCGAAACAGCGCTGCGGGACAGCCGGGTGCGGCTGGTTTCGAATCCTGGCAACCGTGGCAAGGGCTATGCGGTGCGGCACGGCATGCAGGAGGCGAAGGGCGACTGGGTGCTGTTCAGCGATGCCGACCTTTCCGCTCCGATTCAGGAACTGGACAAACTGATCGCCGCGGTGCGGCGCGAGAAGGCCGATGGCGCGATTGGGTCGCGCGCGTTGGACCGCTCGCTGGTGGGGAAGCACCAGTCTTTTCTGCGGGAGTTCGCCGGACGTTTCTTCAACCTGATCATGCGCCTGGCCACGGGATTGCCCTATCGCGACACGCAGTGCGGTTTCAAGATGTTACGCGCCGACGTTGCGCGCATCGTGGCGGCCCGGCAGCAGAGTGAAGGCTTCGGCTTCGATGTCGAGATCCTCTATATCGCTCATAAGCATGGTTTTCGCGTGGTGGAAGTGCCTGTCCGGTGGTTCAATGCCGAGGGCACGAAGGTCAGCATGTGGAATGGCCTCACCGCGTTCGCGGATCCGTGGCGCGTCCGCCTGAACGATCTGAAGGGCCTGTACAAGTAGACACTCCGAAAACGGAAGAGGAGAGTGAGTGATGCGCAGACGCACGTTCCTGCAGAGCCTGCCTGTGGCGGCCGCGGCCGCTCCGATGCCCCCGGTGAAGAAGAAGAGCAGCTTGCGCATCTGGTTTGATGAACCGGGTTTGAAGTTCCAGCAGTCGCTGCCGCTCGGGAATGGGCGGTTGGGCGCCATGGTCTTTGGTGGGGTTCCTGAAGAACGCATCGTCCTGAACGAAAGCTCGGTGTGGGCCGGGAGCAGGCAGGACGCGGACCGGCCCAATGCGGCGGAAGTGCTGCCGGAGATCCGCCGGCTGCTGCTGGAAGGAAAGAACTTTGAAGCCGAGGCGCTGGTGAACAAGAACTTCATCTGCCAGGGGGCCGGTTCGCACAATCCCAAGGGCGGCATCGTGCCGTTCGGCCGGTACCAGATCCTGGGCAATCTTCGATTGAAGTTTCCCCAGGGCGGCGAAGTGAAGAACTACCGCCGCGAGCTGGACCTCGAAACCGCCATGGGCCTGGTGGAGTACGAGCAGGACGGAGTCAAGTACACGCGGGACGCGTTTGTCAGTGCTCCGGACCAGGCGATCATCGTGCGGCTGACGGCATCGAAACTAAGGAACTTGACGTTCGAAGCCAATTTGGACCGGCCAGAACGAGCTGCGGTGAAGGCCGAAGGGCGCGACACCCTGTTGATGACAGGGCAGTTAGACAACGGGACGGACGGGAAAGGCGTGAAGTTCGCGGCGCGGCTGCGGCTGATGGTGCGCGGCGGGACGATGACCGTGGACGGAGACGCGATCAAGGTTCAGGGGGCGGACGCGGCGATTCTGTTCATCACCGCGGCGACCGACTACCAGGGATTTGGAGGACGGAACGTCAAGGACCCGGTGGCCGCGACACGGGCGGACATGCTGAAGCTGGCACGGCGTACGTATGTCGGGCTAGTGAGCGCGCACCAGGCGGATTACCGGAAGTACTTCCAGCGGGTCTCGATCGATCTGGGGCCGGGCAACAACGAGTTGACCACGCCGAAGCGGCTGATCAAGGCGTTTGAAGGAGCTCAGGATCCGGGGCTGGCCGCCCTTTATTTTCAATACGGCCGGTATCTGCTGATCTCGTCGTCGCGGCCGGGCGGGCTGCCCGCCAATCTGCAGGGTGTCTGGGCCGAGGAGTTGGAGACGCCCTGGAACTCGGACTGGCACCTGGATGTAAACGTCCAGATGAACTATTGGCCGGCTGAGTCGGGCGGGCTGAGCGACCTGCATGCCCCGCTGTTTGCCCTGATTGAGTCGCTGGTGGAGCCGGGATCGAAGACGGCCAAAGCGTACTACAACGCGCGCGGCTGGGTGGCGCATGTTGTGACGAATCCCTGGGGCTTCACGTCGCCGGGGGAGAGCGCTTCCTGGGGTGCGACGACGAGCGGATCGGCGTGGTTGTGCCAGCATTTGTGGGATCACTACCTGTTCACCCAGGACCGGGCGTATCTCGAGAAAGCCTATCCGGTGATGCAGGGTTCAGCGCGCTTCTACGCCGACATGCTGATTGAAGAGAGGTCGCACCAGTGGCTGGTGACGGCTCCGGCCAATTCGCCGGAGAATGCCTTCCAGTTGCCGGACGGGCGTCGGGCGCATGTATGCATGGGGCCGGCGGTGGATATGCAACTGCTTCGCTACCTGTTCGGGGCCTGCATCGAGGCGTCGAAGGTTTTAGGCATTGATGCCGACTTCCGCAAAGAGTTGGAAGCGAAGCGGGCGCGGCTGGCACCAACGCGAGTCAGCTCTGACGGACGGATCATGGAATGGCTGGAAGAGTATCCTGAGCCGGAGCCACACCACCGGCACGTGTCGCATTTGTGGGGGCTGTATCCCGGATCCGAGATCACGCCGGACGGGACGCCTGAACTGGCAAAAGCCGCGGTGAAATCGCTGGATGCGCGTGGAGACGCTTCGACGGGCTGGTCGCTGGCCTACAAGATCAATCTGTGGGCGCGGCTGGGGGATGGGAACCGGGCGCATAAGTTGTTGAAGATGCTGCTCGCTCCGGTGGGTTCAAACAGTACAAAGACGAACTACTCGTCGGGCGGCGGCAGCTATGAGAATCTGTTCGACGCGCATCCGCCGTTCCAGATTGACGGCAACTTCGGTGGCGCGGCCGGGATCGCCGAGATGCTGTTGCAGAGCCACAACGGGGTGATCCGCCTGCTGCCGGCCTTGCCGGACGAGTGGAGCAAGGGCAGCGTGAAGGGTTTGCATGCCCGCGGCGGCTATGTTGTCGATATGTCCTGGAGCGGCGGAAAGCTGGAGTCGGCGACCTTGCATTCGACTTTGGGGGGCACCTGCAAGGTGAGCGCCGGGGGTAAAGTGACTGAACACACGACCAAGCCGGGCGAGACAGTACGGATTGGTTAGGATTCGTGAGATTCTAGAAGCATGCCTTATCCAGAGCCATTGATCATTCCCATGCGGGAAGATCTGACCAAGTTCGGTGTGGTGGAAGCGCGGACGCCGGAAGCGGTGGACGAAACCGTAGCGACGCCCGGCACTGTGTTGATGATCACAAATTCGGTGTGCGGTTGCGCCGCCGGTAAGGCTCGTCCGGCGATCGGCATGGCGCTGCAGCATACCAACCGGCCCGACGTGGCCGCGACCGTTTTCGCAGGTGCGGACGTGGCGGCTACGGCTGCGCTGCGCGAGAAGCACCTGAAGGGGATTCCGCCCTCGTCGCCGTCGATGGCTTTGTTTCGTGACGGCCAGTTGGTTTGGGCGCTGCACCGCTTCGAGATCGAGAGCCGCCAAGCTCCTGAGATCGCGAAGATCCTGGTGGAAGCGTTCGACCGTTTCTGCACGAAGACTCCTGCGTAAGCAGGCGGCTGGGATGACGAATTTGAGAGCCGGCCCCTGTGCCGGCTTTCTTTTTGTCTGAGGGCCGCGGTTAGCGGAAGAAGATCATCTGGGCCAGCAGTACGATGACCAGGCCGACTCCGGACGTGATGACCTTCATTGCCGTCCAGGAGCGTAACGTCTGCGGCACGGTCATTTCAAAAGACTGATTGACCAACCAGAAGCCGGCATCGTTCACGTGCGACAGGATGGTGCCGCCACAGCACAAGGCGAGGACGATCATCTCCGGCGTGTAGCCGGGGATTCCCTTCACCAGCGGTGCAACGATGCCCGCGGCGGTGATGATGGCCACGGTGGCGGAGCCCTGGGCCACGCGCATGGCGGCGGCAACCAGATAAGCCAGAACCAGCGGGGACATGTTGGAATCCGCCAGCAGCTTGCCGGCGTACGGTCCGACACCGGAATCCACGATCACCTGCTTGAACGCGCCGCCGCCGCCCATGATGGCCAGCAGCGCTCCGATGGGGGCCATGGACTCGTTGGCCATGCGGGCGATATCGGCGCGGTTGAGGCCGCAGCGGAAGCCAAGGAAGAACATAGCGGCCAGGGCCGTAACGGTGAGCGCGGTGAACGGGTGTCCAAAGAAGGCGAACACCTCTTTGCCCGCGAGAGCGTTCGCGTTGGAGATGGTGGCGGCGAAGATCAGAATCACCGGCAGCAGGAGGAGCAAGATGACCAGGGGCACGGGCGGAGCGGGGCGATTGGAGCACTCCACCACTTTGGCGGCGCGCTCCGGTACGGGGATGAAGAGGCGCCTGGCGATCCAGCGGCTGTAGAAGATGCCGCCGGAGATGGCCATTGGGATAGAGACCGCGATGCTGAAGAGGATGGTCTTGCCGAGATCCGCGCCCAGCAGTTGGGCGGCAGCGGCCGGCGCCGGGTGCGGCGGGACCATGGCATGCGTGACAGTCAAGGCCGCGGCGAGCGGCAAGCCGTAATACAGGAGAGACTTTTTAGACTCGCGCGCCAGGCTGTAGACCAGCGGCACGAGGATAATGAAGCCCACCTCGAAGAAGATGGGCAGACCGATCAGGAACGAAGAGAGCAGGACGGCCCAGGTGGCGCGGCCGGGCCCGAAGCGGGCGAGGACCCAGTCGGCCAGTGCGCGGCCGCCGCCTGAGTACTCCAGGAACCGCCCGATCATGGCGCCGAGCGCGACCACCACGGCGATGAAGCCCAGCGCCTCCCCAAAGCCGTTCTGGATGGACTTCAGGAGTTGGAGCGGCTTCATGCCGCACGCCAGCCCGAGCGCCATGCTGGTGATCATCAGGGCGAGGAAGGCATGCAGCCGCGCCCAGAGGATGAGGACCAGAAGGAGTCCGATGGAGCAGAGCGTAAACAGGACAAGCGTATTGCCGTTAGGCATGAGCAGCCATTCTATTACGCATCCTGGTCAGCGCGTCAGCAGGGGGCGGCTGCGGCCATCACTACGGTACTGATCGAGTAGTGCTGTCAGCGACTGGACCACGCTGGGTTTGTCCGCCCAGAGATTGCGTGTCTCCTGCGGGTCGTCGGCCATATTGTATAACTCGCCCTGCGGTTCGCCTGCCGCGGGGGTGATGGCGGCCGGTTGAGTGAAGCCTCCGGAGCCGCGCCCCAACGCCAGTTTCCAGGGGCCGCGGCGGACGGCGAAGAGTCCCTGGGCAGAGTGATGGATGACGGCGTCGCGGACCGCGGTGACGGGCCGGGTACCAAGCAGGGCAGGGGCGAGGGAGAAGCTGTCTTCGGCGGAGTCGCGGGGCAATCCGACGCCAGCGAGTTCGGCGGCTGTGGCGCAGAGATCCGTGAGGCAGCCCAATTGTTTGGATACGCCGCCGGGTGTGATCCGGCCGGGCCAGCGGGCGAGGAAGGGGATGCGGTGGCCGCCGTCGTAGATGTCGGCCTTCATGCCGCGCCAGTTGGCATTGGCGCGATGGCCGGTTTCGTCGATGTTGGCGGGCTTCCAGTAGGCCCCGTTGTCGCTGGCGAACAGGACGAGCGTACTGGCGGCGCGGCCGGACTGTTCGAGGGCCGTGAGGATGCGGCCCACCGAGTCGTCGACCTGGGTGACGAAGTCGCCGTAGAGCCCGGCGCGCGACTTGCCTTGCTGCTCCGGCTTGGGCGCCCAGGGGGTGTGGGGCGCTGTCAGGGGCACATAGAGGAAGAACGGGTTGGCGGCGGCCCGGCGGGCGCGAAGGAACTCTTCAGCCTTGCGCGTGATGGTGGGGAGGACTTCGTCGATTTTGAAGGAAGGAGAGATGGCGCCGCCGCGATAGAAACGGCCCTGGGAACCGCCGAAGCCGGTGTCGCCGGGCGTCTCGGCAGTGGGCGGTTCGGCTGCGTGGTCCTGGTCGACCCAGAGGTAAGGCGGCATGTCGAGCGAGGCGGGAATCCCGTAGAAGGTTTCGAAGCCGTGGTCGACGGGGCAGGGATGCAGCGGCCTGGAGTAATCGGTCTTGGCGGCCGTGCCCAAACCGAGGTGCCATTTGCCGAAGGCGGCGGTATTGTAGCCGGCGTTCTTCAGTAGAGAGGCCACGGTGGGGCGGCCGGGCTCGATGAGATTGGGGGAGTAACCCTGGAGGACTCCGGACTTGAGGGAGGAGCGCCAGCAGTAGCGGCCAGTCAGAATGCCATAGCGGGTGGGCGTGCACACCGAGGAGGGGGAGTGCATGTCTGTGAAGCGGACGCCCTGCGCGGCCAGTTTGTCGAGGTGGGGGGTGGGAATCTTTGATTCGGGATTGTAGCAGCCCAGGTCGCCCCAGCCCATGTCGTCGGCCAGCACATAGAGGATGTTTGGGCGGGCCGCGGCGGGTTGCGCGGCCCAGGCCGCCGCTGGTAGGGCCTGGAGGAAGGATCGGCGCAGCATGGTGGTGGGGCGAGCATATCACAGCGTTCTCCATCAGGCCGCGGAACGGGTTATTATTGCCAATGACCGGGTCTACTGAGTCTGATTTTGGAATTAACCACAAAAGGGTGAACGAATGCTTTTGAGAAATGCCGCAGTGTTCCTGCTGTGTCTCTCGCCAGTCTGCTTCGGCCAACTGACGACGGATCAGAAGGTATCGGATTTTCTACAACTGGCGGGGTTGTACGCGAAAAACTACGCTCCGTATGAGTGGAAGCGCGACGTGATGGGCTTTGACCTGTACAATGTCAAGCCCTGGGTAGAAAAGGTCAAGACTTCAAAGAGTGATATAGAGTTTCTGGATCTGTGCGTGCGCTATGTGGCGAGCCTGCAGGACAGCCATGACGAGTTCTATATTCCCTCGGACTTCGTTGCGGATATGCGGATTCTGGTGGATATCTATGATGGCAAAGTCCTGATTGAAGGTGTGGACCGGACGACTCTGCCAAGGCGCCTCTTTCCGATTGATGTGGGCTCCGAACTGGTTTCGGTGGACGGGATTCCAGTTGAGGACCTGATCCAGCAGTTCGTCCCCTATGCGGCTGACGGGTCGGGCAACGTGATCACGCGCCGCCGGCTGGCAGCCGATGCGATCACATACCGCCTGCAGACGCTGATGCCTCCGGCCGGCCTGATCGGCGATTCCGCCGTGATTGTGGTGCGCGGCCTGGATGGCACGGAAGCGACCTACACCGTGCCGTGGGTGAAATCGGGCACGCCCATGATCACCGTCGGGCCGGTGCCCGGCTTTGACCTGAGCTCCTACAAACGGCCGGATCCGGTGGCTGCCACCCGTGCGCTGCTTTCCCGGCGCGGCATCGACAAGATGGATCGTCATTCCACGGGCAGTGCATTTCGCGCCGCGGTGGCTGCCGGCCGCAACGACCGTGGCCTGACTCGGGAGAAGGCCGCACCGGTGGAAGAGTCAGTGCCCGAGTACATGGTGCCGCTGAAGGAATTTCAGACGATGGAAGGCATCCACACGAAGGTGGGCTCCACGGGGTTCAGTTACTTCTATCCGATGTTCGACCTGCCTGGGAACTTCCAGTACCGGCTTGGGTTTGGCAGCACCGATGAGTTCTTCTCCGGCACGTACAAGTCCGGCGGCTATAACATCGGGTTCATCCGCATTCCGGATATGACGCCGACGAACTCGACTTTGGCGCTCACGCAGTTCGCTTCGGAGATGGCCTACTTTAACGCCAATACGGATGGTCTGGTGATAGACGTCATGAACAATGGCGGCGGAAACCTGTGCTATACGCAGTCGTTGGAGCAGTATCTATTCCCGCAGCCGTTTCGCGGCGTCGCCTACGAGATGCGCGCGACGCAGACCTGGGTGAACTTCTTCTCTACGACCCTGACCGCGGCGAAGAAGGCCAATGCTCCGCAGTACGCGATTGACCTGTATACCGCGTACCTGAACGAGGTGAAGGCGGCGCTGTCGGAGAATCGCGGCCGGACCGGTTCGCTGCCCGTTTGCACGCTGAGCTTCGAGAACGTTCCTCCGGCCACGGACAAGACGGGCGCGGTGGTGGCGTACAAGAAGCCGATTCTGGTGGTGACCGATGAGTTTACCATCTCGGCGGGCGAAGCCTTCACGATGATGCTGCAGGATGGCGGCCGCGCGACTGTGTTCGGCATGCGGACCGATGGCGGCGGCGGCAATCCAGCCGCGTACAACGCCACCACGTACTCCGAAAGTGCGACCCGGGTGACGCGCACGTTTGTCACGCGCAGCAAGCTGGCGGTAACTCCCGACTTTCCTCCGGCCAATCACATGGAGAACGTCGGAGTGTATCCCGACATCCTCATGGACTACATGACGAAGGAGAACTTCGACACGTTCGGAGGTCCGTTCGTGGATGGGTTTACAGCGGCGATCGTCGACAAGATCGCGAAGGGTCAGTAAGCGGAGAGGACCGGGGCGGGCGGTACGCCGCTCGCCCCGATTCAGACTGAGTGGTCCGGAAACAGGCTAAAATAGAATCATGCGCACTCCTTTGATGGCCGGCAACTGGAAGATGTTCAAGACGCCGGCGGAAACGAAAGCATTCTTCGAAAAGTTCCTGCCGCTGGTGGCCACGTCCACGCATGCGGACGTCGCGATTTGCCCTCCCTTTGTCGACATCGCCGCCGCCGTGGAAGCGGCCGCGGGCAGCCGCGTGGGTATTGGTGGCCAGAACTGCTACTGGCAGAACAAGGAAGGCGCTTTCACCGCGGAAGTTACGCCGGCCATGTTGAAGGCAGCCGGTTGCACGTATGTGATCATCGGCCACAGCGAACGCCGCCAGTATTTCCACGAGACCGACGAGACGGTGCTGAAGCGCACCAAGGCCGCTCTGGAAGCCGGGCTGATCCCCATGGTTTGCGTGGGTGAGCTCCTGGAAGAGCGCGAATCCGGCCGCACAAACGAAGTGCTGGCCACGCAGTTCAACGGCGGGATCGCCGGCCTGACGCCGGAAGAGTTCGCCAAAATCGTGATTGCCTACGAGCCTGTTTGGGCCATCGGCACCGGCAAAGTAGCTACCCCCGAGATCGCGCAGGACACGCACAAGGCGATCCGCGACCTGGTGGCGGCGAAGTTCGGGGCGGAGGCCGCGGCGGCGGTTCGCATCCTCTATGGCGGCAGCGTGAAGCCCGACAACGTGAAGGGCCTGATGGCGAAGCCGGATATCGACGGCGCGCTGGTGGGCGGAGCCGCGCTGAAGCCGGAAGACTTCGCGGGCGTCGTGAACTTCTAGTCAGCTCTCCAAGGATTCAGGGCGCGGCTCCGGCAGCGGGGCGGCGCCCTTTTTCTTTTGTTCTTCCAATAGCGATTTAAGTAGCACTTTGATGTCCGCGACATCCTTGCTCATGGCGTAGACTCGCCACAGGATGTAGGGGACCACACCCACCCAGAAGGCCAGAAGAACGAATTGAATGATCCACGCCACCGGGCGTGCCACATTGGGAGACATGGCCGGAGTCTAGCAGTTTAGTCCGGCAGAGCGAAAGAGTAGTAAGAGCCGCCCGAGTGGCCCTTCCACTTGCCCCCGCCCGCCCCCATGACAACGTATTGCTTTCCGTTCACTGTGTACGTGGAAGGGGTGGAGTTGCCGGCGGCGTCCATGGTGAATTCCCACAACAGTTTGCCGGTGCGTTTGTCGAAGGCGTGGAACTTGTTGTCGGCGTTGGTGGCTCCGATGAAGAGGAGGCCGCCGGCCGTGACGACGGCCCCGCCGTAGTTCTCGCTGCCGGTGTTTCGCACCCCCTGGGCGACCAGTTCAGGGATTTCGCCAAATGGGATCTTCCAGGCGTACTCGCCGGTGTCGATGTTGACGGCGTTGAGGGTGCCCCATGGCGGTTTCACGGCTGGGTAGCCGTCGGGGTCGAGGAACTTGTTGTAGCCATCCATCGTGTACTTGAGGTCGATGGGGGAGGGCGGACCCGAGACGGTCTGGATGACCTCCTTGTCTTCACCCTTCAACAAGTAGCGGAGGATGGCGTCGAGGGCGGGTTCCTTGAGGTGAGCGAAGCCGGGCATGCGGCCGGCGCCTTTGTGCATAATCTGGGCAACCTGTTCCTCGCTACGCCTGGAGATCAGGTTTTGGAGGGAAGGGAACTCGGGCGGACTGCCTGCCATGTCTTCGCGGTGGCAGCCGGCGCAGTTGCGGTTGTAGAGGATGCGGCCGGTGGCGATCTTGCCTGCGTCCTTGGGGACGAGGCGGAGGATCCAGGCCATCTCGTTGGCGTTGATATAGAGCAGGTTAGTCTGGGGATCGTAGGAGGCTCCACCCCATTCGCCTCCGCCGTCGAAGCCAGGGAAGACGACGGTGCCCTGACGGCTGGGGGGCGTGAACTGAGGGCCGCTGCGAACCTGCTTGAGGCGTTCCAGGACGGTGTCGTGCGCCTCCTTTGTGCGGTTGGTGACCTCGTCCTCTGTGAACTGCTGGCGGGCGAAGGGGGCCGGCTTGAGGGGCAACGGCTGGGTTTTGGCGAGGAGTTCGCCGTCGACGTCGGAGGGCGGGACGGGCTTCTCTTCGTACGGAAAGAGGGTCTTGCCGGTGACGCGGTCGAAGAGCCAGATCCAGCCGGATTTGGTGATTTGGGCTACTGCGTCGACCGGTTTGCCGTCGCGATTCACGGTGACGAGCGTGGGGGCAGTGGGCAGGTCACGGTCCCAGGTGTCGTGATGGACGAACTGAAAGTGCCAGAGCTTTTCGCCCGTCTCGGCCTTCAGCGCGAGCAGGCAATTGGCGTAGAGGTTGTCACCGATGCGGTTGGCGCCATAGAAATCGAAGGCTGCGGAGCCGGTGGGGACATAGACGATGCCGCGTTTTTCGTCCATGGTGATGCCGGCCCAACTGTTGGCGCCGCCGATGTAGTCCTGGGCGCCTTTCGGCCAGGTGGTGGCGGCGGGGTCGGACGGCGAAGGAATGGTCCGGAACATCCAACGCAGTTTGCCTGTGCGGACGTCATAGCCCCGGATGTGGCCGGGGGCGGCGGGCAGACCCTCGCTCACCAGGCTGCCGATTACCAGAATGTCCTTGTAGACTACGCCGGGGGTGGTTACGGTGATGGAGAGATTGGTGGCATCGCGGCCCAGGTTCTGGCGCAGGTCGATGCGGCCGGCCGTGCCGAAGGAGGGTACGGGCTGGCCGGTGTCGGCATTGAGGGCGTAGAGCCAGTTGCTGGACGAGAAGTAAAGCCGGCGGTCGGCGCCGCTCTCCCAGTAGTTGAGGCCGCGATTGCGGGTCTTCCCGGTGACGGGCTTGTTCCTGTTGGGATCGAAACTCCACTTCAGCTTGCCGGTGGCGGCGTCGAGGGCAAGGATGCGCAGCTTGGGTGAGCTGACGTACATGACTCCGCGGACAATGATCGGGTTGCACTGCATCTCGGAACCATCGAAAGCGTCACCGGTGTCGTAGCGCCAGGCGAGTTTCAGGCGGCTGACATTGGCGGTGTTGATCTGGTCGAGAGTGGAGTACTTCGTATTGGCGGCGCTACCGTGATAGGTCGGCCAATCCTCGGCCAGAAGGCAGAGGGAGACGAGGGAGAGGAGAAAGGTACGGCCCAGCATTGCAATGACGGCTATTATAGTGCGTCACGCTGAGAGGTTCCATCGAGGGCTCTGAATAAGGAAGGCCGGCAGGCAGGATCGTGAGGGCTGCCCGAGGCGTCGGGGAGTGAATGGCGACGCCCCGGGCGATTTCGAGGGCGATGCGCGTTACAGGAAGACGCGGGCGATATGGCGGTCGAAGAGGTTCTCGGTTACGTTGCGGGCGACGCTCTCCTCGCACTCCCGTACCATCCGCAGGTAGCTCTCGCCAAGCTTGGCGGCGACTTTGTAGCCGACATGCAACAGTTGGCGCAGGTTGGCGTTGAAGGCCGGGTTGCCCTGGTCGTGGCGCAGCGCGGACGCGTAGTCGGTGGCGCTCCATTCATTCACGGTTGCGGGTGAAGGAAGGCTTGCCTCGTGGATGTCGATCACCGCGGCGTAGGGGGCGCAGAGTTCCGCGCTGTGCGCGAAGGCTTCGGCATAAACGAGTTTCGCCATGGCCAGTCCCTCGCCGCCGGCTTCAGCCAGTCCGATGAGTTCTTCCAGCCAGGTGGTGCCCGCAGTTTTGAGGTGGACGCCCGCTCCGGTGGACTGCATGGCGCGGCGGATGGCGGGATAGATGGAGAACTTGTCGCTGCCCGAGTGGACACTGAGCTTGAGGTTCGCGGGAAGGCCGAACTCCTTCACCGCGTGGGCGATGACGGCGATGTCGTCAAGGAACTCGCGCTCGAACTGTGCTGGGTCACCGACATAGTCGACGCCCTTGTTGAAGCGGCCGGTGAATTTGGGGGCGATGGTTTGGGCCGGGATCTTCTGGTCGGCGAGCGCGGCCAGGATCACCAGGAGTTCATCCGGCGTCTGAGGGGCGTCTGTTTCGTCGCAGGAGACTTCCGTGACGAAGGTGCCGGCGCCTCGCGCGGACTCGATGCGGCGGTAGATGCGGCCGGCATCTTCCGCGGCGAACAGGTATTTGACGGCCGCCTTGTGAACCTTCTCCCTGGTGAGGCCGAAGGCTCCGCCGAAGTCGCCGTGACGTTGGACGAAGGCGTCCACGGCGTCAGGCTCGGCGGACTTACCGATGGAGTCGGCGACGTCGAGGGTAAAGAAGTCGCTGGCGGTGAGGAAGCCCTCGACGGTACCGAGATTGATGTGATCGGCATCCACGTGATAGGGCTTGGTCCAGCCGAGAGCAGCGACAGCGGCATCGGCCTCGGCGCGTACGCTGGGCGGCTTGGATCCGACGATCATGTGCTCGCGGTTGCTCTTGTTCCAGACGGGAATAATTTCGGCGCCCAGGGCAGCCGCTTTGGCGCAGGCGGCCAGTTGAGCGCGGCCCTGCTGGGCGAAACGGTCACCCATTCCGAAGGAGTACTTTGCCAGTGCTACTGCATTTTCCATAGCTGTGAATTAACATATCAGTAATCACTCCACTATGTCAGACACCACTGGGTTCATGTCTCTGGCGGAAGCTTTCTCACTGGAAGGCGAAGTCGCGTTAATCACAGGAGGCGCCACCGGCCTGGGCCGGGCGATGGCGCACGCACTGGTGGCGGCGGGGGCCCAGGTGATCCTCGTCGGGCGCCGCAAGGAGAATCTGGAGGCGGCGGCCCAGGAACTGGGACCGAAGGCCGGCTACGCCGTTCACGACATCGCGGAGACCAGCCGCGCGGGTGAACTGGTGGCCGATGTGAAGGCACGGTATGGCGACGTTTCGATTCTGATCAACAACGCCGGCAACCATTTCAAGAAGTCGATTGAAGAGACCGAAGAGGCGGAGTTCCGGCAGTTGATGGACACGCACGTCACGGGCGCGTACACGCTCACCAGGGCGGTGGTGCCAGGAATGGTGGAGCGTGGGCGCGGCAACATTCTTTTCACGGCGTCGATGACTTCGTTCTTCGGCGTGCCGCGCGTGTTTGCGTATACGACGGCAAAGTCGGCGTACTTGGGCATGGTGCGCTCGCTGGCGGTAGACCTGTCTCCGAAGGGGATCCGCGTGAACGGAGTGGCTCCGGGGTTTATCGAGACGGACATTTCGAGAAAGGCGATGGCGGGTGATCCGGCGCGGAAGCAGAAGGTGCTGGACCGGACTCCGCTGGGGCGATTTGGTCTGCCGGAAGACATCGGCTGGGCGGCCGTGTATCTTTGTTCCCCGGCGGCCCGGTTTGTAAATGGTGTCGTTCTGCCGGTGGATGGAGGTATGCTGGTCGGTTTCTGATGCTCAACCGACGCAGTTTTCTCTTTTCGTCCGCAGCCGTACTTCTGAAGGGCGAGCCGGTGAAGATCCGGGCGATCACCAAGGCGCCTGGTTTTCACTGGTTCGGCTATTACGACAAGCTGCAGTTCGATCCGGCGTCGCGGCGCGTGCTGGGGATGCAGGTGGACTTTGAACACCGCTCCCCACGGCCTGACGATGTGATCCAGTTGGGGGTCATCGATACGGGGAATGGCGACCAGTGGAAGACGATCGGCGAGACGAGGGCGTGGAACTGGCAGCAGGGGGCGATGCTGCAGTGGCTGCCGGGTTCGCGCGATGAGGTGATCTGGAACGATCGCGTGGACGGGCGGTTTGTGTCGAAGGTCCACAATCTGAAGACGGGCCGGACGCGGCAACTGCCCGCGCCGGTCTATACGCTGAGCCCGGATGGGAAGACTGCGATCTACCCCGATTTCCGGCGGCTGAACGACTGCAGGCCGGGGTACGGTTATGCGGGGCTGCCGGATCCGAACAAGGACAAACTGGTTCCGGAGGATGCGGGCATCTGGCGCATGGACCTGGCATCGGGCCGCAATGAGCTGTTGATTCCGTTCTCAGAAGCCGCGCGCATTCCGTATCCAGGCGGGTATTCGAACGGCGCGAAGCACTGGTTCAACCACCTGCTGTACAACACCGACGGGTCGCGGTTCATCTTCCTGCACCGGTGGCGCGGCGACAAGGAAGGGACGGGCTTCTCCACGCGGATGTTCACGGCGAACCGCGAGGGGAAGGAGTTGTTCATCCTGGATCCTCACGGGAAGACCTCTCACTTCATCTGGCGCGACCCGGATCATGTGCTGGCCTGGGCGTGGCATCCCTCGAAGGGCGAGAAGTTCTATCTGTACAAAGATAGGACGGAGCAGGTGGAGTGTATTGGTCCTGACGTCATGACCGTGAACGGCCACTGCACGTATCTGCCGGGTGGGCGGTACATCCTCAACGATACCTATCCTGACAAGCAGCGCAACCAGAACGTCTTTCTGTATGAACTGGCGACAGGCAAGAAGGTGCCGCTCGGCAGTTTCCCCGCGCCCAAGGAGTATGTGGGCGAATGGCGCTGCGACACCCATCCCCGGTATAGCCCGGATGGCCGCAAGGTGGTGATCGATTCCGCCCATGGCGGGACCGGCCGGCAGATGTATCTGATTGACCTGGCCTGATTATTTTGGATCAGGCAGGATAGCGCCAAAGAAACTGAGGAACTCGTCGCTGCCCCAGAGGCCGATGAGGGTATGGTAGCCGTCGCGCCGCTCCAGTTTGGCTTCGAATTCGTCCCCGAAGGCCTCTGATTTGGAGTAGAAGACGCCGTCTTCCTGGCGTTTGAGTTCAACGCCCCATTCCTCTTCGGGGCGGCCTTCTACCGGCCACACGAGATAGACACGCTCGTCGCTGAGCTCGAAGCTCGCCAACTCCTGCCGGTTCCAGCGCGAGGCGGTTGCGGTGGCATCCGGGAAGTCGTCGGAGTAAAAAACGACTGGCTTGTCGAGGTCGTTGAGCCAGCCGGCTTCGAATCCGGCGGCGAGGAAGCGCAGCCGCAACTCATCCACCGGGCGGGTGGGGCTATCGGGGGCGGGCACCTCTTCGGGTAGAGCGGCGAGTTCCTCGCCTAAGGCGATCTGGTCGGCGCTGGGGCTGAAGTTGATGTTTTCGATGGGCTGATGGAACTCGCGGTCCTCCCAGCCAGTTTCGTCCCCTGTCCACTCGATCGAGGTCTCCTGGGGGACGTTGTCGTAGTTGCCCAAGGTGGCGACGAAGCTCCATTCGCCTTCGTGCCGCACCACCCGGCCGAAGTAGAGGCGCGGGCTGAGGGCGGGATCCGAGTAGACGGTAGGGTTTCTCTTGTACTGAATGGTGAGGGCTGAGCCGATGGCGGGCAGTTCCATAAAAAACACTCCACGAGAACTATCAGGGCTCTTCCATTCTAGAAACTCCGGAAGCCGGGCAGGGTAGGAGACTGCTCCAGAAATCCGCCATGTCCTGGGCGAGTGGAGCTTCAAATACCAAGGGGCCTGATTCCAGCTCGAAAGTCAGCGCGGCCGCGTGTAGAGCGTGCCGGTGGAAGGGCAGGGCGGCCTGCAGGTGTTCATCGAAGCCGTGATCGATGAAGCGGAGGAAGAGCGTTTCGTCGGGGCCGTAGAGTTTGTCTCCGGCGACCGGATGGCCGATGTGGGCCGCATGGACGCGGATCTGGTGGAGACGGCCCGTCGTTGGGCGCACGCGGGTGAGAGTGTAGCCTCCAGACTGTTCCAGGGGTTCAAACCGGGTGTGCGCCTGCTGGCCGCCTGGGGTTACCGCTCGCTTCAGGCGAACGACCGAATCCGTTGAGATGGCCAGGGGTTGGTCCACCTCGATTGGAGCGTCGAGGCTGCCTTCGAGAATGGCTAGATAGCTTTTTCGCACCTGTCCGTTCTGGATGGCCCTTTGCAGGCGGGAGCCGAGGTCATGATCGCGGGCCAGCAACATCACCCCGCTGGTTTCGCGGTCCAGGCGGGAGGGCATGTGCAGGACCTCGGCGGATAAGTACTCGCGGCAGGCGCCGACCAGGCTTGACCATGGGCCGTGCTTTGAAGGGTGGCAGAGAACGTGGCCTGGCTTGTTGATGACAAGGAGATGCTCATCCTGGGACAGAATCCAGGATTCGAGTTCTTCAGGCGTGATCAACCAGCCCCAGGCAGTCCTTGGCATCCATTTCAGTGTGCTGGTTGGCCGGGGGCGGCAGCAAGCAATACTCCGCAATCACCAGGCTCAGAGGTGGAATGCTTCGGCACCCCGGGCGCCTGTGACGGGCCAAATCTCCGGCGCCTTCTGCGTGGAACGGCTGTAGGAGTCGATGACCGAAGCGCGGAAGGCGCTGGTTTGGGCGGCGTCCACGAGGGCTACCATACAGCCTCCGAAGCCGGCTCCGGCCTGTCTGGCGCCGAGAACACCTGGAGCGCCCAGCATGCAGGCCATCATTGTTTCCATGGCCGGGGAGACGATCTCGTAAAGGTCCTTTGCTCCGGCAAAGGATCCTGCACAAAGCGCGGCGACGGCCTTCCGGTCGTCTCCGGACAAGGCCTGGGCCAGGAGCTCCACTCGCGCACTTTCGGCGACGATGAACTCGCAACGCCTGGCCACGGTGTCGCTGAGTTGGTGGCGTCCGGCCGCGAGATCCCCGGGTGCGAGATCGCGCAGGGCCTTTACGCCGAGGATGGCCGCGCCCTGTTCGCACTCGGCCCGGCGCTGGGCGTACTCGCCACCCGACAGACGGCGGCGGCTCATGGTGTTGCAGATGACGACGTGGATGTTCTCGGCGATGTGCACGGTGCGCGTGGACAGATTGCGGCAGTCGAGCAGCAGGGCGCAGCCGTCCAGGCCCAGGCAGGCGGAGTACTGGTCGAGGATCCCGCAGTTCACACCAGCGAACTCGTTTTCGGCCCGCTGGCAGAGCTGGGCTTTGCGTTGCGGCAGCAATCGCCAGCCGCCAAGCGCCTCGAACACAGTGGCCAGGGCGCATTCCAGTGCGGCTGAGGAGCTCAAGCCGCTCTCCAGAGGTACGGTGCTGTGGACGATTGCGTCGCAACCTTTGAGAGCCAGGCCTTCCTGCCGCAGGATCGCGGGAACGCCGCGAATGTAGTTGCGCCACTTGGCATCGTCGGCCCGGTCAATCTGGCCGAGGTGGAACTCATCCGCGGCGCTGAGGTTCATCGATCGCATGCGGACGAGGTCGTCTTCGCGGGGCCTTGCGGCGATCCAGGTGTCCTTGCTGATGGGGAGGGTGAGTACGAAGCCGAGGTTGTAGTCGGTATGGCTGCCCATGAGGTCGACGCGGCCTGGCGCGCGAGCCCAGAGGGCGGGTTCCCCGCCGAACTCCTGCCGGAACTGCTCTGTGATGCGCCGGGCGCGGGCGCGCGAATCGACGGTCCATTCAACGGACTGCAGTGTTGAGAGCATTGAGCATCGCCTCCACGTTCACTGTTGGGATGTCGGACTGCATGCGATGAGAAGCGCCCAGGATCAGGCCAGTGCCGTCGGGCGCCAGGTTGCGGGCGCAGGCCAGAGTCGCGGCTTGAACTTCTTCCGGAGTTCCGTTGGGCAGCACGCCCTGGGTGGAGACGCCGCCGTAGAAGCTGAGCTTAGCGCCATACTCGCGGTAGAGCCAGACATGGTCGAGAACCTCGGGCTGGACGGGGTTCAGGGTGGTGAGTCCAATCTCGATGAGGTCCGGCAGAATGGCGCGGATGTCGCCGTCGGAGTGCAGGATTACGGGCAGCCCTGCGTCGGTGAACACCGCGAACATCTGCGCCAGGCGGGGTTTGAACAACTTCCGCCACATGCGTGGGGAGAACAGCATGGAGCGTTGCGCTCCGTAATCGTCGCCGAAGTAGCCGCCATGGACCCCGGCCGCTACAAATCTCTTCGCGAGAACGCATTGGATCGCTGTGATGCGGTCGAGGAGGTCCTCCACCCATTCCGTCCGGTCGATCATGTCCATCAGGAATGCATCGAAGCCACGGAGAGACCATGCTCTTTCAAAGAGGCACATGCCGAGATTGGGGGCGATGAACTGTTCGCCGCCGAAACGTTGGATAGTTCGCGCAGCTGCATCGAGCAACGATTGTTGGGTCGGGTCGGGCCACCGGAAGGCATCGAGGTCCAGCGCCTCATGCAAAGGGGCAAAGGAATGCCAATAGCCTTCTGTTCGTGTGTCCCAGCCGGCGCCCCACCAGTCGAATTCGATCGAGCCGTCGTCGTTGATGGAACGGGTGTGGCTGATGTCCACACGCAGCAGGTGGTTGTCCAACCGCTCAGCCAGGGAAGCCTCGTCCGTTTGAAAGTGGCCGGCGAGGGTCCGCGCCATCACCTTGGTGTAGTTGGACTGAGTGGGGAGACGATCGACGGGCTCGCGGTGAAGGGCGCGCTGCACCCTCTCTTTTCGCGTCAGCGCGGAGGAATTCACTGACGCGGTACTAGCAGTCTGTTTATCCGATTTTGCAGGTGTCAAATCAGTTGCTCTCTGTAGTTCCACGCGAGCCTACCAGAAGATCAGGTTGAGGATGAGGAAGAAGACGGCGACCACGATCGCCGCAAAAATCGACCGGCGGTAGAACGGGACTCCCGCCTCGGTGGGCATGTCCGACAGGCCGTAAACGAGACCCTGCAGTTCCGATTCCGGCTTGGGTTTCGTGGCTAGGCTGACGATCACCGTGACGATCATGCACACCAGCCAGGACCAGATGAAGCGGTAGAGGTTTTCGGCCATGGGTTGCGCGTCAGCGGAGAGTGCCAGGATGGCGAGCGCGGCAGGATTCACCTTAACGACCAGCCAGAGCAGGATGGAGGACGAGGTTCCGGCCAACAGACCCCAGAAGCCTCCGGCGGGTGTGGCCCGCTTCCACAACATCCCAAGGATTACGGTGCCGAACAGGGGAATAATGAAGAATCCGAACAGTGCCTGGACATAATCCATGATGCTGGCGAACTGCATGACCAGGTAGGCCGCGCCAATGCTGGCTGCGAGCCCGACGACCGTGCACCAGCGGCCCACGCTGAGGCACTTCGCATCATCCGCCAGGCGGTTGAACACCGGCTTGTGGATGTCATAGGTCCAAACTGTGGCGAATGCGCTGATGTTGCCCGCCATGCCGGACATGAATCCGGCGATCAGGGCGGTGACCCCGATGCCGAGGAATCCGGGGCCCAGGTAACGGGCCATCATCAGCGGCATCACTTCATTGAAGCTGTGGCCGCCGGTTCTCAGGGCCTCGGCCTCGCCAGTCAGGCGCATGGGCAGCACTGCCAGGCCCAGCAAGCCGGGCAGGATCACGATGGCGGGCAAGAGCATCTTGAACGCCGCGCCAATGGTGGTAGCGATTCTCGCGGCTCGGAGGTCCTTCGCTGCCATGACACGTTGGACTACCAGGAAGTCGGTCGTCCAGTAGCCGAAGGCTCCGATGAAGCCCAGTCCAAAGACAATTCCGGTCCAATGGACGCCCATCGGGTTGTCGGCCGCGGCGCCCATGTTTCGCCAGATGTGGGTGTAGTCCTGCGTGGGGGCACGCTGCGCGATGCGAGCGACCATGCCGCTCCAGCCGCCCGTCTCGATGAGCCCGAATACTGGAATGGCGAGCGTTCCAGCCCAGATCAGTACGAACTGAACGACTTCGTTGACGATGGCGGACAGGAGCCCGCCGAGCGCTACGTAGACACCCACCGTGATCGTGGAGACCAGGATGCTGAAGTGGATGTCCCATCCCAGAATCACCTTCATCACCACGGCCATGGAGTACATATTGATGCCGCTCATCAGCACCGTCATGACCGCGAACGAGACGGCGGAGAGGCGTCGCGAGCCTTCGCCGTAGCGCAGCATCAGGTAGCCAGGCACCGAGTGGGCCTTCGAGACGTAGTAGAACGGGATCATGACGAGGCCGAGGAACAGCATTGCCGGCACGGCGCCAATCCAATACCAGTGCACGGCCAGCATCCCATACTGATAGGCCGAGGCTGACCAGCCCAGCAGTTCCAGCGTGCCAAGGTTCGCGGCGACGAAGCTCAGCCCCGCCACCCACGCGCCCACGCCCTTACCGGCGAAGAAGAAGTCGTCGCTCGCCTTGATGCGGCGTTTCAGGTAGACGCCGATGGCCAGCACGAGCAGGAAGTAGAGGCAGATCACCGCGAGGTCGGCGGTCGAGAGGCTGATCAGGCTGGATGCTGGAGTGGCTGGGGCCGCGGTCATTCCGGCCTCCGCCGCGGTTGCGGCCGCGAACAGGCGAATGGCTCTCCGGGAGTGAACCCGATATCGGTTAAGGACGGAGTTCAACGCGTTTCTCCGGTACTCTGGAAAACGTTTTCCACGCAAAAACTATCAGTTGGAAAGGGTAACTGTCAATAGCCGCAATTTGCTGGAAAACGATTGCCCGGCCTGGTTCGCCGTGTTAGTTTGAGACTTGAATGGGCATCCGAGAGGTGGCGAGACGTGCTGGCGTTTCCGTCGCGACCGTGTCGCGCACTGTGAACGGCGTGCGATCCGTCAGCCCGGCCATCGCGGCCAAGGTGTGGAGCGCCGTCCACGCGGTTGGCTACGTGCCGAATACGCAAGCCCGCGCGTTGGTCTCCGGCCGCAGCCGCATTCTCGGACTGATTGTCTCCGACATCACCAACCCGTTCTACCCCGAGCTGATTCAGGGGTTCGAACAGTTCGCCGTGCAGGCCGGGTACGACGTCCTGTTGGGCGCCACCAACTACGATCCGGCCATCATGGCGACCACCGTCCGGCGGATGATCGAGCGGAAGGTGGAGGGTGTGGCGGTGATGACCTCCGAGATCGAACCGTCGTTGATGGAACAACTCACCGGCCGGAGGATCCCCCTGGTGTTCGTCGACATCGGTCCGCCCGGTCTCCGGATCGGCAACATCCAGGTGAACTACGAGGCGGGTGTCCGGCAGGCAGTCCAGCATTTATACCGTTTGGGGCACCGCCGCCTGGCGTTCATCGGCGGACCCAGCGACCTCAAATCCGCGCAACTCCGCCGGGACGCGTTCGTGCGCTGTACCTCCGCGCCAGAATGGATGGCTGCGCGTCCCTTGCTGCTGGCCGGCGACCACAAGCTGGAAGGCGGCTTCGAGGCGGTCCAGCGGCTTCTGAGCGCTCCGGTCCGGCCGACGGCGGTATTCTGTTCGAACGATCTGACGGCGATGGGCGTATTGCGGGGGCTGGACGTAGAAGGGCTCCGCGCCCCGCGGGACCTGTCAGTGGTCGGCTTCGATGACATTCACATGGCGGAGTACACGATTCCACCACTAACCACGGTGCGATTGCCCCGGTTGGACCTGGCACGCCAGGCATTCCAGAGCCTGATGGCTGGGCTAGAAGAAACTTCGGCGCCGGGCAGCGGGCTGACTCCCATTGAGACCAGCCTGATCGTGCGCGGCTCCACCGCGCGGGTTGAACCTGCGGCCTCTTAGCCCGTTGTCCTCCACTTGACGGCCTACTCGAGTTCCTCTAGCGCCACCTTGTCCATATCGTCGAAGTCCTGATTTTCCCCGGCCATGGCCCAGACGAAACGATAGTTGCTCGTGCCCGCGCCGGCGTGGATGGACCAGGATGGGGACAGCACTGCCTCGCGGTCGCGCACGATTAGGCTCTTGGTTCTTTCGGGTTCGCCCATGAGATGAACCACCATCTGATCCTCAAGCCCAAGATACAGATAGATTTCCGTGCGGCGCGAGTGGGTATGCGGAGGCATCGTGTTCCAGACGGATCCTTCCTCCAACTCCGTGAAGCCCATCACCAACTGGCAACTGGGGATGCCCGCGGGATGGATCGCCTTGTAGATGCAGCGGCGCGACGCATGCTGCGTATCACCCAGCGGGGATGCCTGCATGGCGGCCCGGCTGACCAGCGCCGGTGGATAGGATTTGTGCGCAGGCGCGCTGACGAGGTACAGTGCCGCCTCCCCTCCGTCTCGAGACTCCAGGAATTCGACGTCTTTTGTTCCAGCGCCGGCGTAGAGCGCGTCCATCGGGCCGAGTTCATACTCGTGCCCATCCACCCGGACCACTGCTGGGCCGCCTACATTGATGACGCCTAATTCACGGCGGGCCAGAAACGGACCGCCACCCAATTCCTTGAGCGATGGCAACCGTAGCGAGGGCGTGGGCATGGCCCCGCCGATGACCAGACGGTCCAGGTCTGAAATGGCCAGGCGCAGTTCGCCAGGCTCGAACAAACCCTCCACCAGGTAACTTCCTCTCAATTCGGCCGGTGTGAGTTGTTCTGTCTCTTCCCGGCCGGGCATTGTGTACGTTTGAACGCTTGTCATTCCGCCATTACCTCTGCTGCGTTGTCTCACTCTTGATACTCGCTCATCGTTCGCCAAGTATCACGGATGTTCCGCGGGCTCTGATAGAATTGCGCCGGGTTCGTGTGGTGCGCACGGCGGGCGGCCCTCTGTCCTTGGGCGCGTTTGAAGGCGCTGTTCCGGCTGCCGGCGTGACACCTGCACATGGCCCGCCGTAGAGAGCGCGCACCATGACTCCAGACGTTCGATATCCCGATCAATCCGCAACGCAGCCTGATTCCGAGACGCCGTCCACCTGCCTGCCTGGAACGCGGTTGATCCGCGGCGCGGCCCTTTTGCTGCTTGTGGCCTTCCTCGCCCCTGCCGCCGAGTTTCACATTTCGCCGAAAGGGAGTGACCGCAACAGCGGGACCTCTTCGAGTCCGTTCAAGACCATCTCAGCCGCCGCTGCTGTGGCGCAACCTGGGGATGTCATCACGGTGCATGAGGGGATCTACCGGGAGAGAGTCACACCTCCGCGCGGCGGCACGTCCGAATCGAAGCGAATTGTCTATCAGGCTGCTGCCGGTGAAAAGGTGACTATTACCGGAGCCGAGGTGATTCGGGGGTGGAAGTTGATCCAGCCTGGTGTTTGGAAGGTGACAATTCCTAATACCTACTTCGGCTCCTATAACCCATATAAGGATCTGATAGTCGGCGACTGGTTCACCGGCAAAGGCCGGCCGCACCATACCGGCGAGGTGTACCTGAACGGCAAGTCCTTATGGGAGACCCATCTGCTGGAGCGCGTGCTCAGCCCCCAGGTCTTTCCGGACGGCCGCGATCAGGAGGGCTCCACCTGGACCTGGTTCACTGAGTCCGACGACGTCAATACCAGCCTCTACGCCAACTTCCACGACCGGAATCCTAACGAGGAACTGGTGGAGATCAATGTCCGCGACAGTTGTTTCTACCCCGCGCAGCCTGGCCGCGATTACATCACCGTGCGCGGATTTCACCTGAAACAGGCCGCCACCCAATGGGCGGCGCCCACGGCCGAGCAGATCGGCCTGATTGGAACGCATTGGAGCAAGGGCTGGATCATCGAGAACAACGTGATCAGCGATTCCAAGTGCTCGTGTGTCACGTTGGGCAAGGATCGCAAGACCGGGCACAACGTGTGGATGAACGATCCCAGCAGGGACGGCGCGATCCACTACAACGAGGTGATCGTCCGGGCCCTGGCGATTGGTTGGTCGCGTGAGAAGATTGGCTCGCACGTGGTCCGGAACAACACCATCTTCAACTGCGAACAGGCGGGAATTGCCGGTAGCCTGGGTGCGATCTACAGCCAGATCCTCAACAATCACATCTACAATGTCTGGGCCAAGCGCCAGTTCACCGGTGCGGAGATGGGTGGGATCAAGCTGCATGCGGCCATCGATGTAGTGATCAAGGGGAATCGAATCCACAACGCGGGCCGCGGCTTATGGCTCGATTGGATGGCGCAGGGCACGCGCGTTACGGGCAACTTGTTCTACGACAATACGACCGACGACATCTTCGTCGAGGTCGATCATGGGCCGTTTGTGATAGACAACAATGTGCTGCTCTCCGAGGTCAGCCTGCGGGACTGGTCGGAGGGTGGCGCCTATGCACACAACCTGATGGCGGGCCGCGTCAGCAGTAGTCCGGAACTCAGCAGGTCGACGCCTTACCATCGTGCGCACTCCACAGCCCTGGCCGGGCTTCGCAACATCAAAGGCGGCGACGATCGTTTCTACAACAATATCTTCATTGGCGGAGCCCAACCCGCCCAGGCCGAGAGCCGCAGTCCTGCCGCCGCCCGACGCTTCGATGGATACGGATTGTGGGTCTATGACACCCGCGAGGCGAACCTGCAGGCAGGTGGGAATGTGTATTACAACGGGGCCAAGCCGTACGGCCTGGAGGCTGCGCCGACAGTCGACGCAGGCAATCCAAAGCCGGTCATCGTGGAGCAGGGAGGCCATGGCTATCTGGTACTCCATCTCGGACCTGAAGTGGCCCAGGCAGGGACACAACGGGTCACCACAGCCCTGCTGGGCAAAGCCAGGATTCCAAACCTCGCGTTTGAGAAGGCCGACGGGTCGGAGCTCTTGCTGAGCACCGACTTCGCCGGCAAGCGCCGCAGTGACTCAACGCCTACGCCGGGGCCCTTTGAGACTCCCGGCCAAGGAGAAGTGAAGATTCGAATCTGGTGAAGACGGCGCGCGGCTTAGCGGGCCACGGCCAGTTTCTCGTAGAGAATCAGCGCCGAGCCAGGCCGAGCCGTCAGTGTCACTGGCAGTCCTCCCTGCGTCAACTCCGCTCCAGTAACTACGGTGGACCGCGCCGTATCCAGGTTCGTGACCTTGTAGCGCGCACCCGCCTCGACTCCGCGTAGGCGGAACTTTGCCAGTTCGAAGGCATTGTCCGCGCGGCGGAACGCGTGGATCACTCCATCGCCGCGCTCCGGTCTGTTGAATTGCCAGGCGAGCCAGCCGGACTTCTCAGTCGTATACGGGGTCAGCGGGTAGAAGTCAGCAGCATAGAACTCCGACACGCGCTGCCACTGGGCCAGCAGTGACTTCATTCTCGGAAGGCCGTTCTCGTAGCGTTCCGCGACCATGCCGATGGAGAGCGCCGGCGTCATCTGGCTGCGGAAGATATAGGGATCCAGGGAGTTGAACGCCGAGCCAAAGTACGGAATCCACAAAGCCATGCCGTAGGTGAACTGCTGCATGGGCTCCGGGTCGTATGCAAAGTCGCTACGCCACAACGGAACGGAGCGGCGCAGGGTTTCCAGATCGTCCCGCCGTCCGCCCGAAGCGCAGTTGTCCAAAATCATTTCCGGAAACCGGCGGTGCAACTCGTCGAGGTAAGCCAGGTACCCCGCCACGTACTTGTTCTCGGTGATGCCCTGCCGGTCTTCAGTGTCGGCATTGCGCCACAGCTGCAGAGGCTCGAAATTGAAATCCTGACGGTAGAGGTCGATGCCTTGCGTCCTGATCAGGTTACTGACGTGTTCGGTCACCCAGTGCAGGGCGTCGGGATTCCCAAGATTCAGAAGCTTGTCCTTGCCATCAGGACCCAGCAGCCACTCGGGGTGGTTCTTGTGGAGCCAGGTCCCGTCGGTCACGCGCTCGGGTTCAAACCAGACGATGATCTTCGTGCCGCGCTTGTGAGCAGCCTCGGAGATCGGTACGAAGCCGCGTGGAAACCGGGCCGGGTCCACCTCCCACGTGCCGGTCTTGTACCAGCCTTGCTGATATGGGTACCAACCCGCATCCATCCACCAGTAATCCAGCTTCAGCCCTGCATCGAGGGCGCGATTCAGGTAGAGGACCTGGTTGGCTTCATTGGCTTCCTGCATCTCTACGGTCTGCCGCGAGCTGCCGCTGGAGAGCATCGGTGGAGGAAGTTTCCCTCCTGGGCGCGGCAGATTGTGGTCCAGCATCCAGCGCCGCCACACATTCTGCGCATCAATCCAATCGCCGCCGCGCCAGAACTGGAGTACAACCAGGGGCGTGCGAATCTCCTCACCGGGCAGCAGGCGCAGGTGTGTCAGCTCCTGGCCGCTGCGGACTCGCACCTTCGTCGCCTTGTCGCGCACGAACTCTGCGGACCACTGGGCTGGCCACCCCACCGTGACAATGGCCCCTCCACCGGCCCACTCGAGATTGAAATTGCCCAGGTCCGTGTCCGTCGGCCGGCCGCCCCGGGCCACGAAGGCCTTTCGCGAACCAGGCGCCAGCACAGTCTCCAGGGGCCGGAAGTCAGTGGGCGAATTCGGGCTGCCGATGCTGTGATGGAGCTGGAATTCACCTTCAGGCGTGCGCTCCAATTGGGTGTCGATGGCTTGGATGTCTTCCAGAATGGGAGTTGGCTGCGTGCCGGTGTTCCTGAAATAGACTGTCCACTCGACGGTGGGATAGTCGGCATAAGCCACTGCTTCCGCGCGCGCCTGCAGGCCCGATGCGGCATCCGTATAAGTGACACGGATCCTGGTCCTATTGGCATCTATGGCCCGGCTTTCCCGTTCCACCTTCCACTGGCCGAGAAACTCCGCGGAGGGCCGTCCGCCGTAGCGGAAGGAGAACGGCGCTTCGACGGCATAGGGCGCCGGCAGCGGCCCGGCAGGCAGATCAGCGAGCCAGACTACGGAACCGTCAGCCATGGTGACGCGCGCCTCCGCCCAGTCCAGTTGGTCCCACTCCCCCTGATAGGTCCGCAGCCGGTTGCCCACGGCTGCCAGTTTTAAGCGGAATTCGGTGGCGCCGCCCAGTTCTGTATGGATAGCGACTCCGGGCATGCCCTCCTTCAGGGTCCCGGACTGAAAAACCTGGCGGCTGCCGCATTCTACGGAGGCCACTACGCTGCCGCGTCCGGCATTGTCGTAGTAGCCCAGGTCGTTACTATCCACGCCAGCTATTGCGTCAAAGGATTTGGCGGGCGCTGCCAACTGGACAACGATCTCGCCGGGTGACGGCATGGCGATGCCGCGTTCGTATTTCTTGCCGGCGATGAGCATTTTCCGGTCCCGGCGGCCATTGCGGTCGAACTTGCCCTGCTTGGTCCGGGCGATGAGTTGGGCCTGGACGGGCCGGGCGTCCGGCTGTGCCATAAAGCTGGCCGCGGTCCAATGCCGGGCCTCGAGTAGTGCGGATTTCCGGGATGGGTCCTCCGCGGTGAGCAGGGTGGGAAAGAGAGCAAAGAGGGCGAGTACGGGGTATGAAGTAGAACGAAAGATGCCTTGCATGGAGGTTTAGACCACTATAGACAAAGGGCGGGTCCCAGGTGTAGCGGCCTCGATGCCGCACCGCGTCTGATCGCCATTCGCGCATCCGATCAGCGGGCCGCAAACGGCCGGATGCTGGAGATCTTGCTTACTGTGTCAGATGCCCCTTGGGGCAGGCCGTTCCGATTCTCGGGCAGACGGAAAAAAGGCGAATATACTAGAATGTGATCGGTCACTTATGCGTGTAATGTCGCTGTGCCGGATCGTTCTCTTCTGGTCGTTCTCGGCAAACTTCTTCCTTTTCGGGCAGACATCCAATGCCGAAAAGTTCACTCTTTCAGGCAGTGTTTTGAACAGCGCAACCGGGGAACCCGTCAAGCGTGCCCTGCTGACGCTGAGCCCGATTTACCAAGGTCAGGCTTTGGCGCCCCGGGAGCTTACGCCCAGCCCGGTTTTCTCGGACCCGGGCGGGGCATTTTCCTTTGCAGGTCTCAGTGCCGGCCGTTACCGGATTACAGCCCAGAAACCGCAATATCGTCAGGATCCGGAAGCAGGGACGATTGAACTGGGGCCGTCCCGGGCGAATTTTGAGGTGAAACTGGATCCGCTGGCAACGCTTGAAGGAACCGTACTGGATACCGCGGGCAATCCCATTCAGGCTGTCAGCGTTCAACTCATTCAGGCATCTGTCTTGTCGGGCCGGCGCACCTTTCGGGTGGACCGCTCTGTCTCAACCGACGATCGCGGGCGCTACCGGCTGTGGAACCTGCAGCCCGGGTCGTATTACGTCCGCCTCTCGGGGCGTGCGGGCGGCACCCGAACCTTCATGGGCGAGAACGCTCCGCTAGTCGACTGGCCTCAAGTGGTCGCGCCCATCTACCATGGCCGCGCCGTCGATCGCGCTTCCGCCACGCCACTGGTTCTGGGTCTTGGCCAGCGCGCCACCATTGATTTCAATGAGCCGCTCAAGCCCGCCTTCAAGGTCAAAGGGCTTCTCACTAATTTTGTGCCGCATGCGAAGACAGTCGTCCAGTTGTTGACGCCTGACGGTCAGCCGGTTTCGGCCCGGGTGGCTGTGAACGAAATCAACGGCCGTGTCGAGGTGAATGATGTGACAACCGGCGACTACCTGCTGAGGGCGACGCAAGGCGAAGGCGACGGGCGCCTGCAGGCTGAGGCGGACGTGCGGGTGTCAGCGAGTCATGTGGAAGGTGTGGAACTGCAACTCCAGCGTGGGATCGAAATCCAGGTCTCGCTGAACTGTGACCAGGATAACCAGGCCAGGGATCGTGTGCCCTGTCGGGGATCCATGGAACTTCGGTCAGCCGGCGAATCAAACTACGCCGTGTCCGACGGCGGAGGACGCCTGAAGTTCAGGAACGTGAATCCTGGCGTCTATTCGTGGAGAGCCACGAGTTTTGGGGGCTATGTCGCCGCCGCCTCAATTGGCGCCGAAGCGCTCACTCCCGGGTCCACAATCCATGTGCGTGCAGGGCTTCAGCCGGAAAAGGTGGAACTCGTCGTCCGCTCGGATGGTGGTGTGATCGAGGGAGAAATCAGCCCCGGCATTCGCCAGCCTTCCCTCGGCATCCTGGCGGTTCCCAATTTCGAATCTCTTTCGGGTCCCACAGAAGGTCAATCGCTGCCGGATGGGCGATTTTTCGTGCAGCCATTGGCTCCAGGCGACTACACGGTCTATGCGCACCCCCGATTGAGGGAGATCCCCTATCTGGAGCCTGAGGCTCTGCGCAACCTCACCAATGGTTTCCGCGTGACGGTCACCTCAAAAGGCCGGTCGGAAGTGAAGATCACGGCGGTATCCGAATGAAACGGTTTCTTCTCGTCTTTCTTGCGGCCGCCGTTTGTGCCGGCCAGGACAGGGCCTCTTCTTACACCATCGCCGGTACAGTCACTGATTCAGTTTCGGGGCAGCCATCGGCCCGGGTCCGTGTGGTCCTGGCCCCTGCAGAGCGTCCCACCTCCGAACTGTCGTCGGGAATCACGGCCGGGGACGGACGCTTTCACTTCGAGGTCAGCAAAGGGAAATATCAGCTTCGCGCCGAGCGAAATGGCCTGCCGGGGCAACCGTACGGAGCCGAATCCATTTTTTCCGGTTTTGGCATCGCTATTATTGCGGGACCGGGGCAGAACACGGCGAACATCGTGTTCGCCGTGCATCCGCCATCCACCATCTCCGGCATCGTGCTCGATGAAGCCGGCGATCCGGTGGAGAATGCCATTGTGCAACTGATGTATGTCCAGGTTGTCGCCGGACGAAAGAGCGTCAGTACGCTGGGCTGGGGCAGAACCAACGACTTGGGGGAGTACCGGTTCAGCGGGCTTGCGTCGGGCGAGTACTATATTGCAGTCACGGGCAAGCCCTGGTATGTGTCGAGCCCGCATTCCGCGCCCGATGATCCAGCCTCCGGCAGCGAGATTGTGCGGGCAGCGTTCGTGCCCGCCTTTTATCCGAATACGGCCGATCCTCGCGCTGCTGCTCCCATTGAGGTGAAGCCGGGCCAGGATGCTGTCGCCAGTTTCTCTTTGTTTACGAAGCCGGGCTTTGCGCTGACTGTCGAGTGCGAATCGTGCAGCGGGAAGCAGATGCGCCTGGATCTCATTAGCGAAGGAGTATCGGGCACCCAGGCGTTCCATCGGACCGAGTACATTCGTGGCCGGTCGGTGATGCCCGCGATCTCGCCGGGCATGTACACGGTGAAGATCAGCAATCAGGACATGGGCACCCCCCTCGTGGCCACTGCCACCGCGGACCTGACTGCCGCCGATGCCGAAGTAGTTCTCACTCCACAGGAGAGCGCCCGTGTCTCGGGGCAGGTTACCCTGCAGAACGCCGACCCTCGCCTTCTCAGCCGGATGTTCATATCCCTGCGTAGCGAGGATTTCCGCACACCGAGCTTCAGCCGGGAAATTGCACCCGATGGGACCTTTCAGATCCCGGTGTCCTGGCCCGGCAGGTTTCGTCTCTGGATCACAGGCGTGCCGGGTGTCTTCGCCAGTCGCGTCACCTCGGAAGACAGCGCGTTCCAGAACGGTGTTCTCACCATTGGAGACGGCACTCTGGTGAAACTCAATGTGGTGGCCAGTGGAGGCATGGGGCGGGTGAGCGGTTTCGTTCGTCGCAACGATTCTCCGGCCTCTGGTGTTCTAGTTGTCCTGGCCTCGGCCGCACTGCCTGCTGATCCAGGGTGGTACCTCGGCTTCAAGACGGACAGCGACGGCAGCTTTGACTTCAAAAATGTGCGTCCGGGGGACTACCGGCTGTTTGCCGTCAACAACACCGAACTGGAATATGCCAATCCCGGCGCCATCCGGCCTTATCTCGAAGCGGCCAAACCTCTCCTTGTCGAGATGAACGGCGTTCTCGACGTGGATCTGGAACTGCCCTGATCGGAGCTTCAATGCGCCGCCGGACCCGTCCACACGCAACCGGCCGTGATAGCATCGGCGTGGCGAGAGCCAGATCCAAGGAGTAATAACTATGCAGAGAAAGGCCATGTGGACCGCCGCCGCTTTGTTTGCGGCCTCGGCCATCGTATATGCTCAGGCGCCGCAAACGCCGCCCGTGGTGTCGCCCGAGGTGTCGGCGCAGCGGACAGTGACGTTCCGGCTGATGGCGCCCAAGGCAGAGACCGTGGAATTACAGTGTGGTGACATGCCCGGTCTCACCAGGGGTGCGCTGCCGATGGTCAAAGGCGCGAATGGAGTCTGGGAAGGAACCAGCCCCGTTGTGCCGGCGGGTGCCTACCGCTACCGCTTCCTGGTGAATGGCGTGGCCGCCATGGATCCCCGCAATCCCCTGATGAGCGAGTCCAATACCAATGGCTGGAGCATGGTTGTTGTTTCGGGCGCCGCGTGGGTGGATGCCGCACAGGTTCCGCATGGAGCCGTCGCCGCTGTCACCTATTATTCCAAAGCGCTCAGCCGCAACCGCCGCATGCACGTCTATACGCCGCCCGGTTATGAGCTGGGCAAAGGCAAGTTCCCTATTTTCTATCTTCTACATGGGGCAAGTGACTGCGACGATTCGTGGACATCAGTGGGCCGGGCCGGCTTCATCCTCGACAACCTGATTGCCGCCGGCACTGCAAAACCGATGATCGTTGTCATGCCAGCCGGTCACACCTCGACCTCAATGGGACCCCGCACCGCCGGCGCGCGTGACGAATTCACCGACGACTTCGTGACTGACATCATGCCCTATGTCGAGTCCCACTACCGTGTCCTGAAGGGCCGCCAGAATCGCGCCCTGGCCGGACTCTCCATGGGTGGCGGCCAGACACTCAACATCGGCATGGCCCACCTCGACCAGTTTGGCTACATCGGCGTCTTCAGCTCTGGTGTTTTTGGCCGAGGACCACGGACTGCCGGCTCGACGGCGCCAGTGATTCCTCCTGAATGGGAGACTGAGCGGGCCGCCATGCTCGATAACGCCAAGCTGAAGCCGGGCTTGAAGGTGCTCTGGTTCGCCACCGGGAAGGACGACTTTCTACTGGGGACGACCAAAGCCACGGTCGAGATGCTCAAGAAGCACCACTTTGAGCCTGTCTTCAAGGAAACCGAAGGCGGACACACCTGGCTGAATTGGCGCGACTATTTGAATGAATTCGCTCCGAAGCTGTTCAAGTAGCTCCTATGGGCGCTGGTCCGCCCTTCTGTTCAGAGTGGGCCGTGGGGTCGAATCCCGGCCCGCTCTGAAATATCCTAAATACCTCAGTCGCTTCTGCCGATCATACAAACTATGAGGGATATGAGCGAATGGCCGGGTGATGGATCGGTTGTAACCGCTGAGCAGGTGGCTCAGTTGGACATCAACAACCGGAGTTGGGGCAAGGAACTTCGCACTGCCGCCGCGGAGCTTGTGAATCAGCGGTTGGCCAATCGAATCAGCCGCGAAGACTACACCGTTCGGCGGAGTCGAGGCAAGGCCGATGCGGGTGAGCACCAGCGGCGTGCCGCGGTTCTCGCGTCAAAACTGGTCCGGACATTTTGACCGCTGGACTGCGCCCGAACGCGCTTTCCGTGGCCTCGAGGGTTGAGATGATGGCCGGCCTGGATCCTCGCCAACCCAGCCGAGTATCGACGTACGGTTCATGTGGACCGGAATAAACAGCGAATTGTTTCCCGCACGGACTGCTCCGGCCAGTGCTAAGGTACGAAGTGTGCGGGTGTTCCATGGCCTCCCTCTGTTTCTGCTGCTGATTACTCTGGCCGTTGTCCCCACACTCTCAGCCCCCACAGATTCCCTGGCCCCGCTCATGCTCGCGGCGCACAATACTGTCCGGTCCAAGGTCGGCGTGGCGCCACTCGAATGGTCGCCACAGTTGGAGGCATTGGCCCGGCAGTGGTCCAAGTCATTGGCCGCGAATGGGCAGTTCCGCCATCGCCCGGGTACCAGTTACGGCGAGAACCTCTTTGAGATGACCGGAGATCAGGCCACGCCCCAGTTTGTTGTCGGCAACTGGGCGTCGGAAGCGAAAGACTACAACCTCGAGAGCAACACGTGCCGGCGCGGAGCCCAATGCGGGCACTACACCCAGATTGTGTGGCGCGATTCGAAGCAGGTAGGCTGCGCTGTAGGCCGCCGCGGTCAGCGAGAGGTTTGGGTTTGTTACTACGATCCGCCCGGCAACTGGGAAGGGGAGAAGCCCTACTAGCCTCTGTGCCGCCGCCCCCGGCAGGCGTCTCGAGACGGGGTCCTCCCCTGCAGGCCGCCAGTTCGTTACCTTTTTATGCTCGCCGGGAGCTTCGAAAGCAGCGTCTCAATGCCGGGCGCGCCATCGAAGTCAGAGAATGCGCCCAGTTCCTTCCACTTCTCGTCCTCGGCCGCCCGGCTTGACGCAATGGCTGCCGCCAGATGCTGCGCATCCGAGCCCAGCAGCAGTCGCAGGGGCGGTTCCTCCAACTCCACCAGTTGCAGCAATACTTGGGCCGCCTTCCGCGGATCGCCCATCTGCTGTCCGTCGTAGTGGCGGATGAACTCTGCGTACTGCCCGACGGAGGGCTGGTACTCCTCCCGCACGGCATCGACCTTCATCGACGACCCCGCCCAATCTGTCCGGAACCCGCCTGGTTCTACTATCGTGACCTTGATTCCCAACGGCGCGACCTCCTTCGCCAGAACCTCGGAGAATCCACCGACGGCCCACTTGGCTGACTGATACGCGGCCAGCCCCGGGGAACTGCTCCGTCCACCAATGGAGGAGATCTGGACAATGTGGCCTGACCGCTGGCGCCTCATCTGCGGGAGGGCGGCCCGCGATACGTTCACGACGCCGAAGAAATTGGTCTCCAGCTGGGCGCGGAAGTCCTCCTCGGCCACGTCTTCCACCGCCCCGACATTGCCGTATCCGGCATTGTTTACCACTACATCCAGCCGTCCGAACTCGTCCACAGCGGTCTGCACGGCAGAGCGGGCCATGACCGAATGCGTGACATCCAGAGCCACAGCCCGAACGTTTGTTCCATACTGCTGGACCAGTTCGGCCAGTTGCTGCGGGTCCCTGGCCGTAGCTACCAGGCGATGACCAGCGGCCAGTACGGCTTCCGTGAACGCACGGCCCAACCCGCGGGAACTGCCGGTGATCAGCCATACCTTTGAATTCGACATAAGCGTGTCCTTTCAGATAGTAAGTACCGCGCGGATATCGCGGGTCTCCAGCACCCGCCTGGCGTAGCCAACCCTGGCAACGCGCAGCATCGCGAGCCCCAATTCCTCCGTGGTCAGAACGTAGGAGGGAAGAATGCGTCTCAGTACGGGCAGCAAGGGCCGCAACGCCATATACAAGAATCGGTAGAGCTCCGTTTTTGATCGAGCTCCATGGACCGGCTGGATGAAGCCTGGTCGGAACATGTAGCTGGCGCCGAACGGCAGCCGCATCAGCGCATTCTCGGTTGCGCCCTTCACCCGAGCCCACATAAGGCGGCCCTTTTCCGTACTGTCGGTCCCCGCGCCCGATACGAAGATGAAGGTCATCTGTGGATTGAGGCGGGACAGCGTCCCGGCCGCGGCCATGGCGATGTCATAGGTCACCCTCCGGTACTCCTCTTCCGCCATGCCGGCTGAGGACACGCCGAGACAGAAGAAACACGCGTCAAACCCGCTGAGTTCCTGCTCCAGGCCGGCAAAGTGGAAAAGGTCCGGATGGATCAATTCCCGCAGTTTCCTGTCCTCGGCTCCTGTGGGAGTCCGGCCGATAGTCTGCACAATCTCCACGCCTGGGTCCATCAGAGCGGCGCGCAGAACCCCCTGGCCCACCATTCCTGTCGCGCCAAATATGAGTACTCTCATGACTTTCCCTTTGCCGCTGGTACGGGTCGGAACCCGCAGCCGCTGCCGGGTTCCTGGTTCTCTGTTCAGTTGATGCTTGAGCGCTCACTCAGGATTCACGTCCAGCTACTATTCGATTCGGATTCCGTTCCACATCACTTCGAAACCCAGGCTTCTGTACCTGTCCGCCTCATTTGGATGTGTAGCGATCAACTCCATCGTGGCCGAAGCCATCGCGTCGATCGTGGCAGTCAGGACCTCATGCGGCAAATCCCTGACCACCCCCTGCTCAATTGCCCCTCGCAGCATGACCTGGACTTCGGCGAACGGCGCAGACCCCACGGCCCGGGTCTCTCGAGTCAGCTTGTCTGAGACCTGCAATTGAGCCAGCACCCGGCGCTGTGCAGGATTCTCCATGCCCCAGTTAACAAAGGAGTTCCAGATGTGTTCCAACTTGCTCCTCACATCTGTGTGCCGGGAGAACTCCGACATCATGGCTTCGGCGAGATTCAGCTTGATCTCCCGGTAGAGGGCATTCAGCAACTCGTCCTTGGTGGCGAAATAAGTGAATAACGAGCCTTCAGAAATCTCTGCTGCCTTGGAGATCGCCGCAGTTGGAGCCGCGAGCCCTCTCTCCGCGAAAGTAAGGGCCGCCGCCGCCAAGATTCGGTCTCGCTTGTCCCCGCTTTTGAGCCGTGCCATCCGTTTCGTCCAGGCTGAGTGACTACTCAATTCTAGGCTCGCAGCGCGACTCTGGCAAGGCCCCATGCTACAAGTTGGCGTCCACGACCGGCTCTGTGGAGGACGCCTCTGCGCAACAGCCCGCAGCGTCACTCGATGTTTCAAAGGGTCAACACCGCGGCCGACCTGACGGGATCTATCTATGGATTGCTATATTCCCGTTTGAGCCCAGCGAAAGATCGCAATTTCGCGGGGTGTATGGTGCGCGGCAATTCTGATTCCGCGCCGATGTCAGGAATGGGCGCTCACGGCGACAGTTTCCGCTGGTACTGGGTCCAATCTATACCGAAAAGTGGGTCGGTCCACGGCGAAACGAGCTTATACTGATTCGCGCCCAACTAGCACAAGCTTGTTCAGGGCCAGGAGAAACCCTATGTACAAGGTGTTCCGTGTCACATTGTCGATTGCCAGTTTGGTGCTGCTCGGAGGAAGCATGAATGCAGCCACCATATACAACAATCTGACTCCCAACAACTTGATGGCCATCGCGTCCAGGACCAGCGGCGCTGCCTTTGAGATTGAAGCAGCGGACGACTTCCTACTCAATTCCGGATTCAAAGTCACCTCCGCCTCCTTCGTTGGCCTGGTGGTGCCAGGACAATCAGGCACCCCGACGGTTTCCCAGGTAGTCGTTGAGATCTACCGCGTGTTTCCACAAGACTCCAACACCGTCAGAATCCCCAACGTGCCGACGCGGGCAAATTCCCCTTCCGATGTTGCCTTCGATTCGCGCGACAGCGCGGCCAGCAACCTGTCGTTCTCCACTACCGTGCTAAACGCCTCATTCACCGCCAACAACAGCATTGCGGCAGGCGGAATCCATCCGGCACCGAACCAGACTACAGGCGGGGCCGGCCCGGTGACGGGGCAGGAGGTGCAGTTCGACATCAGCTTCCTGACGCCGGTCGACCTCCCCTCCGGCCACTACTTCTTCGTGCCGCAGGTCATGCTCTCGAACGGTGGGGAATTTTACTGGCTCTCCGCTTCAAGGCCCATCAGCGGTGCAGGCACGACGCCCTTCGCCCCCGATCTTCAGGCCTGGACTCGTGATGCAGCCCTTGACCCTGACTGGCTGCGTGTCGGTACCGACATAGTCGGTGGCGCCTCGGCCCCAACGTTTAACGCAGCGTTCTCTCTCGATGGCACCGCTGTACCGGAGCCTTCCAGTTTCCTTCTACTGTCCGGCGGGCTCGCCCTGCTTGTCCTCCGTCGCCGCTCCAAACTCTAGCCGAAGTCGTGAGGAGGCGCAGGGCGCCTGGCCTCCTCACTTCACCTGGCGCAAGACCAGTTTGTCTTTGCTCACTGCTTCGATCTTGTAATGCCTCCGCCCCTCGCCGATCCCCTCCAGGAACAGGTCTTCTTCCCTGACACTCCAGGTTCCGATGTCGCCGGAGAGAGGCACGTCAGCCGCTGATGGTCCGCTCCCGGTCATCACGCCACCGGGCTTCAGTGTGAATCCGTAGCGGCCCCGGCTTGGTGGGAACGGGTGAGACTCCGGGCGGAACACCATCGTCTCACCCGAATCCTCTTCGTGGGAGTGAATCCAGCCCTGCAATAGATTCGTCTTTTCGATGGAAATTACCTAAGTTCCGGAACTCACGCCGGCCGCCCGATCGATGACCTGGGCCCGTCGAGCGCGGCTGCCATCCGTGCCGCCTGTCCTTGAGTAAACATCACCATCGTATCGTCGTCCACGTAGTCCATGTAGTTGACGAACATGTCGCCGTTGGGGCCATTGCCGCAAGAAACATGAGGGAACTGCGGCTTTCCGTAATTCGGCCTTTGCGCTGAAGGCGTGTCGGCCACATCGTCGTTTCCGGTGCAATCCAGGCGGTCGCCCCAAATATGCAGCAGGTTCAGCCAGTGGCCCACCTCATGTGTGGTGGTGCGGCCCAGGTTGAACGGTGCTGCTGCCGTGCCCAGTGTCCCGAACGCCGAGTGCAGGATCACCACTCCATCCGTATCTGCGGGTCCGCCCGGGAACTGTGCATACCCCAACAACCCTCCCCCGAGTTGGCACACCCAGATATTCAGATACTTGTCCGCCGGCCACGCATCAGCACCCCCCGCGGTGGCTGATTTCACATCGTCGTTGGTTCCGAATGAGCCGGTCGTTGTCGCCGTTCTGGTGATCCCTGACGTCGGGGCACCGTGTGGATCTGTTGTTGCCAACGCAAATTGTATGCGTGTGTCGCTCGTGAGAGTGGCCCATACAGCGGGGACTTTGCCGAGATCCGTGTTCGCCGCCCGATAGTCCTGGTTTAGAACGTCGATCTGGCTCTTCACCTGGGCGTCGCTGATGTTGCCTTCCGGCGTGGAGGACACGATGTGGACTACCACCGGGATCTCCGTCACGCCCGTGCGCTCGCTCGACAACCCAAAAAGCAGGAATCGAGCAAGATGGCGTTCGATGTCGAGACGGCGTGCCTGGTACTCCGGGTCCTGCAGCAATCGTTGGTGAACTTCCGGCGCTCCACATTTTCTGATGGGCGGTTTGGGGACAGGTTGATCTTCCGGCATCACGATCCTCCTTATGCACGGCGCATTTCCAGAATGCCGCACAAGTCTTAAAGCGTAAACCGCTCTTATAGGTGGCCACGATGGCCCGTTGCTCGATCTGGCGACGCCCGTCGGGAGGATTGGAGGGCTGCCGCCGCCCGATCGCTAAACCAGATCGGCCTGCAGGTCGATGGTCCGGGGTTCCTCGAATCCAGTCTCCGCCGCGCCACAGCGGAAAATCACGTGGTAATCCTGCAGGTAGTAATACCGGCCCGATGGCCAGTCCGCCTTCCCGTTGAGCACAATGCGAACTGTCGCCCCATCCTGCAGGGTGGCCAGATGCCTGGACGCACGTTTCGGCGACGGCAGCGCCTGCAGACAGGCTTCCTGACTCAAGCGGACGTTCAAGCCTGTCCCTGAAAAGTCCAGCAAAAGGACTCCATAGTGATTCCGACCGAGAGCCGCCCGCGCAGCCGGAGGACGCAATAGGCTTCCGTCCAAGGTGACTTCGCACTCAATTAGGGCGCGCTCAACCGGCTGGGCCACCCATGCACTCAATGCGGCCGAAACCACAGGCTCGATGGACAGCGGGTCCAGCCTTCGCCGGGTGGATGGTGTTCTCCAGACAGCCTTCGGGAAGGACAACTCGCGTTTGATCACGATCACGGCCTGTCGCAATTCAAGAGCCTACCAGACGGCGAGAGGGATGGGAAGACAGGTTGCCCCCGTGGTTGTCGAAGTCGCGGAGTGACGGTGCGTGGCCAAATTGTTACCTCTGTCTCCCCTTGCCAAACTAGGAGAGCCACGTTACGCTATTCCTAGTTAGACTAGGAGACTGGTTCGTGGCGAAAACAGCTGAACTTTTGCCGGGCACCCTCGACATGCTCATTCTCAAAGCGGTGTCCTTGAGGCCCCTGCACGGCTATGGCGTGCTGTTGCGCATCAAGCAGATCTCCGGCGAGGCGCTCGATATTCCGCAAGGGTCGCTCTATCCGGCGCTCTATCGCCTGGAACATCAGGAGCTCATCGCCGCCGAGTGGGCCCAAAGCGATAACAACCGCAAGGCCAAGTTCTACACCCTGACGCCCGCCGGCCGGCACCGCCTGCGGGAAGAGACAGCGAGTTGGAACAGGCTGGCTACCGCGATGGCGGCTGCGCTTAGTGCGACCTCGGAGGAGGTGTAACATGCTGGGCGGCCTCCGCTCCCTTTGGCGTGTACTCTCGCGCCGGCGCAGCTTCGAAGCCGGAATGACGGAGGAGCTGCGGTTTCATATCGAGGAATACACTCAAGACTTGATCCGGTCCGGCCTCTCACCCCAGGAGGCGGAGCGCCAGGCCCGCATCGAATTCGGTGGTGTGAATACCGTTCAGGAAGAGTGCCGTGAAGCGCGCAGGCTGCATCTCTTCGATGCGCTTGGTAGGGAATCGCGCTACGCCGTGCGCTTATTGAGGAAGTCGCCGGGCTTCACGATCACCGCTACGCTGACAATCGCATTGTGCCTGGGTGCGAACCTCACCATCTTTGCCGTGATGGACTCCATCCTGTTACGCCCACTGCCCTTTCCTGAGGCGGATCGTCTGGTGACGGTTTACAACTCTTATCCGAAGGCCGGAGTGGAACGCGACGGCTCATCCATCACCAATTACTACGAGCGCCGCGGGCAGATTCCAGCCTTCTCCTCACTCTCGCTCTACCGGAATGCCACGGCGATTGTAGGCGAATCCGGATTCACGGAACGTGAACAGGTCGTCCAGGTGACACCCGAGTTCTTCAGCACCCTCGGCTTGGGACCCATGCTGGGCCGGGCCTTCACAGAGAGGGAGACTTCGTATCAGACCGACAATGTGGTCATCCTGAGCGATGCCTACTGGCGCCAGCACTTCAACTCCGACCCGGGGGCAATCGGCCGTCAGCTTCGCATGGACGGCAACCCCTCCACGATCGTCGGCATTCTGCCGCCAGGTTTCCGCTTCCTTTCCTCGGAAGCAAAGTTATTCAGCCCTCTCTCCTCGAATCCCGAGGCGCGCAGCCCGCAGAACCGCCACTCGGGCGGCAATTCGAAACATATGATCGCTCGCCTCGCCTCGGAGGCCACTCTCGGTTTGGCTCAGGCGCAGATCGACGCGCAGAATGCCGCCCTTGGGGCTGACAACCCCAAGGAGCAGTCCTTCCTGTCTGACGCGGGTTTCCGCTCTGTCGTCGCCGGCCTGCACGCGGATCATGTAGCCGGCATTCGACCGGTGCTGCTCTGGATGCAGGCCGGTGCGATTGCCCTGCTGCTGATCGGCGCGGTCAATCTGATGAATCTGCTGCTCGTCCGTGCCAATGGCCGGATGAAGGAGGTCGCTGTGCGCCAGGCGTTGGGCGCCAGCCGCTTGCACGTTGTGAGCGAAGCGTTCGTTGAAACTACGTTTCTTACGATGGGCGGGGGCCTGCTGGGGCTCGCTGTTGGTGCCGCGGGCATCCAGTTGCTTGCCGCGTTGGGCGCGGATCGTCTGCCGCTCGGCAGCAATATCGCCCTTGATGCCCGTTCCGCGGCCGCCGCGTTCGTGGGCGCCCTGCTGCTGGGAGTCCTGCTCGCCGCACCAATCGTCTGGTTGAACCTGCGTGGCCACTCCACGGCCACTATTCGCTCCGAAGCTCGCGGCGCCACCTCCAGCCGCGCTGCTCAAAGGCTGCGCCACGCCTTCATTGTTGCCCAGATTGCGTTAGCCCTTGTACTGCTCTCCGGCGCTGGTATCCTCGGCCTCAGCCTGGAGCGCGCCATGGCTGTCTCGCCGGGCTTCCGGCCCGGTCACGTCCTCACCAGCCAGATCTCAGTGCCGTGGAGCAGCTATCGGACCTGGCCGGACCGTGTCGCTTTCAACGAAAAACTGCTGCGCCAACTCGCTACACAGCCCGGAGTAGCCGCCACGGGTATCGTCAATAACGTGCCACTCAGCGGCAGAAGCGGCAAGAGCGCGGCCGCGGTCAAAGGGCACAGCCGACGGGCGGGCGAAGCGCCTCGCGGTCACTTTGCCTATGGGGTCGACGGCGACTACTTTGCCGCCATGGGGTTTAGCCTACGGGAAGGACGCTTCCTGACCGCTTCCGACTCCCGCCGTGCCGGGCGTGTCTGTGTAGTCGACGAGGACTTCGCTCGCTACTACTGGCCTGGGACCAGCGCACTTGGCCAACTCGTCTTTAACGGTCCCGATGTGAAAGACGACTCCGAGGCTTACACCGTCGTCGGGGTTGTCGGGAACGTGAAGCAGGCCGGTCTCACCGATGAGGTGGCGCAGGGCGCCGTCTATTACCCGTATGCCATGCGTTCGGACGAGAATCTCTTCGTCGTCATTCGCACGAGCCTGCCGCCCGAGTCTTTGGCGATGGCCTTGCAACGGACCGTCCGGCAGATCGATCCAGACTTGCCGTTGAGCGACGTGCGCTCCATGGAATCGCGCATTACCGACAGCCTTATCGCCTATCGTTCTCCTGCGCTCACTGTGGCGATCTTCTCCGTCGTTGCGGTGCTGCTCACCGCCATTGGCACGTATGGAGTCCTGAGCTATGCCGTCACACAGCGCCGCCGCGAAATTGGCCTCCGAATGGCGCTCGGTGCGCGGCCGGGGCAAATCAGGGCGCAGTTCCTCGCACTGGCGATGCGGTTGCTCGGCGCCGGAATCGCTGCCGGTCTGGTCGGTGCCTGGATCGCCGGTGAGTCGATGCGGGCCCTGTTGTTCCATGTACCGCCGGTTCATCTGGCCACCCTCATTGGTTCTGTCGCCCTTATCGGACTGGTGGCCCTGGGTGCGTGCCTGATTCCTTCCTACCGTGCGGCGCGGATTTCGCCCATGGAGGCACTCGCCGGAGACCAATGAGCGCCGCCTTGAGGGATGGCTGGAATCCCAATCGGCCCCAGGCGAATCAAAAGGAGAAATGACCGGTCGCAACCTGACTATCACCTACATCGGCGGGCCGACGGCCCTCATTGAGTTCGGCTCGGTTCGCGTGCTCACAGACCCGACCTTCGATCCCCCCGGTGGAGACTACACGACAGGTCCTGTCACTCTCCACAAACTCACCGGTCCGGCTATACCGGCTGACCAACTCGGATCGATTGACTACGTGCTCTTGAGTCACGACCATCATTTCGACAATCTCGATCACGCCGGACGGAGCCTGCTTTCCACCGCGAAGTCCGTCCTCACGACGGAGGAGGGCGCCGGCCGGTTGGGTGGCAATAGCGTAGGAATGAAGCCGTGGCAAAGTGTGGAGTTGGAGGTAGGAGCTGGAAACATCCTGAAGGTTGTAGCCACCCCCGCGCGGCACGGCCCCAGTGACGGGGACCGCGGTCCTGTGGTCGGCTTCGTTCTGTACTATTCAGACGCGCCCGATCGCTGTGTCTATTTCTCCGGCGATACCGTCTGGTACGAAGCGGTCGCCGAGGTCGGCCAGCGGTTCCCTGTCAAGACCGCCATTCTCAACCTGGGCGCGGCGCGGGTGCCGGTGGTTGGCTCTCAACACCTGACTATGACAGCCGAAGAAGCCGTGGAATTCGCCAGGTCATTCCCGCAAGCGACCATCGTCCCGCTTCACTTCGAGGGATGGCAGCACTTCTCTGAAGGGAAGGACAAAATTGCCCTGGCCTTCGCCGAGGCGGGGCTCAGTACCCGGCTTTGCTGGCCGGACTTGGGCGGCAGGAACCGAATCGTCCAGTGACTTTGCTGCGTCGGCGAACAGACGAATGCTATGGGCGCCCACTCCCGAGGGCGCCCTATTGCACCACGAGAATCGGCGCCTGCCAAAACGCTGCCTTCTGCCCCGCGGGGTTCAGCACCGTCACCTGGCAGTCATACTTGCCCGGCTGCAGCTGCGCCAGCGAAACATCGAACTGAATCGGCAGTATCTTCAATCGCCCGGTTCCGCCTGAAGTGACCTCAACAGGAACCGATTCGAACGCCTTCTCCTGGCCTCGATAGAAGCTCACTACCGCTACCAGCGGTTGAACCTCGGCCGTGCCCTGCTGATAGGAATGGAGGTAGACGAACAGATTGTGATCTTTGCTGAAGACCCGCGTCACACTGGGAATCAGCTTCTGCCCGTCCTGCACCAGCGGATTCACATCATCCCGTCGGTCTTTCTCCTTCACCGCGTTATACAGCGCGTCCTTCATGTCCACGCGCTGGCTGCCCAGCACGACCGAGCTGATGGCTACGCGATCCTCGTCTTTGTTCAGGTTGGGGATCACGAACTTCGATTGATAGGTTCCAATTCGGCCGGTCTCTGCATCGCGCGCCAGAAACTTGATCGTGTACTCGCCCGGCAGCAAGGTGTACCCGGTGTCGTAAACAATCGGCCGTTTCGCCAGCTCCGCCGCGGTCGTCTCACTCAACTTGGCGCTGACCTTGTCGCGGACGTTCATCACCGTCGTCCCAAATGAATTCTTGATCTCTCCAATGAAGTCGATCACGGTCCGATCAGCTCCGCGCCTCTTGGCGAGAGCCAGTTCCCGTCCTGGGATCTTCACCACCACGGGCACATAGTACTCCGCTCGATTCAGTTGGAAGTAGTCGATCTCCATGGCGATGGTCAGTTCCGTGATCGGATCCGGCAGCATTAACGCATCTTCCAGTTGACGCTCTTTGTCCGCCGCGGAGAACTTCGTGAACTGCTTGCCGGCGAAGTAACCCTGGCGATAGTCCAGGTTCGCGGCAACGTCGTTGTTCAGGGTGATCTTGATCCGGCGGAACTTCCCATCCTGTGCCGCATTGGAGGCGTAGTAGCCGATCACGTAATAGCTGGAGATCGCCTCCGCCGCCTGCACGATCCCCTTTGTCAGGTCGTTCGTATCGAACAGCGCCTTCCCTCCGGTATCCGCCGCCAGGGAGTAGAGCGTATCCTGCGACTGCTGGAAGCGCGCGGTGTTCGCCTGCATTCCGGCGCCGGAGTACATCCCGGCGTTGCCCGGCGAGGACTGGGACGCATCGCCCATGGGGGCATCGGCCACCAGTCCGCGTGCGTCAATCGGCCAGAACGAGACGCCGGAGCGGATCGCCGAGTTGACCGTGGCCATCAACTGCGCCTGATTGTTCATGCCGTTCAGACGCAGCCCGCTGGAGAAGTAGATCAGCGACTTCTTGGCGCTCAATTGCCCAAGCATCTTGGCAGCCGTCTGCAGTGCCGACAGTTGCCTGTCCGTATTGAAGATGTTGAACTCGCTGTCATCCTGTCCGAACGCGGCTCCGGCGTCGCCAGTGGCCGCATCGTTTGTTGACTCATCGAATCCCTGGCCTTCGCCGATGATCATTGTCTGCATGATGCTCAGCAGCCGGTTCCGGTCATCCGTGAAGTCCTGCAGGACCTCCACTGCGCCGCCCGAATACCGCAGGATCGAAAACAGGTCATCCGGCGTCATCTGGCCGCGAATGAATTTCTGGGCCGCGGCCAGCGCACGGATCTGTTCCGCCTGCTGCATCGCTGTCATATCGAAGTACAGCGCCATCAGGCGGCGGTTCTTATAGCGGCCGTCGCCCGCGGCTTCGGGCGCGATACGTGACTGGCCCAGCTTTTCGTACACCTTCACCTGCTCAGGCCCGCCTGGAGGCGCGCCGGCCGCCGCCGCCGTGAGCTTCTGGTATTCGAATACCCGGATCTGCTGGGGTACGCCGTCCTCCGTCACCGTGAAGTCCTTGGCCGTCAAACCTTCCACCGGCTTGCCCTTTTTATCCGTGACCGTCACAGTCTCGACAACCAGTTGGGCTCCGGCTGTGAACGTAGCTGTCTCAGCCTTACCCGCCTGGACATTCTCGCCTACTTGTTGCGCGGCAGCAGCCAGCGTCCAAAGGAAGAGGGATAGAATCGCTGAGCGCATCGATCAGAACCTCACCCGCAAAGTCGTCTGTATGCTCCGCATCGCGTTTGCTGCCGCGGGCAGGCCGAATTGGGCGCCATTCACCGTCGTATTCCAGGTTGTGTAATTCACCCGGTTCAGCAGGTTCACTGAGTCCAACCGCAGATCAACATTGAAGCGGTCCGTCAGCCGGAAAGTCCGGGCCATCGACGCACTCAGGGTGAACTGCGAGGGGCCGGTAATCGTATTCCGGCCGGCCGTGCCCCAGGCTCCGGGCTTGGGTGTCGAGTAGGCAGCCGGGTTGAGGAAGTGGCCGGGAGCCGCATCATAGAGCGCTGCGCCCGTGTAGTCGGGCCTGATGGTACCGGTGACTCCAGTCCCTTCAACCGCTGCCAGGTAGACAGGCGTCTGCGGCAACCCGCTGCCTGCCGTGATCTGCGTCGCCAGGCTCCATTCCTTCAGGAGCCTGCCTTTCCACCCGTTCAGGAAGCTGCCGCCGCTGAGACCCACGCCTGAGGTGTATTGCACCTGCGCTGTGAGCAGGTGCCGCTGGTCGAAATTCGACCGGCTGCGTTCCGAGCCTGTATCCCGCCAGTTCTGTGCGATGGAAAGGCCGCCGAGCCCGGTCAATGCCGAGGCCGGTTGCGCACCCATCTGATTCTGCCCGCCGGACCCTTGACCGTTCGCTCCGCCGCCCTGTCCTCCAAGTGCCGCCGCATTGTCGATCGATTTCGAGAAGACATACTGCGTCGATGCCGTGAAGCCCCCGCGGAGCCGCCGCCGGAGTTGAACGTGGGCCGCCTGACGGCTGGAATTGCCGCTCGACTGCAAATAGGCGAAGCCGCTGGGACAGGCCGGGCAGGGGTTTACCGCGCCGATCGGAAACGTGTTCGGCAGGACTGCCTGCATGGCGTGGGTTCCCTTGATGCCCGCATACGTCGCAGTCATCTGCATTGAACCCGGCAGATCCCGCTGTACGCTGAGTTGCCAGTTTTGCGCATAGCCGGGCCGGAAGTCCGGATCAATCGCGATCGTATTGTTGCTGCCGGAGGTGGCCGAGCTGAAGCCGTTCGCCAAGGTGATCGGATTTGCGTCACTGTTCTGAACGCTGGCCGTCGTCGAAAGAGGCGGTTGCTGCGCCATCCGGGTGGCCAGGGACGGATAAACTGAGGTGTCGTAGTAGATCCCGTACCCGGCCCGCACGATCATTGACGAACCAGCCAGAGGCTTCCAGGCAATGCCGATGCGCGGCGAGAATCCCTGCTTGAACGGGCGGAGCAGCGAGTTTGGGTATTGCCGCCCGCTTACGGCTCCCTTCGGATTGCTCGCCAACACCGGCGCCGCCACCGTGAAAGCCGGCGCGATGTCCAGGTTCACCAGGCGGTTTTGCCGCTCAGTGATGGGAGCCCCGTAATCCCAGCGCACGCCCCCGTTCAGGGTAAAGGCATGGTTGAGCCTCCAGTCGTCGGTAATGTAGGCGTCATAGACCGTCTGCCGGAAGTACTTATCCGCATTGCCGAACGCGATGGAACTGGTGCGCGGAGTGCCAAGCAGGAAGTCGGCAAAGTCCGAACCCGTCCCGGCCCCGGTGAACGTGAATGTGCCGCGCGGATCCTGCTGGGAAAGGTAATTGAATTGTTGCCTTCGGATGTCACCCCCGAACGCGACATTGTGAGCACCGTACGTCCAGAGCATCGAGGCGGAGAGTCCGCTCGTCTGGCTTCGGTTGAAGGAACTCTGCGCATCCGAAAGACCCGCGATACCGCTGGAGAAACTCAGCGCAGGCGGACCCCAGTTCGCCGGATCCTGGTTGTTGCCCGTGATGCCGGCCTCGCCCGACACGTTTACCCGGTTCGCGAAGAAAGGCGTCACCCGCGTCGACATCCGGCTGAACTGCACGCCCATGTTCAGAAACAGTCGCTGGCTGAATCGATGGGTCCAGTTGGCCCCACTATTGATCCCTTGAAGATTCCGCTTATCGAGAAAGCCGAATAGACTAGGGTCGTCTGCTCGTGTGCGTTGGAAACTGAATTGGCCGGATACCTGGTTGCTCCGGCCCAATGTCTTCGACGCGCGCGTCTGCAGCGCGTCCTGATGCGTGGGATTCAGCAGCGGCACCTGGAAGTTATACCCGCCGTTGCCGCCGAAGTTAGGCTGAGGGTAGTAGTTCAGAAGAACGCGCGCTTGCGGGCTGATTCGATTCTGGGGAATGGCATTGCCGGGGAAGAAAGTCCCCGTGAGAGGATCGATGATACTCTCCCCAAATGCTCCGTTCCGCTGCCCCGCGGTGGGCACGAGCGATGTCGCGGTGGTCGCGTCGTTATTCCGGGTCCATTGATAGCCGGCGAACAACATCGGACCATTCTTGAGTAGATGGGGAATCTTCAGCGGCCCGCCGAGGCTCGCCATTCCAGTCAGCCGGTTGTAGCTCGCCTTGGGCGTGTTCTGGCCGGTGAGCGAATAGGGCCGGGCATCAAAAGCCGAGTTGCCCAGAGACATGCCCAGGCCCCCGTTGTACAGTCCTTTACCCCCAAAGCGGTTGTTCCCGAACGCCGCCGCCTGTCCGAAGTTGGAAGCCGCGCCGTTGTTTACGCTGCCGTTAATCAGCAGCCCGTCGGCGGCCCGTTGGCTCATTTCGTCGTCGCCATTGACGGGCGCCGTGGTGGCCGCCTTGCGAGGTTCGGGCTTTGCCGCTACTTCCGGTGCCGTCGCGGGCCGCACCGCGGAGACCGCCTTGGGAGGAGCGACTGCTACCTGGATTTCGGCTTTGATCCGCTCCATCGACAGCAGGGTCAGTGCCCATTCCCGGGCCGCGGAGCCGGCGGCAACCGTTACCTCCTGCCGCATCAACTCAAACCCGAACATCTTCACCTGGACCGCCCAGGTGCCATCCATCAGGTCCGGGAAAGTGTACCGGCCCTCTGAATCGGTGACCGCTGTGGCGGTTCTGCCTTCCCGGCTGGCGGATACTGTCGCACCGGGTACGGGGCGCATTTTGAATGTCACGCGGCCCCGGTGTTCGGAGGCCTGGACGAGCGGAAGCAAAATACAAACCACCGCGCAGAGTCCAAGGTAGTGGCGGATGCGTCGGGAATCCATGGGTGAACTCAAGGTGATCAGGCGAATCGCGCAGTGCTGAGCACCGGCCGACCTCATGTTTCCGCCCGTATGTTTGCGGGCGAGGATAACTTCCGTCAGGTCAGCCGGTCTCGGCAGGGGCGCTAGTTCTCGGTGGGCGTCTTCTCGATGTGGTCAACCACCAGCATTTCCATCGGCGCCTTGCGCGGCTCCAGCTTGAGGCCATATTGCTGCACTGAATCGTAGATCGATCCAGCCCGTTCGACAGGGATATCACTGGGTGGGGCTCCGCCTCCGGGCGGCGGGCCTCCAGCTCCGGGGCCGCCCATCGGTCCACGTCCGCCGCCAGGCATGCCGCGCATGGTTTCAGGCGTAAAGACCAGGTCGAAGTCATACTGGCCCTCGATCCCGGTCATATCGACCACCGGACGCTCGGCAAAGCGGGAGATCATCTCAGCCAGGCCGGACACCGTCACGGAAGGAGCCTTTAGGTGCGCGCCCTCCGGCCCCATTGACATCATCACACCGCCCCTGGGCGGTGCGCCGCCGGGCGTTTTGGCGTCCGGAGCGGCGGCGGGTGCGGTCGTTTCGGCGGGTTTCAGTTTCGGACCGTTCTTGCCTGCCACCAGGGCATAGATTGCGCCCTCCTTGGTGTTCCTATGGACCGTGAGCTTGAAACGTTCCGTCAGCAGCGCCTGCAGCATCTCAGGCACCTGTTTCTCCGTCGCACCCTCGGGGAACTTCGCCACGATGTCGAAACGCTGGTTTCCCATCCACTCCGGACCTTCAATCTGAAACTCCTTCACCCTGAAAGCATTGCGGACACAGTCCTTCAGCGAGACGTTGGAGTAGCGCAGCATCCCTCCGTCCGTGTTCATCATGATGCGGATTCGGCCCATCTGTTGAGGCTCGGACAGTTTGATCGAGGCCACCTCAAACGCGAGCGTCCCGGCCGCCTGCTGGCCGAACGCAGCACAGCAGGAAAGGATCAGTGCACAGGCGAAACTGGATTTCATGTCAATAGCTTGCGACGATTCTGATGTTCGGCGAGCAAATTGTGTGTAAGGAATGTAAGCGTCAGATGGAAAGTTTGTAGCCTGCGCCCTTAACCGTCAGCAGCAGGCGCGGATACCGGGGATCGGCCTCAATCTTTTTGCGCAGCCCGGCGACATGCACATCCACCGTCCTGCTCAGCGTATCCCCACTCAGGTTCCACACATTCTCCAGCAGTTCTTCCCGCGTGATCACCGTGCCACGGCGTTCGATCAGGTACTCGAGCAGCCGGAATTCCACCGGTGACAGCGACAACGGTTTGCCGGCTCGGCTCACCTCGTGCCGGCGAAGGTCAATCCGCAGGTCTCCAAACTCCGCTCGCTCCGCCGTGACCGTTGCCGGAACAGCCGACCTCCGCAGCAGCGCCTCAATGCGAGCCATCAGTTCCACCGGCTCGCAGTTCTTCTGCACATAGTCGTCGGCGCCCAGCTTGAGACCCACCACCCGGTCGACCACTTCACCGCGCGCCGTCAGCATCAGAACCGGCACATTCTGGCCTTCCCGCCGCAGGTCCCGGCAGATATCGAACCCGTTCTTGCCTGGCAGCATTACGTCGAGGACGATCAGGTCAAAATGCCGTGTGAGCGCCAGTTCATAGCCGGCAATGCCCGTCTGGGCCCACTCCACCGTGTAGCCCTCTGATTCCAGTCGGTCGATCATCCCCACCGCAAAGGCGGCTTCGTCTTCGACGAACAGTATGCGGTGGCTCATAGCGGCAGATGCAGCGTGAAGGTGCTGCCACGGCCGGGCCTGCTCACCAATGTCACACTTCCTCTATGCGCCTCGGCTGCGCTGCGAACCAGGCTCAGCCCAAGGCCGGAACCGGGAATCTGCGCCTCGACGGCGGCCCGTCCCCGGCTGAACGGCTCAAAGATCTCGGTTTGGTCTGTCGGATCAATGCCGTCGCCCCGATCCTCCACGCTGAGGCGGATCTCCTTCTCCAGCGGAGCATGCACCGCGCTCACTCTGATCCACCGGCCCCCGCCGGCATGCTTCAGCGCATTGTCCAGCAGGTTGTCGAACGCGGTGCGCAGCAACTTCGAATCCCCTACGATCGGGGGCGTTGGGGAGGCAAGATCAACCTCCAACTCAAACCCGCCGCGCGTCAACTCTTCGCGCCGCGCGCCAATCGAATCCTCAATCAGGCTCCGCAGATCAACCTCATCCTTGGCGGGCCTGCGCAACCCGGAGTGAATCCCTGCCAGTTGCAGCGTCTGTTCCACCATCTCATTCAGGCGCCTGCTCTGCTGATGGATCAGCTCGCCGTATTGCTTCACCTTGTCTGGTCCCGTCACCAGCCCATCGGCCTGGTTCCGCGACAGCATCGCAATGGCCGACACCGGAGTCCTGAGTTCATGTGAAACCCCGGCCACAAACCGCATCTTCTGGTCGGCTAACCATTGCATCCGCCGGGCAGCGATAACAAGGAAGGCGACAGCCGCAAACAGCAGCACATCCACGCCGAGGCTGACCAGTAGATCCCACCCGCGTTTGCGCTCAAACGCCGCGGCCATTGGCATGCCCTTGTGTGCGATCTGCAGCTCCCACAGTCCCGTGTCTCGCAGGGAAGTCAAGCTACTCGTGAACACATGGTTCTCACGTTGGATCAAGACAGAGGCCCGTTGGCGGGGAGGCGAGCCAGTTGCCGCGGCAGGCGGCAACGGAATTGGCAGGCTCACATCCATGGCCGGAAAGACCGTCCGCAAGTCAGCGTGCAGCACGCCCCCATACAGGCGCTGATCCGGCCTGTTGAGGGATACCACTGCGAAATCATATTCGCTCGCCGCAGTACCGCCGAAGCTCTTTTGAATCAGGCTCGGGAACAGTGTCTCGCTCACATACTTCGTGTCGAAACGCGCCACGAAGCATCGGTCCATGCCCCATTTGATGGTCTTGGTAATCTGCGCTTCGCCCGGGACCTTGTGCTCCACGGAGACTATGTCGAAGATCGGCGCAAAGATCGTCGAAGGATCTTCCACTCCTCTGAGGGAACATCGCGCGGCCGGTAGCCATTCCGGCCGGGAGGCCGGGACAAACATTCCTTCCGCAGTCAGGCGCAGTACCTCCGGCGGTTTTTGGGGCTGCAGATTGAGGTAGTACAATTCACCGATCAGCTTCGGAGTCCCTGTCAGCGGAGCTCCCGATCGGAGTGCCGTGTTGGCTTCGTTTTGCAGAAACCGGACCGACTGGCTGACGACGCCGTTGAACTCACTGGCGAATAACTGGGCAGCCGAATTCAGGTGCTCTCGTTCCCTCTGGGCATCGGCCGCGGAAATCCGGCCAGACCACTGGTATTGCAGGACCGCAAGCCCCACCAGCAGGAACGCAAGTACCGAACTGACCGCGACGAGAGCTCGGGAGCTGAAGGATCTGCCCATTCACCTGCATTCTAGCCGAATCGCCAAGCTGCGTCGCAAAACGCAACTTGGCGTGGCTCTCGGGGCGAGGAAAAGGGTACCGCGGGCCATCTGCCGACAACACACGGAGCAATTCGTTGCTTCCGGCAAGGTCGGCCCCCTGATCCAGACGGGTACGCCCAACTCGATCAGGAGGCCCCAATTGGTGTTTACTTGGCCGGAGCGGCCGCGGGACGCGGACGCCCGCCCGGCGATGTCCAACCTGCCGGCGGAGCGTAATCCGCGCGCGTGCTCGACTTGTCCGCGGTCGGAAAATCCGCCGGGACCTTCTGTTTGACCTTGCCCGTCGCCGCCCATTCCGTCCCCCGCTGATAGGTGGCGATAAAGCCTACGCAATTCAGCGCGGCCAGGTCATGGCCCATGACCGTATGGAAAATGCGGCCCTTCCCGTAGCTCAGCACCATCAGAATCGGCTCGTGATGATTGGTGCCACGGTTTGAAGGATCCGACCACGCCGTTGCCAGAACCGTCATGTTCTCGCCCGGACCGCGCATATTCGCATACAGTTCGTCCGGCACGTGCAGCCATTCCTTGGGCAAGCCTTTCGTGATCGGGTGATCGGTGACCTGATTGACCACCTTATAGGCGAGCCGCGCGCCATGCTGTCCCGCTGGCCCCGGAGCGGGATCCGATACCAGCTTCCCGTTCTCGTAATAGAAGTGCGGCCCGGACTTCTCATTCCGCCCGCGCCAGCCGCCCACGCCGATCATTAGGTTGTACTCTTTCCAGTTCGGAAATGCATTGTCAGCGGCATGCACCGACACCAGTCCTCCGCCGTTCCGGATGTACTCTTCGAACGACGCCTTCAAGCTGTCCGGCCAGCGCTCGTCCGGCACATCGTAGTTCGACACGATGACCTTGTACTTGCTCCATTCCGGCTTGAACGTGCTGAAATCCGCACCCTTTGGCGGAGCGGTCACAACGTCCACGCTGAAAATGCCTGCATCGCCCAGCATCTTCTTCAGGTAAGGTGTGGTCTCCTGCCAGGCATGATAGGGCCCACCTTGTTCGCCATCCAACAGCATGACGCGGATGGGCGGGGCGGCGGTCGCCGGCACTACCCATGCGAAGAGGCCCGTCAACACCAGGCCCAAAACACTCTTCTTCATAATGATTGCTCCCATGACACCGCTGCAGGCGGTAACGGACGAAAACAGCTGTCCTGCCGCCCCTGCGTGCTGGCAAGGCGTGCCGGGAACCCTCGCTTCGTCGGATCGGGTGAAGCGCATGCTGGTCGCGTCCCCCAACAGTCTACAGGGAACTTAACAGTTTGGGGCGATCCCGCCGGTCCCGATGCCGGGGCTGCCAGTTGTGCGCCCGGCAAGACTCGAGACACCCAATTCGACCTCTTACGCTAAACTGAGGCCCTGGCCCAGTCAGCAGGAGCCCTCATGAAATCAAACTCAGCAGGTCCCCGGTCGTTGAAGCCGAAACAGGCAGTCGATCAGAGCGTGGAATCATTCCTTGCGACACTGGATCACCCACGTAAACCGGAAATTCTCGCTTTGCGTGAACTCATACTATCGGCCGATCCGAACATCCGCGAAGCCATCAAATGGAACGCGCCCAGCTTCTACACGACGGAGCACTTCGCCACCATGAACCTGCGCGCGAAGAATGGCCTGGGCCTCATCCTCCATTTCGGCGCGAAGAAGAATGCCATCTCGAAGACCGGAGTCCCCATCCCCGATCCGCACTCCCTTCTCGAATGGTTGGCGAAAGACCGTGCCCTGGTCACGTTCCGGGATCTCAAGGACCTGGACGCCAAAGGCGATGCCTTCACTAATCTCCTGCGGGAGTGGATCCGGCATCTCTAGCCGTCGAAGCCCCGGAAACACAACTCGCACACAAGCTACCATCGCCATATGCGCCTGCAATCCGCGATGCTCTACGTGAAATCCCTGCCGGAAATGGAGAAGTTCTACAGCGGGGTCCTGAGCTTGTCCCCGCTGGCCGAGTCTCGAGGGGACTCCTGGCTGGAGTTTGACACCGGCTCGACGACGTTCGCCCTGCACGCCATCCCCGCCCACATCGCGGATCAGATCGACATCACCTCACCGCCTGAATTGCGCGAAGAGACGCCATTCAAGCTTCTGCTGGAAGCTGACGACCTCGAGGCCGAACTCACCCGCCTGCGAACGTTGGGCGTGTATCTGGTCCAGCGGCCGTGGGGGACCTGGGACGGAGTCGATCCGGAGGGCAACATCTTCGGAATCGTCCCGTCCCGCCCCAAGCCCTGACCATGTCAGGCGGCCGGTAATATTAGGCAATGGCCCACGCGTCCGGCTTGGACTTCCTCTGCTTCCGCGAAGCGCGCTCCTTGGACATTCCGGCTCTGCGCCATCTGATCGAGTCTTCTGTTCGCGGATTGCAGGCCGCCGACTACTCGCCCGAACAAATCGCTGGAGCCATTGGCCCCGTCTTCGGCGTCGACACGCAATTGATCGCCGATCGGACTTACTACGTAGTCGAATCACCTTCTGCTGGTTTGGTCGGCTGCGGAGGCTGGAGTAAACGCAAAACCCTATTCGGTAGCGATCAGGCCAGCGTCCGCGAAGACGCGTTTCTGGATCCCGCCGTGGACGCCGCGAAGATCCGTGCCTTCTTCATTCATCCGGACTGGGCCCGAATGGGCATCGGCACCAGGATCCTCGACGCCTGCGAAGCCTCAGCCCGCGACGCCGGGTTCCGCCGTTTCGAGATGGGCGCGACTCTAACGGGCGAGAAGCTCTACCGCACGAGGGGTTATGTCGCGGTACAGCGGATCGAAGTGTCGCTCCCTAATGGCGCCACACTTCCGGTGATCCGAATGTGCAAAGACGCGGATTGGTGAGGATACCCGAAGCTCATGGCTGTCCCCGTGGCCCTCGGGTGCGGGCACGTAAACCGTGTGCCTCACGTCCCGCCGCGGTTCCCCCGCGTTCTCAACCCCGAAGTGAATCCCATCCGGAGTACGGTCCCATTGGGCTCCATACACTGCGCCCCCCAACTTCGGCGCTGCCAGGCTTGCTTGGCGTCTAATCCTGGCCCCCCCTCCGTGCCAACATCAATGAGACACTTCCGGTTTGCCTAATTAATGAGCAGGGCGGGAAAGAGAGCCCGCATGAACAAGCAGCAGATCAATGGTCTTACCTCGGCCTTGGGGGCCGCGAAACGAAGCGAGGACGAGCGTAGCGAGCCCGAGCGCAGTGTAGCGGCCCCCAAGGCCGGCGCCGAACGCCACGCCAACCCCGAGGTGAGACCGCGCGCCAAACGCCGCAGCTTCCCGGCTGCCTACAAACGGAAGATTCTGGCCGAGGCCGACGCTGCCACCGACAGTGGAAGCATCGGCGCGCTCCTGCGCAGGGAAGGCCTCTACTCGTCTCACCTCACCAATTGGCGTCGGGAACGAAACGCAGGCATTACCCAAGGTCTCACCCCTCGAACTCGCGGGCCCAAACCGCGGATCGACTCCTCCACCAAGGAGGTGCAGCGGCTCCTGCGCGAAAACGAACGGTTGACCGAGCGGCTGCGCAAAGCCGAAATCATCATCGACGTCCAAAAAAAAGTGGCCGCTTTGTTGGGACGAACCTTGGCCACGCCGGATCCGGAGGATCTTCTCTGATGGAGGCCGCCACTGCACTTGCCTTGCAGGTAGGGACTCGGCCGGCCTGCGTGGCGCTGGGCGTGCCCCGCGCCACCTTCTATCGTCGCTTGGCGCCGTTCTACGGTCCGCGTCCGGCGCCTACCCGGCCCGCTCGTGGTCTGTCCGACGTCGAACGCGAAACGGTTTTAGCTCAACTCAACAGTCCACGCTTCCGGGACCAATCACCCGCCGAAGTGGCGGCCACATTGCTCGACGAGGGCCAGTATCTTTGCTCGTCGCGCACGATGTACCGTGTGCTGGACGAAGCCGGCGGAACCCGGGAACGCCGCGATCAGCTCAGCCACCCCACCTATCAGAAGCCGGAACTGCTCGCCTCGGGTCCCAATGAACTATGGAGCTGGAACATCACCAAGCTCCTCGGCCCAGCCAAGTGGACCTACTTCTACTTGTATGTTGTGCTGGATGTTTTCAGCCGCTATGTGGTGGGTTGGATGCTCGCCCATCGGGAAAGCGCGCAACTCGCGAAGCAGCTCTTCGAAGATACCTGCCGCAAGCAGGGCATCCAACCGGAGCAACTCACCGTGCATGCCGATCGCGGTTCCTCGATGACCTCAAAGCCGGTCGCGTTCCTGCTCAGCGACCTCGGCATCACCAAGACTCACAGCCGGCCTCATGTCTCCAACGACAACCCCTATTCGGAAAGCCAGTTCCGCACCTTGAAATACCGGCCAGGGTTCCCTGACCGCTTCGGGTGCATTCAGGATGCAAGAGCCTTCGCGGTGGATTTCTTTCACTGGTACAACGAGGAGCACCATCATTCCGGCATCAGTCTGCTGACTCCCTCGGTGCTCCACCACGGTGAGGCGCCGCAGGTCATCGCGAGCCGCCAAACCGTTCTCGACGCAGCCTACCTGGTTCACCCTGAACGATTCGTGAAACAAGCGCCCAAAGCCAATCCGGCCCCCAGCCAGGTCTGGATCAATAAGCCATCCACTTCAGAGGACAATACTCAGTAAACTCCTCTGAACTGTGTCTCAAAGTCGTTGACGCGCGCCGCCCGCCGGGCAGGGAAGCCCTAGCCCGAAGAGATGTCCGCCGCTTCGACATCTAATCAGCCCGGGCCCCTACGCGCAACAGCCGACCCGCCCCGAGAGCGGATCAGGCCCTCGAAGAGACGCTTCCATAACGGTCGGCGGGCGCCGTCCGCGAGAGATTCGGCATCATTGCTATCCTCGCGGTTTCATACGCTGTCCACTGCTCCGCATCCGGCAGCGCCGGGATCGTCGCGAATTCGCCCTGATCCAACCCCGCCAAGGCCGCGTCCACCATCGCCTCCACCGGCATCACGATCTCCTGCGGCAAATGCTCCACCGGCGTGCCGGCCGTGCTCCAGAAATTTGTAGCCGTCGCACCAGGCAACACTACCTGAACCCGGATTCCCTTGTCCGCCAGTTCATGCTGCAACGACTGGCTGAAGGCGAGAACGAAGGCTTTCGACCCTCCGTACACCCCATTCAGGATCTCCGGAGCTATGGCTGCAATCGACGCGATGTTGATAATCGTTCCGGACCCGCGTGCCACCAGTCCAGGCACCGCAGCATAGGTCAGGCGCGTCAGAACTTCAATATTCAGGCTGATCATCTGCGCCATCGCTCCGATGTCCGAATTCAGCAGCGGAGCCGTTGCGCCCACGCCCGCGTTGTTCACCAGCATGGTCACCTGCTGGTCCTCGCGCAGCCTCTGCTCGACCTTAGCCAGATCGGCCGCATCGCTCAGGTCCGCGCCCAGGATCTCCACCTTTCGTCCTGTGGACCAGGCAATCGCCCCGGCCAGCTTTTCCAGCCGCTCAACATTCCGGGCCACCAGCAGCAGGTCATAGCCGCGCTGAGCCAAACGCTCCGCGTAAACTGCGCCGATTCCGGCAGAGGCTCCGGTGACTACCGCGATGCCTTTAGATGTCGGATTCATGTCTTTGTCCTCTCGTCCAATTCATTCACTCGTCCACTAACTGATCGGCCGCGCCTCCCGCAGGCACTCAGGACCCCTGGCGATAGCGCTCCGCCGCGTGTACCTGCAGGAAATTGGGGACCATCGCTTTGCGCGCTGCCTCGAAACTCGTCCACTGTTCCACTTTCGGCAGCGACGGAATGGTGATGGTTTCCCGGGCGTCAAAGCCCGCCAGCGCCGCATCCACCAACTCGCCCACTTCCATGACTGCCGGTAGCGAGTCCACATCCCGGCCGGACTTTGCCCAGATCTCCGTACGCGTAGCGGCCGGCAGCACCGCCTGCACATACACCCCCCTGGGACCCAATTCCACATGCAGGCCCTGCGTCAGGAACAGCGCGAACGCCTTGGTTGCGCCATATACGCTCATCCCCAGTTCCGGAGCGAGGCCGACGACAGATCCAATGTTGACGATCGCTCCCGCACCTTCCCTGGCAAGCCGCGGAGCCACGGCGCTCGCCAGGCGCGTCAATGCGGTGGTGTTCAGGCTGATCAACTGGGCCACATCGTCAGGAGCCTGATCCAGAAAACCCCCATGGGCGGCAGTCCCTGCGTTGTTTACGAGAATCCCGATCCGCGAGTCGTCGCGCAGCCTGGCTTCCACTCGCGCCAGGCCGTCACTGTCGGTGAGATCCGCGGGCAGCAGTTCCACCGTTACGCCGTTTTCCTGTCGCAACCGTTGGGCCAGTTCCTCCATCCGGACTCGATCGCGTGCCACCAGCACGAGAGCATGGCCCCGCTTCGCAAATCGGTCCGCATAGACCGCGCCAATGCCGCTCGACGCGCCTGTTATCAAAACTGCCGCTTTGGAGTTCATCAGTTGGGTCCTACCACCTTCGAGTTATTCATGATGACTGTCATCTGCCGTAAAGATGTTCACGGTCATGAAAAGGTGTCAGAATATTTCACAGGAGTCCTGCATGAAAGTCAGTCGCGAGCAGATGGCTGGGAACAGGCGAAAGATCCTCTACGAAGCGGCTCGTCTCTTCAAGGCGCGCGGCTTTGACGCCGTCACGGTCGCCGATGTAATGAAGGCCGCTGGCCTCACCCACGGCGGCTTCTACGGTCACTTCAAATCGAAGGAGGATCTGATAGCGCAGACCCTCGTCCACGCCCTCGCCCCCGCTGCGCCGGCCAGCTTCGATTTGGGCCGCTATGTGGGTGCCTACCTCTCCCGCAAGCATCGCGATGATCTCGCCGGCGGCTGCCCCACGGCGGGCCTCGGCTCGGAATCCATCCGCCAATCGCCTGAGGCGCGGGCTGCGATGACCGACGGACTCCGCCGCCGCATCGATCTCTTCACCGAAAGCGCACCCGGCAAAACAGCAACCGAGAAGCGTCAGGCCGCCATCGGCTCCTGGGCTGCAATGGTCGGCGCTGTCATCCTCTCCCGCCTCAGCGACGATCCGAAACTGTCCGACGAAGTTCTCTCTCAGACCCGCGCCTGGCTCCGTTCCAACGGCGTGACTCCGGCTCTCTAGCCGGAGCGTCACGCCACGTCCCGCGGAATTGCGCTGAACCACCGCCTCAGACCCACCGCCACAGACCCATTCCCGCCCGTCCCGCATCCTGATATCGTGTGTCCCAATCACCATGAATCGACGTTGCTTTGTCTCTACCGGCCTGCTCGCAGGCGCCGCCCCCGCCGTCGCGCAACTGCCTGACCTCGGTAAAAGCAAGATGAAGATTACTTCTGTCCGCCTGGTGAACACCCGCCCAAAGCGCCCCGTCCCCAGTTACACGCCGGCCCCCGGTTCCTGGAGCACGCAAGCCGTGGAAGTCGCCAATCCCATGTCGATCTACCCGCGCTACAAGGCCACCCGCTCCCTCTTCTTTCCCGACGCCGGCAAAGTCCCCGGCTTCACCGTCGAGATCGCTACCGATAAGGGTGTCAAGGGCTATGGCAGCGGGGGCGCCGCAGGCGGAGTCATAGTGGAAGGCCACCTCACCAAACTTCTGCTCGGCGAGGATCCTTTCGACATCGAGAAACTCTGGGACATCCAATGGCGTTCCACCATGCACTACGGCCGGATGGGCGTGACGATGAACGCGATCAGCGGGGTCGACCTGGCCCTCTGGGATCTCATCGGCAATGCTCTCGGGATGCCGGTATACAAGCTGCTCGGTGGGCAGACAAAGGACAGGATCCCTGCCTACTGCACCGGCAACGACATTGAGCAGCATGTCGAGTTCGGTTTCAAGCGACTGAAACTAGCCATGCCGCACGGCCCTGCCGATGGCCGGGAAGGGATGCGGAGGAACGAAGAGGTGGTGAAGCGGGCCAGGGCCGTCCTGGGCCCGGATGGCGAGATCATGCTCGACTGCTGGATGGCCTGGACCGAACGCTATACCCTCGAGATGGCGGCCCTGCTCGAACCACATCGCATTTATTGGATGGAAGAGGTCCTCCAACCCCACGACTACGCCGGTTTTGGCCGTCTCCGCAAGGCCATCCGCTCCACCCGCATCGTCACCGGAGAGCACGAGTACGGCCGCTACGGTTTCCGCAACCTGCTGGAGCACGAAGCGGCCGAAATTTGGCAGCCCGACCTTCACTGGTGTGGCGGCCTGACTGAGGCTAGAAAGATTGCCGCCCTCGCCGCCGCCTATGACATCCCCGTCATCCCACACGGCGGAGGAACCACGCAGGACGGCCTCCACTTCATCATGTCGGCCACCAATAGCCCATGGGCCGAAATGTTCCTGCCGCCTCCAGGTGGCCCACCCGAGGTCTACAAGCGGTTCGAGGAGGAGTACCGGGTCACCAGGGGTCCGGAAGGAATCTACACCGCCCCTTCGGATCGCCCTGGCTTCGGCTGGGACTTCGAACCCGTTTAGACAATCCGCTCAACCTTGCCGGCGGTATGGGTCGGCCGCCTAATTCGCCCATCTGGAGCTTCGTTCTTACCGGCGCGGATTCCCGCGCCCCACGTTGCGTGCCCCTCGGCGTTTGCCTCCCATTGAGCGCTTTTTGTGCGGAACACCTCGAAGTTGTCCGGTGTCGAACTTCCCAGGATGACCCGCATAAACTGCAGGTGGCTCCTGCCACTGGGACACGCGTTGTTGGATTGCATTGTCCTGGCGTGGTGCATGCATGGGCACGCACGTCCGCCGCAGTTCTCAACGGCCATTTGTGGTGCAATGCCAGCCGCTCTCTTGCTGCAGGAGAGCCCGGGCATAGCCTTCGATCTGCGCACGCTTCCACCGCCCAGCGACTATTTGTTCCTTCAATCCGGCAATGCTCTGGCCGGGTTGATTGCGGGTGTATTGAACCCATCCCCCTGGTTTGTGCACGGCGCACGAGGTTGGGATCCCATCGCGTTCACCACCTACCAACTGCTGGCGTTCGCATCGTGGCTCCTCATCGGAACCTGGGTCCAATCCGGGCATCCCCGCTTGCGAGCCGTGATGCTCGCTTACCTGCTGGCCCGCTGTTGGATTGCAGCCTTCGGGCTCTACGAGGTAGGTTGGCGAATCCAAACGGCATTCTGGATCTGCCTCACGCTTTGGCTCATACTCCGCGCGATACTCTGCACAATCCTGGCGGCAGTCAGGACCGTCAGGTCTTGGAGTGCATGGAAATCCCAATAGGAGAACCGGGGCGGGTCTGATCTACGCCGCCCAACTGAGTCGGAGCCATGATGCCGTGCCCGTTCTACACACACGTAACCGAACGCCTCACGCTACCGGTTCCAACCCTCTGGATTGCGGAACCACGTGCCCGTGCCTACTTACAGTGTTCAGCCACCTGCTCAACGTACTGCTTCAATTCACCCTTGGAGCGTTTCTCGAGTAGTTCGTCCAGAAACGGCCACTTTGCCTTCGGCTTGGTCTTCAAAATGGATTCGTAGGCGCTCAATGCGCCTTCCGTCGCGGCCATGAAAACGGCGGCATCGTCTTTGGCCTTCTCTGGGTGTTCAATGATGAAGGCCGCGGCCGACGGCAGCATTTGCGTGAATATCTCGGCGGCGTAGTTCTTCTTGGCCGTGAACACTGGGCCCACGAGATTGCCGCAGACTTTGACGTTGATATCCGGAACATCAATCAGCCAATGTACGAGCCAGTTACGCTGTTCCTTGGCTTGAGGGCCCAGTGGGTCAGCTTCCAGCGACCGCGCGATTGCCACGGCCTTGGTTCGATCCTCCGGCGTCGAAGGTTTGCGGTCCTGCGTTTCAGCGTGTGCCGCCAATACGGTTAGCAGCAAAGGAGTGATTGCATGGAAAGAAAAAGGCATTACAGACGCTATTATCCATGAAATGACTTGCGCTTAGCCCGCAGCGGCCCATACGCCAATAATCCAGCCATTGTTTTGCGTCTCAGTAGGGTGGCAGCAGCAGGCGATGGCCCTCCAGGGGCCCGAACAGCTTTCTCTGTCTGTGCGGTGACAATCCCTCGGCCGGCAGTCCAAGGGCGTCACCCACGGCGGTGCCGAGAATACAGCCGAGAATCGCCTCGTCCAATGGCAACCGCATTCAAAGAGGAGGACGCTAATCCGCAATGGAAAGTTGATGACAATTTGCAATCGCACAATACCGGCCGCAGCTCTCCGAACAGCGCCATCCCACCCCTCCCTTCGCTATCCTGAACACAGTCCCATGCCCAGGCAACAGCCTCAAGCTGAGTTCACCAGAGTATTGCCGGCCATCGCTGCCACCCTCCTCTTCCTCAGCCTCTGGTCAGCCGTCGCCCAACCCGCCGCCCACCCCTTTGAGCCCCACTGGCAGCACCTCAAATCGACCCTCTCCAACGACGACCTCTACCGCCTCATGTGGGCTCTCCCCAAGGGCGGTGACCTCCACAACCACCACGAATACTCCATCCCGATGTCCTTCTGGCTCGAAGGCGCGGCGCGGCACGGCTACCTCACCCGCACAAGGGTCAGCAGTTGCGGCGAGTCGGAAGCCTTCCAGTGGCTCACCCTCCGCCCGGATTCCGTCAGCAAGCTCTCCGCCTGCGCGCAGCGTGACTTCACGCCCGTATCCGCCCTCACCGCTCCCCAGCGCAAGGCCTGGCTCGCCGCCCTCACGCTCGACCCGAGCGAATCCAAGGACGAATTCTTCGATCGCCTGGTCCGCCGCCTCGGCGATCTCGAACGCGACCCGCAACTGATGGGCGATGCCCTGATCCTCGCCCAGAGGCAGCTTCAGGCCGAGGATGCCGTCTATCTCGAAACGCAGCTGGACCCCCGCGAATTCCACGGTTTGACGGAAGATCAAGGCGCCGCGGCCATCCGCGCCCGTCTGGCCAAACCAGACTCTCTCGCCACGAGAATCCCCGTGCGCCTGCAGGTCTCCGCCCTACGCTTCCTGCCCGGTGCGGAGGACGATCTCCGGCAGGGCTTCGCCTTCGTCCATCGCAATCGCGACCTCTGGGTCGGCATGAACCTCGTCGGCCGTGAGGACAACCCCGACGGGCGTCCCGCTCGGTTCGCTGCAGTGCTCCGCGAACTGCGCCGCGCTTACCCCGATGTGCACTTGAGCCTCCATGCCGGCGAGAGCAGCCAGGCGGACACCCATGTAGCCGATACCCTCGCCATCGGCGCCGAACGCATCGGCCATGGCACCAATGCCTATATGGACCCGAATGCCATGAAGCTGCTCCGCGCAGGCCGCCAGCTAATCGAAGTCAGCCTCACCAGTAACCTGGCGCTCGGCTACGTCCCCGACCTCCGTCGCCACCCCTTCCCCACCTACCTCCGCCAAGGCATGCCCGTCTGCCTGAATACCGACGACCGCGGCGTCATGGACTCCAATCTCACCGACGAATACTTCGCCGCCGTAGCCCTTTTCGACCTGACTTGGGCAGAAGTAGTCCAGATCGGCCGCTGGAGCCTGGAATACTCCTTCGCCGAAGCTCCGCTCAAGCAGGAACTCCTGGCTCGATTCGCGAGCAACGTTGCCGCTTTTGAGAAATCCTACTCTTCCGCGGATTGGCCGCAGCGCCTGTCGCGCGTGCCGCCGCGGTCCTCCGGCACTACGCCGCGCCTGATGAAATTGCGCCCGCAGCCCTCGGCCCGCCCCGCCGCCCGTAATTAGTCAGCCGTCGGGTTCAATTCGGCGAGACATGCGAGATGTTCGCGGGCTCCAAAACTTGTCCGAACCCGCTGCTTACGCGACCATATTCAGATGACGGCCAGTCCCGCCACCCAATCGCCAGAACATCACTCCGTCTCGAACCTCCTCGATTGGACCCTCCTCCTCCTCCCAGGCCTGATTTGGGGTGCATCGTTCCTCTTCATCGCACAGGGACTCGAAAGCCTGCCTCCGAACGGCATCACCTTTACCCGCCTCGTCATCGGCTTCCTGACCCTTTCCCTCTTTCCCGGAGTCCGCCGCCCCGTGGCCCGCGCCGACTGGGGCCGTGTCGCCCTCCTGGGCATCATCTGGATGGCCTTCCCGCTCAGCCTCTTCCCCTTCGCTGAACAGCGCGTCTCCTCGGCCCTCACCGGCATGCTCAACGGAGCCACGCCCCTCTTCGCCGCCGCCGTCGCCAGCCTCCTCGCCCGCAGCCTGCCGCCGCGCCCCGTCCTGCTTGGCTTGGCCGTCGGCTTCGCCGGGACCATTCTCGTGGCCGTGCCCAGCCTCGGCGAAGGCAGCAACCAGGCCGCTGGAGTGTTGATGATTCTAGTCGCTGTCATGAGCTACGGCTTCTCTATCAACCTCGCCCGGCCCTTGCAGCAGCGCAACGGAGCCCTGCCCGTCATCTGGCGCGCCGTAGGCTTCGCGGTCCTGTTGACGGCCCCATTAGGCGTACCGGCCCTCCGCTCCGCTCACTGGACCTTGCCCTCGCTCCTGTCGCTGCTCGCATTGGGCATCTTCGGCACAGGCATCGCCTACATCCTCCTGGCCGTGGCGGCAGGCCGCATCGGAGCGACCCGCGCCTCCGCCTCCACCTTTCTGATCCCCGGAGTCGCCCTCCTCCTGGGCGTTCTCGTGCGGGGCGAGCGCGTAGCCCTGCTCTCCCTCTGCGGCGGCGCCGTCTCCCTGGCCGGGGCGATCCTGATCCGCCGCGCCAGCCAGACCGCCGCGGCCAAATCCTGAGCCCGGCATACCAAGTGCGGATGCCTACCCACAAACCGCCCGGCATCCGTATGTGCAACGCTGGAAGTGCCATGAGAGACACAGAGACCATCGAAACTGAGCTGATGGAAATCAGCGCCATAGCCGACGATAGCCTCAAACTCGAGCGCATCATCGAGTGGTGTGCCACGCACCCTGACGAAGTCCCCTTCGCTTTGCACGTGCTGATGGGAAGCAAAACCAGCAAGCCCCCCGAAAGTGCCTGAGTCGCAGCCGGCCTGACCTCCTGAGTCGTGACGAGCAGCGGAGCACTGATCCAGATTCCCCACGTCCCTCCAGGCTGTTCAAACCCCGGCCGAAACGTGGGGCGAGCCTCCAGGCTTGCGGGCCGGCTCTCCAGCCGGCCTTCTTTCTTTGGGGTTCCATTTCGAGGTATCTTCACGGAGCATCACCTGGCCCCGTCGGCAGAAAGACTCTCGATCGCAGCCTAACCGGGAAGTGCCGGGCCGCTGTCCATCCACCGGAGAGCGCTTCAGTCCTCTGACGCTAAAGCGGGGAGGCGCGTCTGATCCGCTCAAGGTAATCAGCGGACGATGCCGCAAATCCAGCCATTCATCCTCAAGGAAGTAGACCCCTTTTACGGAACTCGCCCTCACGAAACCAGCCGCCGCCGGAATGAGTCCGAAGCCGAGAATAGACGGATCTTGTGAGCCCTGGGATCCTCTCCGTCACCTCAAATCGCGCCACCACAGAGTTCTGTTCAGCCTGTCCTCTCCGCTAAAATCAGAGGTTCGCCGACAGAGCCCTTCCCGGCTCCTCCATCTCATCACCCTGCCATCCTGAGTCACAAAATGAACAGAAGATCCTTCGTAGCTGCTTCCCTCGCCATACCCGCCACGGCCTCCGCCGCTCCACCTCCGGAATCCGCCCCCGGCCACGACGCCCTGCGTTGCGGCTCGGATGGCGTCTTCCGCATCCTGGCCATCTCCGACCTCCACTACACCCCGAACATCGACACCCACGGCATCGCGCTCGCGGAACGCCTCATCGAGACCGAAAAGCCCAATCTGGTCATCGTCAACGGCGACTGCCTCTCCGGCAAGGACAGCCAGGCAGAAGCGGAACTCCGCACCTCCATCGGCTTTGTCGCCGCCGCCATGGAGAAGAAACAGGTGCCCTGGGCCGTCACGTTCGGCAACCACGACCAGGAGCACTTCCCCAAAACTCAAATCGGCAAGGATGCCGTCCTGGCCATCTATTCCTCCTACCCTCACAACCTCAACGCCGGGTACAGGCAAGGCCTTCATGGGGCAGGGAACAAGCACCTCTTAATCTGGAACGCAGCCGGCACCCGGCCGGTCTACTGCGTCTGGCTGCTCGACTCGCAGGACTACTTCCAGGATGGGAAGAACCGCCCCTACGACTGGATCCATGCCGATCAGATCCTCTGGTACTACCAGACATCAGCCGAACTGGAACAACTCCACGGCGCCAAAGTGCCCGGCCTGATGTTCTTCCACATTCCGCTGTGCGAATTCAACGAGATGGTCAACCACGGCAAAATTGTCGGAACCAGGCAGGAGCATGAGTCGCCATCGCCCATCAACAGCGGGCTCTTCGCGGCGCTACTCGATCGCGGCGACGTGCGCGGCGTTTACTGCGGTCACGACCACGTCAACAACTATATGGGCCGCTGGCGTGGCATCGAACTCGGCTACGACGGTTCCCTCGGCCACTACGCCTATCCCCACGTTCAACCCGACGACCCCTCAAATCTCCACGTTCGCGGGGGGCGCGTCTTCGAAATCACCGACGGAGCGCCCGCTCGTCACAAAACCTGGATGCGCTTCAAGGACGGCTCCAGGAACTGGGAGTCACTCTCGGACGCCTTCACCCACGACCAGATCAAGGATTAGGGCGATGCCCGCTCCCGCTCCTCACCGGCCTCGCACCGCCCATGCCATGCCGTCCGGTTGCTTGCCTGCTTCGAGGCGCCCCGTCACTTCCATCGACTGCAAGTCGACAATCACCACATAGTCGTCCGGAGTGCAGGCCACGTAAGCTCGCGCTCCGCCCGGCTCCATCTGGATGCCCGCCGCGCCGCGACCGATCTTCAGCCGCTTCACCGTCCGGCGCGTCGCCGCATCCAGAATCGTCAAATCGGGCCCCCGCAACGTGGAAACGAAAACCAGCTTGCCGTCCGGCGTGAACTTCAATCGGTTCGCCCCCGTCACATCGGCGGCCAGCGTCTGGACCACCTTCTTCGAGGCAACATCCAGAATCGATACCGTCCCGTCCTGCGCATTGGCCGCCCAAAGCTCCTTGCCGTCCGGAGAAATATCGAATCCCTCCGCTCCGCGGCCCACAGCCACCACGGTCTCGTCCCAATCCTGCGGTGGAGCATTCATCGGGCCGCCCGCCCCAGGGGCCTGCACGCTTTTCTTCTCGATAAACGTCATTGTGGCGGAACTGACATTGGAGGTGACCAGCCATTTCAGATCAGGAGAAACCGCAATCATATGCGTCCGGTTCTGCCCGGTCCCCAACACCAGGTCGATCTTTTGTGAGGCGGGATCATAGCGCCCGATCACCTTCGCTGCCTCTGCCGTGAACCAGACCATTCCACCCTGGAAATCCAGGCCATGCGGTCCCCGCAACGCCCCAAGATCCACTGTGGGCAGCGCTTTCTGGCCCACCAGGTCAATCACGGAAATCGTGTTGTACCGCCCGCCTCCATAGTTCGAAATGAAAGCAAACCGCCCATCCGTCGAGGCCACCACTTCATGAGGATCCGGTCCGGAAGGAATCCGGGCGACCACCTGATGGCTCCCGGGATCGACGATCGCCAAAGTCTGTTCACTCTTCGAAAGCACCAGCAACGCCGCGGTAGGAGTGTCCGCCCCCGGCAGCAACCCCGGCATCATCAGCCCCGCCACGGCCAGTATGCAATCGATCTTCCACATCATGACCAAAGAGTATACCCCTGGCGGGCTGACGCACCCAGGCGCGGTTCATCCCGCCCCTCTCGGCAGGGCTGCCCTTTCCGAAGCGCGGGCGAACGGAAGCGCTCTGAACTCCACCCTCCCGCCATGCCCCACGAGGCCACACGGCAGCGGGATCACCGGAGCTTATGAGGCCCGGCCTCCACCCCGGCCGGCGCGTCACTTCTTCGCACCACCCCGCTTGCCCACCCGTTCCTCCACCCACTGCAGGACAAAATCGGCAATCTGCAGATTGTTCCTGTCCTGCATGATCATGTGGCTGTTCCCGCGAATCCCGCGTTCCGGCGGGTTGAACATCTGCGCCTTGCCCCCAGCCGCCTGGATCCGGCCGATCAGCGCCTGGCAGCTCTCGAAAGACTCCTGCCAGGAGGCTCGCGTCGAAATGCCCGTCGGGATGTCCCGGTGGTCGCCAAAGACCACCAGGATCGGTATCGACGCCAGCGTCTTGATCTGCTCCTCGGTATAGTTCGCCGGACAGCGCCCCGGCTCAACCAGCACCAGGCCCTTCGCCGCCGACGGATTCAGCAGCGCCGCCGCCAGCGGAAATGGCCCCGATTGCGAGTGCCCCATCAGCACCGCGCCCTTCAGTTGAACGGCAAGTTCAGACAACGCCTTCAGCGTCGGATTCGGTGTCGGAATACCGCCAAAACTGAGGTCGGGCACCCCCTGCTTCGAGAGTTCATCCACCGCCCCCACCGGAAACTGACTGTCCGGAAAGGGAGCGCCGGGCTTCGCGCCAAACCGGAAGTTCGGCCAGACCGATTCGTCGCTGAAGCGCAGGATATTGGGTAGGTTGCCCGGCGGCGTCGACCCCGCGCGCACGTCATTGAACAGGGCCTGGTTGAACCCGGATCGCCCGCGCCCCACCTGGTCCGGCACATACACCGGATGGCCCTTTCGCACGAAATACTCGTCCCACCCCATCCGCCCGTCCGGTGTGGTCTCCCACGATTTGCCCGTCAGGGTCGCGCCGTGAACCATGACCACCGGGACATTGCGGAACCCCCGTTGCGGCACCATGTACCGCACATACATCTGGTTGACGGCAATGTGACCCGCTGGGCCGAACCCGCCCAACTCCGTGCGTGTCTGTTCAGACTTCTCGCCGCCGATGAAGAAACTGCCTTGCGCCTTCAACACAAGCGGCGGGCTGGGCGTTTGAAGGTCTTCCATCGACTCGGCCATCACCCCGCCGGGCGCAATCAGAAAACCCCGAGCGCGATGACCTGGCTTCTCATTCTTCCTCCTCCAAATCCTTGGCCACCCTCATTTCTGTCCAAAAACCTCTTTCGCGATGCCGATAGCGGTTACCCCACTGGCGCCAGCAGGCTGAGCAGTCCGGCAGCGGCTGTCAAGCGTCCCATCGCTGGTCTGTCGCTGGTCTTTTCTTGCTCCGTCAGCGATTGATCATCCGCTGCAGTGGTTCGGGGTAACGTGCCCCCTCAAACGTGATCCGCGACGCGGCGCTCTCGATCTCCTGCCGGTCTTCTGGAGTCAACTCGATGGAGGCCGCGCCAAGATTCTCCTCCAGCCGGTGCGCCTTGGTCGTTCCTGGAATCGGCACGATCCAAGGTTTCTGGGCCAGGACCCAGGCCAGTGCGATCTGCGCCGGCGTCGCGTTCTTTGCCCGCGCCATCGCCTCCAGCAACTCGACCACGCCCCGGTTCGCCTTCCGGTTCTCCGCCGAAAAACGCGGCACGACATTACGGAAATCCGTGCTGTCGAATGTGGTGCTCTCGTCGATCTTGCCCGTCAGATAACCCTTCCCCAGCGGGCTGAAAGGAACGAAGCCAATGCCCAACTCCTCCAGCACCGGCAGGATCTCCGCCTCCGGCTCCCGCCACCACAACGAGTACTCGCTCTGCAGGGCGCTCACGGGCTGAACCTTGTGTGCGCGCCGGATCGTCTCGACACCCGCCTCTGACAGGCCGAAGTGTTTGACCTTCCCTTCCTGGATCAGGTCTTTCACGGTGCCGGCCACGTCTTCAATCGGTACATTCGGATCCACACGGTGTTGGTAGAACAGGTCGATGACTTCGGTCTTGAGCCGCTTGAGCGATGCCTCGGCAACCTCTCGGATGTGCTCCGGCCGGCTGTTGAGCCCCGCGATCTTCCCGGCGGCGTCAAACTGAAACCCGAACTTGGTGGCGATCACCACATCGGTCCGGAACGGAGCCAGCGCCTCGCCCACGAGTTCCTCATTCAGATACGGGCCGTAAGCTTCGGCGGTATCGAAGAACGTGACGCCACGCTCCACGGCCAGCCGCAGGACGCCGGTCATCTCCTGCCGGTCTTTCGCCGGGCCATACCCGAAACTCATGCCCATGCAGCCCAGGCCCAGCGCCGAAACCTCGAGCTTGCTCTTGCCCAATAGTCGCTTTTCCACACTGCCTCCTTTGGTCACACCTCCAGCCTAGGCCCGATCCCGCGGTCGGCGTTACCACAATCCTCTGCAATTCTTGCCTGATCCTGTCGATCGCCAAATCTCCATCGTCCCCGCAAAGCGATGGGCGGGCTTGCCTCGGCGACGCTCGAACCAGCTCAGTGCGGCTCGCGATGAGCGATCGCAAGCTGCGCTGCCTGGCTGCGTGTCCGCCACAGCAAGATGAAGATCCCCGCCAGCGCCGCGTACGTGGCCGCCAGCAGCCAGCCCGTCTCCCACGGGATCCCGTCCAGGTGAGCGGCCGAAACCGGCCACAAAAACTGGATCGCAAACCAGCCGCGGTGTGTCAGCATGTCGATCACGATATGCAGCAACCAGCCCAGTAGCTCCCAGACGGGCCTCCGCGCGACGATCCATGCGGACGCAAAGGCCAGCCCGAAGATCAACAGACTGTGGACGCAGTTATAAAGCCCAAAGACCCAATCCAGGCGCGGCCCCCCGGGTTGCGGCAGCAGCGTGGTCGTAACGCCGGTCACCCGCCACCAGATCCGCAAGACCGCCGGCACCGTGAAACTGGCGAGGTCCGGCAAAACTCCGAAGAACACCGCCCACCCAAGCCGCACCGCCGGACCCGGCCGCCGGTTCACAAAGATCGCCGCGGCCGCCGTGCACAACCCATGAGCAACAATGTCCACTTCTCTACGACTCCTGGTTCCTCATCCTAATCCCCTCTCGCCGGATCTGCCGCCAGGCCGTAGCCTCGCCCCGTGGCTTGCCGCCCCAAACCGCACAATCTACTGCGAGCAGGATTCGATCCTCATCGATCGTTCCAATAAGAACCCCGTCAGTTCCTGAAACATCTCGGTCCGTTGACCGGCCGAGAACCCGTCAAACAGGTCGCCGGTATGAGACATCCAGCAAAACCGCGTGCCGGCCGGATACTGCTGCAGCTTACGCTTCAGCCCGTCCATGGTTCTGCTGGAATAGCCGTCCACGCGAAAAGCGGACGGGTAGATCCACCCGCCATTGGTGGCCTCAATCGCTATCGCGCCTTGGATGTGCGCGCGTCCCCACCGCTCCTGGCACCCGTCGCCCAGGCATAGCGCGGCAAGGCGCTTCCGCCGGGGCTCATCCAGCAGCCACGCTTGCGCCGTGCCGATTGAGCTGAACAGCGCATCGCCCAACCGGCTCTCCTCATTCGCGCCGTTTCCGGTAAGCGGGTGGCCCTCCAGCTCTGCCGTTCGGCCGCGCCACTGCTCCACCCACTTCTCCAGGCGCCTCCACAGGTACGGTTCCACCTCCGGCCCGCCTTCGGATGCCAGCACCCCGGCCGCGCCCAGGGCCACCTCCGCGTCGGGGTCGTCCAGCCGGACAATCGCCTCCGCCTGGAGGGCCGGAGTCCACGCCACCGTTGCGACGCTGCCCAGCAGATAGCGGAAGAAGCCGCAGTGCTTGCGCTGGCCCATGGCCTGTTGGAGCATCCTTCGGCCCTCGCCATTCTCCTCGGGCGCCACCCGCACGAAGTAGCTCACCTCCGGCTGCTCCATGGCGCACGGAGCGGGGTGTTGGCCGGCAATCCTGTGCACCTCCTCCAGTATTCGCGGCGACGCGAACTTTGCCACCAGCGGCATCGTGGCTGCATAGTCGCGCTTCAATTGGCTCAGCAGGGCATCGTCGATCTCCGCTAGCGGCTGGGCCGGCAGCTCCCGCACCGCATACCCGGCAAAGCGCGGCGATCCGCTGGCAATGTCCTCCTGGATCACTCGAACAACCTCCTGCGGCGAGAGCTGCGCCAGTCGCTGCAAGGCCGCAATCGCCAGGCCCCCCTCCGTCCCCCAGACATTCGGGGGCATCGCCTGCCTCAACGCATTCTTTGGCTTCTGCCTGGCCAGCAGTTGCCGCAATACCGGAATCATCTCCGGACCTCTCACCAGGTCCCACTTGTGGTCGAGCAACTCAACTTGTTGCTCTTCAGGGAACTCCAGGAACTGGGCGATCAGTTGCGCCCGCGTCAATCCATAGTCGTCCGGCGGCACCAGCTTGGCGGCCTTGGCCTCCTCCGGCGCCACTGCGGCAATCGCTGCCGCCGAGGTCTTCCGCCCATCCGGATCCTTGGCGGCCGCCGCCGGAATCAGGCGGACCGCTTCCGCCCGCAGGATCGCCTCATAGCGGGCCCGCCGTTCCTCCATCAGTTTGTGGGTGCTGTCCCAGGCCGCTTTGTCGGGAATCTGCCAGGCGTGAATGGGCAAGGGCTTGGGTCGATCCTTCTCGATCCACCTGAACGCAGCCCGCACCCGTAAATCCCACTCCTGAAACCCGGCTTGCGGATCCGACAGGTAGGCGTCGAACGCGGCGACGGTCTTTCGCCGGGCGCGGGCTGCAAACAACAACAGCGTGGATGGGCTGGATCCACTCTTCCGGGCGATCTCGAACGCAAACTGCACGGCGGGCGCGGTTCCCAGGTACTCCAATTCACGCCTGGCCAGGAGCACCTTCTCATCTGGAGGGGCAGGGATGAGCGGCTGATCCTCCGCCTTGGCTGCCCCGGCCGCTGGCGGCTCCAGAACGGCCCGGATCTCCGCCAGCTTCCTCGCCTCCCAGGTCGGATCGGCAGCCTGGATCTCGATCTCGACCATGTTCGAAACCGCGGCGAAACCCACGGTCTTTCTCTCCGATTCGCCGGGCGCGCTCGCTCGAGCGAGGCGATGCGATTTCAAATAGAAGCGGTAACGGCCCGGACGGTCGAAGCGGAACCACTGATTGAGCTCCACTTCGACCCTCACCGGTTTCGAGTCCAGCACTGGATACCCGCGAATCCCGCCCGCCATCCCTCCCATCACGCCGCTCCCGAAATAGTCGATGTACGGATCCGTCACCTCCTGTTCCATGACGAATTCCTCGGTGGGCAGCCTTCCGCTGCGGTCGTAACTCGCGGCGTTGAGCTTGTATTTCTCAGGCGTATCGCTGGAGAACTCCAGGGTGAGCGGCAGTCGCTCTCCCATGTGGAATGTGCGCTTTCCGCCCGGGGTGTACACCCGGAAGTGGAGGTCGGCGGGATTCGAGGCAACCTCCTTCGCATGACTCGTGTCGAAATTCTCCGTGAGACTCCGTGCTCCGGCGGCGGAAAAGCTCGTGAGGGCGGCAGCCAGCCACAGACACGACATTGGCCTCAAACGCATAGGTATGCCTCGGAATGGCGGCTGCCAGTCGAGAAGCGGCCCGCCGCCAGCAACGGACGCAGTACGAAGGTGCGGCCCTCTCCGTATCGGGAGTCGCGCTGTTCCAAACTCCAAAGAGCTGGCCTTCTGGTATGAAGACACTGTCCAATTGCGCGAAGTTCCCAAAAGCACGCGCGACCCGCCCCAACCCTCAAACCATCCCCGCCAGGTACTCCAACAGGTGCCTGGTCCGCCGCCGGCTCACCTCCAGCTTCACTCCATTCCTGAGCGTCACCTCTCCGTTCCCACTCTCGGGCCGAACCTCGGTCACCGCGCTCAAATTCACCAGCGCCGCCCGGGAAATCCGGAAGAATCGCGAAGGCGCCAGTCGACGCTCCAGCTCATTCAGTGTCGGAGCCATCCAATAATCGCTGCTGTCCGCCACCAGGCGCGTCAGGCTTCCTTCCGACCCGAAGTAGAGGATCCGCGATTCCTCCACCACGACAAACTGCGACCCCTTTCGTGCCAGAAATCTCGTCGGCGCCGTCGCTCCCGGCCGCAAGGCCCGCTCCAACGCGGCCTCCTGGCTTCTCAGCGGAGTGGGCAGCGCGCGGATGCGATCGAGCGACTGCGCCAGCCGGGCCCGCCCCACGGGCTTCAGCAGGTAGTCCACCGCATTCAACTCGAAGGCCTCCACCGCGTATTGATCGCAGGCCGTGCAGAAAATGATGTGCGGTCGCGGCTGCGGCAGGCAGGCCGCCACGTCGATCCCGCTGCAGCCCGGCATCTGGATGTCCAGCAGGATCCCGTGCGGGCGCAGTTGTGCGGCCAACTCCATCGCCTGCGTCCCGTTGGCCGCCTCTCCCGCGATCTCACCATCTGGATGGGCGGCCAGCAACTGGCGCAGGCGCACCAGCGTGGGCGGTTCGTCATCCACAATCAGGACGCGCATCACTCGCCTCCGCGAATCCGAACCCCGCCCTTCACCGGGAATGCCTCGCTCAAAGCGTCCCCACCGCCCCCGTGTTATCGTCGAATCCGAGCCAACTTCCCCCGGCAATCATGTCCGAATCCGCCGCCACGCCCATCCTCGACCTCGAGCAACCCCCGCCGCCCCTGCCGGGCACCCTCCACCTCTACTTCATCGTCTTCACCACCGGAGTAGTTGTTCTCTCCTCACTCATCCTGCGGGACTTGCATCAGTTGCCTGACTGGCACTGGCCGGCAGTCAATGAGATCCTGCTCTTCCCGCTGGTCTGGCTGGGCATCGCCGCCCACGAAGCCAGCCACGCCCTCGTGGGCCGCATCGGGGGCATCGAGTTCGGTGGCATCTCGGTCGGTGGCTTTGTCTTCCTGAAGTCGGGCACTCGCTGGACCTGCCGCTTCGAGCTGCGTCATATCTTTTCCGGCTTCTTCCGGCCGCTCTGCGGCACTGTCGGCTTCGACCGTTCCAAATGGGCCTGGATGGTGGCCGGAGGACCACTCGCCAGCGTCGCCCTGGCCGTCAGTTCCGGCTGGCTCTGCGCCCAATCCGGCAGCGGCCGCTGGGCCTGGCTGGGCACCCTCTTCTGGACTTCGCTGTTCCTCTCCTCGGTTTCGCTCATCCCCTCCTCCAGCGGTTTAGTTCGAACGGATGGCGCCCGCCTGTGGCAGCTCTTGCGAAGGCCCCAGCCGGCCCGTTCCTGGATCGCTTTGCTGGCCATCCAGACTGCGGACACCGCGGGCATTCTGCCCCGCTCCTGGAGCCCGGAACCCGTCCAGGAAATGCTGCGCATGCCGCCCGCGGAACCGGAGTACTCCTACTGCCAGCTTCTGGTCTTCTACCGCCTCATCGACGAATGCGAGGAGACCGCCGCCTTGCCGCATCTCGAAAACGCGCTCTCCGGCCTGCGCCGTGCGCCAACGCCCTACCGGCAAATGGTCTACATCGAGGCCGCCTGCGCCAGCGCCAACATTCGCAAAAACCCGGAGCAGGCCAGGCAATGGAGGCAGCGCGCAACCGCCCTCATGAAACCCCGTTCCCTCGAAGCTGTCGATGCGGAGATCGCCATCGCCGAAGGCCGCTACGAAGCAGCCCTGAAGCATCTGGAAGCCGCCCAAGCCCACCTCGACAAATCCGGCTTCGACTCCGGCCTGGCCCGCTTTGCCCGCGAGCAATGGGCCCAGAGCGCTGCGCTCTGCCGCGCGGCACTCCGGTGAACCAACCCTGGGAAGCCGGCCGGGCAAGCCCCAGTCCCGGAGCGTAAGCGACGGGCTAACCAGGCGTACTCAACGGAGGGGGCCACGGCGACCCACTTGCCTTCAATGAAGTCTGAGTATGGCCCTGCGGGCCGCCAAAGCGGAGGAAGCCGCCCCCACATCCCCAGTCCCAGAGCGCAGCGACGGGCTACGCGGGCGCCTTCAATGGAGCCGCCCACTCTGGAGCCGGGTGGTTTGGACCACCTGGGCCGCATGGCCGCCGGACGGAGCCGCGAACTGAGGATCAGCTCAGGCGGCGGTGAGCCTTCTCACATGGAGGCCCTTCCTGCCTTTTTCGGCGTGCCAGAGGTCGTACTGGAGCTGCTGGTTGAGCCAACTCTCCGCACTCGTGTCAAAGGCGATGGACAGCCGGACCGCCATCTCCGGGCTAATGCCGGCTCGTCCGTTGAGGATGCCGGAAAGGGTCTTGCGGCTCACGCCCAGCGACCGCGCAGTCTCCGTCACGCTCAGCCCCAATGGTTCGAGGCACAGCGTTTTGAGTACCTCGCCAGGGTGTGGAGGATTATGCATCTTCATCGTTCCCTCAGTGGTAGTCTTCATAGTCCACACGCTCAACATCCTTGCCAGCCCAGGTGAAGGTGACGCGCCAGTTGCCGCTCACTTTCACCGCCCACGTGCCTTTTCTCGGGCCGCTCAGCTCATGGAGGTCCAAGCCCGGCAGGTCCATGTCGCAAGCGGTTGTCGATACATTCAGCCGGCCGAGGATCAGTCGAAGCCGGTCAGCGTGCTTGGCCTGAATGCCCGATCTGGTTCCGGCGGTAGAGGTCCGTTCGAGTCCATAATGCCGGGATCCTTCTATGGAAACGCTCTGAGTGTAACGCAAGTGGTTACAGGTCGCACAAGCCACATGGCCGTACCTCGAGAGCGCGCCCTCCGGCCTACAGCGCACGGGCAAGCTCCACCGGCAAACGATCTTGAGTGAGGCAGCCTGCGCCAGCGCCAGCATTCGCAGGAACCCGGAGCAGGCCAGGCAATGGAGGCAGCGCGCAACCGCCCTTGGGAAACCCCGTTCCCTCGAAGCAGTCGATGCGGAAATCGCCATCGCCGAAGGCCGCTACGAAGCTGCCCTGCAGCATCTGGAAGCCGCCCAAGCCCACCTCGACAAATCCGGCTTCGACTCCGGCCTGGCCCGCTTCGCCCGCGAGCAATGGGCCCAGAGCGCTGCGCTCTGCCGCGCGACACTCCGGTGAACCAACCCTGGGAAGCCGGCCGGGCAAGCCCCAGTCCCGGAGCGTAAGCGACGGGCTAAGCGCGATCCACCCTGCCCCCTCCACCGCAGCGCCCTGGCGAGGCACTCCTGGCGCCCTGCAACTGCGAAGCCGGCGCGGAGCAGCAGTCCAGTGCACCTTCCAGACCGCCAACTGCCCATCCGGGAACCGGCCAGCCACCTGAGCGGCTCATCCGTCCCCATCAAATCGCACCCTCAATTCCCGAGCGCCGCCACATGGCCGCCGGATGCCAACTCCTCGCCGCCGCGAACACCCACCTCCCGAGACCGCCGCCCGTTCGCCAGGAGCATCCCACCCCAGCGAGAGGAACCCCCCGTGCGAGACTCAATGGATGCGACTCGCCCTGATCCTCCCGTTCGCCTGCGCCCTCCCCCTGCTCGCTGCGCCCGACTGGCAGGACTCGGTACACGTCGCCAGTTCCAGCACCCACACCCTCGTCATCGCGCCGGACGGAACCGTCGCGTGCCAGGGCAGCAACCGCTACCGCGTGTGCGGCGCCGATCCGGGCATCGAGTTCGTCGAGAAGCTCTCTCCGGTGCCCGGCGTGCCCAAGGGGCGGGCGGTCGCAGTGCCGGACGCATGGATCAGTATGGTGCTGGGCGAGGACGGCCGGGTCTACGTCTGGGGTCGCAATGATTTCGGCCTCTTGGGTGGGACCGATCGCGGACCCACCTATGAGCAGCCAAAGCCCACCCCCCTCCCGGCGCTGCAGGGTGTCGTCGGAATCGCCGCTTTCGTCCACGGCGGAGCGGCCTTGCTCCAGGACGGCACGGTGTGGATGTGGGGAGAGGACCGCGAAGGGCTGCTCGCCACGGGGACCCTCACCCTGTCGGGACAGTCTGGAAAGCCGCACTACACGCCGCGGCGGGTGGAGGGGCTCGAAGGAGTCGTGCAGATCGTGGGCGGCTACAAGCACATGCTCGCTCTGAAATCCGATGGGACGGTTTGGACTTGGGGTGCCAACAAGTACGGCGAATTGGGACTCGGAGACCAACAGGCGCGAGCCAGGCCGGCCAGGATTCAGTCGCTGGCGGGCATCACCCGGATCTATGCCTCCGGAAGCACCGCAGGAGCGCGGCAGGCGAACGGCGCGTGGCTGGTATGGGGCCCGTCGCCGGCGCCCACGATTGTCGAGGATCGCGGGCCGTTGGTGCTGAACCCTGCACCCTTACCCGGCCTGCTGCGCGAGGCCACCGACCTGGCGGACGGCGCCGCGGCCTTCCGTGACGGCACGGTGCGCACCTGGGGCGGCAACTCGTTCGGGTCGCTCGGGACGGGAGGCGGCGTAGACGCATACTCGTCGCGAGGCGTGCTCGTCCGGACACTCTCGTCGGTCGTGCGCGTGTGGACGGGCGGCAGCAGGGGCTTCGCCCTCAAATCGGACGGCACCCTCTACATGTGGGGCCCCTCGGGTACAGAGAGCACCGGGATTTACAGGGTGCCCAAGGTGATCGCGACGTTTCCGATGGCCCCGCCGCCCAAGCAGTGAAAACTGCGGTCGCTGATTCAGCCTGTGAATAGCTCATGGATGAGGAGGAGGGACGGAAGACAGGGAGTCCGTTCTGAATCGTCGGCTACCCGGAAGCGGTCCATTGGGACGTGGAGTGGCCATCTCGAGCACGGGCCGCGTCCGAAAATCTCCTGGATCACCACACGGTAGCCAGGGCCTACTTCTTCGCGCTCGCCCGAGCGTCGACGCGGATCATTGGTACTACCCTCGCCTGTGCCTCCGTCCGCTCGACCGGCCGTCCCTGAAACCATCTGTACTCAGCACGGGAACGGCTACTGGCCCTGGCTGGGCTCCCTCTTCTGGACATCGCTCTTCCTCTCCTCGGCTTCCCTCATCTTCTCCTCCAGCGGCATCATTCGAACGGAGGGTGCCTGCCTGTGGCAGCCCATTCGAAGCCCTCGGACGGCACGTTCCTGGCGACAACTCAGGACCTGGAGCCGGCCTAGCCTGCTCTGCCCGGAAGCGATGGGTATAGATAGCTCCCCTCAGTGTGCGGTAAGTCAGTGAACAGACTATCAGAAGCCGCGGTTACTCAATCCGCCGCCGTCCTCGCGTTTTGAGTCATCCGCGAGGATTCACGGGAAAGCTCCCAGAGCTGGGTCACTGCCTCCCGCTAGGCCGAAAGCCGGCCTGCCGGTGTCTACCATGGACTCGACACCGTCGAAACGCCAAAGATATCTCTTGCGGTTTCTGCAGAAGCGCTGATCTGTCGGCTGAACCAGCTTTGAGGGCAGTTTCGTCAGCCGGGGATTGAGCGGCGTGCGTTAGTGAGCGGTGCCGGACTGGTGTGCCAAAGAGTGCCGAGAAGAAATCGGAAGCCCATTGGATATTCGATATACTGGAGATGGTCAGCAGTTTCTACCTTGGCACGCAGTCTATGCATATTGCGCAAGTGCACATAAAGAATTTCCGGCTTTTCGACGACTTGTCACTCAGCCTTGGTCCTGGACTCAATCTCATCGTCGGGGAAAATAACTCCGGCAAGACCTCTCTGGTCGACGCAATCCGGTACACTTTGGAGACGAACTCATCCGAGTGGGTAAAGATTCAAGAGAGCGACTTCCGGAGAGGGCAATCGCGCTTCTCGATCCAGCTAAAATTCGAAGCGATCACAGTGCGGCAAGCGCGTGTTTTCGTGGAACATATCACGCACGAGGAAGTTCTCGAGAAGCGGGAAAGATGTTCGGCCCTATACGTCACGTTAACTGCCGAACTCACCGACCATGTCGCCCGCGGAGTTCGGTACATTCGTACCGAACTCCGCTCGGGTAGAAACGGAACCGGACCAACCATAGAGCGTGAAGTGCGGGCGTACCTCTCTGCGACATACCTTCGTCCGTTGCGCGATGCAGAGTCCGAACTCACGGCCAGCAGAGGGTCACGGTTGTCTCAAGTGCTGCATTCTTCCAAATCGTTAAGGGAAGCAACCAACGTTATTGGCCTGCTGACAGCCCTCATCAACGCAAACAAGTCGATTCTCGGTAACCAAGCCATCAAAAAGAGCCTCAATCAAATTCAGCAGCAGATAAGATCAATCAGCTTTGCCAATAGTACTTTCCGGCCCGCTATCGAGATCGTCGGAGGTACCGACATCAATAGGCTCTCTGAAGCTGAAAGAAAGCAGATGTGTCGAGCAATCCTCGAGAAACTGCAATTGCTTATCGACGAAGAGGATCGTCAACAAGGTCTTGGCTATAGTAATTTGCTATTTATGGCTACGGAACTTCTTCTGCTCGAACAGGAACAGGATGACTTTCCATTCTTGCTGATTGAGGAACCCGAAGCTCACCTTCATCCGCAATTGCAGATGAAATTCCTAAAAGCGCTGCGGGACGACTTTGGCCAGCTAGGAATGCCCAGTCTCCAAAGTATTCTGACAACGCATAGCCCTAACCTAGCATCAAAGGCGCCCCTTGAATCGGTGATCATCATGGCACGAGGCCAAGCCTTCCCTTTGAGACCCACTGACACAGCACTTGACAGTGACGATTATGTGTTTCTAGAGAAATTCCTCGATGTGACCAAATCGAATCTGTTCTTCGCGAGGGCTGTATTGATTGTCGAGGGAGATGCGGAGAACATCCTCCTCCCAACCATCGCGGAGCTTCTAGGGAAACCTCTTGAGGACTACGGCGTCTCAATAGTGAACGTTGGTAGTACAGCGTACGCGCGGTATGCGAAAATATTCCAGAGGAAAGATTCTCGACGGTGGATTCCGATTCGGGTGATGTGTGTGAGAGACCTGGACCTTTGGCCCAGAAGGGCCGAGTTTCGAGGGGACGGCGACACTATCGGTTTCAAGAAAGCAATTCCGAAGAAAGCAAATGGAAAGGGCGGCAACGAGGACTGTTGGATCGATTTCTACGACACCAAGGCACTCCAGGACTTCAAGGATCTTCGCAGAAAAATCAGAGGGCAGAACGTCGAGGTCGAACTATCTGCCCGGTGGACGTTTGAGTATTGCCTTGCCTTGGGCTCGCTATTCGCGTTGCTTTACGAAGCAGTGAATGGGAGCAACGAGGACATCGATACTCTGCCCACGGATCCAGAGGAGCGAGCAATATACCTATACGGACTCATTGAGAGCCCGTCTCGGAAAACGGAGGTGGCCTATCGACTGGTGTCGCTCCTCAGGAAGACATTTACGCCTGCGCGCTCTGCACCTTTGCCCAATGAGGACGCGACTGCATCAGAAGAGCGAGAGCAGGCATTTCAGGCGAGGGCAGCCCAACTGCAGCAGGAATTGCGTGACAAACTGCCTTGTTACATAGTTCGTGCCATCGATTACGTAACGAACAATGCAGAAGCGCCTATGTTGCCTCCCACTGCCGAAGCGGTCCAGTGCTGATGTCTCCAACCCAAATAGGTGAGTCCGATATCGACCGCCTCTTGGCGCGTCTGAATAGTGGCGAGCCCGATCCGACTCGGCATCTGTCTCTCGATGAGTCGAGGCGGAGGGCAATTCTGAATTCCACCGACGTGCAAGCCTGTCCTGGAAGCGGTAAGACGACGCTGGTCGGCCTCAAGCTGATGCTCCTCCTGGAGAATTGGCACGACGCCTACAGTGGAATCTGCGTTCTGACGCATTCCAATGTTGGAATCGCCGAGATCTTGTCACGCGTCGGGAGCGATGTTGCAGGCAGCAAGCTGCTCAGCTATCCGCACTTCATCGGGACCATTCAAGACTTCACGAACACCTTCCTTGCCCTGCCATATGCGAGAAGCCGGGAATGGGATGTTCACCTTGTCGACGAAAGCGAGTTCGCCAAAATCATAGAGTCCGCCTTTGGGTGGAACTTCAAAGTCCATGATCGGAAGGAAAATGAGAAGTATCAGTTCTCCTACTATTTCAAGAATGGAAAAATCGACGCATCACTCTTCTCTTTCGAGCACAAAGACGGCCAGCTCAAAATAAAAGCGGACTTCATGGATCGTGTTCATCGGTTCGTCGACCTCAAAAGGAGTGGGTATGACGAGGACTATTTCTTCGACAAACGCGTCCGGTTTTGCAGTGACGGTCTGTTTTTGTATTCAGAAATGTACGAATTGGCGAAACAGGCAATCGCTTCGAATAGGGAACTGGTAGCGGCTCTGCGTTCGCGCTTCAAGATTGTGATACTCGATGAGATGCAAGATACCCAAAGGCATCAGGATGAGTTACTTAATGTAATCTTCCCCCCGACCAGATGCTCAATCCAGCGATTTGGTGATCCGGATCAGTCGATTTTCGATGCGATGGGCGGCCAATTGCCAAACATCACGTACAATGAGGCAGCATTGCACTGTATCACGGAGAGCCACCGCTTTGTCCCGTCCATCGCATCGACGCTTGCATCGCTTAGTTATCGTCGGGTTGGTTCATTCACAGGATTGCGGTCTCCGCTCGCAGATAGTCCGCGCAACACGATCTTTCTTTTTGAGAGTACCTCTATCGAGAAGGTGTTACCGGCCTTCGCCACATTGGCGCTAGCGTTACCTAAGCAACATCGATCTGTAGTAAAAGCCATTGGCGGGATAGGAAAAACGGCCAGCGCGACAGGTCTCACTCTGCCCAGTTACTGGGCCCCGTTCGATTCCAAAATCCAGTCCGCAAGCTTTCGAGCGAAGTCGCTGTGCGATGCCGTGCGGTTTTGTGCTCGGGCTGGCGGTGGTGACGTCGCGAGCCGCTACGACGTGCTACTAGTCGCGGTTCTGGATTGGATGAGGCGAGCCGGTCGGAAGTACACAACGCGCTTCGGCAAATGTATATCATTCAATCGCACAATGCTAAACGCCTACCTGAAAGAGCGAGAGAAGACGCTTGCTTTCGGCGAGGTGATGAATTTATTCATCCGTGGATATGTTCCGTCTGAGGACGAGTGGCAGGAAGCTGTCAATGTGCTCACTTCTATTTTGGAGCTTCCTGAGTTGAATGAGAGAGCCTCTGAGTTTGTGGCATATAACAGAGTTCATTATGAAGAATCGGATGAACAGATATCACTAAAGAATCCAAATGTCTACGACTCTGTGGATGGCGTGCGGATCGTGCTCTCGACGATTCATGGCGTGAAAGGTGAGACACACGACGCCACGCTAGTCTGCGAGACAAAATACGATCATTGGTATGACATACGAGAGATGGTTCAGTTTCTCTGTAATGCGGATTCTGTTCGACCTATAGCCGATTACACGCAGCCGAAGAGTAAGGAGACAAATCGGGCGACATTTATGAAGCGTCTGTTTGTCGCGATGAGCCGTCCTCGTTACTTGCTTTGTTTGGCAATGACAAAAAGTCATCTGACCGGGGCTCAGCGAACGCATTTACAAGCCGTGGCGGGATGGGCCATCAAAGACCTAACAGTAAAGAGCGGAAGCGCGGAGGCGAGATGCCTATTTGAGCAGAGTTAGTCTTCCCAATGGCGCAGCAGTGAGTCTAACTAGTGGTTGAGTTGCCTGCATTTTTATAAGCATTCAGGCTAATGGCGGAAATGAGGGCGCGGACATACGCCGCCGCCGCTACTGCTGCGTACCCCTGCCAATCATCGTTCTTTTTTTCATCGCAATAATCACAGATGCCTCGGACGATTAAATACTGCTGGCCGGCTGTCCAGGCAGCGTCGGCGATACCAGATCCTTCCATTTCCACCGCGGCGACACCGCAGTCTCGAGCAACTTGATCTCGAAGAGTCGGATTCTTGAGAAGAACGTTGGCTGCACCAATAATGCCATAGTGAATTTTTGGTAGACCGGCATTGCGACTCGGATCAACTGGATGAGCTACAGGGATTGGATCGCCGGTGTCCCATTTATACAATAGATCCGTTGATTCATGGGGGCGCGAAGCATTTTCTAGGAGGTTAGCTCTTTGCAGGAATTCCTCCCACGGATATCGTTTCATGAGTCGCTCCGATTCCAAAACCCGTGACGAGCCGATCATTCGCGCTGAAGGTTTTGAGGAGGAACTGCGGAGGTGTATTTTATCAATTCCTACTTTGAGATTGTCATACTGTACTACGCCCGATGAATTGGAAACAACTATATCTCCTAGTCTGATGTGCCTATCAGGTGATTCCGGCTTCGGTATCCCGCCGGCAATTCCTACCATAATCACATCTTCGATACTGGGAAAGCTTCTCAAGAGGTGGCTTGCCGCGGCCGCCGCGCTGTTATTCCCCATCTCCTTCAATAGCGTAACTGCAACGATATGAGATCCGCTTTCATCCCTCGCCGGAATCGTTCCGAGAACGTAGTCGTTAGGGTCACTTGCGATTGGGCTAGTCCTCTCTTCTTCCAGCATAGTTCGCATTGCGGCAAACTCCTTTGGAAGCGCAGTGATGATGCCTATGCGGATGGCTTGGGCACGCAGAGATTTTGCAAGCCCTGACTGTAAGGAATTATCTTCCGGAATCACCGCGAGGCTCAACAGCGGCCACACACTCGACAAAACATCGACCACACCCGTCGATGAACTTCCAGTCGCTCGACTGCCTGCCATCCGAGCGTCGGTCGCGATCCGAATTGCCGCGTTATATAGGTCTGATGCCAGCCCAACGTCTTGTGACTTAACTTCTTCCGAGAGTCGAAGGCATAGCAAAACCATGGCCCTATTCGCCTCACCGCGATCCAAAGGCAGTTTGTGCGCAATAACGGGCAGGCCGCCCAGTTCTTGAAGTACCGACGCTCCGATTTGCTTGCCGCGAAGCTCGGCGTCGGAAGGGTTCAATGTGAATAGCTCATTCACCGGCGCGAGATCGAGCTCCTTGGCCATGCGGCCAACAGTAGATTCTGGGATGCTAGGGCAGATGCAAATCGAATGACCACACTGCATACATAGGCCTGGATATCGCAACAGAAAGGCCTCCTCAAAGTCAAACGGAGGCTGACCGTCGAGCTCCAGCCGAACGCGATGTTCGTTTGCGAAGCCCATCAAATAGGAAAAGACATCGGCGGCTTCACCTGCGAAGTATTTCGGATGCTTTTCGAATACCCTAACCGCCTCTGCTAGTTCTCCTAACTCCTCAAGTAAGCCCAGCGTGCTCCGCCCGCTATTTACAGTGACTGTATCGCGTTCATAGATATCGTGGAACATCTGCTGCCACTGATTCAATCCGCGCGGACGCCTGTGGCTGTTTTCGGCGTGCTTCGCCAGGACGGCCGCGTGGTCCACTGTCCTAGTAGTTCCCTGCGTGGTTTTACAGATTTTGTCTTTATGTGGGCATTGTCGACAGTAGGGGCAGGCGTACGGAAATTTGCGGAAAATCAGAGACTCAACACTGGTTACTCGGAATCTCGCCAGAAGCGGAAAGAACCAAGCCAGGGATTTGCACAGTGCGTCTTCAATATTGAAGTCTTCCCGTTTTTTCTTTCGATCGTAGGCGGTCAGCATGCCGCACGTCTCCACAAAATGCCCAAAGGTTGCACTTGGAGATCTTTGGGCGTTCTGCTCCGAGTAAATCGTCGATACCATCAAATACAGGTCGTCCAACGAGTATTGCGCACGGTTGCTGCCAGGAGCGAGAGTCATACCTCTTTATATCAGAAGTCGATATCGGTGCTACGCTGAAAGTCGCAGTTGGTGTGTCATTTGATAGCGAGGGCCTCCGTATGCTACCCCCACTGGAGGGGCATGGCGTCGCCATATCGCCCGTCAATTCCTCCGCTTTACTCCGGATTGGCGCGCCACCCGGAAGTGGAGCCCGCGGTTCCGGGCACGGCGTGCGGGAGTGAGGCCAAAACTCCGGTGTTCGAAGATTACGTCTGACAAACGCACCAGTGGGCGCAGGTCCACCCAAGCTGCCAAGATCAATCCAGTCCAGTGTCATTCAGAGCGAGGCCCCCTTCAGCTGAAGGATTCGCTGACCTGCTCTTGAGCAACGCTGTCCGATTCTGCCGCTAATGCGGGTCCCGGGGGAAGGCCGCACTTCTGGACACGCTGGCGGATCACCAATCGCTTGGAGGTTGGGCGGAGACTAGCCAGCTTGTGGGAAGTCGACTAGCCTTCATGGAGGTTCCACCCCTTTCCTGGGTTGATTTCCGGAGTTAGGTCAGGAGCAGTGGGAAGCCTAAATTCCACACACATGCGCACCACAAACGATGCACAAGGGTTTGCGGCGGTTGAGGACGTCGAGCAAGTTATAGGAAGTGGCCATGCGCTATGCCGAGGAGCGGCCAAACTCTCTTTGGGGATGCATCCGTTGGCGCGCCGCGATGTGGAGCAGAGGCGGTGCCCCTGGGCAAATCGCAGGCGTTACTGGCTTATTCATGATGCAAGTCTGGTGTAATACCGAGCGGGAACGTCAGACGGAGGATGTCGTCTTGTGCCCTGTTGACCTGTGTGAGGTAATGGTAGCGGCTCGTTCCCGGTCGGTTCGTGATCGCCGTGTACCCAATCATGATTACGGCAATGCCTGCATCAATAGCCAGTGCCAGCGGGTTTGAGACGTCGCAGTAGGACTTCAGGCCGAGGCCTGCGGCGGCCCCAAGCAAAGGCGCAGTAAGTTTTCTTGCGAACTCCTTAGTCGTGTTTCGCCAAACATCAACTATTTCGGTTGCACACTCTTTGAGCTCCCTGTCGTACTCTTCGGGGTCTTTCTTGTTCTCAACGCGTGGGGCGGCCTCACGGATAATCTGCTGAAATTTGGTCAGGTGGGGGGATGCTTGTAATTCTGGAATGGCCTCAGGTGGAATGGCTCGGTAGTTCACCCCGCTAAGGGTGATGGCCAGTTGAGCAAGATCGTAGCGCTTTTGGGCGCTACGCGTCTGGTCGACCGGACGTGGCCTATGGAGGAGTGCTGCTGCAACGTCGCCCTCCGTTGTGCCGAGCAGGGCTTCATGGTAACGATGATTTGGCGTAACGATGTCGAGGTGGTTTTCTGCTGCAATGCTTAAGCCCAGCGTGGTCATGACGGCGCTGCCGAGGATGGGGTGCAGCGCAAACCATTCGCGATTCCCATACGCGTCGGGGTCGTGCCCGAGCCATGCGAGGTCGTGCGCTCTTAGGTAGTCGAGAAGGTCATGGTTGAATTTGGCGGTATGTATCCAGTACTCGTCTGGTTGTGGGGCGTGGGGACGGCTGTAATTTCTTGTGATCTCGTTTTTGTGCTCGGTGAGCAGCGTGATGAGTTGTTGCTGAGCTGCATTGGCGCGCCCGGAGAACCGCGGGGCCACTGCCTGGAGCAGCGGGCCGCCTGGTCCCTTGAGGCTGGTGTACTTATGAATGATCGGGTCATCTTCGGGGGTGTAAGTGTCGGGGACAATGCGCGTTAGTGTGGGCACGCATAACAACGTTGCCTTAAGCCAGTGCTCATTTCTGATGTGGATGTACGGGTAATACAGTGCCGAACGGCGGGGATTCGCATGCAAAGACATACATCAGGATTATACCGGCGAGTACTCCGAAAAGACACACGAGGCTCGGGATCACTGGCGTGGCGCCGGCAGCGCTTTGGTACAGGGGGTTGAGCGTCTTTCCCAACGGTGCAGGGAGAGGAATGGGTTGTCCTGCAACGCGCCAGAGGGTGGTGTCCGCGATTCTGTGTAAACGCTTCTCGGGTCGCGTTTGCATTCTTCGTTCGGTTCCTGAGAATCGCCTCTAAGCTCACCCCAAAAACCCGAACGAATAAACATCCGCATCCTTCAAATGGAACCGCAGCCGCACCACCCGCCCCTGCGCCGCCCCCACCCCGACACCCTGCTTCCACCGCGCGTACCCCTCAATCTCATCCCCAATCAGTTCGGCCGCATCAGCAAGCCCAAACCCCGGCAACGCCTGCCTGTCCCCATCCAGCAACTCCACCCGAACGCTCCCCGCCGCCGAAGTCGCATAATTCAGCGCCAGCCGGTGCCCCGTGAACGTCACCGGGTGCGTCAGCATCGTCCCCCCGCCATACCCCGCATGCAGCGACGCAAACCCATCCAGCCGCAACGCATACCTCCGCAGATGCGCCGTCGGCTGCCCATAGTCCCGGTTCACATAGAACGACATCTCCGCCGGACCCGTCTGCGCCAGGTTCAGCGCCGGATAGTTCGACCGCGATACCCAGTTCTGCAGCCCCAGACCCGGCCGCAGGAACGCATCCAGGAACGTCCGCGAAAACGACCGCCCACCCCGCGACGTCACCAGAACGGCGTCCGAACAATCCTGGAAATACTGCGGATCTACCTGCACCGCCCGAGCCTGGGCCTCCGTCAGCACCTGCCGGCCCGGGAAGAACCGCGCGCAGATCCCCGCATAAATGTGCGGAGCCCGGAAGTACGGCGACGTCTGGTTCGTATACAAATGCTCCGGCGGCGCGCCCCCATAATCGACCGGCCCCTCCGTCGTCCAATGCACGAAATCCTCGCTCACCGCCCGCGACACCCAGCGGTACTTCGTCCCCCCGATCTCCTGCCACGTCCGGTAATACAGGACATACTTCCGCTCGTGCTCGGAATAGAAGGCGACATTCTGCGAATCGAACGTGAACTCCTTCGGCGAAGGCAGCACCGGCCCGGCCTGCACCGGCGTCCACCGGAACCCGTCCGCCGAAACGAACCCATGCAGCCCGGACGAGTGCACCCCCGCAATCGCCTTCAACGCCGGCCCGGCCCCCACCCCGGGACACGTATCCACAAAGGGACTGAAGTTGTGCGAAAACGGAGCCGCGTTCGCCAGCACGACATTGTTCCGCGGAGCGCCGGCCATCGCAAACAACCCCAATTCCGGCCGGGTAAACGTCCGCCCATCGGCCGACTCCGCGACGCAAGTCACCTCGGCGGCCCGCCCGTCCGGTCCCGAGGACGGCACCCCGCGATAGTAGAGCAGCCACCGCCCCCCGTGCCGCAGCACAGTCGAGTAAGCGCAAAACGCCCCTTCCCAAGGCCGATCAAAAGCGAGGGCCGGCCCGGCATCCAGAGGCGTAGCCAACCGCAGTTCCGCTCCCTCCAGCCCAGCCACCAGGAACCGGTCGACAAACAGCTCGCGCCGCGAGCCCAAAGCAATCGGCGCGGCCGGAGGAGCCGCCGGGGCAGGCAAGGCCGGCAGGGCAGGGAGAGCAGGCACGGCAGAGAGGGCGGGCGCGGCAGGCAAGGCAGCCAGGGCAGGCAAGGCCGCAAAGTCACGTCGGGTCATGAGGAGATTGTGCCACTTTGCCAACCCGCGCCAGCAGTGCAAACACGGTTCCACCCAGCCGGAGGGGCGGGGTGCCCGTTGCAAGACATCGCCAACCGGATTCTCGACCGATGCCCACCCGCGACACCGCCGCCCTGGCCCATCTCGGCATGGACCCATACGTCCCGGGTGCGCCACTCGTTCGCCCACAGCGTCCGGTGACGATTCAAACGGGTCGGCAAACGCTCCGCGAGGCCCACTTCTCGCCCATAGGGCGCCCTCGAGTTTGTGCGTTCACCAGCGAAGCAGAAAAATCTGCAGCCTGTCGAATCAAGGGGATAGGTGAGAATCCAAGGATCATAGGCCGCGAAATTTGCGAAGGGCATGCCATGATCTTGGCGTGGCGGGAGCCCAAGCTCTCCGCCGTGGCAGCGATGGGACCCAAGCCCCAGCGCTGCGCCGGATCTTTGACACAAGAAGCGCCGCCGCACCAGGGCCCCCGGACGAGAGAGGAACGACTCCGGCCTTTCCTCTCTCCCTGAGCGATCAAACCCATCAGCCCGCCTCGCCCGCCTCGCCCGCCGAAGCCTTTGGCGAAGGAGGTCGAAGCCTCTGGCGACTTGCACGCCGAAGCCTCTGGCGAAGGCGGGTCTCAGCAACGAAAACACCCGCCGCATCGCACATTTGAGTGAACAAACCCATTTCCTCGGCAAAGCCGCTCTGCCCGGCGAAGGAGGGCGAAGCCATCGACGAAGCGGGAAGAGGAAGTCTGTGTGCCCACCAGCCGCAACGACGAAGCCCCTCCCCCCAGCTGTACGGCCGCGGACATGGGTGACAATCTGGTCTACCGACATGGGTAACAGTCGTCGCGGGGGCTTGTCTGATCGCCTTTCGCGATTCTAGCCGGATTCGTACGCCTGTGGAAATGTGGGAATCGCGTAGCGATTTCCAAGCGCGGTGGGAAGCGAGGGAATCCTGTTTTTGGATTTCCTCGCTTTCCACGGTGCGTCATTTCCATGGGCCTTACTCAGCGGCCGGCACCGCCGCGGATTCGTCGTCCTGTTGCTCCAGCGCCTTCGGCTTCTTCCTCATAAACCGATTACGCTCTATGTCCAGCCAGCCGAGCAACAGCATGCCGTAGAACACTTCGAAATAGCGATCGTCAACCTGCCGCAGTCCAAGCAACTGACGCGCAAAGATCTCGCTGATGAAAATCCTCTGATCCTTGTAGTAGAGATCTCCGTGATTCTGGATCCGTCGTAGCACGAGCCCTGCCGGGTACTCCACCTCCGGGATCCGACGTGGCATCGGGCGCAACGACGGCTGATAGTGTTTTGCCGGCGTATCGTAGTCCAGGGCTTCATGGGGCCGCTGCTCGTTGTAGATCCTTTGAAAGTCGTGAAATCGCTTCTGCTGCTGGCGCGGGTTGGCCGCCGGCGGATTCAGCGTGTCCTGTTTCAACGTCCGATGCATGCGCTCGTGGCGGCCGTTTTCCTGCGGTGAGGCCGGTGCTGTGCGCTCCGGCAGAATGCCCAGCCGAACCCAGCGCATCGACAACCGACTGAGTCCGCCAGGCGCCCGCGTCGAAAACGGCGTGCCATTGTCCGTACGAATCACCTCCGGCAGACCGTACTCTCGAAACGCCGCCTCGAAGATCGCAGCCGCATGCTTTCCATCCGTCTTCGGCGTAATTTGGCAGCGCAGCAAGTACCTGCTGTGGGCGTCCGTGATGGTCAATGGATCGCAACGCACGCCATCACCTGTACGGAACCAACCCTTGAAGTCCGCGCACCACGTCCGATTGGGTCCATCCACGGACGCAAAGGGCTGCCCGAAGGGCGGCGTCCGCAAGCGTCGCTTTCGTGTGACACTCAGACCCGCTCTTTTCAGGATCATGGCGATGGTGCTGGGCGCCGGCCAGTGCTTCCTCTCCGGCTCCGCCTCGGCCAACTTCCTCAATAGCTTGCGCGGGCCCCAGTTCCACTTCCGCCGCTCAGCCAGGATGCGCTCTATGACTTCCTGACTGACTTCCTGCGGGCTGGTATGAGGCGCCCGGCTGCGGTCCTGCAAACCGGCCACGCCTTCCTCCTCTCGACGCTTGATCCACTTGTGGACCGTCTTTCTCGATACGCCATAGGCTTCCGCCAGTGCGGTCACGGTCTCGCCTTCGTCGTACTCCTGCAATAGTTGAACCCGTTGGTCCATTGCTCTGGTCTCCTTCCACGGCATCGACACTCATCGTGCCGTACCGATAAGGCGGATCAGATCTCTTGCGCCGCTGATCTGTGTTACCGATGTCGCCGGTCCAATTCGTTACCTATGTCCGCGGACCGCTCCCCCAGCATTACCCCCGGCGCAAGCCGGGGGCCCAGTCCAGGAACGAAAACGCCCGCCCCATCGCACTTTTTGAGCAAACAAAGCCACCTTGCCCGCCTCGCCCGCCTTGCCCGCCGAAGCCTTTGGCGAAGGAGGTCGAACTCTTCGGCGAAGTTGGGGCGAAGTCGGGCGAAGGCGAAGTCGGATTCCCCCCGCCCCCATCCTGATATATACTCGCCTCCGGACTCATCCATAGGCCGCCCGTCACCCGGTCACCCCAGGAGGATTCGCATGCCGTCCAACCTCGACCGTCGCTCCTTCGTCGGCACCGCCGCCGCCACCAGCGCCTTCACCATCGTCCCCCGAGCCGTCCTCGGCGGCACCGGCTACATCGCCCCCAGCGACAAACTCACCCTCGCCCACATCGGCATGGGCACCCAAAGCTTCACCGAACTCGCCGGCCTCCTGGCCAACCCCAAAATCCAGATCGTCGCCGTCTGCGACCCCAACCGCGCCTCCAACAACTACGTCGAATGGGGCAAAGGCTCCATCCGCAACACCATCCGCCGCATCCTCGACCAGCCCGACTGGCAGGCCAACGAGACCGGCTGCCCCGGAGGCCGCGACATCGGCAAACAGGTAATCGACGCCTACTACGCCAAACAGCGCGCCACCGACCAGTTCCGCGCTGTCACCGCCTACTCCGACTTCCGCGAACTCCTCGACAAGGAGCGCGACATCGACGCCGTCAAGATCATGACGCCCGATCACCTCCACGCCACGGTCTCCGTCGCGGCCATGAAGAAGGGCAAACACGTCGTCGTCCACAAGCCCCTCGCCAACCGCATGTACGAAGCCCGCCTCGTCATCGAGACCGCCCGCAAGACCGGCTGCGCCACCCACTTCCTCCCCTACGGAGCCGGCGACGGCAACCGCCGTATCTGTGCCCGCATCAACGAAGGCGTCATCGGCACCCTCCGCGAAATCCACAACTGGTCCAACCGCCCCGTCTGGCCGCAGTACACTGAGATCCCCAGGGAAACCCCCGCCCCGCCGCCCGGCTTTGATTGGGACCTCTGGCTCGGACCCGCGCTCGACCGCCCCTACCACCCCAACTACACCAACGCCGTCTTCCGCGGCTGGTACGACTTCGGCGGTGGCTCAATGGCCGACATGGGCATCTACAGCCTCTGGCCCGTCTTCACCGAACTGAAGCTCCCCTCGCCCATCTCCGCCGACGCCTGGGCCACCCACACCAACATCATTGAGGAGCAGGTCAGCAAGCGGAACAAAAACGACTTCGCCTTCCCCGCCGCCTGCACCATCCACTTCACCTTCCCGGCCCGCAACGGCTCGCCGTCCCCCGAGCTCTTCTGGTACGACGGAGGCATCAAGCCGCGCCTGCCGGCCGAGCTCGACGCCGCCAACGTCGAATGGCCCATCGAGGGCATCCTCTTTGTAGGCGACCAGGGCAAGATCTTCGCCGGCTTCAACGGCCAGGCTCCGCAGCTCGCAGCCAAGGGCAAAATCGAACCCCTCTTCCCGGGAGAAGCCCCGCCCCGCCGCGACGGTGGCCAGGCCGACCGTGTCAACGTCTGGCTCCCCTCCTTCCAGGGCGGCCCCCCGTCGCCCGGCAGCTTCCTCAACGCCTCAGGCATCTCCGACGCCGTAACCCTGGGCACGGTCTCCCTAAGGGCCGGCCGCAAGGTCCTGCTCGACAGCGAGAACATGAAGATCACCAACCTGCCCGAAGCCAACCGCTACCTCTACCGCGAATACCGCAAAGGCTGGGAGCTCTAATGCAGCAGAGCCGCACCCCCAAACAGAGCCGCGACCGTCAGGGAGCGGGCACCCCAACGGAATGCAGCAGGCCAACGAACTCCAAGCCCCAACCAGGGTTCCCCCCCCACCGCGCTGCGAACCGCGACTGGCAAGGAGCGGGCCACGGCCCCAACGAACTGCGCCTGCCCAACGAACCCCAACCCCCAGCCAGGGTTCCCCCTGCGCTGCGAACCGCGACTGGCGGGCCACGCCCCCAACGACCTAAACCCAAACCGACTGGAGCCTACATCACCCCATGACCAACCACACCCGTCGTAACTTCCTGGGAACCCTGGCAGCCGCCGGAGCCGCCGCCCTCCACGCCGAACCCCTCGGCCTGCCCGCCGGCTTCCAGGTCTTCCCCATCCGCGAAGCCCTCGCCAAGGACTTCGCCGGCACCCTCCACCAGATGGCCGAAATCGGCTACAAAACCACCGAGATGTGCTCGCCGCCCGGCTACGTCAGCTCCGGCTTCGGGCCGCTCGTCTCCATGTCCGCGGCCACCATGAAGAAGACCATCCAGGACGCCGGCCTGCGCTGCGAAAGCTGCCACTACGGCTCAAAGGAGCTCAAGGAGAACCTGGACGAGCGCATCGCCTTCGCCAGGGAGCTCGGCCTCAAGCAGATGATCCTCTCCAGCTTCGGCCTGCCCCAGACCGCCACTCTCGACGACTGGAAGAAGGCCGCCGACGGCCTCAACCCCATTGGCGAGAAGATGCAGAAAGCCGGCATCCAGTGCGGCTTCCACAACCACAACGGGGAGTTCAAGGAGCTCGACGGAGTCCTCATCTACGACGAGCTGATGCGCCGCCTCGACCCCAAGCTGGTCAAGATGCAGTTCCAGGTAGCCGTAGTCAGCATCGGCTTCCAGGCCGCCACCTACATGGAGAAGTACCCAGGCCGCATCCTGTCTCTCCACCTGGCCGACTGGGACAGCACCACGAAGAAGTCCGTAGCCGTGGGCAAAGGCTCAGTCGACTGGAAGAAGCTCTTCGCCACGGCCCGCAAGGGCGGCGTAAAGAACTACTTCGTAGAGGTCAACATGGACGCCATGCAGGAAAGCTACCCCTACCTGCGAAGCCTCAAAGTCTGACCGCCACGAGCCGGCCCCAACACGCCGCAGCCAACCCCGGAGGAGGGCGGACGTCCGCGTCCGCGCCGGACCCCCTGGTCTGGCCCCCTCAGTCGTAGTACGGATCGCAGTCAAGCCTCTGCCCGGTCAAGCACCAAGCACCGCCCACCGCAGCCAACCCCGGAGGAGGG